>JAZRBG010000037.1:0-2245 GCA_045634945.1 Akkermansia sp. | reverse complement strand
TACTTTCGT
Source organism: Akkermansia sp. (assembly GCA_045634945.1). Classification (GTDB taxonomy): domain Bacteria; phylum Verrucomicrobiota; class Verrucomicrobiia; order Verrucomicrobiales; family Akkermansiaceae; genus Akkermansia. The sequence continues at coordinate 2,236 of JAZRBG010000037.1, read as the reverse complement.
CCTGAAACAGGGAAAGACCGCGCATTTACAAATGCTGATAGAACATGGAATGAATGTTAATGAAAATTGCTCGGCGGATATGAATCATTCCCTGCTTATTGAAGCTGCGTTCCGAGGTTGCGATGAAGCGGTAGAGCTGCTGTTGAAATCCGGGGCAGACATCAACGCCCAAGATCCCGATGGTTATACGGCACTCATGCATGCATACGGTAAACCGGAAAAAGTGAAACTGATCCTTGCTCGCAATCCCGATCTGAGCATTCGCAACATGAACGGAGACGATGCGCTCACTCTCTTCAGAGACAGCGTCATCTATGGGGACGCCTACGCAGAGTGTTACCGCCTGTTGCAGGAATACATGCAACGGAAGTAGCCCCCACTAACGGCACATTTCATACAACAGGTAGAGCGGGGTCATGATAATACTCCCCGGCAAGTCAACACAGACATAGAGAAGCCCGGCCGCCGGGTAGGCATACAGCGCTCGCCATGTCAGCCGCTCATCGGCATCCATGCGTACCACGGCATGGTCTTTGGCATTGTACAGACATGAGGAATCATGCGACGTAGGCAAAATACGGTATGCCCGCATGCCATAGAGTCCTACGGGCTCAGTGCAATCTTTCGGCAAGGTCGACAGGGGGCTGCTCAGGTCCTCCGCAAAAACACAACATGTGGAGCCGCTCAGTTCTTGTAACTCCACCTCATAATATGCTTTGCTGCCGGTAGCTGAGGCATAGACCAAATGGCTTGAATCCGACTCATCCTGGAAGATAATCAGCTTCCCGATGCGAGAATACAATTCTGCCGGTTCGCCTTGTACATAATATTTACTGCCTACCTTGTACACCGGCACTTTGGTGGAAGCAAACTTCGCAACGTCAGAATCAGGTGAGTTGTTTTCGGTGGTCACAACGGCATCGCAAACGTATGCATGATGAAACACGGCTTCACTTGTTCTTACGCAGGAGCTGAGCCCCACCAACGCAAGGCAGAGAACTATGGCAGAAATGATTCTCGGATACGCGGGCATGGTCATAACGGAGCGGATATCTGTTACGGGGCGTTGTAACAACTTTCTCCGACCGATTCAAGGGCAAAGTAAACACACAGCGTTAAAAAAGAATTGACAAGCGCAGCATCGTTATTTAGAATAACAGCATGAAAACTTCCCTCATGGTATGGTGGATTCTCAGTACGGCTTGCATTCCTGCTCATGCAACGGTAGAAATAACCGAAGAAATGAACGGCAAAAATGTCGAATACAAGCTGCCGGCCGGCATGAAAATCAGCGTTCCGGAAAAGATTTTTTGGAAGGTACTCGCGGAACAGATAGAAAAGGAGCAAGAAAAATCGCCTGAAGGCGCCATCAGGAACGGGAATGCTGAAAAGTTGAAAGAGCTCTTGCAGGCCGGAGCAGAGCTGACACCGGAGTTGCTTATCTTGGCAGCAAGTGATAATCAAATAGAATGCATGAAGGTGCTTTTGGATTTGGGCCTGTCTCCCAATGCGCCTGATGGTGAAAGTCAAAACGCATTGCATCTTTGTGCCGCTTATGGGTATACTGAAGGAGCCAAGCTGTTGTTGCAAGCAGGTGCAGATGTGAATATGCTCAGTCCTGCTCATGGCGGTTCTACACCGCTCATGCTCGCAGCAAAGAATAACCATACAGAATGTGCAAGACTATTGGTTGAGTCCGGAGCGGATGTTTTTCAGCGGACTGGTGTCTGGGAGTATACGGCTATTGATTGGGCGCTAGATTCAGAATCGCTGGATGTATTCAGATATTTGTTGAGTGTGGAAAAAATACGCGCCGACAAAGCCTTGATACAAGAATTGTTTGAGCCGATTCCTCATAACGCTGCATTTGCTCGCTTGCTGATGGATACCGGTGCCACCACAGGCGATGCTTGGTCAGATGCCGTCTGCTACGGTGATGAGCAAAAGCTTCAAGAATTGCTTGAAAGTGGTGCCTATAAGGGGGTGGATAATATGCGACTGCTCCTCACAGCCATCCGGCTTCATGATGCGCCTATCATGCGGTATGTGTTACAAACCGGGGTGGATGTCACACACTTTGCGAGGGACGCCGGCTGGGAGGTTACTTTCGTCCTGAAACAGGGAAAGACCGCGCATTTACAAATGCTGATAGAACATGGAATGAATGTTAATGAAAATTGCTCGGCGGATATGAATCATTCCCTGCTTATTGAAGCTGCGTTCCGAGGTTGCGATG
>JAZRBG010000036.1:0-187053 GCA_045634945.1 Akkermansia sp. | reverse complement strand
CCCACCCGGTCCCATTCCGAACCCGGAAGTGAAACATCAGCACGTCGATGGTAGTCGGACGATAGGTCCCGCGAGAGTAGATAGCCGCCAGGAATAACGAAGGCCGTAAACCGAAAGGTTTACGGCTTTCTTCGTTATTCCTCAACGAGCGCAGCGAGTTCTTCACTACGCCTCGTCAGAGGCGTTCTTCACTGCTTGCTCCCGCAAGCTCTTCACTATCCGTCGCAAGACGGATTCTTCTCTACGAGCAACGCGAGTAAAAAATTCAAAATATTGCAAGCCGCCCCCGGCGGCGCGCAGCTTGCAAAAGAGGATAAATCGTATCCCGAGGTCCCGCGACCCGTCTACGCGTCTCGCTAATGCTCGCTCTTCGTTAATGTTTGAAGTTTAATTTTTAAAGTTGAATGTGTAGAGTTCGGCACGCCGCCCGCTTCCGCTAAAGCTTCAGCCACCGCAGATGCTTCGGCTTGATAAATCAGCGTGACAAGCGTGCGGGTTACGCATCAACTGAAGGGCAGAGCCCTTCAATATCACTACTGCGCAGGAGTAATATCACTCACGCGCAGCGTGAATATCACTTGCCCTTAGGGTAAATATCATTATAAAGTTGAAGGTTGAAAGTAGAAAATTGAAAGTATCCATCTGGGCATGTTTAGCGTGTAGGTGTATTCCTGCGGGCTTTAAGGCTTGGCTTATCACTTTCAACTTTAAAACTTCAACTTTCAACTTTTCATCCGCTTTGTATTCAATTATTGACTTGCAACGCTATGGATGTTTCTGCTATAATTTTTGCATAGAAACACAGCTACATTTATGAAAAGCCTCATCTCTATGTTATGTTTCGGTGCTTTTATCAGTACCATGGTGTCATGTTCAACGAACACGTATCATAAGGATACTATTCTTCCGAACCGCCCGATGGTGTATTCTCCGAGTGTTAAATTGATGGATGTAAATTGGGTGAATCAAGAGCTGTGTAGAATCCCGTTGCTGATAGAAGAGACGCGTCAGGGCAATCGAATTACTAAAGTACGGGTTGAACCCACAGGGGATATACGTTTTCCGGGGATGGGGGAATTCAATGATAAAGCGTGTCGCTGGACAGTAGAGGCTTGCGATGCTGAGCGAGTGGACGCACCTTATACCTTGCGCTTACGATTGTCTCTGATTAAGTATTTGGGGCATTCTGAACAACAACTCATCAAAGGAGGAGTTAAGAAGATATTTGATTATGGTGTTTCATCGGGGAGCGAGTGGGATGCCGTTATTGAGGTGCGGCGTTCCTCCGATTCTACTTTTACCATGCACATAGAGCATGACAATATATCAAAGCTGAAAGACATAGAGCCGCATCAGTACATGAAGAATCCGGGGAGTTTTCAACAAACTTTGGATTTACAATTACAACTTTGTGATGATTGAAGATGAAGTTGCCTAAAACCGAATCAGTTGGCGTTAATGACGCCTTTGAGCAAAGAATGTTGCCTCCGTGTGTGTTCTTGAGGCGTCGTTTTATTCGAAAATTTCTGGGTATCGCGGCCTCACTGTCTTTTGTGGGGCTGATGTCACACGCCGGATATTATCCGGCTTACGAAGAAACTACAATTTTTGAGGTTTTGTGTGATTATTTTTTTGCTTATCTCTGGTTAGTCTGCCCGGTCTTCGGAGTGCTGTATATACCTGCGCGTACAAAGTGCGGTTCTCTGTTGCAGCTGGTGGGATTGTTGCTGCCGTTGTTGATAACCGTGTATGTTTGTTGTGCCGGCTGGAATTCTACTCCGGATTCTATGGATGAATTTGCGTATGCCATGGGTATGTTTTTGCTTGGCTGGGGTGGAATTGTTTGTTTTTACTTACCCGGAGTTTTGTTGAATTACACGCTATTTTTCATAGAGAAACGAAGAGCTCTGAAGAAATAAGCTTGCGGTGTGTGTGATTGTTTGTAAAATGGAGTCTGTGAACATCTCGAAAATGAAAAACTTATTTTTGATACCCGCTGTGGCGGTAATGTCAGCAGCCGTGAATGCCGCTGACTGGGGGACGGATTATGAGGTTGCTTTGGCGCAGGCAGAAAAGCAGGGCAAGGCTGTGTTGGTTGACTTTACCGGGTCAGATTGGTGTGGCTATTGCATGAGGCTGCGAGCAGAGGTGTTGGATAATCCCGGTTTTGCTGCATGGGCTGAGAATCATTTTGTGTTGTTGGAGGTGGATGTGCCGCATAATCCGAAGTTTGATCAAAAGCAATTAGAAAAAAATAAGGCATTGTGTACCAAATACGGGATAGATGGGTATCCTACCGTGTTGGTGTTGGATTCTAAGGGGCGTGCTCTGGGTGGATTATTCGGCTATGAGAGTGACCCTGTGCATGTGCGTTCCATATTGGAGCCGGGGTTGCAGGCTGCTCAGTTGTTGAAGTCTGCGGAATCTTTGGAGGGAGTGGAAAAATTAGGAGCCATGCTTACAGCGTGGCGATTGGTGCCGGAGGAGCTGCATGCTCAGAATAGAGAGCTGCAAGCGGAAATAATGGCCATAGATTCTGAGGATAGGAGCGGCTTAAAAGCACTTGCAGATGCAGAACGGCGTTTTTTGGCGTGCAAGCATGCGTCGGAGGTAGCACCGACGGATGCCGTTGCTTTGGAAATTATTGATGCCGCTTTGTTTGAAGCTGTGCCGCAAAACAGGCACCGATTATTGGAGCTGAAATATAGGCTGATGTTGCATATGGCCCAAACGCAGGAAGACGTTTTGGCGGCAGCTGAGGTGGGGTATATGATGATTGATGCAGATTTGCGTACCTCTCCCCAAGTAAAAGAGAATATGAAAGCTCAATTGAGAGGAGTGTTTGCTAATCCTCAAACCTCTCTGAATCGCAGCCGCATGATTCGCCGCAAACGCCCCATACGCTGAGTTCATGAAAAAACATAAAAAGAAATCACGCAAGAAAAAGGGGCAATCACAGAGTGGTAAAGGTGAGTCCGCCCGTTTTTCTCATGTGCCTGAGATTATCATTGCTCTCATGGTGTCGAGTATCTTGGCCGGCTTTATTACGCCTTCGCCATGGTCAAGTATCTTATTGGCTTTCGGTCTTTTCGTTTTCCCGTTTATTTTATACCCTTTGTCGCTTGCTTATCAAAAAATCGGTCGCAAATCACGGAAACGACATTACGAGAGAGAACAGAATCAAGCGGAAGAACCCGGGTGGGTGGCTGTGCAGCTGATGTATGGCCTGAAGCGTAAAGACCATTACAAAGACTTACCGCCGGAAGTTCGGGCGAAAAGCCTTTTCGGGAAACGAGATTGACATAGCAACAGTTATTGTTTATTATGATGCAGATGCGTACCTTATCGTTAATGATTTTGTCTCTGCCCTCTGTAATTTTTGCCGCAGAGGTTTCCATTACCCCTCAAACAGATGTTGCGGCCTGTGTGCAAGCTGCGGCGGCAGATGATGCCGCATTAGTGTTAAAAGTGGATACTTTAGAGGAGTATCAGTCTCCTCATTTTGAGCGTTTGTTGGCAGCTCTTGAAGAAGCCGGTGTGCATTCATTTCAAGTACGCCTCAGAAATGATTCTTTTATCTCTTCAGCCCCCGTTTATTCAGAGGTGATGAAGAGAGTGGGGAATCCTGCCGGGAAAGGATGGGTGCAATATGAGCATACGTGTGCTTTGTACGGTGCGGATATTGATGAAGATGGGGCAGATTCTCAAGTTGATGCAGCAGCTGGAGAGACGGAGCAGATTGTTTCGCCTTTTATACAAGTGGTCAAGGTTCGCACCCCCGGTGGCAAATTGCTCACGGCTCCTTATGAGTCAACGGATGCTAATGAGATGCCCTGGTCTGCGGATGGCAAATATGTAGTGTTGGCCGGGTGGGGGAATCATTATATTTTTGAGTCCGCTGCTTTGGATTCTGCAACCGAGCCGGATTGGGAGAATCAGCACCATGTGGAGGGTAAGGGAACCATCAGCTGGGTGAATCAGCATACGTTTGAGTTTTCCACATGGTGCTGTGGTTGCAGTCATTCGGAATATCGCTACGATATTGAAACAAAAACTCTCATCTTGCTTAAAAAAGTACGCAACAAGTTAAAATGGAAGGGGTGATTTTGTTGCAGCAGCTCCGCTATGCCCATTTTGAGCAGATGGCACAACTGGAGCTGCAATTTTATGGGGAAGAGTTCATTACCCCACCGCAAGAGGCCTATAAATGGTATCAGCGTTATCCGTATACCGTGGTTGCTGCTGCCTGTAATGATAACATTGTGGGTTTCGTGAACCTGTTTCCCGTAAAAAAGCACATTGCGGATGCGTTAAGGGCAGGGGTGTTCAATGATCACTTTTTAACGCTTGACGGGGTAGAGGATATTTACGCCGGTGCAGATTCCCCGCTGCATATGTTTTTATGCTGTGTTGTGGTAGATGAAGCTTATCGCGCCCAAGGGCTGACGCGTGTGTTATTGAAGGCAGCATCTGCTCAGTATGCGGATGTGGCTCACCGTTGTGCAGATGTGATAACGGACAACGTAACCCCCGATGGCGAGGCTTTTTCCCAACGCTACGGATTCCGTCTGCTGCGGTGCAGTGACCACGGCTCAGCTATTTACACTCAGCCGTGGGCTGATTTTGTGCAGAAACTCTGAGCTTGCCGATTGCAGCGGTGCATTTGTTGATACACCAGGAAACAGGGATGGTGCACACAAACACGGCAGGGGCTTGCCACATGCCTATCTCGGGGTAGATTCTGCCCAGGTGAATGAGTACCAAAATATGGAAGAAATAGATGTTGGCAGAGTGATATTGTCCAATCTCATTCAGGCCGGGAATCCGGGCATCACGGTAGCGTATGCAAAGCGTCATCGTCAGCACAATAAAAGCATACATGGCTACAAAATGCGGCCACCCGTATGTTCGGAACGGTAAAAGTGCCGTTATGTTTCCGCCGAAAAACAGGAATGCCAGACATGCCCCCCACCATACTACCGGTAAACGGCACCGCATCAGTTTCTTTTGATAGCGGGCTATCAGGTAGCCGGTACACAAAAACGGCAAACCGGTGATAAGCCCGTTGCAACGCATCAGAAACAGCACATAATCTTCCGCATGCGGGAAAATATCCGTACCCCATTTGTAGCATATATGCGCCCACGCATACAGTAACGGGGCTATGCCTATCATCCACGGTATCAGGCGGCGCAGCACATACAGCAGCAACAGCCCCGTCCACAACGCGCTCAGATACCATAAATGCGTACTGAACGCAATGCCGGTAAACAGGTTAGTCAATAAACTTCCTATGCTGTATTGGGTGATGGGCACGCCATCCCACAGGTGTTGCCCCATGTGCAGCAAGTTTAAAATCACGCTGAGCCACAGTGCCTTTTTTGCCCATTTGAGGGCTTTGCTCAGCTCCTTTTCTTTGTCGGCAGAGTATAGCAGAAAACCCGTTATACACAAAAAACACGGCGTAGCCATGCCTAAAATGGGCTGCAAAATATCTTTGCCCCACATTTGTGCGTGTATCACCACCACCCAAAAAGCACACAACGCTTTAAGCAGGTACAGAGAACTGATACCTTTTTTTATTTTGCCGTTGTGGTGCGTGCTGCTCATTCCGTTAGGGCAGTATAGGCTAAAGCCCTTGCATAGTCAAGTAGGGAGTGATTTTTCTCGGGGCAAAAAGTCGGCGTTTGAATCATAGCTTGCGGCAATGGTATGCAGCACCGATGGGGAAACGGATTTGTTGATTAAAAAATGCTTGATTTTCAAGAAATGGCTTGACATGTGTTTGCAGATGTGTATAATTCCCCGCGCGCTGCGACGGTAACGCAGCCTATAAGACTATGAAAGCTGATCTGCATCCTAAGTACAATCCTGTAGTGTTCGTGGACATCACCACGGGCCGCCGCTTCATCACTCGCTCCACCGCTACCTCCGCCAAGACTGAGGTTATCGATGGTGTTGAGCACTATGTGATTTCCTGCGGTATCACCTCCGACTCTCACCCCTTCTTCACCGGTAAGAACCAGTTCGTGGACACCGAGGGTCGCATCGACAAGTTCCAGAAGCGCTTCGGCTCCGTTCGTCGCGCCAAGAAGCCGACTCTTTCCTAAGTCTGCTCGCGCATGTGAGTGCGCACAAGTTAATGTCTTTTTCATTGGGCTGCCATGTTTTGCATGGCAGCCTTTTTTTATGCCATATGGTATTTATCATTGCAAAATTGTTAAATTGTGATAAGGTAGAGCCGTGTTGAACGAATCATAAATGACCGCCATGAAAAAAAATCTGTTTTCATTGTTCGTGTTGTTGTCTGCATGGGGAGCAGCATCTTATGCAGATGCTGTTACGGGGCAGCCGTTGGCTGAAATCTCGGCAGAAAATTCTCAAAATCAGGTTGCACACCCGTTTTTCCGGTCGGAGGGCTTACCGGAATGGTCTAAATTAACTCCCGCTCAGGCTCTGGCAGATGCCCGAGAGGCCGTTAGACTGACGCAAGAGCGCGTGCAGACGATACTGGCGCTTGCTCCTGAAGATGCAACATTTGAAAATACCTTTTTGGCCGTAGAAGAAGCATCTGATGAATTGCAATGCGTGATGATGCTGATTCAACATTTGAGCTATGCGGCAGATAGTGCGGAGAACCGCGCTGCTATGGATGAGATAGCCAAACTCCTGTCAGATTGCACATCTGAGATTTTTTGTAATGATAGACTGTGGCTCTTGTTGCAAAGTGCTGCCACCCCTGAAAAAACAGCTCAATTAACACCCGCCAAAAAACGAGCCGTAAAACAACTGATAGATATTTTCATAGATAACGGTGCCAACCTGACAGCAGAGCAAAAACAGCTCAAAAATGAATTGGATAAAGAGCTGTTGCTGCTGGGTATGCAATATGAAAAAAATATACAGGATTTCACGCAGAGCTGGGAGTTGTTGATAACAGATGAGTCAGAATTGTCAGGTGTGCCCGATGATTTCAGACATGCTCTGGCTATGGCAGCAAAGGCGGCCGGTAAAGAAGGTTGGCTGATAACGCTGAGAGATGAAACCGTTGCTCCCGTGATGGCTCTTTGCCTTGTGGAGCAAACGCGCAAAAAATGTTGGGAGGCTTTATTTGGCGGCGGGGTGGGCACCCCTTATGATAATACCGCCGTTATAGCCTCTATTATGGAAAAACGCCAAGCCTTTGCGGAACTGCTGGGCTTTAAAAACTATGCGGACTATGCAGCCCGCACCCGTATGGTGCAGCACGGCGATGAAGCCTTGGCCTTTGTTGATGATTTGATTGCTAAATTAAAGCCGGCATATGATGAGGAAGTAAAAAAAATAATGCACTCATACAACAGTGCCCTTGTAGGTAAGCCGGTAGAGACCCTGCAACCTTGGGATGAGTTGCAGGCCTTGAGCCGTTATTGTAGCAATGAAGATTCCCCCGCAGGCTCTATGGTGCGCGCTTATTTAAAGGCCACAGATGTGCTCAATGGTATGTTCGGCGTATACGGTAAACTGCTGGGGGTAACATTCAAGCAACTGCCCTCCGTATGCCTGCAACCCGGCGAGACCTGCCCGGAGGGCAAGGTTGAAGTTTGGCACCCTGAGGTAAAGTGCGTGGCTATGTATGATGCGGCCAAGGGTACCCATTTGGGCACTTTTTATCTGGATTTGTACCGCAGAGCTAATAAACGCAGCGGGGCATGGTGTGCTCAAATCAGATTGGCGAATCCCGGCCCGAACGGCGAGATTCAAGAGCCCCATGTGGCAGCACTGATGGCTAATTTTGATCCTCGCATCAAAGGAACACCCAACCTTTTGACTCATGAAGACGTTATTGTCCTGTTCCATGAGTTCGGGCATATGATGCACCATCTTCTCAGTCACCCGGAGCTCAAGGGGCATTGTGCCATGGGCGTGGCGTGGGATTTCTGTGAGTTCCCCAGCACATTATCTGAGTATTGGGCATGGTCTCCGGAGGTACTGGCAACCTTTGCTCGTCACTACAAGACTCGCAAGCCTTGCCCGCAGAACATGCTGGAGTCTCTGTCTCAAAGCCGTACCGTGTTGCAGGCTTACACATACATGGAGACCTTGCGCAAGGCCAAATTGGATATGGAGCTGCACGTGAACTATAAAGAGAAGTTCAAAGATCGCCCCTTGGATGCAGTATGTCACGAGTTGGCGGCAGATTGCCAACTGCCGTATGCCTCTGTACCATATTCTCCGTTACGCACGCTGCCGCATTGTTTTTCCGGCGGATATGCTGCCGGTGTATATTCTTATTTGTGGTCAGAAGTATTGGCCGCAGATGCATATACCCGTTTTAAAGATGAGGGCCTGCTCAATCCCGATATCGGGAAAAAATACCGTGAGACAATTTTGGAAAAAGGCGACAGTTTGCCGGCTGATGAGCTTTACCGCCTGTTTATGGGGCGAGAGCCGGACTCCGATGCCTTTTTGAAGGTACACAAACTCAACCGTTAATTTACCATGAAATACGCTGCATTTGCTCTGTTTGTAAGTTCCTTTGTTACGCAATCGGTACTTGCCGCAGCTTTGCCTGAGGCTCCGCCTGTTGTAATTGACCGTCAAGCTGTAGAGCATCCCCTGTTTCGTACTCAGTTGTACCCCTCCTGGTCTGCCATGACTCCCAAGCAGGCCATGCTTGATACTGAGGCAGCCGTATTGTTGGCAGAGCAACATCTTGATGAGCTCTGCCGCCTTACACCGGAGCAAATGACTTTTGAAAACACCTTTTTGGCATATGCAGATGCCGTTGCCGAGCTGGAGCAAACCCAGCAATACCTGCACCACCTTACAGCGGTGAAAGAGGACCGCGCGCTGCAACAAATGCAGGCATATCTCATGGGGGCTCTCACTCAGTTTGATGCTCAGCTCATGCAGAATAACCGCTTGTGGGCGGTTATTAAAACGGCATCCGAGCAGCCTTGGGTGCAACAGCTCACCCCCGAGCAAAAACGCATTGCAGACCAAACCGTGTTGCATTTCATTCACAGCGGTGCCGCATTGAATGATGAACAGAAAAAACGCAAGGCTGAAATCAATTTGCAGCTTGGCCGTTTGGCTATGCAATACGGGCGCAATGTGCAAGAGGCTTCTGCTGCATGGTCATTGCTTATAACGGATGCCGATGAGCTGCGCGGGGTGTCCCCGGCACGCATGGCGGTGGCAGAAGCAGAGGCGCGCGCCCGCGGCCTTTCTACCGATGAGAAGCCCGCTTGGCTTATTACCCTGAACTCCGGTTTGGCTATGGATGTGGTGGGCACCTGCAATGTGGCGGAGACGCGGCGCAAGTGTTGGGAAGGTACCAAAACACCCGGTGCCGGCACGCCTTATGATAACGCCCCGATTATTGCCGCCATGATGGAGCTCCGGCAGGAATACGCGCAGTTGATAGGGTACAACAACTATGCAGATATGAAAGCCTCCACCCGCATGGTAAAAGACGGGCAGTCCGCCCTTAACTTTGTGGACGGTATGATGCGAGAGCTGAAACCGGCTTTCGATAAAGAAAATGAGCAGTTGTTGGAGTACATATCTCGGCTCATGGGGGAACAGGTAACACAAATTAACCCGTGGGATGAGCGCAAATATGCATCTATGATGGCCGGAGAGCGCTATGCGTTCAACACGGCCTCCGTGCGCCCTTATTTTGAGAAAGAACGCGTGGTTCAGGGGCTCTTCTCTCTGTGTGGTAATCTGTTCGGGGTAACCTATACAGAAATTCCCACCGCTTATGTACGGCCGGGGCAACAACCGCCTACCGACCGCGCGGAAGTGTGGCACCCCGATGTAAAACTGTACGCCGTGAGAGATACGCAAACCGGCAAACACCTCGGGTCATTCTACCTTGATTTGCACCCACGCAAAGGTAAGCGTGCCGGTGCATGGTGCATGCCGTTGCGTATGGGGAATGCGCAAGAACCTCATTTGGCTGCTTTGGTTGCTAATTTCAGCACCGCTGCGCCCGGGCAGCCCGTGTTGTTTTCTCACCCCGAGCTGCAAATCTTTTTCCATGAGTTCGGGCACATGATGCACTATATGCTGGGGCGTACCCGTTACCGCCGCCATTGCAGCCCCGCCGTAGAGTGGGACTTTGCCGAGATGCCCAGCCAGTTATTGGAGAACTGGGCTTGGCAGCCTGAGGCATTGGCTACATTCGCATTCCATTATGAAACCGGTGAGCCGTGCCCGCAGGAGTATTTGCAAAAATTGGCAGCCAGTCGTTATTTTATGCCGGCTACCAATAACATGCGCTCGCTTTGCGTTGCTAAGCTGGATTTGGAAATGCACATGAACTTTGCAGATAAATTTGCCGGTAAAGAGTTAGATGCCGTCTCTGCTGAGATGCTTGCCCCTTATACGGCTCCGTTCTCCGTGCAGGCTCCTTCTGTCATGCGTAACCTCATGCACTGCTTCCAAGGTGGGTATGCCGCCGGGTACTATAGCTATAAGTGGTCAGAAACGCTCTCGGCAGATGCCTTCCTGCGCTTTAAGCAAGATGGCCTTTTCAACGCCGAAACCGGTGCCGCCTACCGCAAAGCTATTTTGGAGAAAGGTGCATCCGTGCCTGCGGACGCCGCGTTCCGTGCCTTTATGGGGCGAGATGTTAATCCCGATGCTCTTTTGGAATCTCAAAAATTGAAATAATGATGTGTACTTTGGCTGACTCTTCAGATTTTCTTATCAAGCTTGCCGTCAAAGGTGGATTAGTCCTTGTTGTAGGCGCCGTTTGTTTTATCTGGGTGTTTTGGAAGAGCCATCGCCTGATATCCGCCTTGAGACGTGCGGTTGACTCTGAGGATACCGCAGCGTTAGCGGCCCTTATGAAAAAACACCGTAAGACGCTTTGCGATAAAGACGGTTGTATCTTTGTGGATGTGTTTGATTACATGCTGGTTCGCAATGCTTTATCTTGCATGAAAACAGTTTTGGCCCAAGACGAAGCTCAGGAATGGCAGCGCGTGTATCTGGCTCAATCTTCTGTCTCGGACGGCCCCTTGTGGGAGACAATTAACAATGGCTCTAACGATATGTTGCGGTTGTTGTTGCAGCAGGGGATGAAAGCTGAGGCTGAGCGCGTTTCTCCCTGGCTTTGGTCCGTCTCTTGCGGGTTGGTGGATAAAGCCCGTATTCTTGATGAGTTCGGGGCAGATACCATTACCCCCGTGCAACAACAGGCCGATGAATCATTGGAAGATGAGTTGCTGGACGAAGAGTCATGGCAACATGACCGAGAAAGATTTATTGCCACCGTTGACTACCTTAAAGAGCGCGCATACCCCATCCCCGAAGCCGTCCTCCGCCGCGCTGAAGAATGGCGGAATGGTGAGCAGGCATCGTGAAAAAGTCCCCCATTAGGGGGATTTTGATTTGATGATGTTGTTATGAAAGAAGACATTCTGAACTTATGCCTGAAATTGTGTTTGTGTGTGGTTCCGGTAGGCGCTTGTATGTTGTGGGGCTTTGATTGGGTACCGTATGCGGTGTCGGTGTTATTGGCGGTATGGCTTTTTCTTTATTTGTGCGCTTTGTGGCAGCGCATCAGGCATGCCTGTACCTATACACGTCCTTTAAGTCGTTTTTGTGATGCCATGAAACATCATGATACTGAGGCTTTCGAACAATTGCTTCAACAATATATGCCCCTGTGGCGATGTTCTGAAAATGATGCACTGTGTGAGGCTGTGTTCTCAGAACTTGTGCAGGCAGATTCTTTTTCATTTATGCGCATTTTGTTGCAGAAAGAACCTGCGGCATGGTGGCAGGAGCATCTCAGTACGGCAGATTTGCTTTGTTCGGTCGTGCTCCGAGGCTCGCCGCAAATGCTGCATTTTCTCATAGAGCAGGGCATGCGTCCCGAGTCAGAGTGGGAATCCCCTTGGCTCATTGCACGAGTGAACGGACGTATGGAGCACGCCGGCGTTCTCTCCTCCCTTAATGCAGCCTACATTACGCCGGAGCAGCAAGAACGCTCCGCTTGGCTCCCCATGGCAGATGCGGTATAAGAAAAAAGCCCGTGCTACGTGTAGCGCGGGCTTGAAAATCGGGTGTTGCCGTATGATTACTCGGCAGAGGGTTGCCAGTCTATGCGGTTCTCTTCTTTCCAGAATTTCTCCAGACCGTAGAACTCACGCACCTCACCGGCCATGATGTGAACCATGACATCAATATAGTCCAGCACGGACCAGAGGGCGTTGGGGGTACGCTCTGCGTATACGGGACTGATTTGGTACTTCTCCCACACCTCTTTATCAATACCGCCGAGCACGGCACGAAGGTGAGGGGTAGATGTTGCGGTGCAGACTATGGCGAAGTCTGTGATGGAGGAGGTACCGCGCAGGTCATACACGGCAATATCAGCGGCCTTGGTTTCATCCGCGGCGGCGGCGCAGGCAAATGCTAATTCCTTACTGTTCATAAGTTGTATAAGAGGTAAGATGTTGTATCAGATACGGGGGTCGGCTTTTTCTTCTTCCTCTACCTCACCCGGGGCGGGCGGGTTATCGTCCGGTGTTTGCAGGTCGGTAGGGGCATCGAGGTCCTCCGGCATGGGCGGGGGCAGCTCGCGAGTGGGCGGGTTGAGCATGGTGCCGGTCTCTACGAGCTCGGCAATATGCTCACCGCTGAGGGTTTCGTACTCAATAAGCTTATCAGCCACGAGCAAGAGCTTGTCCTTATTCTCGGTAAGGATATTGATGGCGCGCTGATAATTCTCTGTAACAATGCGTTGAATCTCCTCGTCAATAATCTGGGCAGTACGCTCAGAGTAATTGCGTGTGGTTTGGGAGATGTCTCGTGCCAAGAATACCTCATTGTGGTTGGAGCCGTATTCTATGGGGCCGAGCTTGTCACTCATGCCGTATACGCACACCATCTTGCGGGCAATGGAGGTAGCCTGCTGAATATCACCGCGGGCACCGCCGGAAACATCGCCGAACACAACTTGCTCTGCGCAGCGTCCGCCCATGGCCATCACAATGTAGTCCAGCAGCTCGCTCTTGTACTCGCTGTGTTTGTCCTCATCGGGCAGCATCATCGTGACACCCAATGCCGGGCCGCGGGGAATGATAGTGACCTTGTGCAGGGGCAGGGTCTTTGCCAGGTCTGTCTTAAGCAGGCAGAGGGCGTGGCCTGCCTCATGCACGGCGGTGTTGTACTTCTCTTTGTCCGTAATTTCAAGAGAACGGCGCTCGCGACCCCAGCGTACTTTCTCGCGGGCCTCCTCCAAGTCTGCCTGCAAAACGGTGTTCTGATTTTTGCGGGCGGCAATGAGGGCTGCCTCGTTCACCAAGTTAGCCAACTCTGCACCGGAGAACCCGGTGGTAGCGCGGGCAATGGGGTTGAGGTCTACGGACGGATCAAGCTTAATCTTGCGCACGTGTACACGCAAAATCTGCTCACGCCCGGCGGCATCGGGCAGGTGTACCATCACCTGGCGGTCAAAACGGCCGGGGCGGAACAGGGCGGGGTCAAGTACATCTACACGGTTGGTAGCGGCAATTACAATGACATTCTCGTTGGGGGTGAAGCCGTCCATCTCTACCAGCATGGCATTGAGGGTTTGCTCACGCTCGTCATGGCCACCGCCCACACCGTGGCCACGGTGACGGCCTACGGCGTCAATCTCATCAATGAAGATGAGGCAGGGGGAGTTCTTCTTGGCCTCTGCAAACATGTCACGTACGCGGCTGGCACCCACACCCACGAACATCTCCACAAAGTCAGAGCCGGATATGGTGTAGAACGGCACATCTGCCTCACCGGCAATAGCCTTGGCAAGTAGGGTTTTACCCGTGCCGGGAGGCCCTACCATCAGCACACCCTTGGGAATGGTACCACCCAAGTTGCGGAACTTTTTGGGGTTACGCAAGAACTCCACAATCTCCCAAAGCTCTTCTTTGGCCTCAGAGATGCCGGCAACATCTTTGAAAGTGATGTTGTTGCTGGCGGGGTCAAGCAGGCGTGCTCGGCTGCGGGCAAACTTCATGGCACCGCCGGGGCCGCCACCCTGAGCACGGAACAGGAAGAGGAGAATAAAGATGATAATAACAACCGGCAGGCAATTGATGAGAATTACCTCCCATGTGTTGCTTTCAATCTTGTGCGTAAAGTTGTTGTTGAGCAGTTCTTTAATCTTGTCTCCCTGGAATGCGGGGCTGAAGCTTACGGAAACGGGCTCCGTATCCTTAGGCTCTATCTTGGCCGGCATTTGGCTCTTGCGGTATTGGCCGATGATAAAGCGCCCGGAATCCAGCGGTACCGTCATGATGAACGGGTTGATGACTTGCAGCGGCTTGCCGTTAATCTCAAATTTCTTGCCATCTCCGGCATAGAGCACTCTGCCTTCATTGCAAAGTTTGGCAAAGTCCTTTACCTTGATGACATCCGGTTCTTTCTGCAAAGAATAGCGCTGTTGCACCACTACGGGTACGCGGCGTATATCCGTTGCTTTCTCTTCATCGGCTGCGGTGTTATCCGTTGCGGTAATGGACTCACCGTCTTGGGCGGGGCTGCCGGGTTGCTGCGGTATTTCGGCAGACGGCGTTGTCTGAGATGCCTCTACCTGTGCCACAACGGGCTTTTCCGTCACAGCCTCAATAGATGTAGGTGTTCTGTGGAGCCCGCTCAGTACCACCGTTTTCGTGATGCCTGCTTTGTTAAGCAGGTTTTTCATTGCTTCACTGTCGGTGTAAGGCACAATAAAGGTGCCTACCTCGGCTGCCGGTTTTTGCTTGAGACGGTATGCCGTAAGGGTTGCCTTTGCGTTGTTGGCGGCAGAGGTAATAACCACGGGGAACTGCTTTTGGTCATGCAGAATAACCTTGCCGTCTTTGCAGTCTGTCTCAAACTCTTCAAGTGTCAGTTTTTTGGTAGAGCCACCGAAACCGTCATCGGACATGAAGGCAAGAGCAAGAATGCCTGCGATGACAGCAATCAATATCCAGAGGCCCCAGTTGGTCTTACCCGGGGCAGGTGGCGGAGGAATGGGCGGACGCCCTTTGGGATTGTGATTCTGATCAGCCATTGCGTTGAATCGTGATTAAGTTGTTTTATGCATTGTACACTACATTCGCGTGCGTGTGAACGCTATTTCACGCCATAAAGAGGAAAAGCATGTCATGATGCCCTCTATACTGGAAAAGTGCCTGAAGCTGTGATAGTATAGGCGCATGCAGTACAATCCGGTAGAAGAAAGCCTCGGGTACAAGTTTACGGACATTACTTGGCTTAAACAAGCCCTTACGCATCCCAGCGCAGACCAAAAGAAAAGCACCAATCTCAATTACGAACGCCTTGAGTATTTGGGGGATGCTGTGTTGGAGCTGGTAGTGAGCCGCGAGCTTTTTACCCTTTTCCCCAAGGTGGACGAAGGGGAGCTGACCAAGCTGCGCTCCGGTATCGTGAGCAGAAAGCACTTGTCAGACTTGTGCAGAGAGCTGGGCTGGTGTGATTATTTGGAGATGAGCCCTCAGCTGGTGAAGGTGGGCGGCAAGGAGTCCGTATCCACCTTGGCCAATACGTTTGAAAGTGTTATAGGTGCCGTGATGATGGACTCAAACTACAACGCCGCGCGCAAGGTATCTCTGCATCTGTTGCAACACAGTTTGGAGCATGCGGCCGAGCTTAAAGATGTAAATTACAAAGGCTCTTTGCTGGAGGTATTGCAGGCAGTGGATGGTACGGGCCCGAGATATGATGTGAACCCCGTGGATGAAAATCAACCGGCCGGCCCGTTTTATGCCCGCGTTATTTGGCATGATAAAGAAATCGGCGCGGCAGAGGGGCAAAGCAAACACCGTGCCCAGGTTGCTGCTGCCAAAGATGCTTTAGAGAAGCGTCTTTGGGAATAAATAAGCCCTGTTCTCCGTAGAGGAGTCAACAAAATTGCCGCTGCCTGAAATCCGGACAGCGGCATAAATTTAATCCGTAAAAAGCAGAGGGATTATTGAGCTCCGCCAAGCACGCAGCCTACCATCACAATGGCAGAAATCAGCGTTTGGGAGCCGAAAAATGCAGGGCCTTCATTCTGAAGGCGTTCTACCTGTTGAACCATGGTCTCCATAATGTGCTCACGCGCAGCAAACCATGCGTCAAGCTCAGCCTGAACGGCGGGCGTGGGTGCGGGAAGTTGGCCGAACTCAACGGCTGCGGTGTCCAGAGATTTTACCAGCAGCTGAATAGCCTCGCCTGCCGTTTCTGCCGTGTCTTCATCTTGAACGGAGACCAACTGTGCGTTAATCTTCTCTACTAGGCCGAACATTGTCTCCAACGGGGCGGTGTAGGTGGCTAAGGCAGTTTGCTCTTCAACGGGGGCAATAACAGCGGGCTCCGTGGCGTTCACGGCAGAGGCCGTGGCCATGCAGAGCATGGCGGTGAGGGTGGTACGTATGGTCATGAGCGCATCCTAGCATGCCATCTTGCCTCCTGCAAGTGCTTAGTATGTCAGAAATACGTAAAAAATGCAGTGCAGGCGTTTTTTCTGCTTCACATGGATGAAAATGGGGGTATAATGACTCCGTTCAAATTTTACTTTATTACGTACCATGAAAATCTGGTTTGATGGCAAGTTGGTTGATTCTGCGGAAGCTCAGGTTTCCGTTTTTGATCACGGTGTGTTGTATGGCGACGGCGTTTTCGAGGGCATTCGCTTTTATTCCGGCAAGGTGTTCCGCCTGCAAGAGCACATTGTGCGCTTGTTTGATTCCATGCGCTATTTGATGATTGAATCTCCCTGGACCTTTGAAGAGGTATGCGCTGCTACGGAGGAGACCGTAGCCGCCAACGGTATGGAGGATGGCTACATTCGCCTGGTAGTTACCCGCGGTATGGGTGACTTGGGGCTTAATCCCCGTAATTGCCCCAAGGCCAGCATGTTCATCATTGTGCAGAATATCGCCTTGTACCCCGCTGAAATGTATGAGAAGGGCTTGAGCATGATTACCTCCTCCTTCCGCCGTCCCAACCCTGATATTCTTTGCCCGCAGGTAAAGAGCCTTAATTACCTCAATGGTATCTCCGCCAAGATTGAGGCTGTGCAGCAGGGTGCCGGTGAGGCTCTTATGCTTAATCAGCATGGCAATGTGGCAGAGTGTACGGGTGATAACATTTTCATTGTGCGCAACGGTGTTGTGATGACTCCCCCGCTTACTGAGGGTGCCTTGGGCGGCATTACCCGCCATGCCGTGTTTGATATCTGCGCAGAGCTGGGTATCCCCTGTGTGGAGAAGGTGATGAACCGCTTTGACGTGCTCAGCGCAGATGAGTGCTTCCTTACCGGTACTGCGGCAGAAGTTATTGCCGCCACCTCTCTGGATGGTCGCACCATCGGTACAGGGCAGGCCGGTCCCGTAACTAACCGCATTCTGGCTCGTTTCCGTACCCTTGTGCGCGAGTAAACATATACTTTTTATATTTAACGTGGCGGCAGTGCGGACCGAGTAATGTTTGCACTGCCGCCGTATTTCAAGATGATGGAGACACTGTACAATGGCAAGTTTCTCAATATGGTGCGTGAGGGTAGTTGGGAGTACTGCGAGCGCGTCAATCAAACCTCTGCCGTCATGATATTTGCCTGCACCCCTGAGGGTAACGTGCTGTTGGTGGAAGAGTACCGCCCGCCCATCGGCATGCAGAGTCTGTGTTTCCCTGCCGGGTTGAGTGGTGATTGCGGCCCGGAGTCGGATACCATAGCCGCGCGGCGAGAGTTGCTTGAAGAAACCGGTTATGAGGCTGATGCGTTGCATTACCTTTTTACGGGGCCTTCATCTCCCGGGCTTACCTCTGAGTCTCTTTCTTTTTACTTGGCTACGGGGCTGCGTAAGGTTGCTGATGGCGGCGGGGTGGATAATGAAAATATCATTGTACATGAGGCTCCTTTGGCTACCATTGATTCTTGGCTTGCAGAACAAATTGCGGCCGGTAAATCCATAGACCCCCGTATCTATACCGGCTTGTATTTCATTAATCAACACCTTCAGGGGCTGCGTTAATCAATACCGTATGGATACATCGGAAAAATACTATCTTGCCAAAAAGGGAGAAAAAGAACCCATAGGGCCTTTTTCTCTGCCTGCCTTACAGTCTATGGTCAAGGCCGGTATGCTCAGCTCTGATTACCTGTATGCAGTGGAAGGTATGAGCCGGTGGGAGCCCCTTACAAGTCTGCCCGGGCTGGGCTCCCTGAAATCACCGTACAAGGGGGCTCGCCCAAGCTCTCACTTGGCACTGTCTTTGCTGTTGACCTTTTGCTGTTTTCCGCCTACGGCTCTCATTGCCGTTTATTTTGCCTTGAGGGTAGACCGGCAATACAATGCCGGAGATGTTGCTGCCGCCCGAGAAAGCGCAGACACCGCTGCCATGTGGTGTATGTTAAGCCTGTTTTGCGGCGTTGTTACGTGGCTGATTGTGTGTAGATAAAGCAACGGTGCATCATTTGCACCAATGCGGAGTTTGCCTGTCAGTGGAGTCTGAGCTCTAAAATATAGTCTGCCTGTACGGGCAGGGCTCCCTTTACAAATTGCGGTTTTGTGGCAGCTTTGCCTTTAAGCCCGTCATAGATGATATCTGCTTGGAGCTTGTTTTGTCCTTGTATTTTTGAGAATTGCACGGTGGCGTTGTATTGGGGTACAGAGATGAACTCCTGCTTATCATCCTCAAAATATAAGAAAAATTGCAGCTGAGATTGTATGGTGTAATCAATATGCGCAGCAGGGCGGTAAGTAATCTGCGGGGTTGCCCAGTTGTAGGTGGCAAACAACCTGTAACCTACGTAATTGGGGAAGTTCGGGTTGTCCTTTTTGACGGTTACTTGCCCGTTGAGTTCCGTCACCTCCAAACGGAGGGCTCCTATGTACTCATCCACAAAGTGGGAGTCATACAGGTAGACCTCACCGTAAACGGCACCATCGGTATTATTCTGTACGTGTGTGGGTTTGTCGAATGTGCAGGATGCCAAAAGCTGCACAAACAGGAACGCAACACAGATATACGTAAGAATACGGTACTTCATTACAACCTCCATTCTACCAAAATGTGTGTGCTTAGGCAAGATGTAAAATCCATGCAAGCGGGGGGCCCGCATGCTTTTACTTTAATTTAATCTCCCGTGGGGGTAATGCCTTGGCGGAGTGCTGCAGCAAATGAAGCCGGCAGCCCTGTGTGGCATATTTTTGCGGCGGCAGAATCCACATCATACTCCACACGGTGCAGGGTGAGGGTGTTTGCCTCGGTATCAAGCAGAGCATAGGCTGCGCGCCAATTATAGTCTCGCGGTTGCCCGACGGACCCCGGGTTGATGAGATAGCGGCTGTCGGGGTGTAAGGTAACGGTGCAGGTGTTATCCGTACCATATACAATGGGAATACCGGTGATATTGCCGTTTTCTTCTTTGAAAACCGTAGGGCGGTGGGTGTGCCCGAAAAAGCAGAGCTGCCCCTCAAATGCTGCAAACGCTTCTCTTGCTGCGGGCAAGGTTCCTATGCGTTTCCAAGCTTCCGCTTGCACGGGAGAAGCGTGCACCAAGGTAATGCCCTGCCATTCTGCACGCAGGGGCAGGGGGCGTATGTAAGCCAAGTGCTCTGCAGAAAGCATGGCTGCGGTGCGATCCATCATGGCGGTATAGAGCGGCACGCCGAACAGCCCCCGTTGCAACAGGGCTTGCTCATGGTTGCCGCGCACGCAACTGCTGAACAGTTGCATGGCGCGGCTTACACATGCGGCGGGATCTCCGTTGAAACCGATGGTATCACCCAAGCAAAGGTAGTGCTCTGTGTTGCAGGCACGGGCATCCGCCAACACGGCCTCAAGGGCTTCTGCGTTGGCGTGAATGTCTGACAGAATCGCAACGCGCATTACTTGCGGAGCATATCTTTAAGGCGTACCTTGAAGGCGGGGATACCCTCACCCATGGCGGCCGAGATGGGCAGAATCTCTACCTTGGGGAAGCGCTGGCGCAGCATCTCAAGATTCTCCACGGCGGTGGGGTCATCCATCTTGTTGGCAAGGATAATCCAGTCACGCTCGGCAAGCTCTTCTGAGTACAGCTTGATTTCTTTGCGCAGGGTCTGAATTGCCTCAATGGGGTCATGCTCCAGTCCGGTCATATCCACCACAAAGAGCAGTACCTGGCAGCGCATGATGTGGCGCAGGAATTCATGGCCCAAGCCACGGTTCTCAGATGCGCCCTCAATGATACCGGGGATGTCTGCTACCACACAGCGGGTGTAGTCCTCAAACTCTACCACGCCGACAATGGGTTGCAGGGTGGTGAAAGGATAACTGGCCACCTTGGGTGTGGCGCGGGAGATAGCACCCAGCAGGGTGCTCTTGCCGGCGTTGGGGTACCCTACAAGTCCGGCATCTGCAATACGGCGCAGCTCAAAGAAGAATACGCCGCTCTCAGCCTCCGTGCCGTACTCAAACTTAATGGGGGCCTGATCCGTAGCCGTGCGGAAGTGCCAGTTGCCGCGGCCACCTTTGCCGCCTTGGCACAGCACAAAACGCTCGCCGGGCTCGGTAAGGTCGGCAATCTGCTCCAGCTCAATGCCATCGCCCTCACGCTCAAGCCAAGTGGCTTCTTGCATGGTGGCGGCATTACTGCGGTAAACAATGGTGCCGGGGGGCACTTTGCCGATGACTGTTTTACCGTCTCTGCCGTGTTTGCGGGCGTGCATGCCGGGCATGCCATCCGTGGCTACCAGCTTGGGGTCATAGAAATAATTGCGCAGATCATTCGTGCCGGTGCTTACCTCAAGAATGACGCTGCCGCCGTCTCCGCCGTCGCCGCCATCGGGGCCGCCACGCGGTACGAATTTCTCACGACGGAAACTGGCCAAACCGTTTCCTCCTTTGCCTGCTTTGGCAAATATGCGAATGTTATCTACGAACATGGCCCAAACATTATAAGAAAGAAAGGTTTTTGTCAAGTAAAATCGCAGTTTGGCCGAGCTGAATCCCCGAGTCTCGATACTTGCCTGCCATTTACATTGATAATTTGCTGTTTGCCATAGCAGTCCATATATGCTATCATCTGCGCATGCACATATCTAAGGGAGCCACGCAACAAGAGTTAGAAACCGAAGCCCGCATTTATGCTCGCCGTTTGTACAGAGACGTTCTGCAATGGAGCTTACGCGCGCAGTTGGTGATTATTTTTCTCTGTTTTCTGAATCCCCCGTGCATTTTCGGCTTTTTCATGATAGGTGCCGTGATGACGGCTGTTTTTGTTTGTTTTCTGTTTTGGGCTTACAGCAACAATGAGCCCGAGCTGTTGCAGAATGCGCTGATTTGGTGGTATATTTGGGTGGGTACGGTGTATCTTATCAATTTGGTAATGCGTGCATTGTTGTGTCGTAAGCTGTCCACCCATTTGCATTATTACAAAATACCGGATATCACAACGGAATCCCCCATACCCACGCCTCAACAATACCCCCTTAAATGGGAAAAAGATGAGGAAAATGCGCATTGGCAAAATCTGGTGTTGTTCCATGCCCCCGTGCGCGGAATTTATGCGTTGGAGCTGTGTATTGAGAATTACCGCGGCAGTATCGAAAGCCCGCCTGAAGGTGCTTGCGCCACCTATACGGAAGAGATTGCCGGTGACCGCATACGCTATGTGGCACTCTACCGTTTAGAGCAAGGTAATCACTGGATGGCAACCTCCCTCAGCAATGCGGACGGAAATGAGCCCGAAGCCTATTTGACAATGCTGAATGCAGATATTGTACCTGAGGCAGACTGAATGGGGGCTGTTTACAACACAAGCCCCATGATGAACATACCCGTTACCACTCCGTAAATACTCAGGTGGTGGTGACCCCAACGCTCTGCCATGGGTAAGAGTTCATCAAATGAAATGAACACCATAATACCCGCTACAATGGCAAACAGCACTGCCAGCAGGGTGGCACTCAAGAAAGGCAACAAAATTAACATGCACACCAAAGCTCCCAGCGGTTCTGCCAATCCCGTAAGTGTACCTATGAGAAAGGCTTTGCGCCTGCTGCCCGTGCCGTACAGCAGCGGCACGGCAACGGTGATACCCTCGGGTATATTGTGAATGGCCACGGCAAGGGCTACGGAAGCGGCAATACCCGTATTATCAAACGCTGCGGCTACTGTGGCCATGCCTTCGGGGAAGTTGTGCACGCCAATGGCAATGGCAAACATCATGGCAGAGCGTCTTACTCTCTGCTTGACCAGCCTGCGGCATTCATCCGTCGTGCATTGGTTTAAGCTGCTCAGCTCATTCAAACTGAGCACCTCGTGAGGGTTTTCATCCTCAGGTACAAAATGGTCAATCAAGCTGGCCACGGCCATGCCACCGAAAAACGCACCCAGAATAATCCACTTGCTCCCGTTGCTGTCTCCCAGCATCTCAGCCGCCGCGGGCATCAGCTCCATGAAAGAGATATATACCATCACGCCTGCACTGGCTCCCAAAGCGTAGGTAAGCGCGCGCGTATCCGTTTTTTTCAGAAACAGTGCCAGTGCTGCACCCAATCCCGTGCACAAACCGGCCATCAGTGATAAAACGCCGCCCGTGAGCAGCTGCTCTTTCATCTCCCAGAACATGCGCTTGTTTTTACTCTTATCTGCACGCGGTGTCAAGAGCAAATGGTGTATATTACAACCAAATGCAGAGTATAACGCAAAATGAGCGTGACAAATGGATAGTTTGGGGGTACACTTTGCGCATGCACTACACACCGTATACACTTTATCCCGTGGGCGCATTGAGCGCACGTGCCGCAGCGCAACCTCGCGAGGGCGTTTTGCTGCGCGGTGACAACGGCGGCTATGCCTGCTTGCAGTCATGGACCGAGCTGGGCGATGCCCCTTTGGAGTATGAGCTTGAAGCTTTGCGAGAGGGCTCTCCTCTCAAGCTGGGTGCCCGTGCTCTCAAGTGCATTGAGTTAGACGGCGAGGCCCGCGCCAAAGGCGTGAATCTGTTTGAAGGTCTGCGTGTTCCCCGCAGCCATGCCACGCTCACCGTCAGCGCTACCCCCTCTCAAGTATACAACCTGCACCAGCGTGGTTTTCGTGTAGGCAAAATTAAGGTAGTACCCAAACTTGCCACCACGGTGGAGCGTCTTACCAATCTTGCCTCCATGGTACCCGATTGGAAGTGGCGTGTAGATTTCAACTGCACTCTTACCGTAGATGAGGCTCTCAAATTCTGGGATATGCTCTCAGATGCCATGAAAGCCCGCATTGACTTTGTGGAAGACCCCTGCTATTACGATGTCAACGCATGGCAGGCCCTGCAAGATGCCGGTATGCCCTTGGGTTATGATATGCCCGTGCAAGAGGCCAGCAGCAATATCCCCGCCCGCACTACCAAGCCCATGATGCGTTTGGTTAAGCCTGCCCGCCACCACAGCAACAGCGGCTTGCCCGTGTTCACCACCTATTTGGATCACCCCCTCGGTCAATGTTGGGCTGCATACAATGCCGCTAAGTACTACACCGATAAACCCGAGGCTGAGGTGCCCCTGTGCGGTCTTGTAACACACCATGTATACCGCCCCAACGCCTTCTCTGAGCAACTCGGTATGGATGTCACTCCCGAGTTCAAGGTGCCCGCCGGTACCGGCCTCGGTTTTGACTCCCTCCTTGCCGCTCTTCCCTGGAAGAAGCTGTAAGGTAAGGCGATGTGTTAAAAAATCTTTATACAAAAGCCACTGCGGTTTGCAGTGGCTTTTTGTGTAAGGTAGTTACCGCTCCAGCAGGTAGAGGAACTCATTGACGCGAGTCGGTCTGTTGCGGAGGTTGCGGCAGCCGCGGAAAGTGGCGTAGTCTTGCTGCATACGCGTAACGCGGCCGTGGGAAGCAAGCAACGCCTCCATTTCTTGGGGGGAGATAAAACCCTCCGAGTTATATGAGATAAGAATATGCGGGGCAGAGATGGCACTGATGAGGTCGCTGAGAGAATCTGCCGCTTTGGCTCGGGCATTGTAGGCAGAGCGGTTCCAATCTTTGGGTATACCGGATACAGCAGACATGCTTTGCGGACGTTTGTATTCTGCCAGTAGGTTGAGCATAAAATAATTGGAGCCGTAGGGGTGCTGATTATAGGGCGGGTCCAGATAGGCAAGCTCCAGCTCGGGCAGGGTGCGGGCTGCGTCCGTTGCATCTTGTTGCAGCACATGCTGCTCGCACTCAAAACGAGAGAAGATGGGCAGGGGAAGATGAATGGGGGCCAAGATACGTTGCAGGGCATTCTTGCCGCGTCCGCCGAATTGACCTATGCCGTCCGCATTTTTATGAAATCCCTTGAACACGCCGGATGTGTTGGTGTGCACAGAGGCTTGCGTGAGCAGCGGGGCCAGGAAATACGGTTGCAGGTGTTGCGGTTGTGCGCTGATGAGTTGTCGGGCGGTATCCAGATACACGGCGTTGCGGTGGGTGTAAAAGACACGTTCTCCGTAGTGTATGTGGTCATCATTTTTAGGGGCGTACAGCTCTGTCAGTATGCCGGGGGTGGGGGATTGCTCTATGTCTTCGGTAAGCTTTCGGTGGGCGTCCTCCAATTCTGCCGTATCAACTTCACTGCGGTTGCTCAGATAACAGGTGTTGAGAATCCTGCTGTACGTTTCTAAATCATTACTGTACAGCGTGCTGGCGTATTGTTTGAAATAGCGGGAGACAACGCCTGAGCCCGCAAAGGCATCCAAGATACGCAACTTTTGTTTGCCGGTGCGTTTCAGCACCTCACAGACCCCACGCCCTATCAGCGGCAACAGCGCGCGCTTGTTGCCGATATAGGTGATAAGTTGTTCTGTAAGAAAGCGCGGGTCTTCCTCCATGGGGCGTGCTACTGAGCCTGACGAATCAGCTCGGTAAGGGATTCGTAGAGGAGTTTGGAACCGAAGTAGCCATAGGTGCCCAAGCGCTCGCCCTCACGGCGAATCTCGGCAGAGATTTGGCGAATCTCCGGCAAGAAGTTGACCTCATAATCCCCCATAATGATTTCATCTTCCACGGGGCGGGCATCCAGCGTAGCACCCCAAACTTTGAGGTCTGCCGCAATGCGGCGAATATCGCGTGAGGCGGAGTCTGCCGTTTTGCGGTCCGTGATGCTGCGCAGGGTTGTGAGCATTTCTTTTTGCAGTGCTAACCCCTTGAGAATGAGATTGATGGTTTCCTGGTTCGGCTCCGGCAGGGCGGGTTCTTCTTCCACCGCCGGGGTGGTGTCTTCCGGTACCCATTCTGCGTCAAAGTCCGGTAAATCACGCAGCGGGGGGATGTCAGAATCCTCCTCTTGTGCGCTCAGGGGAGTAACACAGAGGGAACAAAGCAAGAGCTGGAAGAGCATTTTATTCATTGCTGAAGCATCATGCATAAGGCGCGGAACTGTTTGAAAAATGAAAGAGAATGGTAACAATTGGCTTTTTCGATACGGAAGATGTGCGCATACACCTTGCCCCATTCCACCTGCATGGTTTTGCCGTATTGCTGAACAACCTCTGCCTGTACCTCTGTGGGGAGACTCTCTATCTTGAGCAGAGCGGTGCGGGCTTCATAGACCTTGGGCAACAGGTCATAAAGGGGCTGTGTGGCGGCATCTGCCGTTTGTTGGTCTTTTACGGTAGCCAAAACGGGCTCCAGCTCCGTGGCTAACTGTATGTAATTTTTGAAAGTGGTATCAATATCTGCCGGTATGGCTGCTTGGGCGCACATGCAGGTGCACGCCAAGGCCGGAATCAGATGCGTGATTTTCATGGTAAATGGCGGGTATTAAGTGACCTCCGGTGCGGGAACACTGCTACCGGAGGTCTGCTTAAAATTACGGGTGTTCTTATTCTTCGCCCTCTTCAGCGGCGGCTTCCTCTGCGGCTTCTGCTTCCTCTTCGGCGGCGTCGGCCTTAATGTTCTCAAGCTCTTGGTCTACAATCTCGGCGAGGCGGTCAATCTGGCCATCGGTAGATTCGGTAAGGCGATTGAGAGCGGCGCGCTTGGAGTCCAGAGAGCGCTGAAGATTGCGACGCTTGGTGATGCGGTCTTTAATCTCCTTGTACAGGTCTGCACGCTGGTTTTGAATGGGTTTCTTGTACTCCTCGGGCAAGAGAGTTTTGTGCAGTTTGCTGATGGCCTTGAAGTCCTCATTATTGTCCATCTCTTCCTGGGCTTCATCAAGGTTACCTGCAAGCATGAGATCACGTGCCTTATCGGTGCTGACCCAGAAATTGTTAATCAGAGTCATTACCTTGCCGGTGTGCTCCAGCGGCTTATTGTTTTTGCTGCGGCGCTGTACTTCCTCTACTTTACGCTTGCAGTTTTTAAGCATAATCAGGTTGTTGGGGCGGGGGGTGTACCATACCTGTGCAATGTGTTCACCGTCTTCCTCCAACTGCTCCTCAAGCTTATCGTACTCAGCTTGCTCTTTGGCCTCCATTTCAGAGCGCTTGTTTTCATTCAGCTTTTTGCGCTTCTTCTCAATGTTGGCAATGGATTTTTCCCACTTTTTGTCGAGCTCTTTAAGAGTCTTTTGATACCAGGCATAAGCCTCGGGGTATTCGGGGATGCCTTGGAAAGACTCGCGCAGCTCTTCAAACTTATCCAAACCACCAATCTTGCGGGAGTTCTTCTTCTGGTTCATGTCCATTACCATGGCATCGTAGGCGGCCTTGCCGTCCACAGCGTACTTGTTGCGGTCAAGTTCGTTTACAATCTCATAGTTGTAGGACTTGGTGGAAAGTGCATCATACTCAGCCTGAAGACCGTCGATTTCCGCACAATCCTTCTCCATCTTCTGAATGTTTTTCTCAATGCTCTTCAGGGAGCTGCTGTATCGGGAATTGAGGTTGCGGGAGGGCTCTGCAATGGATGCTTTTTTCTTATCAATGGCAGCCAGCTTGGCGTTAAGCGCATCTACCGTTTTCTCTCGGGCGGAGGGGCCGTTGAGGGTGGGGGCTGCTTCTTCCGTCTCTTCGGTAGCAGCTTCTGCGGGGGCTTCTTCCGTAGTTTCTTCAGCAGCCGGGGGGGCTGACGGGGGCTCCTCAGTGGTGGCGGGTGTTTCCTCCGTTGTGGTTTCCTCCACTGCGGGCTCCTCAGCCGGGGTTTCTGCCGGGGCGTCCGTGGTGGCGGCCTGCACCTTGGCCTTTACCTCTTTTTTGAAAAGAATGGAAGAGGTTTTCACCTCCTTGGTAACAACTTCACCCTTTTTGTTGGTGCCGGTAAACTTAACGGTGCTGTCGGTTTCAAACGCAATTTTGCACTGTGTGAACTTCTCTGCGTTAGAGAGGGTGATGTCATACAACTGCGGGGCAGCCTGCAACATGGCAGTGCCTAATGCAAGAATGGCCAAGAATGAGATGGGACGCTTCATAATGGTGTGAATATGTCTTACGTTTGGTGTACTCTATCACATATTTGTTCTCATTGCAAACATCAAATGCGTATCTGCGTTAATAAAGTGAGTTTCTGTGGTATCGGGAGGCCGTTTTCCGTCAATTTTCCGCACAAGTCAGAGCCGGAGCAAGGGGAATCCGCGTGTGAGAATACGCTGGGTTTCGGGCGGTTTTCGTCTGAATGAAAAAATCCCGCGACCGTGAAGAGTCGCGGGATTTTGAAACCGAAAGAAAAGGTTGATATTTTACTTGAGATTGCGCTGTTGGCGAATCTTTTGCAGCGTAGCTGCGGGGTCACCGAAATCCTTTTCAATTTTTTTGCGGAAAGCCTCCTTGCGGTCTGCGGGGGCGCACTCTACGAGCTCATTCATGAGGTCGCGAATAGCCTCTACATCCTCAACGCTGTCGGCAACCTGCAATTTGCTGTTGACGAGAGCCATGATGATTTGCCCCTTAACCATCAACATGTCTTCCAGATTGACGGGATAAGCGGTCTTGATTGCATCATTGATGATGGGCAGAGCCTTTTGGGCGTTGCCACCGGTAGCATTCAGCTTAGCCTCCAGCTCTTCCATCTGGGCAGCTGCCTTAGCCATGTCCTTCATGCCGGTAACATTGTCAACATCAGCCTCGGCAATGGCCTGCACCATAAGAGTGTTGGCGGGCTTGAGGTCACGGGCAAGAGAGGCGTGTACCTCTGCAAGAAGCTTGGCTTTCTCACTGCCTTGCAACTTTTGAGCGGCAGCCACCTTTTCAGCGTTGGCTTGAGCCGTGTTCAGGCAATCCTTAACGCGAGCCATATCTGCACCGCCTACAAAACCGCCGATGACGTAGCCCTCGGGGGACATAAGCATGATGGTGGGGAACCCGGCAATCTTGTACTGCTTGCAAAGCTGCTGATTCTTATTGTAAAGCTCCTGACCGATGCGCTTTACATCTTGGGGTACATCAATCTCAACAAAAAGGAATTTGTCTTTTGCAAAAGCTTCAAACTCGGGCGTGTCAAACACGTTCTTCTTGAGCTGAATGCAGTAGCCACACCAGTCGGAGCCGGTGAAGTCAATCAAAACAGACTTGCCCTCGGCGGCGGCGCGGGTTCTGGCTGCATCCAAATCCGTGCTCCATTCAAGAGCGGCAAATGCCGGTGCCACTGCGGCAGCCAGCCCGGTTACGTACAGTATGTTTTTGAACATGGCTCTATTTTGCGCTATTTTTTCTCTTGCTGCAAGTATATAGTGCCGTCATGACACATGACTTGTTGCATAAAATCCGTTTTTTATTTTGCCTGCTGCTTCATTTTTAATGAATTCAACACTTCTTCGGGGTTTTGAAACATGGTGTTGATTTCTTGCCGCAGTGCCTCTGCATCGCGTGGGTCAGAGTATTCTGCCGTCAGCAGCAGGAGCTTTTTGAGCTCAAGCACATCCTCCGTTGTGGTGGCATTCATGACAAGGTGGTGCTGCAATTTCTCCAAATAATTCAGTCTCATGCGCTGTATCTTGTTCTTATTTTCTGCGGAGGCTTCTGCGTATGCCTTATCAAATTTTACCATGGCTGCGGCGTAATCCGTATCTTGCGTTTGCGCCAATGTTTCAAGCTCCGCCATGCGGTTGAGCTCTGCAATACGGGTGTGGATACCGGTTACATTGTGCGGGTCATTCTGCGCAATTTCCTCTTGCAGATGGCGGAAGTACGGGTGCAGCGTCTCAGGGAGAGCCTCATAAATCTGCATAAGAGCCTTTGCGCAAGCTTCGCCTTGCAGGCTGCGCGCCTCCGTCATTTTGGCTAGGTTGCTCAGGGCTTCATTCAGGGGGGCAATGACGTGTTCCATGGTATCTCTGCCACCTATGAATCCGCCCACAACCTCGCCCTCGGGGGTGAGCACCAGCATAGAGGGGAAGGTGGTAATGCCGTATTGACGGGTGATACCCTTGTTGCGGGCATGCAGCTCAGCACCTATTTTTGCCACATTTCTGGGTACATCTACCTCCATCAATACGAATTTATCTGCCGCATATTGTTGAAACTGCGGTGTATCTAAAATGGTTTGGCGCAGTCTTACGCACCACCCGCACCAGTCAGAGCCGGTAAAATCTATCAACACGGCCTTGCCTTCTGCTTTGGCCTTTGTCTTGGCGGCTTCAAGGTCAGTCATCCATTCTGCACCGGAGGCTGTGGCTGCCATGATGATTGCCGCTACTGCGGGGTATATAATTTTGTGCATCAGCGTGATTGTGTTATGTTGTGTTTCCTAATGTAACAGTAGAGGAATGTAAAAGCAAGCCCTTTGTTGCCGAAAAAAACAGGCAAGGCCACTTGTGCAGCCTTGCCTGTTGAGAGAATTATCAAGCGGAAATTACTTGCCGAAGGCGGTCTTGTACACGCCGAGAACCTCCTCCCAAGTGCAGGGGCGGGGGTTACCACCGGTGCAAACGTCGGCCATGGCAGCATCGGTAAGGGCTTCCAAGTCTTCCTCCTTCACGCCGATTTCAGCGAGAGTTTGCGGAATGTTGACGTCGATGGAGAGCTGCTTAACGGCGTCAACGGCAGCCTTGCGGTACTCCTCCTGGCTCATGGCATCTACGCCCTGTACACCCATGGCGCGGGCAATCTCGCGGTATTTCTCGCCGGTGTATTCGGCGTTGTACTCCATCACATAGGGAAGCAATACTGCATTGGCCACACCGTGCGGGGTGTTGTAGAAAGCGCTCAGCGGGTGAGCCATACCGTGTACCACGCCCAAGCCTACGTTAGAGAATGCCATGCCGGTCATGTACTGGCCCAGTGCCATACCTTCACGGCCGTCGGGGTCATTCTCCACAGCGGCTCGCAGGCTCTTGGCGATAAGCTCAACAGCCTTGATGTTGAGGGTGTCGGCAAGCTCCCAAGCGGCAAGGGTGGTGTAACCCTCAATGGCGTGGGTCAGGGCATCCATACCGGTGGCGGCGGTCAGACCTCGGGGCATGGAGGACATCATGTCCGGGTCCACAACGGCAACTACGGGGATATCGTGCGGGTCAACGCAAACAAACTTGCGGCGCTTGGCCTCATCGGTAATCACGTAGTTGATGGTGGTCTCGGCAGCAGTACCGGCAGTGGTAGCCACGGCGATAACGGGCACGCACTTGTTCTTGGTGGGGGCAAGACCCTCCAAAGACACAACGTCGGAGAACTCGGGGTTGTTGATGATAATGCCGATAGCCTTGGCGGTATCCTGCGGGGAACCACCACCGATGGCAATCATATAGTCGGCACCGGCGGCCTTGAAAGCCTCTACACCGCCCTCAACAACGGCCACGCTGGGGTTGGCCTTTACCTTATCGTAAATCTCGTAGGCGCAGCCGGCTGCATCCAGCAGGTCTGTTACCTTGGCAACTACGCCGAAGCGTACCAAATCGGCATCGGTTACTACCAAAGCCTTGTTGAAACCGCGGGCTTTTACCTCCGTTACAATTTCCTTCACGGCACCGTGGCCGTGATAGCTTGTCTCATTCAGAATAAAGCGTTTTGCTGACATGATGTTAATTTACCCAAAAATCCCTCCTTTTTCAAGCCAAATTCACCCGCAGCTTGCTTTTTTATTGCAGACTGCATCAGAATATAACAACCTTGGTGCCGATTTTGACGGCTTGAAAGATGGGCAAACACGCTTCTCGGGGCAATCGTATGCAGCCGTGAGAGGCCGGCACGGTGAGTATTTCCCCCACATGAAGCCCAATGCCATCATAGGTAAGCCTCATGAAACACGGCATGGATACATGATAGATGTTGGACCGATGATGCCGACGCTTTTCTTTGATGCTGAATGTGCCTGTCGGGGTGTCAAATCCCTTTCTGCCGGTACAGACGGGGAAATCCATGGCCGGTTGCCCGTTGATGAAGAAGGTGCCGCGTTGTGCTGCCAGATTGATTTCGATATGTTTTTCTCCCGCCGCATTCATCAGCGTTTCATTGATAATGACATTGAAATGGGATCGGTGGCGGGGTTGCGGTTTGAGGGGGAGGGGCGGGGGCGTTTCCTCCGTATGAGCCGCCGCCGTATGTAAGCGGTGTATGTGAATACCTGCTGTGTTGTTTTGAGCGCAGCCGCATAAAGACACGCTGAGTATCAATAGAAGGGTAGGTGCAAAATTCATGCCTCTCATGCTAGCACGAGCCGCAGTTGCCCTCAAGTGAAAACTCTACCCGTTTGGTGTATGCTCATGCCGTTGCCGGCCAAATGGGTAGAAACGGGGGACTCTCATCATTCAGCTCCGTTTTCTTGGGCTGAATCAGCGGCTGGCTCTTCTGCTTTTTCGTATGCCTGCACGTTGTAATGGCGTTTGAGCAACAGCTCTGTTTTATCTCCGCGAGACCCTGCGGGGGAGAAGTGTACCTCTGCCGTGATGGCGAAATAGCGGTGCGCTTCACCCTCTTTGATGGTGAAAAACGGGGCGTTCGGGCCGAAGAACTCAACGTGGTTACCCATGCGGCGGCGTCCCTCTTTATCATGCAGTGCCAGCGGCACATCGTGTCTGAAAAGCACCTCTGAATCAGCGGAATACCGAGCCGCGTGAGAATACAACAGCAGGGCTTTATGGGTATCTCTCTCTCGTATTACCAGAATCAGCGTTCCCTCTTGTCCCGGGTTGGCGTATATTTCCGCCTGATAGATGCCGAATTGTGAGGCGGGCTCCGTCAATAAAAGCTCAGTCTTGTTACCCTTGATGGAGTCATTGCCCTGAATCAATTTTTCTATGGTTTCGGGGGTAGGTGTTTCGGCCAGCGGGGCCAGTTGGGTATCAATCTCGGCTATGGTGGCATTGATGGCTTTGTAGGCGGCGGCCTGAGACTCCGCGCCGCGCCAGGCCAGCAGCAGGTAACGCTTGCCGCCCAAATCCAACGCAATGTCGGGTATATCCGTATGGGGGGCTTCTTCCGCCGTAGGTATGGCAGCGCCGGGGGCCATTACCTCGTATCCGTCGGGCAGAGTCTCGCCGGCAGATACGGAGCGGAACGCCGCATGCACCATGCCGGGGATTTCCGAGTCGGACGGCGCAACAAACACTACATGCCCGGGTTTGCTGTAAAAGGTGTCATCATTGGCAGTGTAGGCCCATTTGGGGGCGGTGTTCAGGTATTGCTCAAAAAGTTCGGCGTGGTCTTTTTCCAACTTCAGCAGGTTTGCCGCCTCGTGAATGTGGGTAATGGGGGCTTCGCTCCTGATGTTCGGCAAATAGGTGCAGAGCGTTGACGGCCCCTGCAAATGTGCCGTTGCTTCGTGGAGCGTATCCGCCTGTTTCAGCCCTTTCTGCTCCTCTTGCGGATAGGGGGAGGGCGGGTCTGCCTCAATGGCCAGTTGTGTGAAGAGCAGCACCACTACGCCCCAAACCGTAAAAAAGGCGGTGATTTGCCACAGGGCGCGCATGTTTTTTAAGCGCAGAAAAAAATGCACCGCCGTGATAATGACATGCAACAATGAGCAGCCTACACTCAGCATCAGCACCCAGCCGCATATATCTCTGATAATCTGTTGCGTTTCTGCCTCCGCAAAGGGGAAAATAACGGGAATACATGCCACCAGTGCCGTAAAACCCAGCATGCACGGTATTTTCCAGGGATGCAAAAGCCTGTTGATGACGAATTTCTTGAGCATGGGTTACGGGGTGCTCGTCGGTTTTGCTTTGAAGGACTCGGGGTGTTCCAGAATATAGCGTGCGTTGGCCGCTCTGGGGGCAGGGGATACCAATTCCTGGTAGCGGTGGCGAGCCGCTTGGCGTACGTAGGGGTCTGTGGTCAACCTGCCATCTTGCACAAGCATGGCCACGGCATCTGCATAGGGGGTGAGCCCCGTGTTGCGCAGGTGCGTTTCCACGCGCAACAATTCATCGGCAGATACGCTGTCAATCTTGCCCGTGCGTATGGCTTCATCCACGCGTGCGCATTCGTAAACAGTGCGTTGCGCGTTGCTGAGCTTGGCATCCGCAGCTGTTGTAATACCCCACGCCGCCTCCAGCTCTGCGGGCTCAGGTGCCGGCAGATTATTCTGCTTCAGCAAGATTCGGTAGGCATAGTAGGCCACCTCGGGGTCTCGGCTGGCGGTAAACTCCTGTATCAAGGGCTGCACGGCTTGCCCCTCTTGGCGTTCCAGCATTTCCAGCACCATCACCAAGGGGAGTGCCGAGTGGCAGGAAATCATATCCTCCCCCTCTTTGGGGAGCAATGTTTGCAAGCGTTTAAGTGCCGTGTGCAGCTTGGCAGAGTCTACCTCCCAGTTGAGGTTGTGCAAGGCTTGCAGCACCCGCACGGGGATTTCTTCTATAAAGTGCTCGCCGTGTTGCCAATACCTCAAATCATTAACATAGGCGGCAGCGCGTTCCGCATCTGCCAGGCGTAAAAAAGCAAGGCAATCTTCAATGGCTCCTTTGGGTATGCGTCCGGATGCTTCGCAAGACAGGTAATAGCTCAGCTTCTTTTCCACACGGTCATATGCGGGGGCGCAGTATTTGCGGCTCAGGTAGTCACGGCATGCTGCATGTGAGGTGCAGGTGGCCTGGTGAACGCGCAACCGCATGTAGCGGTTGAGAGCCAGCGTGTCATAGGGAATACGCATGGCCAGCTCTTTGGGTAAGAGCTTCTTTTGCTGCAATTTGTTCAGCAACTCCGGCTTGCTTTGCAGGAAAAAGATGGCATGGCAACCCTGGTCATTTTCGTGCATGGCATCTGCCCCTTGGCTCAGCAGCAATTCAAAAGCCTCGTCTACGGCATGTGCAAAGTGATCATCATGCAGATAGCGGTAGTCTTTCTCAATGGCAAGGCACAGTAAAAGCAGGGGCGTGTCGCCCGCAGAGTCTTCCGCATTGGGATTTGCCCCCATCTGCAACAGCTCTTGCATGCGCTGTAAAGATTCCCTGCCGCTGAATGTTTCTGCAATGCCTTGCAGCTCAAGTTCTGCGTGCTGCTTTTCGCTCAAATTGACAGACGCCGGTGCAGCACCGTCTTGCCCGTAAACGGGAGGCAGGGCGGAGAGGGCCAAAAGAAGCGTTGTGATATTGTAGCGCATGCCGTTGTGTTGAATCTACCTTATTACGGGCGTTTTGTCAATCTTACTTTGTTGCCGCGGGTGATAAGAAATCTGACGCGTGTTGTAAAATGTAGCGGGCGGTGGCAATCTCCAGCTCATAGTGCCAGTCTTTGCCCAAAGCCTCCAGCTCATCCAGCTTGGCGGGGTTATCCATGTTGTCGGCATAGTCGCCGTACACCTTTACGGCCGCCTCAGGGGCACCTATGGTACACAGAGCCTCAATGAACTCCTGCTTGCGGGCAGGGGGCATATTGCCATACCACATTTCCTCCAGAGAGGTGGCAAGTAAGGCTGTTTTGACGGCGGGTGTATCTGCCTCTCGTCCGTGTGCCGCAAGCCAATCTCTTACCGCGCCGTTGGTGCAGCGGGGCAACCCCGCTTGCTGAAGCTTGGCACTCCACGCCCCCGCGCGCACGGCAATGTGCGGAGATTCGCAAAGTTGTTTTATGCGGTCTGCCGTTTGCGGGTCTCTCCCCAATAATTCAACGGCACTTGCTGCCAGCGTGTAGTCATTGATGCTCAGAGCCTGCTCTGCAACCTTCATGATTTTTTCATGGTCTGCGCATACATCTTTCACATCTTGAAGAATATAGATGAGGGAAGCCGCTGAGGTATGGTTACAGTTTAAGTCATCCTCCTCTTCATCATGCAGATGCGGTACAATATCCCACAGGGAAGAGGCGTTGACGGCTGCGGCGGCTTGCTGCGGGCTGATGCGTTGTAATATCTCAATGGCACTGTGCAGAGCCGTGTCAAAACTGTGGTGGCGCAGTTGTTCTTGCGTGGGTGTAAAAACGGAGGTAATCTGTGTCAGGTAGGGTTGTGCTTCTTCTGCGCTCATTTTGCGCAAACCCGCTCGGTTCAGGTCATCAATCAACTCTTCTCCCTCTCTTATGACCAGGGGCGGGGCGGTTAATTGATGGCCGCGGGCTTTCAATGCCTCCAACGCCCATGAGTGGTGAGACAACAAATCGTAAGCGCAAAGCCCGGAGAACCCGGATTCTGCCCCGCCTACAATCGAGGCGTCTGCACCTTTGTCGAGCAGGTAAGCAATAAAATTTACCCAATCATTGCGGAACTGCTCATCCTCTGCAAAATTGAGGTGTGCCGCGGCTGTCAGAAGAGGGGTTGCCCCATGGGAGACGGTGTTGATGTCTACCCCCTTGCGCAGAAATATATCAACGAGGCGGCGGTTGATTTTGCCGTCATAATTCCCCTTGATAATGAAGCAGGCGGTAGTGATGAGCTCTTTTTCCTCTTGGGTAAGAGTCGGCTTGCGCATTAAAATGTCCTCCGTAAGGTCTGCCCAGCCGCGTTCAATGATAAGCATCAGGTCATCTGCCGTTACAGTGGAGACGTGGTTCAACAGGTGTCTTGCTACAATCTCGTCTCTGCAAAAGTGAGCCGCTGCGTCCAACAGTCCCAATTCGCCCTCAACGGCTCCGTCTGCCTTTGCCCCGTGGGATACCAGCAAATCTACCAGTTGCAGTATTTTTTCATTGGTGTCTCCCTCAAATATGCCGGGGGATATGGCAAAACGCAGCGGCGTGCTTGCTGCGCTCCCGTATACATCCCGCGTTTGGGCATTCGGGTCTGCGCCATCCTGCAACAGGCAGCGTGCCAGCTCCGGCTTCTTGAACAAACAGGCCAAATGCAACATGGTCAGCCCGCTTTGCGGGGTGGCATAGCGGGCATCTGCCGTGCGGTCAAAGTGGGCTATCAGTGCGTTTACTTCCGCTTCACTGTTAAGCTCTTCTTCAATCCACTCCTCGCCTGCCAGCTGCTGAAAGCCTTCTATGATTTCGGCATACTGCATGGCGGCCTCGGGCGTAGCATTCCCGAAGTCTCGTTCTCCGCAACCTGCCAGCAGTAACAACCCGGCCAGTGCGGTTGCGCGTCCGTACATACGATAAAACTTCATTCTTGTACTGCATTCTAGCACAAACCGTGTCTGTTGGCAAGCGGTCAATTCTCATTATGAAATCAAATTATTGTTTTTTTTCTTGCAGGTCGGGGGTGCAATTTGATATTCTGTAACAAAAATAGCAAGTTAAGTATGTTGGAAGCCCGTAATATCTGTTTGGAGGTTGACGCAGGGGAGGAGCCGCTCTTCTTGCTCAATGATGTCAGTTTTTGTATACCGCGCGGGCATTTCATGGCCATCGTGGGCCCCAGCGGTTGTGGTAAAACTACGTTGCTGAAGTCCATTGCGGGTATTAAAGATATTACGTCCGGCTCTTTTATTTGGGAGGGGCGAGACCTGACTGAGGAGGGTGATTTTGAACCGCATGAGATTGGTTATGTTCCGCAGTTCAGTATTGCTTATGATGAGCTTACGGTAGATGAGAGCATTGAGCACTCTGCCCGTTTGCGTGTCAAGGCAGATGAAGATGAACTCAATGATATTATTGATAACGTACTGGCGGAAACCGGGCTTACCGACATTGCGGACCGTCAGGTGAAGTTGCTTTCCGGTGGTCAGAAACGCCGTTTGGCTTTGGCCATGGAGCTGGTGAGCGGCCCGCGTATCCTGCTGTGTGATGAGGTAACCAGCGGCTTGGATCCCCGCTCCGAGCGTGAGATTGTGGAGCTGTTGCACGAGCTGAGCATGAAAGATGGCCGTATTGTTATCTCCGTAACGCACAGCTTGGCTCAAATGGAGCTTTATGACAGCATTATGGTGATGCACCGCGGTAATCTGGCTTACCACGGTACCCCCAATGTGATGTGCCATTACTTCTCCGTTAATAATTTTGAGGAGGTATACCCCCAGCTCAGCGGCCGTGACCCCGAGGCTTGGGGCCACAGCTGGCTCAAACACCGTGTGGATTATTACAAGCGTCTGGAAAAAGAGCACTTGCAGAAGTTTACGGACCGCGGGGAAGAACCGCCGCCCCCTTGCCCCCGCCGTGAGGAGGACGAAGAAGAAAAGCCCACGCCCGGTTTCTTCTCTCAGCTTTCCACATTGCTGAGTCGCCGTTTCAGCATTTTCTTCCGCGACCGCGGGCAGCTTACCCTGCAAATTGCCATGATTCTCATCTTCCCCATCATGGTAGCTTGCTTTACGGACCAAGGCTGGCAGGCACTTACCAACCTGAACGATTCTTCAGGGCAAACCGTGGCAGAGATGATGCGCTCCATGAAAGACCAAGCTAACCAAAATGCCTTGGTGGGGTCTGCCATATCGGGCATCATCATGTTCCAGGTCATTCTGCTGGGGCTTATGGGCTCCAACAACTCTGCACGAGAGGTAGCGGGAGAGCGACTCATCATGGAGAAAGAAAAGTTTGCCGGTGTGGGCTCTCTTGCTTATGTGTGCTCCAAGGCAGTGTTCCTGAGTGTGCTGGTGCTGGTGCAAAGCTTGTGGATGTTCTGCTTTGTGCACTATTTCTGGGGCTTCAGGGGAGATGTCCTGAACCACCTCATGTTCCTGTTGCTGGCAAATGCCGCCATGACCAGCGTGTGTCTCGGTATCTCTGCCAACTCAAAAACGGCAGACCAAGCATCACTGCTCAGTATTTATTTGGTGGGCTTCCAGCTGCCGCTCAGCGGTGCCGTTTTGGCGCTGGATGAGGTGTTGGCCTCTGTCACTCAGCCCTTCATTTCAGCCTATTGGGCATGGAGCGGCAGCCTTTTCGGCGTGGAGAACACCTATCGCGATGTGGTAGACAACATCGTGCAAACCTCCTTTGCCCCGTATAACATGTGCTTAATCGTGCTCGGTGCTCACATTGTGGTAGGTATCGTGCTTACATACATAGGCGTTAGAAGAACTCGTTGGGAATAATTTCAATTCAATATCGTTATGGCCAGATCCAGAAGAAAAAGAGGAAAAGCAGGCAATAATACCCCCCTTATTTTCATAGCCATCGGCTTGGCCGTGGTTATCGTTGGGGCTTTGGTTTTCAAGTCGGGCTCATCGGATTCTACCGTGGTAGACAGCAATTTCTCTGCGGAGACGTATATGAAACGCGGCTCCGTTGCCGTGGGTAACACCTACCGTTTGCCCGCAACTGTGGCAGAGGTAACGTCTCACGGCGGCAGCCGCATTATTGAGGTGCTCACGCAGGACCACAAGCGCATTGGCCTTTATGTGCCTGCCAACACCACGCTCAAGTCTAATGTGCGTGTGAATATGGAGTACGTTTTCACCATACAGGGGCGCAACGGCACCATGCCCGATGGCTCCCCCGTAAAAGGTATTTTGGTTGTAACTGAAGCAGAAGCAAAATAATGAAAGCTCTTTACATATTACCCCTTATCCCGTTGATGGCAAGTGTGGCCGTTGCTCAAATGCCCACCAACAGTGCCCCGCAGAGTTTTGACCTCAGCGGTAAGTCCACCCAAGCGCAGTCCGGGGTGCGCAATGATGACCCCAACAGCTTCGGCGAGACCCCGCCCCCGCAGCTCATGGGTATGGAGCTCCCCTTGCTGGACCCCTCCACGGATACCGTCTCATACGCCGGCGGCAAGTTTGATGTAGGTAACAACGCCATGGTGCGTGAGCGTTTTGAGAAATATCTCAACCAAACGCCCGATGATACGGAGGCCTCCCGCAAGTACCGCCGCTCCATTGAGAAACTGATTGACCTTACGCAGAAATACTCCAAAAACGCAGGCCCCGTGGGCAGCAAGGTGCTGGTCAAAATCGGCATGACGCTGTATGATATTTCCGATTACCCCGGTGATGGTCAGCAGGCAGGTGCTCTTGCCAGTGGTATGGTGAGTGCGCTGGATGCTCAGCGCGCCAACCTGCGCCGTGATAAGGCCAACCAACAGTTGGATGAAGATATTGAGAAGCTTGTTAAAAAGACCAATTCTCTCACCAACCAGAACACCCAAAAGGGTAGCGGCGGCGGCAATATCGGTAATATTCAGGGTAAATCCGGTGCCACGGGTGGCGTAAGCCACACGGTGCGCATTGCGTTCAATACACAAAAGATTGCGGAAAATAAGGCAAAGCAGGGGGCTAATGTGGCTGCCAGTGAGGCATCCATTCTCCGCGCCAAGATTCAGTACCAGGCTTTGTTGCTCTCCATGTTCTTGGAGCGCCGATTCGACCACACCGTCATCGGTGCCCGTGTGTACCGCCATCTTTTCCGAGATGGTGATACCACGCTCAATATGGAGAAAGACTCCGATGCCTACAAGATGTTCACGGGTATCTCCGGCATGCCGCCCACCGTTAATGCGTTGGATAGCGCCGCTGCCAATGCCCGCCGCGATATTGACCAGAGCATGGATTCCATTACCAACCTCTTGGCTCAGAACAAGCTGGGTGAGGCCACCAACCGCCTTATTACGGCTGTAGCCATCGGTGAGTTCATGCAGAGTGTGGCCGTGTTCCCCACAGAATCCCGCCGACGCATTGCAGAGTATTGGGGCTTGCGCAAAAATGCACTGGTGGCCCTCAATGCCCGTGATTACGGCGAGGTAGAGCGTATCTCCGGTAGACTCAAAGAGCTTGATTCTGACTACAATGACTCGTTGCTCATGTCTTACACCGAGGCTAAAAAGACGCAGAGCGATGGCTACCTGCGCCAAGCCAAGAAAGCCATGCAAGCCGGTAAGGAAGATGAAGCCATGGAGGCCATGGCCAATGCCGCCGTGGTATGGCCACGCAACCCCAACATTCAGAAAGCCCGCGAGATGGTGGAAAAGGTTGATGGCTATGATAAAGAAAAATCAGAGTTTGCCGACCTTATACGCGCCAAGCGTTTCCGCGATATTTACCGCGACCGCAACCGCCTCAAGGTGGTGGCCGCTTTGGATGAATCTTTGGCTCAGCAGTATGAGTCTGTCATCCGCTATATTGAAACCATTGACAATTCCCTCACTCAGTTCAGAGAAATTGCTGAGGAGCAGGGGACTATGGGTGCCGGTATGGCCTATGAGAAACTCGTGGAAATGCAGGCAGAGAATGATGGCATGGCCGATGAGCTTTTCCGTGGTGAGCTGAAAAATGATAAGCAGTTCTCAGACACCTTGCGAGACCTGCGTGATGCAGCCGGTGAGTTTACCGATGCGCTGGTGACGGCACAAAAGCACGAGAAAAAAGGTGAGTTCGGTTCTGCCCTTGCCCTTTATTATCGCGCGCTGGAGCTCAACCCCACCTCCATCATGGCTAAGGACGGCATCAAGCGAGTGTCTGATGTTATCTTCAGTGCCAAGTTCTGATAAGAAATTATTTGATTCGCGGTTGCAGATGATGCGACCGCGAATTTTTTAACTTCAGGTATTCTGCATTTGAAAACACGTTTTGCACCATCGCCCAGCGGCCCCTTGCATGTGGGGCATTTGTTGGCTGCCATGCAGGCGCGCCGTTTGGCAGATGTAAATGGCGGTGAGTGCCTGCTGCGTATAGAAGATATTGATATTACCCGAGCTCGCAGCCGCGAGTGGGTGGATTTGATGTACGAGGACCTCGCTTGGCTGGGGTTGCAGTTTGACGGTGAGGTAATGGTGCAGAGCACGCGTTTTGACGTATATGCCGCAGTGCTGGAGCAGTTGAAAGCCATGGGGCTGCTTTATCCCTGCTTTTGTACCCGTGCAGAAATCAAAGCCCAGATTGCAGAGATTGGGCGTGCCCCGCATGCCACCTTGGGCTATTTGTACCCCGGTACCTGCCGCCGCCTTTCGGCAGATGAAGCGGCGCAGCGCATTGCCCGTGGGGATGCCCATGCCTGGCGCCTTGATATGCAGCGAGTGCAAGACCTCATAGGTACCCCCTTGTGGGCAGACATGCACCGTGGTGTGCAGCGTTGTGTGCCTACCGAGTACGGGGATGTGGTGCTGGCGCGCAAAGAAATGCCCGCCAGTTATCACTTGTGCGTGGTGATTGATGACGCCGC
This sequence comes from Akkermansia sp., assembly GCA_045634945.1. Lineage (GTDB taxonomy): Bacteria > Verrucomicrobiota > Verrucomicrobiia > Verrucomicrobiales > Akkermansiaceae > Akkermansia. The sequence continues at coordinate 145,771 of JAZRBG010000036.1, read as the reverse complement.
GCAAGGGGTTACCCATGTTACCAGAGGTGAAGATTTGTTTGATGCCACCCACATACACCGCGCGTTGCAAGCCGTGCTGGCCTTGCCCGTGCCCACTTATTGCCACCACGGTTTGTTGAAAGATAACACGGGCAAACGCTTGGCCAAGAGAGACGGTGCTCGTTCCCTCGCGTCTCTGCGTGCCGCCGGTTTTTCCCCTCAAGATGTACGCAACTCTCTCAACACCGCTTTGCTCAACGGCGGTATCTGGCAGGTGTAAGCTCTGTTGTCGCTCAACGCGCAAAGCCTTAATGTTAAAAGACGGGGTGCGAATCCGGAAACTCGCACCCCGTCATTCGTCATAATCAACAGTGTTCAGTATTTATACGCAGCGTCTGCGCGGTATATGCCCTCCGTTGTGGGGGCGTAGGCCTTGTTGGTCCATCGCAGGTTGTATACTCGGGCATCTGCACCGTCTGCGGTGATGCGTATGCCGTTGGTGCCGTTGGCTGCGGTGGCAGGTAATCCTTGGCCGATAAGCATATCATTCAACCACACATAGTACCCGCCATGCACGTTTTCCGCAGTATTGCCGGGGTGCCATACAATGCGCAACTCATTCATGGGGGATGAGTTCTTGGCGCAATACAGTATCATATCGCCCCACATGATGCAGCCCTCACTCAGGTTCAGCATACCGCTGTTGGTGCCGTCTGCCACTTCAATGCGCAAAGCTTTGTCATTTTCTTTCCAGCCTCCGGTTGCACCGTTGCCGAATGTGGCTCTGATGTTGACGGAGTAGCCCATGTTTTCGCTGAACTCACCTTTTGCCACAAAACGCTTGGTGCCGTTAGAGAAGTCAGAGAACTTTTTATCCCCTCTTTCCGTCCAGTTGTCGCCCTCGGCATCACTGCGGGCCAACCCGGCGGTGCGGCCGCCTATCCCCATGGCCTGCGCCAAATTACCGGCAATGATGAGAGACCCTTGCTCATTGGGGTGCAAACCATCTCTCCCGGCGCGGTTCGACATGGAGTCCGGCCAGCTGAAAGGTACGGCATGTGTAAAATCTACCAAGCCCTTGTTGATATCAACATACTCCATCTGCTTATTGAACTTTTTGGCATACTGCGCAACCCAGCTGCGCAGCAGGGCATTGTATTGCTTTACCGTCAAATGGCGTTCCGCCTGGTTATTGTTGTGGTGGCTGCCCCAGCAGGGCACGGCCATAATATAAATCTTATCACTGCTTTCATGGAGCACGTGGTCAACAATCTGCCCCATGTTGCCCCACTCATTATTGGCTTTTCTGCTGTATCTGCCCTTGTTGCAAATTACGGTGCCACCCAGCATGTTCTGCATTTTGGTGCAGAAGTTTTCCTCCGTATAACCGCCGTCGGAAAGCAGGTCATTCGTACCCATCAGGCAGCACCAAGTGTTGCAGTTGTATGTTTCTGCGGCACTGCGGGTAGAGTGGCCGCCGTAGTTCACGCCGCTCATCCCTGCATTGGAGCCACTGATGATGTTGTGGGTGCGGCCGGAGGATTGTGCCAAGTGCACATTCGGGAAATCCACCCCGCCGTAGCTATCCCCGGCATCACTGGTGGTAAGCTTGGTGTAGCCGGGGGTATACCCCTCGCGCGGCCCCACAATCTCGTTTTCTATTCCGTTATCTACCAGTATCTTGAACAATTGCCAGCGCCAGGTCTGATCATTCACGCCGTGTGTGATGGAGTCGCCCAAGAACATCACGCGCCCCAGTGTGCTGCCGTCTTCTCGCTTGCTCTCAAACGGCACGGTATAATCTTTGGGCGGCTCATAGCCTGAGGTGTCCAGCGTAGACGGGCTGTCAATCGTGAATGCCGTTACGTAATTCAAATTGACCTTGTAGCCCGAGGTAGAGGATATCTTGGAGGATTTGAGCCCCTCCGCCTTCAGCAATTCATGCTCAGTACCACCTGCCGTCACTGCTGCCACACGCACACCGTTGCTGCGGCTGTTGGTCAGTTTCAGGGTAATTTCTCCGTTCTCCGCATGTTGTTGCAGGGTGGCGTATGCAATCTTGAGGTTCTGTTGCCATACATTACCCATCCAGTGAAAACACAGCTCGGGTTCACGCTCCCCTGTCGGTTTGCCGGTGTCGGCTATGTCGGCCAAGCCGTAAGCCACGGCGTTCGTTTGCCACAGCATCAGCGGGTTACCGCTTCGGTAGTCGTTAGAGTTTACATAGCTGTGCAGAGAATTCAGATTAATGCGTACGGCCACACTCGTTTCCCCCGCAGACTCTACGGCAAAGCCGCCTTTGCCGTCATATATCACATGATTGTCCGTGTCGCATTGCGTGTTGGACAAATCACTGTATGTAGCAGCAGTTGCCACCTGCATGGCCATGGCCAGCATTGTCATCAGTATGCGTGTTTTCTTCATTGTCTGCGTGTGTGTATGTGTGGTTAATATCCCTACCGTGTGTCTATGCTTTTATTCTACCAAATACGCCACCCGTTGCAAGCAGAAAACGCTGTTTTTCGTTATCTTCGGGAGGGGGGGATATCCATCTTCTTTCCCAAGCCCTGTCTGTCACGGTCTTCTCATCCTCTCAAAGCGCGTGTTCTTTCATAGTCTTGGCTGCGTGCAAGCTTATTTTCTGCTTTTTCCGTTTCTTGTTTGACTTATGGCGTTTCTTTGCTACAATGTACAGAATATGAAACACCTCTTTCTTTTCATATTCGCCTTGTTTTCTGCAACCGTTGTATCGGCTCAAAACGCCGACACGCAACCCGTTCCGTATTCTGTTACACCTCTTGCTCAGGCTATTGAGAATGCTCCTTTCATTACTTCTCACAAACCCAACCCTGCGGCCTCGTACTACATGTACTTTTTCACCGCCTCTTGGTGTTCCCCTTGCCGTGCCGTTACTCCCAAAATCATAGCCGAATACCCCGCCATGATGACCGGCCGCCACATGGAGGTTATCCTCGTTTCCTTAGATGATACGCCGGAAAAAGCCCTTGCTTACCTCAGCAAATACAATGCTCCCTTTGCTGCTGTCATGCTCACCTCTCTCAAACAATTCCCCCTCCCGGGCTGCCCGTCAGACATGGATGTCATCCCCCACATCATTGTGGTAGATGCCCACGGTAATTTCATCTACCGCGGCCACGCTCTCCGCTTCGCAGAGTGGAAAGAGAGAACTGCAACGTGCAAGAAAAATAATCTTTGAGAATTCAGCGTATATTGAGGGATTATAATGTGTTAATTTTCAATTTAAAGTAGAGAGTAAAATTATATGGCAAAACTTACACCTGAGTTGTTTACAGAAGGTAAACCGTTGTCTCATTATTCTGTTCATGCTCCTATGGAGGCAGATTATCATGTTTTTCAGGATGGGGATTCTCCTATCTTGCTGATTCGCACTTTTAGCTCTGCGGAACGTAAAAAAGAAGGTAAAGCCTGCCAAAATATCCAAATAGACCGAGATATGGCTCGCGTTTTGGTTAATATTATGAAAGAGGCTGGGCTTATCGAATAATTTTCTCCCTATTTTCTTGGGGATTAGCATGTGAAATAAATTTCGCTTTTCTGCTTGCCGGGACTCTTGTTTTCCGGTAGGTTGGTGGCATGTTTGTTTATGAAGGACAATTCGAAAAAGAGTTTCCAAACATGCCGGAACATCCCATTCCATATACGTTTGGAGTTGATATAGGTGATTTATCAAAGTTTTTGAATCGTGATTATATAAAAAAGTCGAGACGCTCACGAACTAGAATTTACAATGCTCTGGCAGAGTATTTTTCTTCCATTGCTGAGATTGACGAGGACTGTAAACAAGCTCGAAGTATTTTGAATGAATCATCTTTATCCGAGATAGATGATTGGTTTTATGGTTATACCACTAATCTGAATTCTGAGTTCATCAATGTTCTCAGAAAACATCTGAAATCTATCTCCATACCGTCTAATTTGCCGTTTGATATTGAAATGATATTGCAAACGGCATTTGAGAATGAGTGTTGTTATATAGAGGATGTTGATGAGTGCGATATGCGTTATAGCTACCCTTCAAAAGTTGATTTTGGCAGTAAATTGATTCGATTTTGCAAGTTTGATGCTGTTGCAGAATTAAAATTGCTCGAAAACAAAGTCTTTACACAAAATTTGGAAGCATTAGGTGTACTGAACTGTTGGAAATCTGTGTTAGAGTTGTTTTTAGAAACAAACGAAAAAAGTATACATGTTTTAGTGAAAAAAGTTGATTATGGGGATGCTCTATTTTCAAATCGGTATTTTTCTTCTTGCAAACATAGTATTGAACAATTTCTTGAAGCTCGAGTTTTTGGGTTAAATTGTGAATCTCTTTGGTGTAAGGATTGCCGAGCCAGTAATTTGTATCCGCGTAGTCCTTTTGATGATTCATACACGCGTCTTATTCTTAATAATCGCTGGTTGTTTCGGCATTATTTGATTGAACACGCTGCTTTTGTCTAAACTCTGCGCTTTGTGTTGCGTGCTGGCACGTAGTAGAATATGCGTATGTTCATGTAATACATGGCTGAAAATATCTATTTAACGGTTAGTTGTGTGTTTCTTTTCTTGCAGCGTGGTACTGGTATCCTCCCTTTCTAATGCAGTAAAAACATCAGCGGGGGCTTTCGCCCCCGCTGAGCGGGTAGTTGGGGTGTTATGAGTGAATGTGAGGGGCGGGGGCAGATTACATCATGCCGCCCATGCCACCCATACCGCCCATGGCGTCAGCACCGCCGTGGCCGCCGCAGGAGCAGCTCTTCTTCTCGGGGAGGTCAGCGATGAGACACTCCGTGGTGAGCATGAGGCCTGCGATGGAAGCAGCGTTCTGCAGGGCAGAGCGGGTAACCTTGGTGGGGTCTACCACACCGGAGGTGAGGAGATCCTCGTAAGCATCGGTCACAACATTGTAGCCCATGGTGGGAGCCTCAAGGCCCTTTACCTTCTCGACGATGAGGGCAGCCTCACGGCCGGCGTTCTCAACGAGCTGACGGAGGGGAGCCTCAACGGCACGGTATACGATGGCTGCACCGGTCTTCTCATCGCCGGTGAGCTCAAGGCCGCAGATAGCCTTTTGGGCACGGATGAGGGCAACACCGCCGCCGGGAACGATACCTTCTTCTACGGCTGCGCGGGTGGCGTGCAGGGCATCGTCCACGCGGTCTTTCTTCTCCTTCATCTCGGTCTCGGTGGCGGCACCTACCTTGATGACGGCCACACCGCCGGCGAGCTTGGCAAGGCGCTCCTGGAGCTTCTCTCGGTCATAGTCGGAGGTGGTATCCTCAATTTGCTTGCGGATTTGGGAAACGCGGGCAGAGATGTCCGTGGACTTGCCGGCGCCCTCAATGATAACGGTGGTGTCTTTGGTAACAACCACGCGCTTGGCCATGCCGAGCTGGTCTACGTCTACATTCTCAAGCTTGAGGCCGAGGTCTTCAGAGATGCACTGACCACCGGTGAGGATGGCGATGTCTTGAAGCATGGCCTTGCGGCGGTCGCCGAAGCCGGGGGCCTTAACGGCGGCCACGTTGAGGGTACCGCGCAGGCGGTTTACCACGAGGGCGGCAAGAGCCTCACCCTCGATGTCCTCAGCGATGATGAGGAAGGGCTTACCGGACTTGGCAACCTTCTCCAGCACGGGGAGGAAATCCTTGAGGTTGGAGATCTTCTTCTCAAAGATGAGGATGTAGGGGCTTTCAAGCACGGCCTCCATGGTATCTGCGTTGGTCACGAAGTAGGGGGAGAGGTAGCCCTTGTCGAACTGCATACCCTCTACAACGTCAAGGCTGGTGTCAATACCCTTGGCCTCTTCAACGGTGATGGTGCCGTCCTTACCCACTTTGTCCATGGCCTCGGCAATGATGTCGCCGATTTCGGAGTCCCAGTTGGCGGAAACGGTAGCAACCTGAGCAATCTCCTTAGAGGAGTCAACGGGCTTGGAGATAGCCTGAAGCTCTGCAACAACGGCGGCGGCAGCCTTGTTGATACCGCGCTGCAGGGAGATGGGGTTGGCGCCTGCGGTTACGTTGCGAAGACCCTCGCGGTAGATGCTCTCGGCGAGCACGGTAGCGGTGGTGGTGCCGTCACCGGCGATGTCATTGGTCTTGCTGGAGACCTCACGCACGAGCTGGGCGCCCATGTTCTCGTAAGCGTCTTCAAGCTCAATCTCCTTGGCAACGGTTACGCCGTCCTTGGTGATGTTGGGGGAGCCGAACTTTTTGTCGATAACGACATTGCGACCGGCAGGCCCGAGGGTGCTCTTAACGGCCTTGGCGATTTTGGTAACACCGGCCAGCAGGCTCTGGCGGGCGGCTTCGTCGAATGAAAGTTGTTTAGCCATAATATGATTTACAATTTACGATTTACTATTTACAAAGTGGTGAGAATCAGTCAATGATGGCGAGGATGTCGCTCTCGTTGAGGATGACGTAGGTAGTGCCGTTGACGGTAACCTCCGTGCCGCCGTATTTGGCGATGAGAACCTTGTCGTTAACGGCTACGTTGAAGGGGATTTCCTTGCCGTCTTTGTCGCGGCCGCCTGTGCCGAGGGCACGTACGATGGCTTCTTGGGGTTTCTCTTTGGCGCTGTCCGGCAGGAAAAGGCCGCCGGCGGTCTTGGTCTCAGCTTCTACTCGCTCTACGAGTACGCGTGCTCCGATGGGCTTAATCATGGTATTTATATGTTGTTTTCGGTTAAAATGGTCGGTGGGTGGCGCACCGCACGTTATTGTGCGGTGCGCGCGGTTGAGAATCAGTCGTTGTCTACTACCTCTGCGTCTACAACTTTGCCTTTGGCTTGGCGGGGGCCGTTGTCCTGCTGCGGGGCGGAACCGCAGTTGCCACCGGCGCAACCACCTTGCTGGGCGGCAGCGGCCTGAGCAGCCTGTTGCAGGTTGGCCAGCATGGACTCAAGCTCCTGGGTGAGGGACTTGCACTTCTCCACATCCTTGGCTTCGGCAGCGGCCTTGAGGGCGTTTACCTTGTCCGTGATGGGGGCGGTTACCTCGGCGGGGGCCTGCTCGCCCATCTCCTTAATCTGGCGCTCTACGCTGTGGGCAAGGGAGTCAGCCTTGTTGATTGCCTCAATGTCCTCAGCCTTCTTGCGGTCCTCTTCGGCGTGCATCTCGGCGTCCTTCTTGGCGCGCTCAATTTCCTCCTGAGACAGACCGGAGGAACCCTGGATGGAGATGTTCTGCTCCTTGCCGGTGGTCTTGTCCTTGGCGGTTACCTTGAGGATACCGTTGGCGTCGATGTCGAATGTTACCTCAATTTGAGGTACACCACGGGGGGCGGGCTGGATGCCGTCAAGCTTGAAGTTGCCCAGAAGCTTGTTGTCATTGAACATCTTGCGCTCACCCTGGCAGATGCGGATGTCTACTGCGGGCTGGTTGTCGGCAGCGGTGGAGAACACCTGGCTCTTGCGCACGGGGATGGTGGTGTTGCGGTCAATCATCGGCGTGGCGATGCTGCCCATGGTCTCGATGGAGAGGGTAAGGGGCGTTACGTCCAGCAGAAGCACGTCCGTTACGGAGCCGGTGAGTACACCGCCCTGAATGGCGGCACCTACGGCTACCACTTCATCGGGGTTTACACCCTTGTGGGGCTCCTTACCGGCAAGGCGCTTGGCCATCTCCTGCACGGCGGGCATGCGGGTCATACCACCTACCAGCACGAGCTCATTGATTTCGCTGGTGCTCAGGCCGGCTGCGGCGATGCAGTTGCGTACGGGGGCAGCGGTGCGCTCCAACAGGCCTTCGGTAAGCTGCTCAAGCTTGCTGCGGGTAAGCTCCATCTGGATGTGCTTGGGACCCGTGGCATCCATGGTGATGAAGGGCAGGGAGATATCGTAACGCTGGGTGGAGGAGAGGGCAATCTTGGCCTTCTCTGCCTCTTCCTTAATGCGTTGCAGGGCGTCTGTCTGCTTGGAGATGTCCATGCCCTCGCGGCTCTTGAACTCGGCCAGAATCCAGTTGATGATGGCGTTATCCCAGTCATCACCACCCAAGTGGGTGTCACCGTCGGAGGCCTTTACCTCAAACACGCCGTCACCGATTTCCAGTACGGAGATATCGAAGGTACCGCCACCGAGGTCATATACGGCAATCTGCTCATTGTTGCCTTTGTCCAAGCCGTAAGCAAGGGCAGCGGCGGTGGGCTCGTTGATGATGCGGCGTACTTTGAGGCCGGCAATCTCACCGGCGGCCTTGGTGGCGTTACGCTGGGCATCATTGAAGTAGGCGGGCACGGTGATAACGGCCTCGCTGATGGTCTCGCCGAGCTTGCTCTCTGCATCTGCCTTGAGCTTGCTGAGAATCATGGCGCTGATCTCCTGCGGGGAGTATACCTTGGTCTCGCCGCCTACCTCTACCTGAATGTGGGCATCGCCGTTGGCGGCCTCAACGATGGTGTAGGGAACCTTCTTGTCATCCTCCGTCAGCTCGGCATATTTGCGGCCGATAAGACGCTTGGCAGAGAAAATGGTGTTGCGGGGGTTGGTTACAGCCTGACGCTTGGCAGCCTGACCCACGATGCGCTCACCGTTCTTGGTGAAAGCTACGATAGAGGGCGTGGTGCGGGCGCCTTCGCTGTTTTCCAATACTGTGGCTTGTCCACCATCCATCACAGCCATGCAGGAGTTGGTGGTACCGAGGTCGATTCCGAGTATTTTGCTCATTGTCGTTATTTTCTATTGTTTGTTGTTAAATCTTGCGGCGGCATGTGTGCCGCGTGTACACTTTTATATGCAGCAAATGCCGTGCCAACTTTTTGTTGAAAGCTTCTTGCTGGATTTAATAAGCTTATATACAACGGTATAAAAATAAATAATAATTTTTATCGTGATGTGGGTGTGATGTTGATGTGCGACAAAATGACGCATGGTGTCAAAATGTCGCATGGTTGCATGTGCGACATTTTGACTCATGCGAATGACAATTTTGCACAACGCGTGGAATTGAGAATGGTGCCGAATTCAACGGTTAACGGCATTCTTCATGATAAAAGCGTTTGAGGAAGTGGGGATTATTCTCTGCGTAGAGTATTTCTGCGAGGGTATCTGCGGTTTCGATGAAGAGTTTTTCAGAACAGCAGAGGAAGGGGGAAACTCGGTTGATATACCCTGAGGCTGCGTGGTTGGTGCAACCGCATGAGTTGAGACAGCGGGCACGCATATCACACAGTTTGCAGGCAGGGGTGGTGTTGCCGCGGTTGGCTATAATCCATTCTTGGCGGGCGCGGTTGATGCCATCGTTCACGTTGCCGAAGTTGAGCTCGGGCTCATCGCCGATACCGACCAAGCGGGAGCAGGGGAAGAAGTTGCCATCTGCCGAGACGCCGATTTCCCGCTCGCCGATGGTGCATTTAACGCAGTCCGGTGAAGTCTCTGCCGATTGGATGTGTGAGAGTATTTTGTGCTCTATATTGCTGAGTTTGATGGGGGTGCCCTCTCGGTATGATTGCAGCACCCTTGCAGCTACGAGGTTGTATTGCTCACTCAGCGTATCGAACTGTTCATCGGTCCAGTTGCTCCAGTAGTCGATATTAAGACCTATTTCTTTGCTGAAATGGGCTGCGAGCCATTCTACACCATCTGCAAGGTATGGCACATTGTTGGGTGTTACCACGCAAATGGCTTTGGTGCGTATGGTGGGGTGGTGCTCCAGCAGGTTGAGGGCGCGGGCTACGGCTTCATGGCTGCCTTGGCCGTCTGCATAGCAACGGTTGATATTGTGCATGGCCGGTGAGCCGTCAACGGAGATGCCGATGAGGAAATCGCGTGCCGCCATCCACTCCAGACGCTCCGGGGTGAGCAGGGTGCCGTTGGTGGTGATGCCGTAGCGCGGCGATATGATGAGGCCGTCTTTGTGTGCCTCAAGGTACTCGTAACACCATTGCAGCAGTTCCCATTCCAGTAAGGGTTCCCCGCCGAAGAATGATAAATCCAGCCCGCGTCCCACACGCTTGGCCTCTGCCAGACAAATATCTATGGCTTTTTGAGCCGTTTCTCGCGTCATGGCGTGGCGGTATTTGCGGCCTGCGTAGCAGTATTTGCAGCGCAGGGTGCAGTCATGCGTCAGACACAGGGTGCAGGTGATAACCCGAATCATGCAGAAAATAGATTGTTAGTGTTGTAGCTCGAAAAGTGGGGACAGAATCTTCTCCCTCTGTTACCCGTGTGTTTGTGCGGCTCTTTGGGATAGGGATGCCGGCTTAATCTTCATGGGGGACGATGCGGGCTTTGCCGATAACGATTTGCGGGGTGCGCTTGGGGGAATCCTCAGTTTGCGGAGTCTGCTGTTCTTGCTCCGTGGGCGGTGTATACGGTACTTGTCCACCAAGTTGCGGGGCGCAGCCCGTTAACATTACCGCACCGGTAGCAACGGCGGCCATGGTGGGGTAATTTTTTTTGCATGCCGTGGTGGGGGAGATGTTCACGGCGTGTTATTCTGCTTGAGTGGGATTCGGATTCGGTACGGAACCGACAGCTCCCTGCGGAATGACGGTGGGCTCGCTTGCCGGTATCGGGGATATCATGCCCGAGGAAATCTGCGGTGAAACGTCAGGCTTGGACGGTGTGGTGGCATCGGGGGCTACCATGCCGCTGAACGGTTGCGGGGTGATGGCCGGTTTTTCCTCTGCTGAGGCAGGTTCTGTTTGCTCTGCCTCATTACATGCAGTCAAGGTGCCGGTCACGGCGGCCAGTGTTGCCAGTGCCGGGTATTTCAGAATCTTTGCCGTGCGGGATTGAATTTTCATGATACGTATGCGGTTGCCTGTATTTTATACTTATGTTAATGCCGGGTAAAGATAAAACCGCGAAAAAAATGATAAAAAATACAGGCTGAACGGATGGTGTGCTCGGTATAAAAAAGCGGCACCGTGCCCATAACACTGCGCCGCTTCTTTATATCTGAAAGAATATGGTATAGAGTTGAAGCTATGCTCAGAATTGGCTGATGCTTTCTTCTCTCAATTTTTCAGCAAACAGTCTGAAGATTTTAATGGATGAGGTGGGGGCAGCTGCTATGCACTGTTGCATGTATTTTTGCTGCATAACCTCCAGCTGCTTCATGGTGATGGCATCAACATTGGCATAGCCGTATTGCTCTTTGGCTTTTTTCATGGCAATGGCGTGGCGCTCTCTGATGGCCTCGGCATCTTGAGCCGTTGCCGTGGGCGGGAGCGCCTTCAGTGTCTCCATGCGGGATTTGTTGATGCTGAGGATGGTGTCGAAATACTCGCGGTCACGGCCGGTGATGAAAGAGGTGTCCAGCTTGAGCACTTCCTCCAGGAAAAGAATGTGTGCTTGAATGGAGGTTTTCGGCAGATTGCGTTCTTCTACGGTTGCCATGTTGTCAAAACCGGCTGCCAGAATGAACAGCAGAGCCGCACGCACCTGCGGTGAAAATTGCTCCCAGTTCTCCACTTGCTGAACAGCCTCAGCAGGTGCTTGCGTGTTTTCTTGGGCAACTGCGGTCTGTAATACACCGGAACAGATTACTGCGAAGATGATGGCTCTGAACGTCATGACTGTGTTACGTGTTTGTGTGTATTCATCCTACAACAAAAAGATATTTTGTAAAGAAAAATAGCGCGAGGTTATGGAAGTTTATCGGAATGGACCCATCACATGGTGATGCGGCAGGTGTTACGGCATGCCTATGAGGCTTTCATACAGCTTATAGCAGGACTCTGCGGTATCGCTGATGCGGTAGGGATAGGGAATCTCACTGATTGGGGTGGGGCGGTAGGTGTGCCATTGGATGAGTGTGTCTGCCACGGCGGCATAGTCCCCGGGGGCTACGCGCCCCTCGGGTAAAAAGGTTTCCAGCAGCTCGCCGACTACGCCGTGGTCATATCCCACAACGGGACGCCCCAGGGAGAGAGCCTCCAGTACGGGGCGGTCATACGTGGCGGGTTTGCGGGTGAGTGAAAGCGTGATATCACAGGCACAAAGCACTTCTCGTAAATCCGGGCGGGCCCCTATCCAGCTGATGTGCTCCGTAAGGTTGGCCGCTGCAAACTTGGATTTAAGTTGCTCGGTATAAAGCGGGTCTGCCTTGCGGGTATCTCCTGCAATGTAGGCGTGGGTGGGTATGCCCTGGTGCAGCAGTGTGCCGAGTATGGGAACCAAATCTTCAAGACCGTGCAGGGGAGAGATGGCTCCGGGCAGGCAGAGCGTAAGGTGATTGGCTGCGCCCGGTTGTGCCGCACGCCATTGCTCCAGTTTGTCGGCCGTGAGGGAGAATGCGGGGAAACACTGCCGTTCATTAACGCCGTAGGGAATGAGCAGAAGCTCTTTGCGGTGTTGTTTGAAAGCCCCGTTCAAGGCGGTTTGTCTCAGGTGCTTGGAGATGGTGATAAAGGCATCACAACTTTTGCGGAACAAATGGGAGCTGCCGGGGCGGGGGTATGCGGTGAGTACGCCGACAATGACGGGGCGTTGCTCTTTGATTCCCCTACACGCTACGGCTGCCGCCACGGCTGCGGTTGTGCCGTATGCCTGGATGATAGTGGGCTTCATGCTGCGTACCAGCCCGCGCAAACGGTGTAGCTCTGCCACGGTATTGAGCAGGTTAAACCTGCGGCACAGGCGGTGCTCTGCACCCGTGGCTATCAATTTGCTCACCAATTCATTGGCGGGGGATACAACAACATTGTGACAATCCCCGCGCTGTTGCAGGGCGCAGGCCAAGTCTGCCGCCATCTGCATGGTGCCGCCCGCACGCAGTTGCGGTGCAACGTGGAGGATTGTCATCATATATCAGCTGATGAGGCTGTTGTAGAGTTCAATGTGCGCCCCTATCATATCTTCTCTGCGGTAAGGAGCCGGCACGGGAAGCGTGGGCGTGGGTCTATTCTTGTACCATTGGCACAGCAGTGTGGCCATGGCAGCGGTATCTCCGGTGGGTACTTTACCCTCCGGCAAGAAAACCTCCAGCTGTTCGCCGACGCCGCCGTGCTCATAGCCGGCCACGGGGCGACCCAGTGCCAAGGCTTCAAGCGTGGTTTTGCCGAATGATTCGGGTTGCAGCGTGAGGGAGAGCGTAACATCGCATGCGCATAATACGTCTCTCAGGTCGCGGCGGTGTCCCGTCCACGTGACATCTGCCGTAAGCCCTGCGTCTTCAAAAGCCTGTTCAATTTCTTGGCGTATGGCCTCTTTACCCTTTTTGGTTTCACCCACAATAACGGCGTGTGCCGGTATGCCCTGTGCTTTGAGTGCCGTGATGATGGGCGGCAGGTGGGTGGCTCCTTTAAGGCGGGTAATACGCCCGGGCAGACAGACGGTGAATTTGCCCGCGAGTTCGGGATAATCGGCTTGCCATTTGGCGTACCATTCGTCAGACGGGCGATATTCGGGGTAATTTTGTGCCACATCCACCGAGTTGGGGATAACGACAATGTCATCTCGGTCTGTGTGCGGGTAATTCTCCAGAATATGCTGTTTCATGCAGCGTGATACGGCAATAACCTTGTTGCCGCGTGCCATAATGCCCGAATAGAAGTTGACGGAATGGAACCCGTGGAAGGTGCTGACAACCTTGGGGCGCTGCGCCTTGGGGAGTCTCTTGACGGCAAGATGCCCCACCCATGCCGGTACTCGGGAGTGCAGGTGCAGGATATCGGGCTGTTCTTCTTTAAGTAAGCGTGCCAACTTGCCTACCTGCAACAGGGTTAAAAGGCTCTTTTTGCCGATGGGGCGGGTAATGTGGCGGGCTCCCGTGGCCTCAATGCCGGCAACCATGGGGCCACCGGCAGATACGACAACGCACTCCACCCCTTGTTCTGTAAGCCCTTGGCAGAGCTCAAGAACGACTTGCTCAACACCGCCCGAGGAGAGCGAGGGTAAGAGATGCATTACTTTCATGGTACCAATTGCGGGAATTTTTCGAGAATGTAATCAGCGGTGCGGCCTGCTTCATCCAGCACCTCTCCGGTTTGCGGTATTTGGTGCTCTTTTGCCCATGCGGTAAAGGTGCATACGGCACCGTCTGCCACCAGCATGTTGAGCCCGCGGGCTACACGAGAGATTTTTTCTTTATTCTTGCCTACCTTGCGGGGCATCTCAATGACCGCTACGGGAGCACCGCTGCTGAGAGCCTCATACACCATGGATACGCTGTCTTGCGTTACCCATACCTCACGTGCGCAGGCAAGGTGGTCTGCCACCCATGTGGGGCCGGTTTGCTCTACGGGCTCTACACGTACACTGGGGCAGGCTGCCGTGACATCCTGCACAAAGTCTTTGGGAGTACGGCGGGAGGTGGTGAGCACAATGTTGTTGGAGCAGTTGCGCACAATGGTGCTGAGCTGGTTGAGCACGTGCTCTGCATCCCAATTGAACTCTTTGCTGGGGCCGCCGATGAGGATGAGCGTGTCTGTCTTCTCAATCTCGGGCTGCGGTTTGATATTATTGATGGCACCGTTGGTCAGGAAGACATTAGCAGCCGGTTGTTTGCCCTCGGGCATGTCATGGCGGGGAATGATGCACAGGTCAAACATGCTCATGGGCAGGCTGGGCTTCATGCACACAACACGGGGGCAGCGCAGGTGACGGGAGAGACTGAGTGCTGCCAAGTGTGTGCTGTGCCCTGCGCACAAAATCAAGTCCGGGCGCGGTAAATCCAAGTCTTTGCCTTTGTAGAAGAACTTGGAAAGCCAAGTTTTGCCTACAATGGAAATCTCATGCACGGCGTGCGGTGCGTTGGGCGCCTTTTGCATCGCGCGCGCCAACAGGGCAGAGGCCAAGCCACGCGTTTGCGAGAGATGGCCTTTCTTTTCATCGCTGATGATGTAGATAATCATGGTAATAAGCGGTTAACAAAGCGGTAAGGTAATGCTGCCATTCAGCGTACTGCCCAACAGCGGGGTGTTGAGTGTGCCGCAGTTCATGGTAGACTCCGTTACGGTCATCTCGGCCTCCGGGTCAAAGAGCAACAACGGTGCCATCATGGGGGTGTCCTCTTCGTGGTCATACGGTGTAACGATTTCTGCCGGGTTGGTGCAGCAAGCTTTCACAACCTCCGCCCAAGTGAGTTTGCCGGGCTTGATGAGGTGGGTGTAAATGGCGGGTAAGAACGTATCCAGCGCAACCATACCCTGCGGGGCACTCACAAAGTCTTGCTTTTTGGCAAAGGGAATGCAGGGGGTATGGTCCGTCACGATGCAGTCAATGGTGCCGTCTTTGATACCGGCCAACAGAGCATCGCAGTCAGATTGCTCACGCAGCGGGGGCAGCGTTTTGAACGTGGTATCATAATCACCCACGTTCTCATGCGTGTACATCAGGTGGTGCAGGGCTACTTCTGCGGTAAGTCCCTGCATGCCGCTCTGCTTGGCACGGCGAATAATGGCCACACCCTCAGCTGTGCTCACGGTTTGAATGTGCAGCTTGGCTCCGGCATCCTGCGCAAGACGGATGAGGGTCTCTATGCCGATTTCTTCTGCACAGGCCGGGGTGCCATGCAGCCCGAGCTTGTAAGAGGTGGTGCCGGGGTGCATGTAGGTGTTACGGGTAAGGGCGGGTACATCACCACGGATGGCAAACGTGAGCCCCAACTCTGCGGCATACTTCATGGCGCGATGCAGCATGAGCAGATTGTCAGTAACATGCTCAGCATCACTCAGAATAGTAACACCGCGAGCCGCCAGCGTGTTATAGGGGGTCTGTTGTGTGCCCTCCATACCCTCGGTAATGCAGCCTGCCGGTATCATGGCAGCGGCAGAACGCTGGGTGGCGGCATCATCAAAGCTGTCAAGCGTGGAGGCGTTGTCAAAGCAGAAACCGCGCGTGGGCATGACCAGCATACCCCATACGCCGCCTTGTATGGCGGCTTGCCCGGTGCGGTAGATGCTTTCTCTCTTGCTGCAACCGGGGATTTCTATCTTGGCATGCAGGTCAAACAATGCGGGCAGCAACAACTTGCCGCTTGCATCAATGATGCGAGCTCCCTCGGGGATTTTCATTTCACCGGCATCTGTTACGCCGGTAACACCTTCCAGCGGAATGTCATCCAGGAAAATAGTGGTGGGCTCATCGCCGCTCTGACCCATGCGCAGATCCAGCTTTTGCCCGTTGAGCGCCCATGTGGCGTTGGTAATGTAGGTATTAGTCATTGTTCTGCGTTTGGGGGGTAAGGTGATAAAGAATGCTCATGCGGGCGGCAATGCCGTTTTCTACCTGATTATTGATAAGGCAATTGCGGTAGTCCATGGCGGCATCGCAAATCTCAACGCCACGGTTGACGGGGCCGGGGTGCATGATGCTGAGGTTAAGGTCATCTATGCGGCGCAGTCTCTCCTCCGTTACGCCGAATGCCTGGTGATAGTCACCGCGGGGGAAGAAGGGGGTATCCATGCGCTCATTTTGTACACGCAGCAGGTAAATGACATCGGGTTTCCAGCTGAATACCTGCTCCCAGTTGGTGAAGCGGGGTATGCCGGTGTGCTTTTCCTGCGGTACCAGCGGGCCGGGCCCCATATAGGCAACTTCTGCCCCCAAGCGGCGCAGAATGGTGCTGGTGGAGCGTGCTACACGGCTGTGCAGGATATCGCCTATAATCACAACGCGTTTACCGCTGACTTCTCCGTATTTTTCCTTGATGGTGAACGCATCCAAAAAAGCTTGGCTGGGGTGAGCATGGGCACCGTCGCCGGCGTTGATGACTGCGGCCTTGCAGTGGCGGGCAATGACGGCGGGAATGCCGCTGTTTTTGTGGCGCACGATGATGTAGTCCATCTTCATGCTCATGAGCGTGTCAATGGTATCATGCACGCTTTCACCCTTAACAACGGAGGATGTAGAGACCGTGAATGTGGTGACATCTGCCGACAAGCGGTTTGCCGCCACCTCAAAGGAGGAGCGGGTGCGGGTGCTCGGCTCATAAAAGAGCGTCAGCACGGACTTGCCTTTGAGTGCCGGTACTTTCTTGACGCTCTTGGTGAAGATGTCCTTCATGGCCGAGGTGCTCTCCAGTATGGTGTGGATATCCTCGTCACTCAGCGCATCAATCGTGATTAAATCTTTTCTCGGATTCATGTTACAGAGTTATGGAAAGGAATCAGTAAGTCAGGTTTTCTTCGCCGTCAATCTCCATCAGGTGCAGTTGTACACGCTCTGCCTCAGATGATTCCGGCTTGAATGCTGCGTAATCGGGGTGTATGGGCAACTGGCGGCCGCCGCGGTCTGCCAAGCATTGCAGCTCTACCTTGGCAGGGCGCCCGTATTCAAAGATGACCTCCATGGCGGCGCGTGCCGTGCGCCCCGTGTTGCATACATCATCCACCAGTACCAGAGTCATGTCATCCGGAGAGAACGGCAGGTAAGAAGACTTGAGGGCAGGGCGTATGCCTCTCAGGCTCAAATCATCTCGGTACAGGGTGATGTCAATGGCGCCGTACTCGGCATCACAGCCTGCGTTGTGCAGTTTTTGAACAAGTCGGCGCGCCAGCACATCGCCATGGCTGATAAGCCCGACGATGGCCAGCTTGCCTGTGGCCTGCGGAACGGTTGTGTTGAGCAGGTGAGCAGCCCAGGCATCAAGTGCCTGTTCAATCTCGGCCTGGTTGATGATGGGCATGGTGGTAAAAAGGGGTTATTGTGCGAGTTTGATAATGCGGTGAGCTGCCATGGCGGCATTGATGGGGGTCTTTTTATGCAGACCTACCGTGGTAGCGGGTACGCCGCCGGGAAGCTGAGAAATGGCCAGCAATGCATCTACGCCGTTGAGGGGACCGCAGGGAACGGGAACGCCGATGACGGGCAGCTCCGTGTTCATGACAACGACTCCGGGCAGGGCGGCGGAGAGACCGGCCACGCACAACAGAACAGCCTTGGTGCCGTCTGCCTCAAGCTTCTTGAGGTATTCGATGAGCTCGGGCAAATCGCGGTGTGCGGAGTATACTACCTCCTCATGTTCTACGTTGTTCTCTTTCAGATACTCACGGGCGGGCTCCATGAAGGGGAGGTCGCTCTTGCTGCCATAAATGGTAATAACTTTCATGCTAAACGGTATTCTAGCACGGCAGGGGGCGCGGCGCAAGCAAATTCCGCCCGCATGGCGTAATTATAAAGCGGGTTAATCCTCGCTTTTATCATGCACGGGTAACATGAGCAGACGGAACACCGCCAGCACGGGCAACTGTGCCCACAGGTAATACCAAGGGGCCTCGCCCAGATAGTCCAGCAGAGTACCCTCAACGGGGATTCCCTGCGTGTAACCGTAGTTGGTGTCTAACCACAGGTTGACGGGGATGATGAGGAGTACGTAAGCATCCATCAACAGCAGGGCTTTTACATCATCGTAGCCGCGCGCCCGCCAGCCCGTGAGCACGGGAATTGCCAGTGCAACAATGAGCAATAAGCCGTGCGCTATGAAAAATACGTAGAATGCCATGCTGGGGTATCCGTTGGCCATGGCCGGGGTGATGAGCCCCTGAATACTGCCGACCAACACCCCGAAATACACTGCGGTGCAGGCCGGACGCCATCTCCACCACAGGGCAATGAAGGCAAAAATACTCATGAATGAGCAGAAATGCAGCGGCAGGTTATACTCCCAACTGCCGTAGGCTTCTGAGACCGCGCGCCACACGAACTCGCTGATGAATTGAAAGGCAACGATGCCGGCCAACAGGCGGCAGATGAGAATGCGGCCTTTTTCTTTGCATTTTGCCCCGAAGAACAGGAGCAATGCTGCCACAACCACGGTGATAATCAACGCCGTGATATGCTCGGCAGACCAACGGATGAAAGGATAATAGGGCTCACTCATGATGGGAAAATTACGCCTTGGTGGTAGTGGTAAGCTTTTTGCGGCGAACAGGCAGGTACATCAGATAGAATAACCCCAAGGCCGGTAGCTCCAACCACAGGTAATACCACGGGGCCGGCCCCAAACCATCCAAAATGGTGCCGGCCGGGGCAGCGGTGGTGTAACCGTAGTTGCTGTGCAGTAAAAGATTGATGGGGTGTATGACAATCAGATACGCATTCATCAGCAATACGCTGCGTAAAGGGTCTTTGGCCTTGGCTTTCCAGTCCGTAAGCAGCGGTATAGCCAATGCGGAAAGCAGTAAAAGACCGTGAGATAAGAAGAAAATAAAGAAATCTGCGGACGGGAATCCATAAGTAATGGCCGGGGTGATGAGCCCCTGAATACTGGCACTCAAAACACCGAAATATACCAGAGACCGCGCCCACCGCGGCCCCCACCACAAGGCAATGAAGCAAAGCAATGCCATGACGGCGCAAAAGTGCAGGGGGAGTTCATTGGTGATGAGATGCTCCCACGTATCACTGATGGACCGCCATGTGTATTCTGCTATGAACAGCAGCAAATTGGCCATCCCCAAGCTTTTGCATAAACGCTCTCTGCCTGTGGCGGACATGTGCCGCCCCCACAGGATGATGGCCGTTATCAGCAATGCCGTAACCAGCAGCGTATTCAGGTGTGTGGGAGACCACATCTTGAAATCTGAGTATTCAAAAAACATGCTTTACGAGAGGTGAGAGTTTGTTCTCAATAGCCGCCTGTATCTGCACCTTTGCGGTGCCAGATGCGCGCCAGTTGGGCGCACGCCATGAGTTGAACTTGGTGAAATACCATGAGCGGCAGCAGTAAGTTGTTATCCAGCGCACCGAAGATGGCCATCATCATGGGGGCACCGACGGCAAGGCTTTTTTTGGAACCGCAGAATACGATGGTAATGCGGTCTTCTCTGCTGAATCCCAAAGCTCTGCTGCTGAAATAGGTTGCAATGAAGGTGAGCGCAAGTATGGCAGAGCACGCAAAGATAATTGCCGTGAGTTGCAGGATGCTCAGTTGAGACCAATAACCGTTGACGGTAGCACCTGAAAATGAGGTGTAAATAACCAACCAGATGGTGGTTTGGTCATTCCAACTGATGAGTTGCTTGTGCCCTGCTACCCAGTTTTTGAGCCATTTGCGGCTCAGTTGTCCCAACAGAAAGGGCAAGAGAATTTGATAGCAGATTTTCAGAATGGTGTCTATGCCGATATCTGCCCCGCTTGCGCCGCCATGAGAAAATAACAGCCCCACCAGCATAGGGGTAAGAAATACCCCCAACAGACTGGAAACGGAGGCGGAACACACCGCGGCGGGTACATTGCCCCCTGCCACGGAGGTGAAAGCAATGCTGCTTTGCACGGTAGAGGGCAGGCATGCCACATACACCAACCCGGCATACAGAGAAGCCCCCATCAGCGGCTCGAAAATCGGTTGTAACAGGGGTACCACAATGGGAAAGAATGCGAAGGTGAAGAGCAATACCATGCTCTGCAACCGCCAGTTAAGCAAGCCTGCTATAACACTTTCCCTGGATAATTTGACCCCGTACAGGTAGAACAGCAGCACAATGGCCGCGTTGGTGAGTATGTCGAAAGCTTCGGCGCATCCGCCGCTGCACGGCAGCACTATACCCAGTATCACGCTGATGATGATACCCGTGGTAAAGCGGTCTGCTTTGGCAAAGAGGCGGCGGAGTCCGTTCATGGCATTAGCGTCTGCTGTCCGTCGGATAGCCCCGCGTTATTTGCGCGGGGGAAAATCGTAGGAAATACGGCCGGATGTAGCGTTGAACACCAGATAGGCGTCAAAGTTTTTGCCGCTCTTGTGGCTGGTGAACCCTTTAATCAGATCCGTTTTGCCCTTGGTGAGCAATTTGCCCACTATTTCTGCCGTAAGGGTAATGCCGCACATGACTCGCGGTATTACCAAGGGTTTGCGGGATTTACCCACGGTGTAACCCTCTACATGCCAAGCGGATTCGGTTTCGAGCAACTCATGCTCCCCTTTGCCTTTTACCTTGACTACACCGTGGCGTGTCGCTTTGGAGAGGTCTTCCGCCGTGGCATCCGCAGCCGTAAACTTGCTGTTTGCCGTGGATTTATCGGCTGATTTTTTGCGAGGTTCGCGCGGGGGGAACTCAAAGGCAACATTGCCTTTCTTCTCATCAAGCACAAGGTAGGCATCAAAGGGGCGGTTCGTGCGCTGGGAGATAAAGCCGGTAATGAGCTCGCTCTTGCCCTCTGCCAATACCTTGTACAATTGGTCAATCTCAATTGCTTTGCCGAGAATGGTGCGGGACATGGAGAAGCCGCTCTTATTGCCGCTTTGGCGGAAATCCGGGACACTCCACTGCTTGTCGCTCTCAAAGAGCTCCATTTCGCCTTGCCCCTTTACCGTGACTTTACCCAATGATGATTGCGGTGCGGGTGTTTCTTCCGTGGCAGGCTTGTCATCCTCAAAGAAGAACTCCGCTTTCCATACGCCTTTTTCTTTTTCGGGGGCAATCAGGCGCAGCCCGGCTTTAAACGGTTTGCCGAACTTGGAGCGGAAGCCGTCCATGGGGGGCAATACTTTGCCGGTGACCAGCTGTGCCAACTGGTCATCGTTGAGGCTTAAACCTGCATGAACACGGCGAATACGGAACTTGCAGGCCGGGCAGGATACGGCGTCCACTCGGCTGGTGAGCTGCGGCTCCCCACAGGCGGGGCAAGCAACGCTCAGGTCCTCATTGCGGCCGTTTTGCATGTAATCCCGCACAGATGCCACTATGTCAGAGGTATAGGTGCGGATGTCCTTCATGAAGGTATCTCGCTCCAACTTGCCGCTTTCCATTTGTTTGAGTCTGTACTCCCATTCGCCCGTCAATTCGGGGCTGGAGAGTGTGCTGAGGCCTATTTTGCTCAGCAAATCAATCAAATCCATGCCGCGGCGGGTAGCTATCAGGTCCTTACCGTCGCGGGCAATGTATTCTTGCGTAATGAGACCTTCAATGATGGCGGCGCGGGTGGCAGGGGTACCCAAACCGCGTTCTTTCATGGCATAGGCCAGCTCTTCATCATCTACCAGCTTGCCTGCCGTTTCCATGGCGGTAAGCAGTGTTGCTTCCGTATAAGGTGCAGGGGGCTTGGTTTGGTCATGAACGGCAGATGCTTTGTCCGTGAGTACCTCTTCTTTGGGGGCAACGGGGCAAAGCTCGTCTTTCTTGCGGCGGTCTGCGTTGCCGTACAGGGCTTTCCAACCGGCTTTGAGCATGATTCTGCCATGGGTGGAGAAGTGGTCTTTTGCTCCGGGGCTCTTAACGATGGTGGTGCGTTCCGTATCTTCGTATTCCGCGTTGGGCATGAAAACACCCAAGAAGCGTTGTACTACCAGATTGAAAATCTTGGCAGCATCTCCCCCCAGCGTTACGAACTTACCGGTGGGGATGATGGCAAAGTGG
Source organism: Akkermansia sp. (assembly GCA_045634945.1). GTDB lineage: Bacteria > Verrucomicrobiota > Verrucomicrobiia > Verrucomicrobiales > Akkermansiaceae > Akkermansia. The sequence continues at coordinate 123,523 of JAZRBG010000036.1, read as the reverse complement.
TCGCTTACCTTGCTGCTGTCAAATACACGCTTGGAGGGGCGCACGCGCTTCTCTGCCAAAATCTCCTCTGCAAAGGGAGCCATGGCGGGCATGTTTTGGGCAATGTCAGACACAGTGCGCGTGGCAAGGCCTATATAGTCATTGGGCAAGAACTTGGAGTCCGTGCGCGGATAGGTGAGTACCTTGTGCTTTTCATAGCACTCTTGCGCGATTTGCAGGGTGCGGCTGGCAGAAAACCCGAAACGGTTGCTGGCTTCCTTTTGCAGGGATGTCAAGTCAAACAGCAGCGGTGCCGGCATGGATACGGGTTTCTTGACCTCTTTTACCTCTGCCGGGCGGCCTGCGCAGCGTGCTGCTATGGCTTCCGCCGCCTCTTTATCCCATATACGCTCTCGTGTTCGTTGCGGGGCTTTCTCGTCTTTCTTCCAATCGGCGTCAAACCACTTGCCCTCGTAACTGCCGGCCTTGGCTTTGAATGTGGCCCGTACCTCGCTGTATGCTTCGGGTACAAAGTTGAGTATGTCTTTTTGTCTGGCTGCCAGCAGTGCCAGGGTTGGGGTTTGAACGCGTCCTGTGGGGGTGATGGTGAAACCGCCTGCGCCGGATTGCAGTACCGTGAGTGCGCGGGTGCTGTTGAGCCCCACCAGCCAGTCAGACTCAGAGCGGCATACGGCGGCATCTGCCAGATTGGCCATCTCCTCATCGCTCTTGAGGGTTGCCCATGCTTCAAGAATGGCGTCATCCGTCATGCTTTGCATCCACAGGCGCTTGAGCGGCTTTTTGATTTTTCCGAATCGGATGATATTGCGGAATATCAGCTCACCCTCGCGCCCGGCATCGCATGCATTTACCAGCATGTTTACCTCTTTGCTGCGTGCCAGTTTCAATACTTTTTTCAGACGGTCTGCCGACTTGGGAATGGGCTCCAGCTCCATGCTGCGCGGCATTACGGGCAAGTAGTCCATCTTCCACGGCAGGCTCTTGCCGTCCTCTGTCTGCGGTTTTTTCTGTTCAACCAAGTGACCTACGGCAGACGTGATGATGATGGTATCATTGGCAAAACTGCCGTCTGATTCCGATTTTTTGAACTTACCGAGCTTGCGTCCCAGCACGCGCGCTAAGTCTGCTGCTACACTGGGTTTCTCTGCAATGATGAGTGTCTTCGACATGTCTTGTTGAAAGGTTACGGCACCCGCGTGGGTGCTTTTTGCTTCTTTATAGATAGCCTGAAATTACCCTGATTTGTCAAGTCTAAAGTAGGTCATCGTATGATTGCTTGGGTAAAAAAAGGCCCCCGATTCGCCTCAACGAATCGGGGGTGGAAAGCAATGTTCTGATTTATTTCTTAATACGGTCATTTTCACCGGTACCCCAAGAGGGCAGGTAATCCGGTATTTTGTGGCCGTCTCCGGGGCAGGTCTCAGGCACGCGGTACAGTTTGCGTGTAGCGTGGTACTTCTCCGTGAGTTCCTTCATCACCTCAGCATAGGCAGGGTCTTGAGAGACGTTGCGCATTTGCTGCGGGTCTTTCTCATTGTCAATGAGCAGCCACTCGTTCTCGGGCTTGCGTACACCGCTCTTACGCTCGTAGTCAAGCGGAGTCCAAATGCGGGCAAAGGTGTAGCGGCCTGTGCGGATGCCATCGTGGCGGGGCGCATTGTGCTCACCGGGTTGCTCGTAGAAGGCATAGTAGAGCGGGCGGTCGCGGAACTGCGGTGCATCACCGTTCTCAAAGAGCGGTACAAGTGAGGTGCCCTCCATGGTGCGTGTGTTCTCTTCGGTATCGGTGCCGGTTACTTCCAGCAGGGTGGGTGCGTAGTCAATGTTCTGCACCATGGCGTTGCTGCGTGTCTTGGCCGGGATTTTACCCTTCCAGCGCATAACTAGGGGCATGCGCATGGATTCTTCGAAAATCCAACGCTTATCGTACAAACCGTGCTCGCCCATGTAGAAGCTCTGGTCGCCGACATATACTACAAGGGTGTTTTCGGAAAGCCCGCTTTGATCCAGATAGTCCAAGAGGGCGGCAATGGATTCATCCAAAGACAGGATGGTGCCCAGGTAGTCCTCCATGTACCAGCGCCAGCGCTGCTCGGTCATGTCCTCCTGAGTCTTGATTTTGCCGGCACGCATGGCCTCTACAAACTCACGTGTGCGGTTGGTGTAGAAGTTTACGTATACCTCTTGCAGCCCGGGTTCAATCCAGTCTGTACCCCAGCCTAAATTGGTCTTGGGTGCAAACTTGGGGGTATGTTTTTCAATATCAAAGTCTGCGGGAATTTGTCCCTTGAACTCACCGTTTTTAATCTTGTTGCGGAGCTGGTGCTTGGGGATGATTTCCTTCATCACGTCAAAGGGGATTTCCTTGTACATGAGGTGGTTATCATTCCAGTTGCAAAGGTCCCAACCTACCGTTTGTCTGTTATGCTGCATGAACTCGGGGCGGTTTTCCCAGTTGTCATGCAGGGTGGCAGGCGGTGTCATCTTGGCTACATGCTTTTTGATGACCTCCAAATGGCGCGGTGCGGGCAGCCAGTTGCGGTGAGGGGCTTTATGGCCTACAATCAGGGCAAACGGCTTGTTCTTATCTCTGCTCTCCATCCATGTAATGGCCATGTTGGTCACAACATCCGTCACATAGCCGCGGTGGCGTATCGTTTTGGTGCGGCCCTTGTTGTCGGCCGTATGGAAGGTGGAGTTAAGGTAATCACCCTGGCTGGGGAATACTTGCCAGGAGTCAAAGCCCGTCGGTTGAGAAATGAGGTGCCATTTACCTACAATACCCGTTTGGTAGCCTGCTGCTTGCAGCATTTTGGGGTAGGTGGGCTGTTGCCCGTTGAAGGCAGGCCCGCCGTAGTTGTACAAGAAACCGTTGTTGTGAGAGTGACGCCCCGTGAGCATGCAGGCGCGGGAAGGCCCGCAAAGTGAATTAGCACAGTAGGCGCGGTCAAATACCATGCCTTCATCTGCTAACCGACGAAGCCCGGGAAGCGGTACCGGGGAGTCTTTTTCATTGGAACCCAGTGCGTTGACGGAGTGATCATCGGAGATGATAAAGAGAATGTTCGGTCTCGTATCCTCCGCAGCTGTTGCAGATACGGCTCCCATGAACATTGCCGCTGAGATGGCCAGTGTGCGTGAGATATTCATAACGCTGTCAGTTTAAAGCAAGGGGCGGGGCTAAGTCAAGCAAAATCACAGTTTGGTAACGTCAATGATTTCTGCCGGTTTGCCGGGGACTACAATGCTGATATTTTCTACAATATCATTGCCGTTGCAGTATGCGGCCAACTCGCCGCCACCGCGTATAAGGTACTGGTATGTAGAGCGCCCGTCGTTGGTGGATTTGAGTATGTGTTTGCCTGTAATTTTTGACAACTCATCTATGCTCATGCCTTTGTGTAAGGCTGCTTTCACCTCGGCGGCAGATGGCATGGCCGCATCTCTGGCAGCTTGTTCTTCCAAGTATTTCTTGGGAGAGAACCCTTTGACGGTGGCATTGGCTGTAGCTTGCAGCTCTTTGGCTGTTCCTTTCGGCACTCTGAGAATGGTTTGCTTGTCGAGTTTCAGTGAGCCTGCGGCTTTTACGGGCTTGCCGCTGATGGAGGCGTGGATAACGCAGGCTGCCAAATAAGTGCCGCTGGGGTTGGGGTGAGACAAGTCTTGTAAGTGCAGCGGTTTACCCGGATTTTTTTTATACCATCGTGCCCAAGCCTCACCTACGGGAGCTACTTTTACCTTGTTTTCAACGGCTGCTTTGCAGTAGGTGGTGCTGGTGCTTTCCTGCATGGCCACCAGCGGGGTAGGCTTGCCGCCATCGGCAGAGGCGTGTGCCCATGTCAAAAAGAGCATTACCTTGGTGTCATGTTTCTTGGCAATGGCGGTCCATCGCTTCACCGAGTCCATTGTCTCCTCCGGTTTATAGGCCGGTGTTTGGCTTTGATCTTGCAAAATCAGCCAGTCAAAATTTCCGCTTTCCACCAGTTGACGGGCTTTTGCATGCTGCGGGTCATCCAGGAACCCCCGCAAACTCATGGCACCTGCGGTGTAAGATTCTACTTTAAGCGGGCATTTTGTTTTGCTGCTCAGTGCTTGTAAGACCTTCGGCAAGTCATTGTAGAAAGTATAACTGTTGCCGATGATGAGGACTTTTTGTTCATCTGCCGCATAGGTGCAGCAAACGAATGCAAACATCATGTGGAGGATGCAGAGGATTTTTTTCATATTACGGTGAATTAAAGGTGAATGATTTGTGCGATTTTTAAATCATGAGTTTCGGTAGGTATGTGTGCCAGAATTTGCCGGGAGAAAGCCAATGCTATTTTCTGTGCCTGCGGGCATTGTGGCAGGTAGCGGTCATAGTAGCCGCCCCCATAGCCCAATCTATCACCTTGCGGGGTGAATGCCACACCGGGTACAATGAGTATATCCAACTCTTGCGGGGTAACAATGGGTAACTGCCGTTTGGGGGCAGGGATGCCGAGGGCTCCCGTTTCCGTATCATTCTCAGCGTTGGTGATACGGTGAAAACAAAGCTGCCGCCCCGGCAAACAACGCGGGACGGCGTAGTTGTGCTGCGGGTATTCCCGCAACAGCGGCAGTAAATCAACCTCATGGGGCATCGGCATGTATATCCCCACCGTGAGTTGTTTGCTGCCGTTAAGAAAAGGGGAGAGCTTCTCTCTCAGCAGAGCAGAGTCTGCGTCTCGTTGCTGCCTCGGCACAGCGCGAAGCATTGCCAGCATTCGCTGCCTGATTTCGCGCTTGGTGCCGGTATGCGTCATTGCGCCTCAGGGGTGCGGCCGAAGAGTGCCAACATGCGGCCGGTGTTTCCTTTTTCTACTCGGTAGGAGTAGAATGCCTCTGTATCGGCTGCCGTGTCAAGCTCGCTGTCAATGATGTTTTCTTCTGCAAGCCCGGCTTCTGCCAACTGTGCTTTAATGGCTGTAGGGATATCTACCTCGTAATGAGGGGGGCGAATGCAGGGGGAAATAACGGCTACACAATCGGCTGCATTCACGCCCAGATTCTTGCGCATGGCGCGCAGAAGCTCGCCAACGATATTTTGCTGAGTACCCAGCTTGCCGGAGTGTGCAAGCCCACGGCATCCGCTCACGGTATCATACACCCACACGGCAGCGCAGTCTGCCACGTAGATACCCAGGCAGCAATCAGCTTTGCCGCCGCAATACAGGGCATCCACCCCCTCCACGGGATAAGAGCAGCCAATGTCTCCCACCAATGCCACACGGTTGCCGTGCACCTGCTGGGCGCGGCGAAGCAGCTTGGGGTTGATGCCTGCCTCTTTGAGTACCTGTTCATGGTAAGGGGTAAGGGCATCAATTACGGCGTTTCTGTTGGTAGATACAGGTACCTCGGGGATACGGGCAATGAATCGGGCAAAGTTTTCTGAAACGGCGTTAAGCTTATCCAGATATGCCGGTGCGTGTGTGCTCATGAAATGGGATGGTGGTGTGTTCAATTGAGGGAATCTGCGCTGCTGATGCGGCGCTTGATGAGGCTGCGTGCCTGGGTGATTTGTGAGGCACTGTCCTCTTGTGCCATCAGGTTTGCTAGGTTTTGGGCAATGTTGCCACGCATGCGGGCAATGAGCTCTTTGCCTTGCTCCGTGATGCGTACCATAATCTTGCGGCGGTCTGCCGCTGCGGTGAAGCGTTTCAGGTAACCCAGCTCTTGCAATTTATCCACCATGCCGGTGGCTGCTGCCGTGGAGTGCCCCATCATCTTGGCTATGCTGCTCATGGAGAGGCATTCTTCTTCGTCCAGATAGGTCAGCAAAAAGAACTGCGGGTAGGATACCTTGTCTTGTGTCAGCTCCGGAGAGAGGCGGAGGATGCAATTGCGCTGTGAAAACATCACGAAGTCTGCCAGATGAGCTGCTTCATCGGCCGTGAGTGCATTGTTTCTGGTGCTTATGTTGTGTTTCATTCGGTGTGTGTAAAGTGTTTCGTCAATCCAGATATTACGGTTTTGCTGACATTTTGCAAGCATAAAATTTCAGGCCGGCTTTCGCTTGATTGCCCTGAATTTCCGTTTTTCATTCATCTGGCACGATAAAATAAAAACACCCACAAGATATTGTGGGTGGTGGTAAAAAATATTTTTTTAATTTAATTTGTAGTGGGTGGGGGTGCAGCGGCATAATCCGGGGAAATGCAGAGAACTTCTGCCAATTCCGGGGTGAGCAGCTGCTCATTGATGAGCCTGTCCACATGGGCATTGATAGCTTTTTGCAGCGTCATGTAGGTGGGCAACAATTTGGCTATTTCTTTGTCTTCTGCCGGTGTAAAATCCGCCAGTTTGTCTTGTCTGGCTTTGAGCTCTGCCGCGTACGCAGAGAGCTCTTTGAGCTGCGGGAGTGTATCCTGTACACTTTGCGCATCGCGGCAGAGATTCAGGCAAATCTCAGTCTGGGAGAGAAAATCAATGATTTCCCCGGCCAAAGATGCATGCGTATCTTGAGCGGTTGCAGAATAGCTGCAAATCAGCGGCAGTGCGGGGATGAGGTAAAGACTTTTCATTCAGCGACGTTTGCGTTTGAAGAGTTTCTGTGCGGTACCGCAGGCAGGGCAACGGAACCAGAAGAAGAAGATAATGTGCAGCGCTGTGGTCAGAGTGTACCCGAGTATGGGCAGGTGGTGTGAGTATTTGTTACGAATAAAGTTTTGAAACGTAAAAATGCTGATGTTGCATACGGGGCATTTTGTTTTGCGCGTGTAGCACAAATAGGGCAATATGCCGGATAACAGCATAATCACTAATTGACTGTAGGTAATGTCCGTATCTATTCTCAGCACCAATCGGGTAGCTATCACGATGAACAGAATCACTGCCGTGATTAACCATACCTGAACAATCGCACTGAATAAGGTGCGGAACGGGTGTGTGTTACAAATGGCATTGCTTTTACCGGAGAAGCTTTTCTCCTTATCAGGAGCTTTGACCTTTGTTAAATCAATGGTGTCATTCTGTTGCTTAATGGGAGACCTGTGGCGCGTGCCGTGTTTTCTCACCAACGGAGGAAGGGGACGAGTGTATTCGGGAGCCTCCTCACTTTCAATCATTTCGTCTTGCTGAGGCGCGGCCGGTTGTTCATCAACAGGAGTTGAGGCCGCGGCTTCAGTGTATATCTCCGCCAGTCTTTCCTTGGAAATGAGCTGAATATCTTCCGAGAAAAACTCAGCAGCCTGTTGCATGTCTGCATAAAGAGCAGACATGCTGATATGGCGCAGCTGTTGAGCTTTGTAAATGCCGCAAACGGACAGAGCTTTCTGCTCTTCCTGCGGTAAGGTTGAAATGTAGTCTTCCTTGTTCATGGCGCATCGGTGGTGGGATTAACCGAGGGCGGCGAGCATGGCTTCCAACTGAGCCTTCTTGCTTTCCCATTCGGTCAAGCGAGCACGCTCTTGCTCCACCACGGCTGCGGGGGCACGGTCCACAAAAGAGGCATTGCCCAGCTTGGCTTGGCTCTTGGCAATCTCTTTGGTCATTTTCTCCAGCTCTTTGCTGATGCGGCTGCGTTCGGCCTCCACATCCACAAGACCATCCAAGGGCAAGAAGAGTTCACCGAATGGCGTAAGAGCCGTGGGCGTACCCTTGGGTGCCTCGTAAGCGGCGTCTGCCGTGGCACTTTGAGAGCCGGCCAGCAATGCCAGACGTGCCATCAAATCATCCGTCAACGGCAGGCTGCCGGGTTTGAGCACAAAGCGAACCTTCTTGTTAGTGGCCAAGTTGTATTCAGCCTTGAGGTTACGGGCACGGTTGGCTGTTTCATACAAAGCGGTGGACAGTGCACGAGCCTTGGAAATCTCCGTTTCATCCAGCCCTGCGAGCAGGGAATCTGCCTTGGGCAGGGGAGTGCTCATCAACGGCAGACCGTTGTAACGTGCACTGAAGCCGAGGCTCTGCCACAGCTCCTCTGCAATATGCGGCATAATGGGGGAGAGCAAGGCCAAGTAGTGACGCAACACGGTGTCAATGGTGTAGAGCGTCGCATTCTTCACGGCGGGATCACCATCGCGCAGGTCATTCTTCACTGCCTCAAGGAAAAGGCTGCAATACTCATTCCAGAAGAAGGAGTAAAGGGCATGTGTGTAGGTGTTGAACTCATACTTGCTCAACCCTTCTTCCACAGTGGCGTGCAGCTCTTTGAGTTTGGAAAGAATGTCAATGTGTACGGGGGCAAACTTGGGTGCGGGCTCGGTGCAGGCCTCACCCTGCATCATGCGGAAACGTGCTGCATTGTACAGTTTGTTGGCAAAGTTTTTACCTTCTTCAATCTGCTTCTCGTCAAACTTCACATCGGTGCCGGTGGGGGCTATGCGCATCAGGCCGAAACGCAGACCGTCTGCACCGTACTTGGCAATCAAGTCCAGCGGGTCGGGGCTGTTGCCCAAGCTCTTGCTCATCTTGCGGCCTTGCAGGTCGCGCACAATGGAGGTGAAGAATACATTGCCGAAGGGCTTCTTGCCGTCTGCAAAGCGGTAGCCGGCCATAATCATGCGGGCAACCCAGAAGAAGATGATATCCGGACCCGTTACCAAGTCACTGGTGGGGTAGAACTTGGCACGGCACTCATCGTCCATGGTGGCAAAGGGCCACAACCAGCTGGAGAACCACGTGTCCAGCGCGTCTTCGTCCTGCACCCAGTTTTCCGGGTCGGCGGGGGGCTCTACGCCAACATAAATGTCACCGGCGGCGGCATCATCGGCATCCAGCTTGGTAGCCTCCTGAAGCTCCGTGGCTTTCTCCTTGCGGTACCACACGGGGATGCGGTGACCCCACCACAGCTGGCGGCTGATGCACCAGTCCTGAATCCCCTCCAGCCAGTGGGCATAGGTCTTGGCCCAGTGGGCAGGGCGGAATACGATATCGCCGTTGGCTACGGCATCCGCAGCCTCCTTAACACAGGGGTACTTCAGGAACCACTGCATACTCAGGCGGGGCTCAATGGGTACGTGGGAGCGCTCGCTCATGCCTACGTTGTTTTCGTAGTCCTCCACCTTCTCCAACAGTCCCTTGGCCTCAATCATTTCAATGGACTTGTCACGAGCAACAAAGCGGTCAAGCCCGTGCAGCTCGGGGCAGTTGGGGCAGTTGATGTGACCGTCTGCGGTGAGTACGTCAATAATCTCCAAATTGTTCTTCATGCCCACCTCAAAGTCGGTGCGGTCATGAGCCGGGGTAATCTTGAGGGCACCCGTGCCGAACTCAATCTCTACGTGGTCGTCGGCAATGATGGGAATCTCCGTTTCAACCAGCGGGCGGATAACGGTCTTACCGATGAGGTGGCCGAAACGCGGGTCTTTCGGGTTTACGGCTACGGCTACGTCGGCCATGATGGTTTCGGGGCGCGTGGTAGATACCAGCAACTGCCCGCTGCCGTCCGCAAGCTTGTAGCGAATCGTGTAAAGTTTGCTCTTGGAGGGCGTCATGATAACCTCCTCGTCAGACAATGCCGTGCGCAGCACGGGATCCCAGTTCACCATGCGTCGACCGCGGTAGATAAGGCCTTCTTTGAAGAGCTCGGTAAAGACGCGAGCCACCTCAGGGGCATAGACGCCGTCCATGGTGAAACGCTCTCTCTCCCAATCGCAGGAGCAACCCAAGCGCTTGAGCTGGTTGATGATGATACCGCCGTGTTTATCTTTCCACTCCCACACCATCTTCATGAAGTCCTCACGGCCTACATCGTAGCGCGTGCGGGGCGGGTTTTCTTTAGCAAGCTCTTTTTCTACACGGGCTTGGGTGGCAATGCCGGCGTGGTCGGTGCCGGGCAGCCAAAGCACCTCTTTGCCCTCTTGGCGGGCGCGGCGTGCCAAAATATCCTGAATCGTGTTGTTAAGCACGTGCCCCATGTGCAGCACACCCGTTACGTTGGGCGGGGGTATCACAATGCTGTATGCAGGTTTGGCAGACTGCGGGTCTGCATGAAAGCAACCCTCTGACATCCAGCGGGTTTGCCACTTCTCTTCAACAAAATTCGGTTCGTAAGCCTTTGGCAATTCAGTCATGACGCGCGAGACTATACACCAACTGTTTTTCTTTTGCAAGCTTTTTATGTTGCATTCACTATGAAAATCAGGCTCAAAAAAAGGCCGCAGCGGTATTCGCTGCGGCCGTGAAAAGCGGGTTGTTCAGTCTTATTACGAGTAGGCAGACTCCACACGGTGAGCCACATCCTTGTAGCCGTAATCTACCTCGTAAATAGCCTTGAAGCTCTCCAGCGACTTCTCCTTGTTGCCGGCGGTCTCATAGAGTGTGCCAATCATGTAGAGAATCTCCTTCTTGGTGTCATCCATAGCCACAAGCTCCTTGTCGGCGTCTTCCAGCTGGCGAATGGCCATATCGGTCATGTTCTTGGCTGCATAGCACTTGCCGAGCATAAGCATGGCCTTGATGCGCAGGTTGGGGTTGGTACGGGCTCGCTGAAGGGCGGGGATGGCTTCGCTCTGCATGCCGGCATCGAACAAGGCCTGGCCGTACTTGAACTGCAATTGGGCATCCGTGGGGTTGGCTTCCACTCGTGCCTTGGCGTCTTCCACAACAGCCATGGCAACCTCGCGTTTGCGGGCATCGTAAGCGGCACGGGCTTCTTCGTTGGTGGGGTCGGCAGCCAGTACTTGCTCGTAGTAGGCAAGCTCGGCCTCCATGGCCTTGCCGTGCATCTCGGATGCTTTATCGCTGATGGATACGTCAGCCTCACCGCTGAGCTGGAATGCGTAGGCATAGAAAGAGTAGGCATTGCCGAAGTCTTCCATCTGCTCGTAAATGGAGGCGATGTCTTTCACCACCTGCAAGTTGGTGTTGTCTACGGCATATTGCTCAGAGAGCTGAGCAAGGCGTTGCTCCATCTCGGCGCGGGTAAGACCCATCTTATCGGCACTTTCCAAATCCGTGGTGGCCGTGGCATTCTTCATCTTGGTGCGGAAGTCACCGCTGCCCTCCCAGTTACCTTTCTTCATGGTAGCACGGGCAGAGCAGTCCTTTTCACCACGCTGAGCAATGGCGTCCGTGCGGTCAATCTGCAATACACGGCGGTAGGCATCGGCAGCCTCGGCAAACATCTCATACTTGATGTAGTGGTTAGCCAGCATGTGCAGGTGCTTCTTCGGGTTGGGCTGGCCTTGGCAAATGGTCTCCATGGCAAAGGCAGCCAGCGTGGGCAGCCCCAAGTCATTGGCAGCGTTGAAGAGAGCCTCGTTGGCCGTTACGGAGTAGGGGTCCTTTTCCAGCTCGTCTTCCACACTCACGATAACGGTAGCGGGGTCTTTGCGAGAGGTGGTGATGCGCATGCCGCCGAAGAGAGAGGAGCGGCGCCCGGCATCCGGAGTGCTCTTAATCTCGCAAGCACGCAGTACCTTGCGGCCCTCCAAGAAACCCGGGGCACGCTTGATGAGAGTCTTGAGAATGCTGACGGCGTATTTGTAGTTCTTGGCAGCCACAGCTTGCTGAGCCTTAACCCAAAGGGAGGCTTCTGCCGGTTCAAGCTGGCGGTCGGTGATAATGCTGATACTCATAAGTGTGTGTAAGAAAAATATGCGGCGACTACGGCACGATACTATGCCGTAACTCAGTACGTTCACCATATATACCACATAATCCGCGTGATTTCAACCTTGTTTTTTGAAAAAAATGTGGCAAAATATCTCGCGTGATGAGGATTGATGCCATTTTGAGCCGTTACGGCTATTGCTCCCGCAGAGAAGCTGCTCAGTGGGTGAAGCGTGGCCGTGTTACCGTGCCGGGTAAAACGCTGCGCTCCGCTGCCGACAAAGCAGAGCCTGCGGATGTGCTCATAGACGGCGAGCCCGTGGAGTTTGTCAACGGTTTGTATGTGGCCCTCAATAAGCCGCTCGGTTGCACATGCAGTCATAAAGAAGACGGCGAGTTGGTGTATGATTTGCTGCCGCCGCAATGGCTCAATCGCAGTAATGGTGTCAGTACCGTGGGGCGTTTGGATAAAGAGACGTCGGGGCTTTTGCTGTTGACGGATGACGGCGCGTTCGTTCATGCTCTCACCAGCCCCAAAAAGCATGTTCCCAAGGTGTATGAGTTTGAAACGTCTGCCCCTATCCCGGAATCTGCCGTGGCTCAATTTGCATCGGGTGAGTTCATGCTGGAGAGTGAGACTACCCCGTGTTTACCTGCGGAGTTGAGCATTCTTGCCCCGACTCACGGCCGCCTTACGCTGCATGAGGGGCGTTATCATCAAGTGCGCCGCATGCTCGCAGCCGTGGGGGCTCCGGTGCTTACGCTCTCCCGCATTGCCATCGGTTCTTTGCGTTTGGAGGATTTGAACCTTGAGCCCGGGGAATGGGTAGAGATAGACCCCTCTCTGTTTTCATGAGTTTTGATATGCCCATAGCCGTGCAGGCGGATTTTTCCGTGCTGTATGAGGATGCTGCCGTGCTGGCGGTGGATAAAGCGGCTCCCTTGCTGACTCACCCTACGGGTGATAAGAATGAGCCCACCTTATGGCATGGTGTGCGGGAGCTCTTGGCCTACGAGCTGGCCTGCGGCGGGCAGGTGTCGCTGGTGAATCGTTTGGACCGTGAGACCAGCGGTATCACCCTCATTGCCAAAACGCCAGAGGCTGCCCGTGAGTTGGGTAAGGCCATGCAGCAACGCCTGCTGCACAAAGAATATCTGGCTGTGGTGCAGGGAACCCCATTGTGGAGCTTCGCCTGTTGTGCTGAGCCTATTTTGCGAATGGAAGATGTGGCACCCACTCGTATACACGTGCGCCAATGCTGTCATCCGCTCGGACGCCCGTGCAGAACGGAGTTTGAAGTGCTGAGCCGTGTGCCTGCCCGTGAGCATTTGCCTGCCATGTCGCTTGTTCGCTGCATTCCTCACACGGGGCGCATGCACCAAATACGCGTGCATCTCGCGTACTTGGGGCATCCCATTGTCGGTGATAAAATATACGGTGGCGATGAACGGAATTATCTGGATTTCATTGAGTACGGCTGGACTCCGCAGTTGGCCTCCCGTCTCTTCATCGCGCGTCATGCTCTTCACGCAGCCTCCCTCTCTTTTCCGTTCGGAGATACTTCCATTAACGTCAACAGCCCCATGCCCGAGGACATGAGGCTGCTGCTGAATGAATCCTGATTTTTTTGTTACGGTAATCGCCAACTTTGGCGCAGCCTTGCGTATTCCGCGCGGGGCAGCAGTATGTACACGGGCTTGCATGCCGGATTGATGCGGGCAATGATGGCGCGCAGATTGTTCTCTGCCATGGAGGTGCAACCTGCCGTGGGGGATTTGCCGTCATTTCTCCAGATGTGGAAGAAAATGGAGGAGCCTCCGCCTACCACAACCCCGCCTTTACGTTCATGCGTGTTATGGCAAATCAGCATTTTGATGCTGTGGGGGTAGTCTGTTTGCCTCATTTGCTCTTTGAGCTCCCACTGAGTGCGGGCGGGATGGTCCAGTCGCACGTGGCGGTTGTAGTATTTGGGGTCGGTGGTGTTGGTGACCCACAGGTCATTGGGGCCGACTTTTACATACGGAATGCTGCGATGGTGTTTAACGGGGGTTTTATGTGTAACCCAAAGACCGCCCAGCGCAAATACACCGGCGGGGGAACGCCCGTCACCTTCTTTTTTGAGGGTGGCACCACGGAAATTGTTGTGCAACCCCAATCCCCATACCAGCCCGTTTTTGCCGAGTCTTCCGCGGTAGGGGCCCAGCACCCGCACCCATTGGCCTTGGGCGTTTTTCTCTACCAGAGAAAGGGTGACATCAGAGTTGTTCCAATCATTTGCAATGCCGATGATAGCCTGCGTGCAATCCTTGGGCACCGCTGCGCCGGCCATGCGCAACAGGCAAAGTACCATCACCGCCAAACTCAAAAATCTCTTCATACCTAGCCCATTGTAACAAGGCAGCGGCAAAGCTGCAAGGGTACTTTATGTCAGTAAAAGGCAACAAAATCCTGCCATTTCGGTAGTTTAGCGCAATACGCGCTTGCCATCGCGCGTGTATACGGGTATGATTGGGCGCGTACGATTATGAGCCAAATGAAAGACCGACTGTTCGAAGAGATATTGCAGGCCCGCCAGCGCGTGTATGCCGTGGGGGAGCCTACGCCGCTCAACAGGCTGAACTTACCCGGTGTGGATGCCGTGGTATTTGCCAAGCGTGAGGACCTCGGCCCCATTAAGGCTTACAAGTGGCGCGGTGCTTATAACTGCATGTCCAAACTGACGCCTGAGCAACGCGCCGGTGGCGTGGTGGCGGCCAGTGCCGGTAACCACGGGCAGGGCGTTGCACTTGCTGCTGCCCGCTTGGGCTGCAAGGCTCATATCTTCATGCCGCGTTCTACCCCGGCCGTTAAGCAGAACTCCGTGCGTATGCACGGCGGTGAAAATGTGGAGATTGTTCTCACGGGTGACTCTTATGATGCCGCATCTGCCGCGGCTCATGAGTTTGCAGATGCCAACAAACTGACCTTTGTACACCCCTATGATGACCTTGCCACCATGGGCGGGCAGGGTACCCTTGCGGATGAAGTGGTGATGAGCGGCAATGGCCCCTTTGACCGCGTGTATCTGCAAATAGGCGGTGGCGGTTTGGCAAGCGGTGTAGCCTGCTGGTTCAAGAAATTCTGGCCTGATTGCAAGTGCATCGGTGTAGAAGGTGTTAACCAAGCTTCTATGAAACTGGCGGTAGAGACGGGTGAACGCCGTGAGCTTGCTTATGTGGATGTGTTCTGCGATGGTACCGCCGTGCGCAAAGCCGGTGAAAATACTTTTGAGCTCTGCCGTGAGCTGTTGGATGGTTTTGTGACCGTTACCAATGATGAAGTTTGCCAAGCCATTCGCGCTCTTTGGAACAGTCTGCGCGTGGTGCCCGAGCCCTCCGGTGCCATGGGCTTGGCTGCTCTGTTGCAGGATTGGGATGCCGGTAACATTGCCCCCGGTGAGAAATGCCTTGTGGTGCTCTCCGGTGGTAATATGGATTTCTCCCAGCTCGGTGTGGTTGCAGACCGCGGCGGTGTGAGAGAAACGAACCGCAGCTTGCGCTACCTGCGTATCCCCATGGAGACCAAGCGCGGGCAAATCCTCAAATACCTCTCTCATATTCCTGCCGGTGTGCAGTTGATGGATGTGCAGTACGGGCGCATCGGCGGTGATATCCAGTACCCCGTGTTCGGTGTGCTGGGTACGGATGAGCAATTTGAGCAAATACGCAAGGGGTTGGCAGAGCGAGGCTTGCAGGCAGAGGATGTAACGAATGACGATGACGTGGCATTCCGCTTGATTTCCTATGACCGCGTGCACATTTCTCACCCTGTATTCTTTGTTATAGAATTCCCTGAACGCCCAGGTGCTTTCCAGGAGTTCATGAGTGCCATGGGTAAATACGCCAACCTTTGCTACTTTAATTACCGTTACTCCGGTGAGCATGTGGGCCGCGCCATGGTGGGGCTTGAGTTCCAAACCCGTGAAGACCGAGATGCCTGCCGCGCCCTTGCAGAGCAAATGCAGGGTACCACCATTCAGCGTATTCATGAAATGCCCGACCACGTGCGCCGCCGCGTGTTGGATAACATGTCACCCTCTGCATAATTGATACCTCTTATGCTGATTCTGGCGTCTCAATCCCCCCGCCGCCGTGAGCTGATGGCTCGCGAGGGCTTGGAGTTCAGTGTTGTTGTGCGCGATACGGAGGAGGTGCATGATGCCTCATTACTGCCGGAGGAACTCTGCGCCCGCAACGCTGCCGCCAAGGCAGAGGCGGTTGCGGCAGAATACCCGCAGGCCACCGTTATCGGGGCTGATACGCTGGTGTTCATAGACAATACCCCCCTCGGTAAACCTGCGGATGAGGAAGAAGCCGTTTCTATGCTCACCCGCTTGCAGGGGCGCACGCACTGTGTATGCACGGCTGTTGCGGTTGTCATGCCGCATGGTGTGCGCCGTGACTTTGCTGAGAAAAGTTTCGTTACGTTCCGTCCGCTTACCCGAGAACAGATTTTGCACTACATGAGCTTGGTGCATGTGTATGATAAAGCCGGTGCATATGCCGTGCAAGAGCATGGTGAGCTTATCATTGAAAAAGTAGAGGGGGATATTGATAATGTTATCGGTCTGCCTGTTACTGCTCTCAAAAATGTATTGAACGCATGAAAATCATCAGCCTTATTGCCGCGCTTGTGGCTGCAACTGTGTCTTTTGCAGATGTTCCCTCTGCTCAGTATCAGGGGGTAACACCCCCGCCGTCTGCGATCCCCGAGGTTTCGGGCGCTTTTGAACTGTCATTGGTGAACACGGGGGATAAAGCAGAGTGGCAATGCCGTGCGTATGATGAGGCCGGTGCTTATTACGGGAGCCTTGCGCAACGCAGACTCGCCCGCCAATACGGCAGCTCACTGCCGCAAAGCCTTCATGTGCAGGATTATCCCGTATACCAATGGCGTGGTTTGCATGTGGATGTTTCTCGCCATTTTTTTGATAAGGACACCATCAAACAGTTGCTGGACCGCATGGCAGAGCTGCGTCTCAACCGCTTGCACATGCACCTTACCGACGGCCCCGGTTGGCGTATCGAAATCAAAAAATATCCCTTACTTACTCAGCAGGGGGCTTGGCGTAAAAAATTGCCCGTCAATGACTGGAACTGGCATGATAACCGTTTGGGGACCGACTATCCCGAGCTTTACGGCGGTTATTATACCCAAGAGGATATAAAAGAGCTTGTTGCGTACGCCGCAGCTCGCCATATCATGATTGTGCCTGAGATTGACATGCCCGGGCACTTTGCCGCTGCGCTGGAGGCATACCCCCACCTTGCTCACCCTGCCTACAAAACGGGTAATTGGCCTTATTCTTACGATTTCCTGAATGTGGAAGCCCCGCAGGTATTGCAGTTTGCCTATGATGTGTTGGATGAAATCATGGCACTGTTTCCGTCCGACACGCCCATTCATGTGGGTGGTGATGAGGTAGACCTTCATTTGGTCAGTGCTGAGCAACAGCGTGTTTTTGTTCAGGCGTTGGTAGATTATTTGCAAAGGCACGGCCGCAGAGCCATCACTTGGGATGAAGCTGCCACCAACGGTGTGCGCGGCCAAATCGTGATGCTCTGGCGCGGGGAAAAAGTTGATGAAGTGCTTGCCCTTGGCCTGCCTACCATTCTTTGCCCCAATTCTCATTTCTACTTTGACTATCCGCAAAGTGATTCCCCGCATGAGCCGCAATCCATGCCGGCTCCCGTTATCTCAACGCAGAAAGTCTTTGACTATAAAGTGCCACAGTGCGGCAATATCGTCGGCTTACAGGGGAATTTGTGGTCTGAGTATATTTACACGCCCGAGCTTCTGTTCCACAAAGCTTTTCCGCGTGCCGCCGCTCTGGCGGAGCGCGCATGGGGCAGCCCGTACCGTGATTATGCCGATTTTTGGCAAGACTACCTCCGTTTAATCCAAGAAGGGCGGCAACAGTGACCCTCCGTGGAGGAAGTTGTAGAGTGCCAGACCTGCGTAGAAAGTGATGATGAGTATAAGCAGAATCTCTATAATGCTCAGCGAATTAGTTGTTATATTGCTGCTGAGCGGGTTGAGCTTGTTGCTGAGAGATTTTGCCATGTGAAGCGCACGTGCCGAGGCCTGTCGGCCGGGGGTGCGTTTGCGTTTGGCTGCGGGAGCTTTTGCCGGGGCGGCCTGGGCTGCATCCGGCGTTGACGGGGCCTCTTCTGAATTTTTGGCTTCTTGTGGTGAGGGTGCGGCAGATTCCGTTTTCGGCGCGAAGGCGAGCAAGGACAAGCCCATTACCTGAAAACATGCATTGCCTATGCCGTATTTAACGCCTTCTTTCAGCAGCTCTTCACCCACCAGCCTGACATTGTCTGCAAAGGTGCCGTTGGTGGAGTCTAAATCTTTCAGCTTGAACCCTTCTTCCGTGCAGGTGATGCTGCAATGACGGCGGGAAAGCCCGGTAGCATCGGGCAGGGAGACATCGCATTCTTTATCTCGCCCGATAATGACGACTTTGCCCGGGGTTGCCTCCAAGATAGCACCCCGTTTTTCGTTGTTGATGGTAATGACCAGAGCAGGCATGGTGGTGAAAGTGGGGTATCAGTTGACCTCAATGTGTTTTTCTTTGCGCTTTTTATCGCGTTTCTCTTTATCCTTGGCCTTTTTCTTGGCACGTTCCGCCCTGCGTTCCTGCGGGCTTGTTTTGTGTTTCAGATTGCCCCACAAGTTCATGAGGGTGGGGGAGAGTTGCCCGTAATCCGTATTGGGGTCAAGTTTGCTCACCTTGCGAATAAGCCCCTTGAGTTTGTTTCCCTGTATGTGCTCTCTGCGAGATTGGCCGATGTAAAGATTATAGACCGCTTGACGATCACGGGAGCGCAGGGCTTCATCTTTGAACACCTTTTCACAATCTTTTGTCATTTTGGTGAAGTCGGCCTCAAAGTCGGGGTGAATAAAGCCGTCTTTCGTGTCCAACTGGTCATACATGAACGCGCGGGCGTTGAACTCAAGCCTACGTATGTACCCGAGCTTGTCTTTGGGATCGGCCTCTTTTAATTGATTCAGCAAACCGTCCGGAGCCTGTATGGGTAAATCTGCCACCTGTGCCAGCAGTTTGGCTTTTTCTTCTCCCGTGGCAGTCTCTGCTTTATCCATGAGTTGTTGCTGCGTGCGGAGGGCTTGCAGGTATTTCTGAATATTTTTCACGCCTTCGGTACAGGCGGGGTCAGAGCCCAGATAATCACTGCCTTGCATAGAGGCGTACATGCGCCCGCTCTTGTCAAAGAACATGACGGTAGGACAAACGGAGAATGACGGCGACGGCATGCCGCTGCCGATGTGCTCGTTTTGTGCAGCCTCCTCGCTGTTTTTATTTTCATAAAAAGGCACGGCAACCAGCACGGCGTTGCCGGCGGCTTCTTCCGTTTTGGCGGATTTCCAGAATGAGTTGAGCAGCATGACACTGCGGCGGTTCCAGTCCGGGCCGTAGCAGTATGCAATCACCCCATCGCTACCGGCTTTGCTGAGCGCATCGTGGTAGCTCTCTGCACGCTGTGCGGCATGATTCAGGGGAATGAGAACCATGCCCAAGAGGGTGATAATATTACTTAACTTTTTTATTATCATAAATGAGTATGGCTTTCAGGTTAATTTGCGCTTCTCCGGATACGGCGTGGTCTGTAATGCGTACAAACTTGGCGGAGGGATGGTTTTGCTTGAGATTGAGGCGCACCATTTCTTTGGCTGATTCTTCTTGAGAGAGCTCAATCAAGTGTTTCCACGTTTTACCGTCGGCAGATACTTCCAACACGAGGTATCCGCGGCGGGAGAGATTACCGTTGCCCACCAGTACAATGCCGCCGATGTTTTCACGTTTATCCATTTCAATGGTAACATGCGCTGCCGTGTGGGGATCTGTGCAAATGCTGCCGCCTTTTTCCGTAAGTGCTGCCGCATGGTAGAGCACCAATGACTGGTCATCTGCATAAGACCCCAGTCTTACCAAGGCACCGGCAGAGATAAGATTGCCGCCTACGGGCTCAAAGCTCGGCATCGTTTTGCCTGAGTCCAGATAAGCCGTGCTCCACAGGTTGGCAAGCTCTGCATTGCCTATCTCCTCAGCACCGCGAATCATGCCGCTGCTGATACTGTCTTTTGCTTCAGGGTGGCGGGCAACGGCATCATGTGCCATGGCCTCCACTTTTTTGAAGAAACTCTTGTTCTCACCGTGTGCGGTAATGATGGCCCATGCCATCCAGTGCCCGAAATCCGGGTTTTTGGCAATGGCATTTACCAGCATTTGCATATAATTCTCTTTGTGGGCCAAGGCCTTGCCCAAAGAGTTGTATTGCATACTCAGCAGGGTTCGGTAGTCCCATTGCTCCTTTTCTGCCGTGCACAGGTTGTTAAAGTAGCTTTCAAACGCTGCCAACTTTTGTTTGGGGGAGCGCAGGGCTTTGAGCATACCGGGGTATACTTTCTCTTGCAACAACAGAGCGCAGGATTTTGACTGCTGCGGTGCAAGTGAATCACACACAAACTCATTGACACCCAGCCAACGGCGCGGACGTCGACCCAATGACTTGGACGCTGCCTCCATGTACAGTCCCCACACCGGCTTGTAAAGCGGCTGCATTTGTACGGCAAGCTCAAATACGGGTAAGGCGTTGGCGGGATTGCGCAGGTCTGCCAGAATGGAGGCAATGGTAATGGCCATTTGCGCATCACGTGTAATGGCTCCGCGGCTGTACATGTCCTCCTGCATTTGCAGGGCACTCCAGGTGTGTTCCCCCCAAATGCTCCAGTGCGGGGAGCGTTTTTCCTCCGGATTCAGGGAGTTGGAGGGATGCCAGGAACCGTCAAAATACACGGCATAGGCGCAGTGACCGGGCTCTCCCATGGTGATGGCAGGTACGCCGTTGGAGCAGGCAGAGGAGGCACCGAAGTGGGATAAGCCACCGCATACGGCACCTACGTCTCGCGTCTCTTTGGCAAAGTTGCCGGGGTAGAGCACATCAAAGGGCTGGTAGTACCATTCGCTGTGAATGGAGTCACCGTAAACATTGGTGGGCAGGTAGGGCACTTGGTAGCACATGCCAACATAGGCAGATGCAGGTGCGGCGCAGTTGTCTCTCAACCAACGCATGGTGCTGGCCGTGCCGAAAGGACTGTTGCCTTTCCATCCGCATACATAGTGCAGCTGCCAGTTAGGCAGTTCCCAAAAACCGGTGTGTAGTAAGCCTTGGTCTATACTCTCTGCAAAATACAGGTAACGCTCTCGGGCGGCTCGGAAGACGTCTTGTTTATTGCGCCCGCGTTTGTTGCTTCCCGGTAAGGCCGGCATGAAATAGCCCAGCTTTTTCATTTCTGCCAATTCGGCAGGTGTCAGCTCTTTTTCTTCGCCGTACCAGCCTTGGCGGGCAAACTGGGCTGCAATGGCACCGGCCACGCGGCGTTTCAGCCAAGGACTGGGTGCAATCCCTTCATGGAGCACGTCTTTGTCCATATCCGGGTCAACTTGTCGAAAATGGGCAAGCATGGCAAGCGCAATCTCTGCTTTTTCCAACTCACCGTCATAGACAAATCCGCTTACCCATTCCAAATCATTGAGCAGCGGTGTGAGAGCCGCTCTGGCCTTGGTGTCGCGCATAACTTTTGCTAAGTCATCCAAGTTGCTGCGGTTCAACAGCTCCCATTGTGCCAGCATCAAGCGGGCCTCGGGGTCAAGCAGGAAACTTTCTATATCCTGCTGTGATGTTCCCTTTAAGCGGGAGCGTATTTTGCTTGCCAAATTGCGCTTGAGGGTTTTGGGCGCATTCCAAGCGGTGGGGGAACCTTTGCCGGTAAATGTTTGCTCACGGAAAGGCTTTTCCGTTTCATCTGCCACTACGCTGCGGGGGCGGTATTTGGTGATGCTGTTGGGCGTGATGTTGTCGCCTGTCGGGTCATCATCCTCAGACTCGGCTTCCAACGTAGGGAAATCGATATCCTCCTCAATGTCGGCAATGGCATCATCATCGGAAGAGGTGGTGCTTTCAGTGCCGCCCTGTGTATCGGTGCTCGGGGTGGTCGTGATGCTCGGCTCCGTTGTCTCTTCTTCAATAACCTGTTGCTCTGTTGCGGTCACTGCAGCAGGGGTATTATCTCCCTGAATGATGTGAATGCCGTTCTTGAGCAAGGGTAACAAATCCGGGGCGCTGAGATAACCCGCCGTCAATCCTATGATGGCGGTCAGTATCAGTGCGTGAGTGGGTTTGATTCGGCTCATTGTGCCTGTTAATTTTCAGTTGCGTGCATTATAACATATTTTTTGCAGGGTTCAAGCGAAAAATCGGCCTGCAAATTTGGCTTTTAAGGTATTCCTGTGAAAATATGTGAGTGCTCGGGCTGCCGTGTGTAAAAAAAAGAGAGGCTGTTGATGGCCTCTCTTGGGAAAAACTGTTGCGGTGCAAGGTTAATTGTGCGCAATCTTGCGTGCAGCCGTGTGCTTGCGGTAGGAGTCGTACATGCAGTCAATGACGGTGGGAAGACCGAGCTTGAGTCGGGATTCTGCCTTATCAGCAATGGCGGGCAGGGCTTTTTCGTCAAGCTTGGGCATGCCGTCTATGCTGTTGGCCGTGATGCGGATTTGGTCATTAATCCACTCATGATTGTATACGGCCTTTTCTGCCGCAGATTTGAGACGAGCGAGGTCTGTTTCTGTAGAGCCGTTCCCATTGCTCATGATACAGATGTCATGGAATGTGACGGTGCGGGTTGCGCCCAAGAACTTGCGCTCACTGCGCTCATATACCACAGCACCCACCACGGTGCCGTCGGAGCATACCCCGGCCACGGCGTACACTTTGCCGTCAATCTTCTTGCCGAGTTTGCGGCTGAGACGGTCACGCCCCATGCGGAAGTCTGCCAAATCCTGAGGCACGGAGTAAAGGTGTGCTCCCGTCAGCTCTGTGGCTGCCTTGCCGGGCATACGGGTAACGGCGTGCATGAGCATCTGAGCCAGTTGGTCTGCCGTCGGGTTGCTGCGGCGCAGCGGTGCCTCGTATGCGGAAATGTAGTGCACGGTCATTTCTTCGCCTGCATCCACAATTTGCATGGTGCGCACGCACATGGTGCCTTGATGCTCTGCGCCGGTGTTCCATTTGACATCCCCATTACCTTTCCAGCCCTTGGGCAGAGGGTAGGTAACAGCCGTCTTATTGCAGTGTGCGTCTTGCACAACTACCTTGTTAGCAGCCTGTAAACTGCCTGCGGCCAGGAGCTCGGCCGCCAACGCAACGCAGAGTTGGGTGTAGGCGTTTTTCATGTCTTTATTTTGTCTTAAAAGTTGTCTTTTGTCAATACTAAAGTAAAGTTAATTTTTTGAGAATTGACAAAAAAATGATTTTGTGCTATTGTGCGCGCGTTATGGCAGGTCTTATCATAGCGCCTAAGGCGCGCATATTTCACGGTCACGATTGGGTGTACGGCACAGAGGTTCGCACGGTGTTCGGTAATCCGGCTCCGGGCGACGTAGTGGCGCTGAAAGATCAGCGTGACCACTATTTGGGCTCTGCCATGTATAACCCGCACTCCCAAATTGTTGCCAGACGCTTCTCCCGTCGCAAGCAGGATTTGGACCGCGATTTTTTCGCACGCCGCATATCTCAATCTATCATGTTGAGAGAGCGTTTGTTGCCTGATGAGGAGCTGGCCCGTATCGTGTGGAGTGAGAGTGACGGCTTGCCCGGTTTGATTGTGGACCGTTATAAGGATGTGTTGGTGGTACAAACGCTTACTCTGGCCATGTACCAGCGTTTGGGCCTGATTCGCGATATTTTGGGCGATTTGCTGAATCCTCGTGCCATCATTGTGCGCAATGATTCCCCCATGCTGATTGCTGAGGGTATTGAGCCCTCTACCTATGTGGCAGCAGGTGAAATGCCCGAGCCCTTTGAGGCTACGGGGCGTGGCCTCAAGTTTATGGTAGACCTTGCCACAGGGCAGAAAACGGGCTTGTATCTGGACCAGATGCAGAATTATCAGGAGGTTGCCCGCTTTGCCCGCGGCCGCCGTGTGTTGGATTGCTTCAGCAACCAAGGTGGCTTTGCCCTTGCCTGTGCCAAGGCCGGTGCCGCATCCGTTACCGCCGTTGATATTTCTGAAGATGCCGCAGCAGCCGTGCGCCGCAATGCCGAGCTGAACGGTGTGAAGGTGGATGCCGTGGCTGAAAATGCGTTTGATTTCCTCAAGCGAGAGAGTGATGCCGTGCGCAACGGTGCAGACCCCAAGTGGGACCTCATTATTCTCGACCCGCCCAGCTTTACCCGCAACAAGAAGAGCCTGAACGGTGCCATGCGCGGTTATAAAGAGATTCACCTGCGTGCCATGCAAATGCTGCCCGTGGGTGGTGTGCTGTCTACTTTCTGCTGCTCTCACCACGCCAGTACGGCCTTGTTCCGAGAGGTGATTGCAGATGCCGCTGTGGATGGCCACTGCACATTGCGCCTGATGGCTTCTCATGGTCAAAGCCCCGATCACCCCGTGCTGTTGAACATTCCGGAAACTGAGTATCTCAAGGGCTTTACTTTTGAGATGGTGCCCGGCCGTTGATTCGTATAAGCAAAGACATGAGGATATTTTTTACGCTGACATGCCTGTTGCCGTTGTGGGGGCAGGGGGCAGAGGTGCCTGCGGCAGAGGCTCCGCAAGCGGCAGAGCAAGCACCTGCTTTCGTGAATGATGACTTGCCCGTTTTTGTAGACGATGACCTGCCGGTGATGGTAGAGACACCGCCTGCTGCACCTGCAGAGTCTGTTCCGCAGACAGTGAGCCCGGGCTCTGCTTCGCTTCAGTCCGCCCCCGCCGCCGTTACGCCGTCACCGACTGCTGACAGCACCGCTCCGTCGGTGGAGGTTCCTGCGGTTACGCCGCGAGAGATGAGCCCCGAGGAGAAAGCTGCATTAGATGCTCAAAAGCCTGAGCCCATGCCGGACGTGATGGAGCCCCCTGCCGGTATGGCTTTGATAGAGACATACTTGGAGCCCATATACGCGCAACTCTCCAAACGCACGCCCCAGGGGGATTGGGTAACTTGCCATTTCAAGCAACCGCTTGTACCCAGAGAGCAAACACAGGTGGCGGTTTTGGGGTATCATGATTTCAGCAATACCAAGTCTACCACGGAGATGCGCATGAAAACGGCAGAGTTCTGCCGTCAAATGCAGTTCTTGAAAGACTCGAACATCTGCGTGATTTCTTTGCAGGATTTTTTGGAGTGGCGATTCGGTACACGTTGCCTGCCTGAACGCTGCGTTCTGATTACCATTGATGACGGGTGGAAGAGCGTGTATACCGATGCATACCCCGTGCTCAAAGCCTATGGGTACCCGTTCACCCTGTTTGTGTATGTGCGCTACATCGGCGTGAAAGGCGCATCCATGACGCAGGAGCAAATTAAGGAGATGATGAAGCATGGTGCCACCATCGGCAGCCATTCTTGGAATCATCTTTACCCCAGCAAGTGGAAACGCTATAAGCAAAGCTCCGTAGAGTATGCTACGCAGTTGCAAAAGGAATTTGTTGATTCCCGCGCCAAATTGCAAGAATGGTTCGGTAATTGCAGCACATATTGCTACCCGGGTGGGTATCATACGGCACCCATGCGCACTACGCTCAAGCTTGCCGATTATCAGGCCGCCTTCACCGTGATTGAGAAAAAGGTGAAGTGTGATGTCAAGGCATACCAAGTGAACCGTTACATGGTGTTCGGTGTAGATACCTCCATCTTCCGCCGTGCTGTCAACTTTGACGGGCAAGAGGGGGTGGATTCTACCATTACTGCCATTAATAACGCAGAAGCTCCTGCTCGCCTGTTCTTCCCCACGGCATTTACGGGTGTTACTGCGCCCCTGAAACAAACAGAGAAAACTGCTGCTGAAAAAGCAGCAGCAAAAGCCGCAGCAGAGGCTGCCAAGGCTGCCGAAAAAGCTGCTGAAACGGCAGAACCTGCGGCTCCTGCCGCCGCCGCGGATGCCCCTACGGTTGAAACAACCGCAACGGAGCAAGCTGTACCCACCCCGACGGTTTCGTCCGAGTCTGCGGCCCCGACAACACCTGCCGCCCCTGTACCGTCCTCGGGAAAACCGAAAAAAGCCAAGTCCAAGAAAGGCAAAAAGTAAAGTTTAACACAACAAAAGGCGGGGTTGAATGCACCTCGCCTTTTTTGTGTGAAGTCTCCGTTAAAGATTACAGTTGATAAATATCCTTCATGCGCAGTTTGTAAACAGTCTCTCCTGACAAAAAATCATTTCTCTGCTCAGTCCTCGCTTGGTCAATGGGTGGATGGGTTAATACGTACGGGAACTCGCTCTGCGTGCAGCCCTGCCTCATTGAGCAAATCAAGCGCATGGATAAAGTTGCCCATGGATGCACCTTCTGCCGCAGATACCTGAACGGAGGCATTCGGGTTTTCTTTCAGCAGCTCGGCAATGGCAGTCGGTAACTCTGCGGCGGTGGTGAGCTTGCCTTTAAACGCCATGGTGCCGTCGGCGGCAATTTCCAGCAGCACTTGGTCGCGGTCTCCGGTGGTGCCGCCCAGGCTGTCGGTGCGGGGAATATCCAGATGCAACACGTTCACCTGACGCTTGAATTCGGTCTGCACGATGAAGAATATCAGCAGAATCGTCAGAATATCCAGCATCGGCACGATGTTGATGCTGCTGATGACGGGTTTGCGGGTGTATATATTCATGGCTGAATCAGGATTCGTGGCGACGCGTCATAGCCAAAATGCCGGTGAAACACTCATTGAGGTCTGTGGCATCGCTTTCCAAAGCGCGTTCAAAATAAGTTTGTGCTATGATGCCCGGTACGGCGATAGCCAAGCCGAATATGGTGGTATACAGAGCCTTGGAAATACCCAGTGCTATACCTTCCTGTGCCCCGGGGGTGCCGAAAACGCCGAAAATGTCAACCAAGCCCCAAGCCGTACCCAAAATACCGAGCATGGGGGCAATGTTGGTAATGATGGCAATGAGGCTCATGCCCGCGCGGGATTTTTCTATGTATTGTCGCAGTTTGCTTTCTACCATGGCGGGGAGCTCGGGACAATCTGTGTGCTCTTTGATAAAGAGTAATAATCTGAAGATGGCGTTGTTGGTGCTGAGTTTTTGCAAGGCTTCTGTATTTTGCTCTTGTTCTGCCGCCGTTCCGCTTGTGATGCGGATATACCACACGTAAACGGACTCCCCGCAGGTGCGTTTGAGCTGTATGTTCCATTGATAAAAAATGGCCGTCAGTAATAAGACAGAGCATGCCAGCAGCGGGTATCCGAATGGGTGACAGGCTTCAAAGAATTGGTGGATTGTGTGTAACATGGTGATATGGAGTTGTTAATTAAAATCGAAGGTGATGATGATTTCCATGAGGTCGCCGATGAGTGTTTTGGCAACGCTTTGTGGCATGGGCGGAAACTGGGCGCGGCGAATAGCCGCAAAGGTGAATGATTGTTGGCTTACACCGGCACCGCGGCGGTTTACCAGATTCATGCTCTCCACTTGTCCGCGATTGGTAATGCGTATGGCTATGATGATGGTACCGGGGATGATATCCCCACGGTGCTGGTCACATGCAAAGTACCATTGACGGGCAATGAGTCGGTACACCAACTCCTCGTATTGTCCGCGGGGGGTGGCCTCTACATTGCAGGAGGGCTGACGCCCTATCACGAATTGCCCCGTGCTGCGGGTGCGCCGCTCCGTGGTGCGTAGGCCGGGGGGCTGGGCGTGGTCTGCCTGCGTGGGGTCATAGACGGGGCGGCGAAGTTGTACTGCCGCGGTTTCCGTGGTGGGGGCGGTGCTGCTGCCATTCGGTGTGCCGATGGGCGGTGCAGGGGGCTCGGCGGTTGTCTCCTTCGGTTCTTCGGGGGTATCCTCCGGAGTTTGCAGCTTCAGGTCGCCTTCCTGTGTATCTTGTATCGGAGATTGGGTTTCTGTGGCTTCCTGTTCTTGAGGAACCGTGCTTGTTGCAGTATCCGGCTCCGTTGTGGGCGGCGCATCCGGTACACCGGCAGCAGCGGGTGTTGCCTGCTGTGTGGTGGGGGCATCTGGCGTAGGTTGGGGAAGCGGTTGCTCTTCCGTTTTACCGTAGTGCTCAATATCTCCGTCTTGTCGCTCTTGCTGTAAGGTGTTAAGTTCTTCTTTTTCCTCCCCCTCCATGGTGGGGGCAGGGGTATCACTGCGGCGGGAAGCATCGTTCATGCCTTCGGCGCGGGCATTGCGTTGTCCCTCAAAATCCGCCTCATGGGGGCGTTGCTGCGGGCGGTCGGCATCCGTCTTGATAAAAGGCTTGTGTGGGAGCTGCTCCTCGTTTTCGCCCGCCTTTTTTTGGCCTGAGCGGGTAATGAAGATAGCTTGATGCTTATCTCGGTATGGGCGTGTGGGGCGTTTCTCCGGGGCGGTTGCGGTCAGTATCAACACAACCGCCAAAAGCATATGGGTCAGCAAAGAGAGCAATAGACACAGCGTCAGCGCTTTAATGGGGCGCGTGTTGTTTGCTGTTCTCTTAGCCTGCATATGTGTATCAAACACCATTCTTCATTATGTGGCAAGTATTTATCGTGTCAAATAGGCAAAATAGTGTAATGGGGTTAAGATTCTTTCTTGACTCGCAGGTATAATTTGTTAGTATTGTCCCATGGTGAAAATACTTGCTCTCTTCATGATGTTTGCTTTTTTAGCATCTGCGCCGATGGCTGAGGCTCAGTGGTCCGGGGGTGCCGACCGCTCACTTTCCCCTAAAGAAAAGAGAAAAAGAGACAGACAGGAGGCCAAGCAAGCCCGTCAGGTGGCTCAGTTGCATTATAAGGAATATATGGTTAAAAAGCGCAAAGCTTTGATTTTGTTGAAGAAAATTGAAGATGAACGCTCCCGTAATGCTTCCGTCCGCAGTTTTAAGGCACTGTATGAAGAGGAGGATGATGCCGACCAACCGGGTGGTGATCGTGTCATTGGCGGTGCCCGCCGCTCATCCGCCGCACGTTATGGTGATGACGTGTCTGATGAAGCCAAGAAAAAGGCTATGGATGCGGAACGTAAGAAATTTGAACGTCAGATTGAGAAGTTGAATACACAGATGGAGTCAGAAACGACTCGCATTGAAGAATCTGAGTTGATGACGGATGAATTGCAGGCCTTCATCAAAAAAGCAATGGAGTGATAGACTCTCAGTTTTTCCGTAAATGGGGCGAGCGGTGTAGGTAATGCCGCTCGCCCTTCATTTGTTTGTCGCAATAGATTGTTGACGCCCTCGCAGTGCTGTGGTAGACTCAGCTTGTACGATATGACGGAACAGACGGAAAGCAAAATTCGCCGCATGGATGATGTGCTGGCAAGCCAAGTGGCTGCCGGTGAGGTGGTGGAGCGTCCTGCGTCCGTTGTGAAAGAGCTGGTAGAAAACAGTATTGATGCCGGTGCTACCATGGTGCGTGTAGAGGTGCGCCGTGGCGGTGTTTCTCTCATTAAGGTTACGGACAACGGCGGCGGTATGAGCCGTGCAGATGCCGAGCTGTGCTTGGAACGCCATGCTACCAGTAAGCTCCTCACCTATGAGGATTTATTTGACATTCAACAACTGGGATTCCGCGGCGAGGCTTTACCCAGTATAGCATCCGTAGCGCAGGTGCGTATCACCACGCGCCGTGCGGACGATGTAGAGGGCACGCTGGTTTCTTGCCATGGCGGTGAGATGCAACCCTTTATGAATGCAGGATGCGCCCCCGGTACAGAGATTGCCGTGAGCAACCTGTTCTTCAATACCCCCGTGCGCCGCAAATTCCTGAAGAGCGATGATACGGAGTTCGGCCACATAGAGCACCAGTTACGTCTGCATGCTTTGGCGTTCCCGAATGTTCGCTTCATTCTGGTAAAAGACGGCACGGTTGTGTTTGATGTGCCGTCTACAACGGATTTGCGGCAGAGAATCTCCGAGTTCGTGGGTAGAGATGTTGCCTCTGCCTTGCTGCGTATCAAGCCTACCCATGGCCCCGGTGTGAAGGTAAGCGGTTTTCTCATGCCCTTGTCAGAGGCGCGCCGCAACCGCCGCTTGCAATTTGTGTTTCTCAATGGCCGCCCCATTGAGGATAAAATCGTGGCACGTGCCGTGAGAGATGGCTACGGCGGTTTCCCCACCGGCTTGCACCCCGCGCTTTTCCTGTATCTGGAGGTAGACCCCGGGCTGGTGGACGTGAATGTGCACCCCGCTAAGCGAGAGGTGCGTTTCCGCCGCCCGTCGGATCTGACCACGGCTATCATAGATGCCATTGCCGGCACTCTCTCCGTGCATGCTCGCGGTGATAAAGAGCCGGACCCCACCCCTGAGCCGCCCGCCTTGGTGTTACGCCCCGTGCTTGAGCCTCAGCAACGTGAGCTGCAATTGCCCCCGCGTGAGCCGCAATCCGCACCGCGTCCGCAGCCTGCGCCGCCTCAGCCCCGCCCCGTGCAGCCGGCTTCGCCCCCAAAACCGCAGGTTGAGACTCAACCACAACCGCAACGTCCTTGTGCTGAGGTGACGCCTCAGCCGCGTCCATGCGGCAAAACCGTAGAAGCTCCGCAACCTGTTGCTCATGCACCCGCGGTTCCTGCGAATGAACCTGCGCCCCTTGTTCAGGCTCCGTGCCGCCAAAAGGAGCAGGGGGATACCGTGCCCAATTTCCGTTTTATCGGCGTACTGGCAGATTCTTACCTGCTTTTTGAAAATAAGGAGGGACTCGTCATGCTTTCCCCCCGCGCTGCCCGTGAGCGCATCATCTTTGAACGCTTGCTTAACAGCAACCGTACCCCCATTCACTCCCAGCGTCTGCTGGTGCCCGTCATGCTTGAGCTCGACCCCCGCGATATGGGCGTAGCTCTGGAGGTGCGAGAACAATTGCAACAGGCGGGTTTCCTCATCTCACCCTTCGGGCAGAAAACCCTGCGTGTGGAGGCCGTTCCCATGATGCTGAGCCTTCCCCGTGTAGAGGAATTCATGATGGAGCTCATCCGCAGTTTCTCTACGGGTGAAACCCGCTTCCGCAAAGCCCGCAACCCCTTCGAGCCCTACGCCCTGCGTATTGCCAAGCAATACGCTTCAAAAGAAGATATGCGACCCTGGTTGCAAGCCCCCATTCCCTTGCTGTCCGACCTGCTGCGTTGTGAAATCCCCTACTGCACCCCCAACGGCAAACCTACCATGGTACCCGTTACCCTCAACGAAATCTCCCGCAAATTCCAGTCTGCCTGAGCCCCTTTTTAAGTGCTTTGTTGTCGGTGGGGCTGAAGTCCCACACTTCGGACGCAAAGATAAGCTACCGAGATAGGCTTTTCACACGGGGGCTTTTTATTTTCCCGGCAATAGCGGGGTGCATGTGTTGCCGCTGCTTTTTGGGGTAATGAGAGCGCAAAATAATTACATGGCCTATAGTTTTTTGCTTTTACCGTTGCGGGGAATATGCTAGACTACATGCGTATGGCAACAGAAGAGCTTTCTATCGGCGTAGATATGGGCGGTACGTCCATTAAGTTTGCAGTGGTGCAGGGTACTGAAATTGTGTATAAGGCGGAGCCCATGCAGACGACGGATTATCCCTCCCCCGACTGTATTGTGGAGGAAATCGGCAAGCGACTTCGCGCTATTATGAAGAAATACCCGAGCGTGAAAGCCGTGGGTATGGGCTTGCCGGGCTTTGTGGACCATAAGGCAGGTATTGTGGATTCCCTCACCAATGTGCCGGGGTGGTATGATATCCATATTCGCGATATTCTGAGCGATGCCACGGGTTTGCCTGCCGCTGTGGATAATGATGCCAACTGTATGGCCTATGCGGAGTGGAAGCTGGGTGCCGGCCGCGGTATGAATGATTTGGTGTGCCTGACGCTGGGTACGGGTATTGGCTCCGGTGTGATTGCGGGGGGGCATTTTGTGCGTGGGCACCTGAGTGCCGCCGGTGAGCTGGGGCAAATGAGCATTGATTACCGTGGCCGCATTGGCTACTACGGCAACCAAGGTGCTATTGAAGATTACATCGGCCACCGTGAAATCACGGCAGAGGCTCAGGCGGCATACGCCGCAGCAGGGCAACCCAAGCCGCTTTCCGAGTGCGGTCCACTGGAGTTGGAACTGGCTGCCAAGGCAGGAGACCCCGTGGCACTGGCACTGTGGGATGACATTGGCCGCAAACTTGCCACCTGCCTCATGAATTGCCATTACATACTTAACCCCGAGGCATTCATCATCGGCGGTGGTGTGGCCAAGGCCGGTGACGTGCTCTTCGGGCCTGTGCGCCGTTACCTCAAGGCGCAGCTTTACCCGCCGCATTATGCCAAGATTAAGATTTTGCCTGCCATGTTCAGCAATGAGGCCGGTATCATCGGTGCTGCTCGCTTGGCACTCAATACCGCGAACCACGAGGAATAATGGTGGTGGAATTGAGCAAGGCTGAGCAACGGCTCTGTGAGCGACTGAGGCTGAGTGCCGATGCCGCCGCTGCTTTTGTGCAGGCTATGAGGGAAGGTAAATCCTCTCGCTCTGCCATTGTGCTTAGCCCCAAAGCCCCGCAGGATTATGTGCCGCCCTTTGCCTGCGAGGATACCGCCGCTTGGGAGTGGTTGCCGCCGCGCGTGTATGTGCCTTGCGAGGGCGAGCGTCCCACTACGCACGCAGATTATGCGGCGGGCTTGTATTATTCTTTAGACTTATCCTCATGCTGGGAATCAGCCGCTTTGGCCGTGGTGCCCCCTCCCGCCAGCAGTTTGGATTTGTGTGCTGCGCCCGGTGGCAAAACCATGCTGATGGCTGCCCGCCACTTGCCGCAATGCCATACCGCCAATGAGGTGAATGCTGCCCGCCGCGGCATTTTGCGTCAGAATGTGCAGTTGTGCGGCCTGCCCGGTACAGAGGTGAGCGGCCTGCGCCCCGACCAATGGGCGGCAGAGGGCAGACTCTTTGACCTTTTGCTGGTAGATGCCCCTTGCAGCGGGCAGTCTCTGCTGTGCAAGGGAATTAAAAATCCCGGCTGTTTGGGTGCCCAAATGGTGAATGGCAATGCCAAACGTCAAAAAGGTATTATGCTGGCTGCCGTGCAATGCGTGGCAGACGGTGGTCACATTCTTTACTCCACCTGTACATATGACCCGGACGAGAATGAGAAAGTCATCTCATATATTCTGCGCCGTGTCTCGGGGTGGCGTGCCGTAGAGGTGCCTTCGTTGGCATCTTTCCGCAGCACATTATCAGATTTTCCCTGTTATCGGCTTTTGCCGGAGCATGGATTCGGAGCAGGCGGTTTTTGCTGCCTGCTGCAAAAAACAATGAATATTGAACAAAAACAACAATAAACACGTCTATACTGGGTATGAAAAAGCTCCTCCCGTTTATGATGGCCGCTATGGCTCCCTCTCTCTTTGCCTCCCCTCTGCCTGAAAAGGCTGATTTGCTGGCAACCAACACCGTTATTGCCCGTCTTGATGGTTTCACGGACATTCCCTGCCGTTTCATGACGGCTGATTGCCCTGATAAGTGCGACCATGCCACTAAGGTTGCCAACTTTACCGTGTTGGTAAATGAGAACTATGCCCAGCCCGGTAAGTACGGTGATGACAAGGCTGAGGTTGGCTCCGTGGTGATGGTTGATATCAAGAAGCCCACTCCCGGCCAAGATGACCGCCATGTGTTTGAGATGATGGATGTGCTGAAGCCCGGTGATGTTGTTCGCCTGACTCAGGACCATTACTATGTGAACACTGAGCGTGCCGCTTATCCCGTGCGCCCCGTTACCAAGCTGGAGAAGGTTGAGAAGCCTGCCAACGCTGCTGAGGTTCCTGCCTCTGTTCCTGCTACGCCGATTCAGCCCCGTATGATGCCCGGCCGCCGTGCACGCTAAGCTTATCAGCTTGTTATTGATTTCCGGCTGCTCTGTCCTTATGGCAGAGCAGCCTGTTGCTGTTGCGGGGGCAGAGGTGCAACACCCGTATCCCCAGCGTCCGCTGCAAACACAGTCCGCCGAGCTGGCCTTGGTTTTCATAGGCGGTTTGGGGGATGAAATAAGCGGTATTGTTGATTACATGGCAAGGCTGTTACCGCCATTGGTGAAGAATGAGGCACGTGCCTATTACCATTGGAACGGCGGTGTGGTAGCAGACGCCACAGCAGGCTATCGAGCCATTGCAGACGCGGTTTCGGCATTTCAACGCCACAACCCCAAGGCAGATGTTGTGCTGATTGGACACAGCATGGGGGCAGCCGCAGCTTTGAAAGCCGCAGAGCTTTTGCCCTGCCGTACAGAGGAGGGCGGGCGCGTTTTTCTGGTTACCTTGGACCCCTCAGACCGCGTTGTTCAACCGGTTCGCCCCGCCTGCGTGCAATGGTGGGGTAATGCTTACGTGGTTAATTCTCAATCCGGGCATGATTTCATTGCCGCTTGGGGCGGGCGGTGGAACCATTGCAGCCAAGCCAACGTCAATATATGCTTCGACGGTTTGAAAACCGATGAGTACGGGCATGAGTTCATTCATGACAACGCCCTGTCTCTTTTCATGAGCCGCAGAGGCTCCGTATCAAAATCTTTGTACGAAACGCTCAGAAACCATTTGTTGGTGGCCAAAAAGTAAGGTCGAAGCGTGGGCCTTCAGTCCCCCCTATCAATAAGTTTATCTTAGGAAAATGTGGGATTTTGCCATTTTTATGTTGATAAAATGTGATAAATCGCCACTTTTATGTTGATAAAATGTGATTTTTGACTTGTGAGGGGCACTTTTTTGTGTGCCTCTTTTACAAAATCAACATGCAATCGCCGTATGAGAAGAAGCGGTAGCGTTGCTCTACCGCTTGTCGGTAGGCCTCCATTATCAGCTCTTTACCTGCAAAGGCGCATACCAGCATAATGAGGGTACTTTGCGGCAGGTGAAAGTTGGTGAGCAAACCGCCGACTACTTTATACTCATACCCGGGGTAGATAAAAATATCGGTGTCTCCGCTGCACGGTTGCAGGGGACGTCCGTGGCGGGTAGCCAGGGTTTCCAGCACGCGCACGCTGGTGGTACCCACGGCAATGACACGCTTGGCTTGCTCTACCGCAGCTGCCGTATCTGCCGGCATGGTAAAGCTTTCGCGGTGCATGTGGTGGTCTTCAATAAACTCTGCCTTAACGGGGCGGAACGTACCCACGCCCACATGCAGGGTTACGAAATGGTGTGGTACGGCAGCAAGAATCTCGGGGGTAAAATGCAGCCCTGCGGTGGGTGCGGCAATGGCTCCCTCATGCTCGGCATAAACCGTTTGGTAGCGTTCTTTGTCGGCAGGTTCGCTTTCTCGGTTCATGTAGTGCGGCAGCGCAAGACGCCCGTATACCTCGGGGTCTATGAACTTATCCCATCGGATGTAGCGGTATCCCTCATCATCAATGGATTCAACCGTACCGGTAGCGTCACCCACCTGCACGGTACGGCCCACTTTCATTTTTTTGCCGGGGCGCACCATACACTTCCATACCAGCTCTTGAGCCAAGCCGGCACGCACCAGCTCAATGCTGCCATCATTGCTGAAATAACGTGCGGGCACCACCTTGGTATTGTTGAGCACAAAGTGGTCGCCCGGTTGCACGTATTCCAAAATATCGCTGAAATGACGGTGCTCTATGAGCCCCGTATCGCGGTGCACCACCAGCATGCGACTCGCCGCGCGGTTCGGCAAGGGGCGGTCGGCTATCAGCTCTTCCGGCAGATGGTAATCGAAATCGACTGTGCGCATGCTGGTGACGTTGGTAAGTTGTTGTTTAATCAGCAGGGGAAAATGCTGATGCGGCGCAGCACCTCATCACGGCCGAGCACCTGCATGATAACATCAATGCCGGGGCCTGCGTGTGTGCCGGTAAGAGCCATGCGCAGCGGGAACATCATGGCACCCACCTTGACGCCGTTTGCCTTGGCCAGCGGCTTGATGACTTGGAAGGCAGCCTCGCCGCTCCACTCCTCAATACCGTTGAATGCCTCCACAAGGTGGTTGAGCATCTCACGGGCATTGTCTTGCAGTTTAGCCATGTTCTCTTGTTCGTAGTCAAGCACCTGCACCCACTTAACCCAAGCAGGCACCTCACTGAGCAACTGCACCTTGGTCTGTACGGAGGGCAGAGCCTCACGCAGTTGGGCCGTGTCTTCCAAACCTGCGGCTGCGCAGAACGGCATGGCCAAGTCGCAGAATCGGGCGGGCTCCAGCTTCATGATGTGCTGCTGGTTCATCCACTTGCATTTGGTAATGTCAAACTTGGCGGCGGCGCGGTTCACGTTCTCCAGAGAGAACAGGTCAATGAGCTGCTCTTTGGTGAACACCTCTTCATCGCTCTTGCTGCTCCAGCCGAGCAGGGCGATGAAGTTGATAACTGCATCGGGCAAGAAACCTTCCTCCGGGTAGTTACCCAGCTGGGCACCTACGTCTCGCTTGCTCATCTTGGAGCCATCGGGGTTCTGAATCAGCGGAATATGAGCATATACGGGCGGCTCAACCCCGAAGGCATCGAAAAGTTGCAGGTGTTTGAAGGTGTTCATGATGTGATCCTCACCACGAATCACGTGAGAAATCTTCATCTCAATGTCATCCACCACGTTCACCAAGTGGAAAATGTAAGAGCCATCCGTACGCTTTACCACCATGTCGGGGGTGTTCTCCTCATTGGTGTAGTCTACGGAGATATCTCCGCAAACAAGGTCATGTAGCGTCATGACACCCTCACGCTTGAAACGGAAACGCCACACGGTACCCTCACTGGTGCCGGGGATTTCATCGCCGTTCTTGTCGCGCTTGTTGGGGGCGGGGCACTCGTATACTCGGCCCATTTCTACCAACTTGTTGAAGTAGCGGTCATAGA
This sequence comes from Akkermansia sp., assembly GCA_045634945.1. Classification (GTDB taxonomy): domain Bacteria; phylum Verrucomicrobiota; class Verrucomicrobiia; order Verrucomicrobiales; family Akkermansiaceae; genus Akkermansia. Next base: position 87,143 of record JAZRBG010000036.1, on the reverse strand, counting down.
TATCTTTGCGTTGGCTTTGGAAATACGGCTCGCAGGGGCCGCCTTTGCCTTCACCTTCATCCCAATCCAACCCCAGCCAGCTCATGCCGGTGAAGATGGCTTTCATGGCGTCTTCCACGTGGCGTTCTTGGTCGGTATCTTCAATGCGCAGAATGAAAGTACCGCCCATTTTACGGGCAAAAAGATAGTTGAACAAAGCGGTGCGGGCACCACCGATATGCAGATAGCCGGTGGGCGACGGTGCGAAGCGTGTACGTATAGCCGTTGACATGCGCGCCTTATACACCTATTCGCCCGTTTTGGCAAGTCTAAAATGGCTCGTAACTGCCTAAACTTTCACGAAAAGTCGCTGTTTGTAAAGTAACAGGCAGAGCAACCAGGCCAACAAAAAGTAGGCTATGCCATAGGCAAAGGTATGCCAGGGGGCTGCTACAAACTCGCGGATGCTGCCGCCGCAGATACGCTCCGTGAGTTGACCGAAGGCGATAACATGCGTAAACAGGTAGATGAAAAGCGCATTGGTGCCTATGATTTTGAACGGCCAAGCCCAGTGGGAGAGCTTGCATACATCAATGATGAGGTGGAATACCGCCATCAGAATAGCCCCTATACCACCGCAAAGCAGCACGAAACACGGGGTCCAAATGTTTTTGATGCAAGGCCCGAGCAAACCGATGACAACGGCCACACCGCCGCCTATCAACAGGGTGAGCACCCTGCGCGGTGCACTGTATGCAGTGCTGAACACGCGCCCGCTCAAATACCCGCCCAATGCCAGTGCCGTGGCAGAGAGTATGCACAGCGGCCCTTCGGGGTCTATGACGCCGTAGTGCAGTTTGCCGGGGCAAAGCAGGGCATCTGCCTTGGCATTGAAGCAGCCTGCGGCTGTCATATCCCCACCCAGATATTGCATGAGGAATACGGCAAGCAAAATAAGAACGGCCCCAATGCCTATGAACCATGTTTTACGCAGTATCAGCACAAGTGTGCCGGCCACGGCACCGCTGATGCCTATGAGCCCCAGTACCGAGGCACAGCGCATATCTGCAATATCCCACAGCAGGGGGCCGTTCACCAGTATACCCATCAGCACCAGTACAACGGCTCTGTACCACATGTGCAACAGTAATTTGCCGGTGCCTGTGCCGGTGCTGCCTCTTTTGCGTACGGAAAAGTTCAGGGAGATACCGGACAAGTACACAAAGAGCGGGAAGATGATGTCGTACACTCGCAATCCCTCCCACGGGGCATGCCCCATTTGGTAGCGCACTTCCTCCCAAAACGGGGTGGGGCAGGCACTGTATACGCCCCACAGCGCAGTGCTGAGCCCTATGATGAGGGCGGTGTTCATCCCCCTCAGAGCATCCAGAGATTCCAAACGCGGGTTAATGGCAGCCATGGTAAGATGTTGATTTTACATAATATTGCTGCCTGCCGTGATGGCCAGCAAGAAGAGGATGAGATGCAGGGAGGCCAAGCCCAGCAGCATGTTCATGCGCTTATCTGCCGGGGTTCTCGTAATCTTGAGCAGAATGAACCCGCCGCAGAGAATGGCGGCCAGCCAGCAAAGATTCCAGCTGACATCCGGCAGGAAGAATGCCGTTTGCTTGAGGGTGACATATGGCGCAATCAAAAAGGCCAGAGCCAAGCCGCGGGCGCGTTTGTCGCCGATGCGCACGGCCAGAGTGCGTTTGCCGGTGGTGGCGTCTTCTTTGCGGTCGCGTATGTTATTGATTTCGATAAGCAAGCATGAGAGTAGACCGCATTGTACGCCCACAATGAATGCCGCGCCGTACATGTAGAGGAAGAAACTGTTATACACGAACCCCACTTGTACGTAAACGGTACCCATAACGGCTACCAGCCCGAAGAAGAGAAGCACGAAGAGCTCGCCAAGCCCTTTGTATGCCAGGGGGTAGGGCCCGCCCGTGTAACAATACGCGCACAGCATGCTGGGTATGCCGATGGCAATGATGGGCCACCCCTGTGCCTGTATCAGCGGTATGGATAATGCGGCTGCTGCGGCTAAAAAGACGCAGCCTGCTACTTTGACGGCGCGGGAGCTCATGGCACCGCTGGCCGTGATGCGGCGGGGGCCTTGGCGCTTGGCTGTGTCTGCTTTTTTGTCGGAGTCAAGAGAGTCATTGAACAAGTTGCAGGCAATTTGAATGCACACGGCACTCAGCAGGGTAAAGACCGCGAGAGACCAATTGAGCTCTACCTGTTGCCATTCGGGTAGTTCGGCAGGGAGTACGTTTTGATACTTCCAAACTATCATGCAGCCTGCCCAAACAGCCACAATGCCTGCGGGCAGCGTTTTGGGGCGTGCTGCCAGAAATACGGATTTGATGATATTCATTTTTTACGCGGATATTTACGGCGGCCACCCTGAGCTTTGCGGAAAGGCTCAAAGAGGGCGTCCAGCCCACTGTTTTTTATGAGAAGAGTTTGTTCCATCAAGCGTCCCAGCTTGCCTTTAGGCCAGCCGCGCTGCCAAAACCAGTCCAGATACTCCGTGGGTAAATCCATCAGCGGACACCCATCCGGCGGGTACTTGTCCGGCCCGTACATGCCGTAGGGCATGTGCATGGCGGCAATTTCTGCCAGCAGGGCTCGCAGGTCATCTGCGCTCGGTATGGCGGCGTCTTGCATCAGGCTTTGATGCTCCAGCTTATTTGTTCACCTGCATACATGGGTACCACCTGTTGAGCATAGCTGCGGTAAGAGCTCGGTATCTGCATGGGCTTATCGTGCAGGGTAATGCTCTTGGTAACGGGTGTAAGCCCGTGAATGCGGCAGGCATTGCCGCTTACAAAGCTTTGCAGCTTGTCAAGGGCTCCGTGCCGTGCAAATATCTCTGCCAATTTGGGCAAGGCCAAGGGGGCGGTGAATACGCCTGCCGCACAGCCGCAGGCCTCTTTTTTGCAGCGGGGATGCGGGGCGGAGTCACTGCCGAACATGAGGCGGGGATGCCCGCTGACGGCTGCTTGCAGCAGGGCATCTCTGTCATGCGGTCGCTTGGCAATCGGCTTGCAGAACAAGTGGGGTTGCAGGGCACCGCCCGCTACGTCGTCCAACGTGATGATAAGGTGCTGAAGCGTAACGGTAGCACACAGATTTTCAAACTCTTCCATCAAATCCAACGCTGCTGCGGTGGTGATGTGCTCCATGCAGATTTTCAGCTTGGGAAATTGCTGAGCCAAATGCTTGTAGACACCCAGGAACTCGACCTCTCGGTCCATGACGAAACCGTGACTCTCACCGTGAATGAGCAGGGGTATACCCATTTCTTCCATCATTTTCAGCGTGCTTTCTGCCTCCGCAAGGTTGGCTACACCGCCCTCACTGTTGGTAGTGATACCGGCGGGGTAGAGTTTGTACCCGAAGAATCCCGGTGTTTCCTTGGCCATCAGGAGCTGCTGTTCATTCTGCTTGGTAAAGAAAAGCGTCATGTAGCGGGTAAAAGCGGTATCACCCATGGCTGTTGCAATTCGTTCTCCATAGGCTACCATGGCACCGGGATCCGTAACGGGAGGAACCAGATTCGGCATAATGACTGCCCCTGCAAAATCGGCAGACAACGGGGCTACCAGTTTGAGCATGTCACCGTCTCTCAGGTGCAAGTGCATATCCAGCGGAGATTCCAGCGTGATTTCCATACCCGTATTCTAGCAGATAATCACTTTTTTGCAAGCCGTAATCAACTATGTGCTTGCTTACAGAGATAAATTGAGATATAACAGAGCGGTATGAATAAGCTTACCCAAGTGATGGTTACTCTTGCCGCGTTGTTTGTCGGCACCGCGTGCGCAGATTCTTTTTACGGCCCCCATGGCAACAATGTAGGCCGTGCAGAGACAGACAGCAACGGTAATACCCGATACTATGACCGCAGTGGTCGCTATATAGGCCGCGCAGAGAAAAACGGCAATAACGTGCGTTATTATGATAGCCGCGGTTCATACGCCGGCCGTGCGGAAACCTCCGGCAGCAATACTCGCTATTATGACAGCCGCGGTTCATACTCCGGCCGCGCAGAGCAGTCCGGCAGCAATACGCGTTACTATGACAGTAAGGGCTCTTATGCCGGGCGTGCGGAGCAATCCGGCAGTAACACGCGTTATTATGACCGTAAAGGCTCCTATGCCGGTCAAAAGAATCGTTGATTTTTATTCTTCGTTTTCAAAGGCTCGCTGCTGCTCTTCACGTTCTCGTTGCGCAGCAGCTTCTCTTTGCGCGTACAGGGCGTATGAGGGCAGTTTTTTCAGGGCGTCTTCCAGCTCGTCATCCCAACAATAGTTCACGTTGGCCGGTTCTTCGTAGTATTGAATATCCGGGTACACCGTGGCGAGCTGCTGCTTGTCATCATAGAGATACAGGCGGAACAACGGTTCTCGGAGAGTGGGGAATCCTGCGCTTGGAGGGATTTCATGCGCGTTTTGTACCGCCCCCATCACGGAACAGCGTTTCAGGATGCTTTTCAGCTGTGCCAGCTCTTCTTTACTCAGTCGAATGTGGTAATATTTACTTGCAGCCTCGTATTCTCCCGGTGCAAAATCGCAGCCGCTGAGCTTGTCGGAGTATTCAAACGCGGCGTAGGTGGCAGAGTCAACAAGCGTATTGAATTGTTGACGGACTGTTTCACGTTCTTCTTGCGTAAGGTGGTATAACGCTACGTCAAAAGGCTGATTGGTACTTGTTTGGCAAGCTGTTAAACAGCCGAAAAGAAGAGGCAGAAGTATACGGGAGCGCATGGGGGTATTATAGGTTGATTCTGTTAAATGTCAATTCAATTGTGGGCATACTATAAGCTTGACTGTCGCAGCATAAGCAGGTATGCTTACGCGCATGAATCTGAAGCAAATAACGGCTCTGGCATGTTTGCCTGCGATGTTGAGTGTTGCCCCGGCGGTGGATGTGGTGTTGTCCGGTGGTGTGGCGCTGAAATCTTGGGAGAAGATGCGCGGGCCTAATGCGCATGATAACTGGTGGGCCAATTTTGTACGCGGTGCCACGGTGCGCATTGATAAGTTGCAGAAAGAGAATCCCAAGGCAAAGATTGTTTGGATTGTGTTCCGCCCTGCCTATATTAACCGTGGTAAAGAAGACGGCAAAGATTACATGACCATGATACGCGAGCTGGCAGCAAAGCGCAAGCTCAAGCTTGTGTTTGTGGATACGGCAGACCAGGCATGCAAAGCCATTAACAATGCAGGCCGCGGTAAGGATAAAATCACCTCATTCTACTATTTCGGCCATTCCAATGCACATGCTTTCATGCTTGATTACAGCAGTGACATCATCGGGGCCTCCAAGCAGTGGATTCATGAGAAAGATTTGGAAACCAAATTGAAAAAGACAGCTTTTGCCCCCAATGCAGATTGTTGGAGCTTTGGTTGCTATACCGGTAACAGCATGTCTGCCACATGGCAAAAAGCCGTTGGGGTACCGCTGTGGGGTAATACCTCTTTTACCCGTTATCAACCCGTGGGTTGGGGTGAACTGCCCGAGGGCGGTGGCGAATGGGTAAAATAACCCGCCCCTGCTAGGTGAGGGGGGATCATGTCTGCGGATTTGAGGATTCCGTGTTCTCCGAAATCCTCATTCCCCATTGCCGTCATTTGATGGGGGCCGTAATATCTTTGAGCATGTCCTGCACGGTTTTCAGCTTGTCAGACCACAGCTGATTCTGCTTGCCGTTGGGTGATAATTTGTTCAGGAACATCTCCGCCTCTTGCAGCCATTGGCGTGCGGTGGAGGCGTCTCCCATATCTTTGGCATGGGCAGCAGATTCTGCCAGTGCATCTGCATACATGTATTTAAGCATGGGATTATTGGGGCTTTGTTTCAAAAGCGTGCGGATGATTTCTCTGTACTCGGCAAACTCTGCCGTAGCCTTGGCTTTTTCCGATTCTTGGCGGGTGTGCACCAAGGCGAGATTGCGCATGAGCCCGGCGCGAATTTGGGCATAATCCGCATTGTTCGGAGCCATCTCCAGCAGGATATTAATGCGGGTTAAGGCATTTCTGCTGTAATGCTCTGCCTTGTGGTATTCATTGCGGCGCATGGCTATATCTGCCATGTGAGCCATGGTTCTGCATTGCTGGAAGGGGTATTCGGCATTGTCTCTGTCCATGTTTTCCAGCTCTTGGGCAATGTTGATGCACTGCTCGAATGCGGCTTGCGCTTGTGAGTTGAGGACTTGTTGAGCCTTTTCATCCTTGGCGGCAATGGCTTGACGGTTGTTCATGATGCCTATGGTATAATAAGCCGTAGACAGCCATTGACGGAACGAAAGGCGGTGCGGTGCCGTATCTGCCAATACGTAGAGAATGTCTTTGCTCTCTTTCAACAGAGAATCTGCCGTGATATAGTCATTGCCATCCATGCAGAGGTTTGCCAGGCTGATTTGTGCCTGTGCCAGACCCAATCTGGCTTTCTCATGCAGCGGGTATTCCTTTACCAATTCACGGTACAGCGTGAGCATTTCTTCCAAGCCTTTGCGGCGTTGCTCCATGTCTCCGCTGCTGTCTGCCAGTTGTGCCGCCGTGCCCATGGTGACACCCAATGCGCAGCGGTAATCCGGGTTTTTCGGTACCTCCTTGCAGACATCCGACATCAATTCTAGAGAACGGGCCGTGAGTTCTTTGGCTTCTTTCAGGTTGTTGCGTCGGCGTGCAATCTCTGCTTGATTGCGCAGGGTTCTTGCCAGCTCGTATCGGATGCGAACATTGGAGGTGTCATCTGCGTACAGCGCCTCTAACAATTCTTCTGCCTTGGTGAGAGCCTCGGTAGCATCTTGCAATTTGCCTTGCTGGGCAAAAACGTCGCCCATGTTTTGCCACGCTGCAGCCATGGACTTTTGGAGTCTGTCATTGTCTGCCACCGGCAACCCCTCCATAGAGTCCAGATATGTTCGGAGGTTAGTGCCCAACTTTCTCTGAAGTTGGGTAGAGCCCGGTAAATCTGCCAGCTCCGTGTTGAAGTCATGCAGCAGAGCCTCTGTGAAAGTGAGCCCGTTGAGATACATTTGTTGCGTTTGGCTCTTTTCTCTCCAGGCAATGATGCTTAAGCCGCCCAGTGCTATGATGATGGCAAAGGCTATCGCCATATAGATGCGCATGCGCAACATCACGGAGCGGGGCGGGGGCACAATGCCGGACTCCGTGCACAAACGCCAGGTGGTGGCATCCTGCCAGCGTTCCCGCGGGTCGGTACTCATGGCGCGGTCTATGGATTGCAGGAAGTACGGCTCGTAGTACAGCTGCAAATCTTTACGCCCTGCAAGCGGTTTGTAGGGGTCCGGGGTGGCGTGTATGCGCATATCGGCCCGCGGCGGCAGCAAACGGGTTATCAGATAGTAGAAACACGCACCCAACGAGTAGATGTCGGTTCTGGCACTCAGTTTGCTGCTCATCTCCGCATCGCTTTTTGAGGTGCTTTGCTCCGGGGCGCAGAAATCCGGTGTGTAGATGTTATTGAATATCTTACCGCTTTGCAGCTGACGGGCAGAGCCGAAGTCCAGCAAAATGGGTCGACCCTCCGCATTTACAATAATGTTTTCGGGCTTAATGTCTCGGTGTACGATATTGTGTTGCTCCAGGTACTCCAGCGTAAAGAGCAGGGCTCTGAGTTGTTGCTTGATTTTGCGGGCTTCTGCCGCTTTGAGGTTGCGGTCAAGCGTGGGTTTATCACTGATTTGCAGTTGTGAGCCCTCCACAAACGGCATGGCGTAGTAAGCGGTGCCATTCGCTTCAAAGGCGGTGAGAATGGGCACTATACCCGGGTGCTCCAATCCCATGAGGATACTTACCTCCTCCATGAACTCTGCCAAAGTGGTGCGGAACTCTTCTTCTTTTTCCGGGGATGCGCTTACCACGGTATATCCATCGGGCATGCGCATGGCCATACCCTCGGGTATGTGCTCTTTGATAACCACAATGGTTCCGGAGTCCGTGTGTTTGGCTCGGTAGGTGATGCCGAACCCGCCTTTTCCCAGTTTGGAGAGTATGGTGTACTCACCTACAACGGCTCCCGGCGGTAGGGGGATGCGTGTGTTGCGCTCCTCTTTTGCCTCTTCGGCCACGGGGGGAGCTGGTGAAAATGCCGGGGGGACAACCGGGGGCGGGGGGGCTGCCGGTGAGGGAATGGAAGGTGCCGGTGGCGGGTTCATGCCAGTGATTTGGTGAGGTTAATGGTGCTGCCCGTGGTGGGGTCTGTGCTGTAACGGTAGTCATCTGTCGTTATGGCCGGCAGGTGCTCCATCGGATTGAATTGCGGTGTATTGTAGCAGATTTTTACCTCTGCCGTTTCTTCATTGCAGCAGAAATTCAGCGTAATGTCATCATCAGCCGGAATGGCACTGATGATGTCGGTGATGCTTTTCTCCAGCTCGGCAATGGCTACGGGGGAGGCCAACACGGCTTCCAACATGCCGTTAATATCGCTTATGGTGGTGGCAAGTCTGTCTGTGGCACCTGCCTTGAGATTAAAGTTTTTTTGCTGCATCCACATGCCTTTGTATTCTACGGCCAGCAGGGTACAGTCAGAGGCTTGTTCTTTATTGCCCGTAAAGCGGCGCAAATCCACTTGTACGGAGCGTATGAGCTCCGTTACATTGTCTGTCTTGGTTTTCAGTGCCTCTTGCAAACGCGCTGCGCCGAAGGGGATTTTCTCTGCATTGGTGGCTTTCAGCAACCCTTGGGAGTACAGGAAGATTCTGTCTCCGGGTTGCAAGGCTACAATGCATTCGCGGTAAATAGACTTATTGTGAGCACCCAGCACCGTGCCGGAGCGCATGGGCATCATCTCAAAATCTGAGCTTGCCGTGCCGTGCAGTGCTTGCGGTGTACCGGCATTGATGAAACGGAGCACTCCCGTATTGATGTTGAGTCTTGCCAAGAAGAAAGAGAGCCTCGTTTTGGTGACATTGTTTTCACAAAGCTCTTTGTTGGCTTCGGTCAAGAGCTCTGCCGGGGCCATACCACTGGCAGCCAAGGAGCGTATGAGAGAAAGGGCGCGCATCATGAACAAGGCTCCCGGTATGCCCTCCGTAGAGACATCACCCAGCATGAAGCAAAGGTGGTCTTGGTCTGCCATGAAGAAATCGTAAAAGTCACCGCCTACGTTTTCGGATTGTATGCGAGTGGCGTATATATCAAACCTCGTTTGCTCCGGGAAGGCCGGAAACTTGCAGGGCAGTACGGTGTCTTGTACCGAGCGCGCAAGGGCAAATTCTTTCTGAAGCCGCTCCCTGCGTTGTTCAACATAGGTTTGCAGGGAGTCTACCATAGAATTAATGCCGGTGGAAAGGCGGGTAAACTCCGGTGTGTCTCTCACATGTACGCGCTCTTCTTTATAACCCTCGGTAATGCGTTGCAGGGAATAGTTGATGCGGGAAATACCGTTGAGTACCAACTTTTGTAATAATACCCACACCAGCAGGAACATGACGATGAAGAGCCATATATTGCTGATGAATAACTGCCTGAGGGATTCCAAACTGATGCGGTTGATTTCTACGGCCGGCAACAGACCGATAATTCGCATATCATCCTTCTCAATGGCGTGGGCGTAATATTCGGTATCCCCAATCTCCGTCTGAGATGTTTTGTCTGTGGGCAGAGAGAGTAAATCCGTTGTCGGCACGCTCCAATCCGCGCCATTCAGCAAGGCACCCCCTCTGAAAGCGATAATCTTACCGTTTTGCCCCAATTTAAAGCGGTCTGTCAGGGCGGCAAAGGCGGTGTTGCTGCGCACGGCCTGCTCGTGCATGAAACTGAACCCCAGCTGCACTACACCGGGGGCGTCTCGGCGGCTTACACCCGCATATTGAATAACTTCACCATTCAGGGCATTTTTACGCGGGCGCTGAATGATTTCTTCACCGGGGGATGCAATACACTTCAGAAAGTGTTGGCTTTGCTCAAAGCTGCTCAGGTCAAAACCTACCAAGTGTTCCGGGGCGGCTGCTATAATAACGCCTCGGTCATCCGTAATACACAGCTGGTTTGCCCCCAATTCATTGCATAATCGCTGTAATTGTTCGCTTTGATTCAGAATATCGGGGTTAAGCCGTATAATTTCTGCAACGGCGCGTGTGCGGTTGAGGGTGCTCTCGTTGTTAATTTCAACCACATGTTGCATGTTGGCATTGCTGTAACTGATGAGCTCTGCCAAGTCATTGAGGCGAGTGTGCAATATTTGGTGGGCTCGCTCTTGTACCTGCCTGTCAAATTGAAGATAAGCCAAGCCGCCCGTTACAACAAATGTTGCACAGACCAGCAGCAAGAGCCATGTGAGAAACTTACGCCTCATGTTTTTTTCTTCAGCAGATATCCTACCACGATATGCAGGATTCTGCAAGCTTCAAATCGACTTGTAGGTTTGTATCTGTAAGATTTATTTCACCGCGGTTGTGTTCAAAAAAATACCTCCCGTTTTGCAAAACGAGAGGTATTTTTGAAAAAACTCAGCAGCTGTTTTTACTTTTTAGCTGTTTTGCGGTGGCTTTGCTGTTGCTCCAGAGAGGCATACATCTTACGGCAGTGGCTGTATCCACGGCGGTCTGAGAGTTTCTGCATGCTCAGCTCAGAGGAGCCCCACTGAATCACCTGAATCTCTACCATGCGGCGCCCCCACTCCTTCATCAACTCCGGTGTGGGTTGGTAAATATCAATGGTGCCGGTGTCCACCAAGGCACTGCCGTAGTCATCCACCACATAAATGTAGGGCTGCCCTTTAATCTTGAAGCGTGTGCCCAAGGGGTAAACGGACCAATCGGCGGCTGCACTGCGCACCTGATCCGTGTACTTGAGGGACGTGCCGATTGCATTGCGAGGCCCGTAGGTAATGTGGTCGCTCTCGGTATGCGTATAAGCGGTAGTACGTACCACACGGTTTCTTTGAGACGGGTGGTAGAACGGCATGCCATGCTTATCTCTGCCCAGCTTGGGCAATTTGGGATTCGGCTTGGCTGAAGGGGACGGCGCAGCAGGCATGATGAAGCCTTTGCTGACACTCCGCGTAGCGGCCTCTGCACCCGGGGTGCAGATCACAGCCGCTGCAAGCAGCGTAATGACGCTTGTAATAAGTGTTTTAGCTGTTTTCTTCATTTGTATGCGGTGAATTTTCGGCAATGATAAACATTGCACCCCTCACGGGGTGTACGACCCCCTCAGTCTACCATATTGCTTTTTGCTTGGCAAGACTTTTTTTTGAGGTCTACCCCGCAGGTTGGTAGGTGGGTAAGGGATGCACACAATATGTTGTATGGTTTTAATGCTGAAGTCCGCTTTATATTGTGATTATTTAACTTTTACAAAGAATGTAATAATTAAATATTTTCCAAGGGGAACGGAGTCATAAGCCACCCTTGCTGAGCATCCTGAAGGTCACGGAAAATGGCCTTTGCTTTACCGGGTAAAAGGCGTTCTGCGTGCTCCAGATAATACGTTGATTTGGACTTGTCTTTTTCCGCATCAAACAACAGAGCCAGATAAATGAGGGCCATGGGGTCTTTGTAAGAGGAGGCATCCTCAAAGTGGAATACGGCCTCAGAAATCTTCTTTTCAACACCCATACCGCGGTAATATATGTAGCCCAGCAGGCATTTGGCGTAAGTATATTTTCGGGACGCTGCCAATTTGATGAGTTTCAATCCCAACTCTACATTTTTTTCAGTGCCTTGCCCGGTGAGAAGCATGTAGCCCTGAGCTGTCATCAGCATGGGGTTGGCAGAGATAGCCGCACCTATGACGGCATGTCGATAGGCTTTCGATACATCTTTGGCAAGGTATTGATTCAAACCGTTGTAATACATTCTTGCCAGCTGAGCACGGGCATCTGCCTGGCCGAGAATGCTTGCCATTTTCAGCATCACCACGCCGGTGGCTTGGTTGCGCACGGGACCCACGTTGATTTCCAGCGTGGCGGGCGGAGAAATCATATACATGCCCATGCGGTACAGGGCATCGGGGCTGCGTAGCTTGACTGCTGCGGTTAAGAGCTTGTAGCTTTGGGCAATATCCACATCGGCGTAGAGCTCTGACAGCTCGTACAGGGCGGTACCGTTGCCTTGGGAAGCCGCTTTTACCAGCATATCGGTAATTGTGGCAGAATCCGGAGCCATCAGGCTCATGTGGTGGAGAATGTAGTGATTACCGCGCTCAATCTCAGCCTTAACTTCTGCGCGTTGCAGGTCTTCATATTGATTCAGACGCCCGGATTGGCGCAGCCACTCAAAGCGGGTTTCAAAGCTGCCGCCGCTGCATGCCTGTATCAGCAAACGGTCTGCACCCTGGTCATTTTCTAAGGTGCCTATACCCAGTCTCATGCATCTGCTGTATTCTTGCATGGCGGGCACGAATGAGGCATCCGATGCCTTTTTCAACAGCGCAACGGCTTCTTTGACCTCCGGTGTGCGGTATTGGTCTTTAGAGAGGTGGCGCAGCTGTTTTTGCGCCATAAAGAGCTGAGCCGGCGGCAAGCCTTCATGGGAGGCTCGCTGCATCCACCATTCTATGCAGAACTCGTCATTCGTGGCTTTCAAAATGGTGAACAGTGCCGGGCTGATGTCAAAGCTGTTGGTTTTGGTGATTTCTTTGAGTTGGTTCGCAAAGTTTTTATATTCAGCCTCGTGGTGTTGCGGGGCAGAGGGGTGATTCACCACCGGCAAGGCAGGGGTATCTTTTTTCTCAACTTTTACAGGCTTTGCCTTTGATTTGCGTGTTTTTTTTGATGGTGCCGCATCAGCGGTGCATGCCATGATAAGGCCTGCTGCCAGTATGCCGGATAATATGTGCGTGTGGTTCATTGCCGTGTGGGTAGTCGGGGTTAAATGTTGATATCAAACGGGGAGAGCGTCCACCCGTTGAGTCGGTTTTTATGGTGGTCAAATACTTCTTGTGCCTTTGCACCCAAGGCTCGTTCAGCATGGTCCATGTAGTACCGTACTTTAGACTCATCCGGTTCGATACCGCCACCACCTTCACTGTATATCAGTGCCAAATATACAAAGCAGATGTCAAAGCCGCGGGTGGCAAGGGTTTCCAGCAGGAAAGTCGCTTCTTTGGCGTTGGGTGTAATGCCGATACCCCTGTAATTAACAAAGGCTTGCATGGCTATGGCATGCGGATAGCCCTGTTTGGCGGCAATTTTTATCAGCTCGTAGCCTTGCTTGGTATCTTGTTTTACCCCCGTGCCGCTCATCAGCATATAACCCTGAGCCGTCATATAGCCAACATCCGGCCTTGCCTTGGCACCGTTCACAATATGTTTGTAGGCTTTTTCCCTGTCTTGGGGCATGCCGCAAAGCCCGTGATAGTACAAGTGAGACAACAGAGCTTGGGAGGTTGTGTTACCCAGCATGCTTGCTATTTTGAGCAAGTGCAGCCCCGCCTCTGCATCCGGTTGCACACCCAAGGCCTCTGCCAGTTGGGGATTTTTCGTGATGAGATAAGTACCTAAGGAGTGCAGGGCTTCAGGGTTATGCTTGGCCGCCGCCGCTTTCAGATAGTGATAGCTGGCTTTGGCATCCATTCCGGACAGGTGGGTGGATAGCTCCATCATGGCGCTGTGGTTGCCCATGCGGGCTGCTTGGGTCAGCATGGTCAGCAGGGTAAAGTTATTCGGAGCTTTTCCGCTCAAATAGTATACAACATGGTGGTTGCCGCGCTCTATCTCTCCCTTAACCTCAGGGCGGTTCAGGTCTTCATACTTCATCAGGCGGTCTGTTTGCAATAACCATGAGAATCTGGTTTCAAAATTACCGCTCTTGCAGGCCTCTATCAGCAAACGGTCTGCCCCCGCTTTGTTTTCAAATGTGCCTACGCCATTGCGCATGAATGCGCTATAATCCACCATGGCCGGGGCATATTTTTTGTCTGCTGCTTTTTTGACCAAAGCAACGGACTCTTTGACCTGTTTTGATTGCTTGAGCTGCGGGGGAACATAATACAGGTTGGCCGTGCCCACAAAGTTGAGCGCCACGGGATTCCCCTCCTTAGCGGCGCGCTGCATCCAGGTATCCAAACAAAACTCGTCTCCCGTAGCATTTAATGCAATGAGTATGGCCGGTGCGGGGTCTGCGCTGTTGGCTTTCGCTTGCTCCTCAAGTGCCTTTTTGAAATGCGCATAGGCTGCTTCATGGTGTTCGGGGGCAGAGGCATCTGCCGCAGTTGCCGGCGCGCTGATACATATGGGGGCTGCCATCAGCAGCGTAAAGTGTGATATGAGGGAATGCAACTTCATGACCGAACTTCTGCGTGTTGTGTTTTCTTTATTCTAGTCTCTACCTTTTGGCCTTGCAAGCGAAAATTATGTCTTGCTACATGAGCCCCGTGGCTATTTCATCCACCAATAAACGCCCGTTGAGCGTGAGTAACAACCTGCCGTCTGCTGCTTTTTCTGCCAAGCCTTCCGATATCAACATGGCAATAAAATCAGAATCCTGCGCCCTGATAAGCTCCGCGGGTAATCCCTCATCGGTGCGCAGTTGTAAGCCCAATAATTCGGCTCTGCGTGCTTCGGGGGTAAGTATTTCCCGCTCTGCTTCGCTGAGCTGTCCCTGTTTCAGGGCTTCAATGTAGGTGGCCGTGTTTTCCGTATTGCGGTAGCGTATGTTGTTGACGGTGCCGCAGGCACCCGGCCCCAAGCCATAGTAATCTTCCCCCCGCCAACAGGCCAAGTTGTGGTGTGATACGGCACCGCCGGCTGCGTAGTTTGATATTTCATAGTGCCTGTAACCGGCTGCCGTCAACAGTTCATCTGCCATGGTGAACATGGCTACATCCGTCTCCTCATCCCCGGCATCTGCTCCGTAGGCATGAAAAAAGGCCGTATCTTCTTCGTAAGTGAGGTTGTAGGTGGAAATGTGGTTAGGCTGCAATGCCACAGCTTCTTGCAGGGTATGGTGCCATTGTTCAAGCGTTTGCCCGGGCAATGAGAACATGAGGTCCAGATTCACTTGAGGCATGCCGGCATCTCTCAGCATGCGCACACTGTGTGCTATTTGCTCGGGGCTGTGTTCTCTGCCCAACAGTTTCAGAAGCTCGGGTTCAAAACTTTGTGCCCCCAGTGAGACGCGGTTGATACCCAGCTTTACCCATTGTTCCACTTTGGCAGGGGTAAACGTGGCGGGGTTGGTCTCAAAGCTCCATTCTTTAACCCCGGTAAAATCTATGTGCTCTTTGAGGCCGCTTACCAAAGTATTCAGGTGGGTAGGGGAGAGCATGCTGGGGGTGCCACCGCCAAAATAGACGGTGCTTGGTTTACAACCTTGCGGTAAACGCAGCTTGGCCTCTGTTATCACGCCGTTTACATATCCCCGTATATCCGTATTACCTAAGCGGTGCTTGTAAAAAGCACAGTAGGGGCATATTTTGTTGCAGAAGGGTACGTGTATATACAGGTGCATGGCTTCTCCGTTACGAAAACGGGAGCCGGTGTTGGCCGGCTCCCGGTAGAAGTTTATCTGTTTCTTGAGTTGCTTGCTTTACAGCTCTGCTGCAGCGGGCTTGTCAAGGAAGTACTTGGCATCGGGGTGCTTCTGCAGGTAAGAAGCAGCTACGTCTGCCGTAACAGGACCGTTGATGGCCTTGTTTACGATAGAGGCCTTCTTCTCGCCCCAAGCCATCAGGCGCAGCTTCTTGGCGTCCATGATGGTGGCCACACCCATGGTGATGGCGTAGCAAGGTACGTTCTCAAAGCCACCGAAAGCGGGAGCGGCGTCGGTCTTGGTCAGGTCATCCAAGTGTACCTGGCGAGTGCGGGTGGTGTCATCTGAGCCCGGCTCGTTGAAGCCGATGTGACCCGTGCGACCGATACCCAGAATCTGCAAATCCAGACCACCGCAGGCCTTGATCTTGTCCTCATATGCCTGGCAGTGAGCAGCGATATCCTCCTGAGCTACCGTGCCGCTGGGCAGGTTGATGTTCTCAGCGGGGATGTCAATGTGGTTGAACAGGTTGGTGTGCATGAAGTACCAGTAGGACTCCACGTGCTCACGGGGCAGACCGTAGTACTCGTCCAGGTTGAAGGTGGTTACATTCTTGAAAGAAAGACCCTCTTCCTTGTGCAGACGAATGAGCTCTGCGTAGAAGCCGAGGGGAGATGCACCGGTAGCCAAACCGAGTACTACACCTTTACCCTCTGCAGCACGGCTGCGGATGAGCTCTGCTACTTCTGCTGCCAGATTCTTGACAGCTTCTTGCTGTGTTTCGAAAACTTCGTAAGTCATGGTGCCTTTATTCTATACCATACCCTCGCAAAATCAATCCTAAAATCACAAAAATGAAAAAAATTAAGAAAATTTGAAAATTTTGCTTGCAATATCCGTTTGAACATGGTAAGCTGCTCCCGCACACAGCACCTGCCGCTGTAGCTCAGGGGTAGAGCAACGCATTCGTAATGCGTGGGTCGTCAGTTCAAATCTGACCAGCGGCTGCCTCTAAGGCGCTACAACAAGGTGTGAGTGCTCTCAGACATTGTGCCTCCTTAGCTCAGTTGGTAGAGCAGCTGACTCTTAATCAGTTTGTCCGCGGTTCGAGCCCGCGAGGGGGTACCAGTCTGAGGGTTCTTCGGGGTGCATGAAAGCCTCCTTAGCTCAGTTGGTAGAGCAGCTGACTCTTAATCAGTTTGTCCGCGGTTCGAGCCCGCGAGGGGGTACTCAAAGCGAATCGGAAATCCGGTTCGCTTTTTACGTTTAACTTACCTGCTGCTATGACTGTTTATGCGCAATCCTATGTTGTGATTGGGAGTGTAATGCTCTTGGTGATGTTTTGTGCCTATTTGTATTTGGTATGGCATGATGATGCAGAGACACGGCGCTGCGGTTACTGCATGTTGTTGGTAGGGGCTGTGGTTTGTGTGGCCGGTTTATATATGCTTTATGTGTGCGAGGTGAATCCGGCGGACGTATTCCGAACGCCTCGGCGGAGTTACGGCTTCAGCCGCCGCTCGTATGATACCACTAACCTGGTTATTCTGATGACTACATGGGCCGCTGCTGCCTACATGGGCGGCAAAGGTCTGTACAAAACCTTGGTCAGAATGGGTGTTTTGCGAGAAGAAGAATCTGAGGAGGATGAGTCATGAGTACCCTTGTTCTTGCAGATTTTTTTACTCATTATTCTCACGAATATGAGCTAATCGGGTACATCATGCTCTTTTTGCTCTTGGCTACTCATTTGTTTTGGGTGTGGGCTCCGGAGAGGGAGAGTCGGCAGCAGGGTTATTGTATTCTGATTTTCGGTGTAGTTGTGGCCTATGCAGAGTTGTGGTTGCTGAGTGCCTGCAATCTGCCCTCTGAAAATGTACTGGGAATCCGTGAACCCATGAAGGCTTTTGGGGGAACCCCCAAGTTAGTCCGTTTTTTGAGCTTTGCTATCATCTTTCTTCTTTGGGGTTTTGTATCATACCGCGGCGGTCAGTTGATTCATCAACTACTGGTACGCATAGGTATTTTGAAGGAGGATGAGTAAAATTTTCTCATTCCGCTGAAAAAAGTGAAAAAGAAAAGGCTCACGGGTCATGACACCGTGAGCCTTTCTAAAATCAGTGAAGTAAATAAATTACTTAACCTTGGCGGCAGCCTCCTTGAGGGTCTTGCCAACCTTGAACTTCACTACGGAACGAGCAGGGATGGGTACATCCTTACCGGGGTTCTTGGGGTTGCGGCCGATCTTGGCCTTAACCTCCTTAACAGTGAAGGTGCCGAAGTTGCGGAGAACAACGCGGTCGCCGTTGCCCAGAGCCTCAGTGATCAGGTCCACTGCCTTCTGGATTACTTCAAGTACATCATTCTGCGTGAGGTCGCTGTTCATCTCTGCGCAGATCTTATTTACAAGCTCTCTTTTAGTGATCGTGTTAGCCATATATATTGATTCGCTTGGTTTAAGAAGCTGGCGAGATTGTAACTCATTTTTTTCTCTTTGGCACGCAAAAAAAGCAACTTACATGCATTTTTTTGTGTCACCGTGCTCAATTTCAGCTTTATGGCTCAGTTTTTTTCACTTTTTCATTGACCTGAGGGCAATTTCGCGCCATTTTATGTGCCACATGGCATCTCAATACACCATAGATTTAAGTGCAGCCGATGCACGTGAGCTGAAGAAAAAGTTGGAAACGCGCGCGGGTTATGAGCCTGCCGAGCGTGAGTACACCGAATTTTGTTTTACCGGGCCTAAGGTTAATGTGGCTTATTATGCCAAGCGCGGTAAGCTGGTGGTGCAGGGCAGCGGGGCTGATGAGTTTTTGGAGTTTGTGATGCTGATAGACCCCAAAACCGGTGTATCAGCCGTTAAAAAGCCTGCGGCATCCAAGGTTGATAAAACACCGCATTTCGGGGTAGATGAAAGCGGTAAGGGGGACTATTTCGGGCCGCTGGTGATAGCCGGTGTGTATTCTGATGAACACACGGCAGATGCCTTGGTACAACTGGGGTGCAAAGACAGCAAAGCGATTCCCGATGATAAGAAAATTGCCGACATTGCTGCCAAAATCATGCAGTTACCCGGTATTGCGTATGAGGTAGTGTGTATAGGCCCCAAGCGCTATAATGAATTGTATACGGAGTTCGGTAATCTCAACCGTTTACTGGCATGGGGGCATGCGCGAGTTATAGCTGCCTTGCATGAGAAAGTGCCGTCTTGCACCCGTGCGTTGAGTGATCAGTTTGCCAATGAATGGGTGCTGAAAACGGCACTTGGCAAGCGTAAGGTGCCTGTCAAATTAGAGCAACGCACCAAAGCAGAAAGCGATGTAGCCGTGGCTGCTGCCTCTATTTTGGCGCGTGCACGTTTTGTAAGGTGGATGCAGGATACCGCCGCCGCTGCCGGATGCGAGATGCCGCTTGGCTGTGCAGGGCATGTTACCAAGGCCGCCAAGGCATTTGTTGCCAAGCATGGGCAAGAGCGTTTGTGCGATGTTGCCAAGTTACATTTCAAAACAACGCAGAAAGTGTTACAATAATCAAAATCCCCGGCCTGTTTGACAGACCGGGGATATTTTTCGGGAATATAGAAAAATCAGTTACGAAACGGAACGCCGTCGGCGTCTTTCTCTATGGTGCAAATTTCAATGAGGTTCCAGATGAAAACAAAAGGAGTAAGAAGCGTACAAGAGAACACACTCATCATCAGTTGAATGATGCCTTTTTTTATGTAACCGGCATAAAAGTTATGCATGCCGATGACCCCGAAGAAGATACCGAGCAATATGTAGGCTATACGCTGTTTACCCGCAGGCCTTGTAGCAAAGGGTACATGCGGTACTGCTGCGAGGAGGACGTCATAGAGGGGTGCCCAATCTGCCATGCCCAGCGTAAAGCAAAGTGTTTGCACGTTGATTTCTCCGCGTGCCATCATCCCCTTAATGGTTTCTTCATCATAGGGGCCGTGGGGCGTGCCGCCGGGTTGCGCCAAGTGGTATAAGGTTGCCATGGGCGTGTTTATTGAGGTTGTTGTTGCGTGATACAGTGTATGGCACCACCCTCAATGACGAGACGTCGGGCATCAAACCCTACAACTTGTTTGCCGGGGAAACACTCCCGCAGAATGCCCAGTGCACGGTCATCTGCCTTGGGTTGGTTGAAGACAGGCACAATAACGGCACCATTGCATATTAAGAAGTTTGCATAGCTGGCCGGCAGCTGCTCCAAACGCCAATCTTTTGCCACAACGGGCTCCGGCATGGGCAGGGGCACTATTTCTACCTTATGTCCGTTGGGTGTGCGCAAGTCTTGCAAACGCTCATTATTTTCCGCCAGATTGCGATAATGCGGGGATTTGGAATCCGGTTCTACGATGGAAACGGCCGCTTCGGCATGTACAAAGCGCACCATGTCATCAATATGCCCGTCGGTGTCATCGCCTTCAATACCGCAGCCCAACCAGAACACCTGTTTGGTACCCATCATGCGGTGCAGCTCTGCCTCAATTTCGGCTTTGCTGACACCCGGGTTGCGGTTGGGATTAAGCAACACGGCCTCGGTAGTGAGGATAAGCCCTTCACCGTTGCCTTCAATGGCACCGCCCTCCAAGATGATATTGCTGCTCAGGCGCGGCAGGCTCAAAGACTCTGCCATGCGGGTGGGGATTTCGTTATCCTGATTCCATGGGGCAAACTTACCGCCCCATGCGTTGAAGGTCCAGTCTGCCACCTGCATGCCGCCATCGCTGCGGCGTACAAAAATACCACCGTGGTCACGGCACCATACATCATCGGTAGGGTGGTTGTACAGTGCAAAATTTTCTACATGACGGGCTTGCAATAACCGGCGTATGGCGTTGTGCATGGGTGCTGCCGCATTGATACGCACTTGGGCATGCGGGGCAATCAGGGCAGCCAAGTCGGCATAGTGCCCATGCAGTTCGGCAAGTCCGCCTTGCCACAAATCATCGCGGTGCGGCCAAGAGAGCCATACGGCAACCTGTTGTTCCCATTCAGCCGGCCAATGCAGGTTGCTTCCTTGCAGTGCTTCAGTAGTCATTTTCAATGTCCTCCGTGTTATCGTCCAATTCTCCGTTGTAGGGGGCGTCAAGTACAGCTTGAAGCGGCGGCAAGTGTTCGAACTCTTCTTGTTTGTCTCCCTTTTGTTTACCGAACACCCCGACCTCAATCAGGTTGTATACAACCTTGCCGAAATCAACATTTGTCTGAATGCCCCAAAAACTCAGCACCTTGTAGGCCAACGGCCCATATTCACTCAGTGCGTAGCTGCATGCACCGGCATACAGTTGCTCTGCCGTGAGATGTGTGGCCTTTTCTTTTTTGCCATAGTGCTCGGAGGCATGGTCTAACCCTGCCCGCAAAAAATCATACGCATCGGGGGCGAACTGAGGGTAACGGAGAGTAAGCTCTTTTACCGCATCTTCAAAACTTTTCGGCATGGCCGTATTCTAGCAAAAATAAACAAAACTTCAACGGTAAAACATGCCATGCCCCCGAGATACGGCAGTGAATCACGCAAAAAATTGATGCAGCAAAGCACTGAACAGTTTTTTATGTTGAGAAACAGCGGTGTGCAGCTCTTGTTCCATGTGCTGCAACTGCAAGGAGACTTTGCCTATCCGTTGTTGGGTTGCGGTATCCGGTACGGGTATGCAGAGGTTTGTAAGCATGGGGCGGCGTATGTATTTGATAACACCACCCACAGCCTGATGTCTGAGCGTGGGTAGATACTGCTGAAGGCAAGCATGCAAATACGGTATTTGCAACAGTGAAGCATCCGCAGTTTCAATGATGTAGGTGCGCTGGTAGGCATCAAACTTGCCGTTGTAATAGATGAGCTTGAAATCAATGTTGCCGGTTATCAGCAGACACTCGCAATCATAGCTGTAATCGTTGATGCGCGACGGCACTTTTGCGCAGCTGAAAAAAGGATATTTGCCATCTGCGCATGCGGCAGAGGCATTTTTTTTGCCGCAGTGAATATGTGCTACATCTCCCAGCTTATATTCTCTGCACGTTGCTTGCTGCCGGGCTGCTTCCATCTCCTGAGAAAAATAGGCATTTTTCAGGTCATCTATGGCCTTGAGCTGTCGGTTGCTGAGGTCTATAATATGTTCCGTTTTGTCTAATCTCTCTGCAATGTACCGCTGTTGTTCAATGGGTACGAGGGGGATGGGTAATTTTCCCAAATTATGTTGCGTAATTTGGGGTTGCGCTGCCCCTGAGATGTAGGGCGTCAGGTTGGTGTGCTTCAGATAATAATAAAGATATTTCGGCAGAATATCTGCTCTTATCTCCTCTGTACAAATGGCGTTGGCGGTGATATAGGCTTGTGGCTCCGTCATTCTGACCGCGCCGCAGGAATCTCCCCTGCAAGTCACGGCAATAACCGATTGCTCGTGATTGTAGCTGTGGTAATGCCCGATGATGCCGTTGGCACCGTATACAGGGTAGCCCTGTGTGGTAAAGCAACGCGTGGGCAGGGCCTTCCACTGCTTGAGGGTGCAAATGTCTCGGAGCCGTACGTATTGCATAGGCTCAGCTTCAGTCCATCAGCAGTTCTCTGGCATGGGCCTCTGCCGTGGCTCCGCCCGTACCCAACATGCGCATGAGCTCGCTTACTCGTGCATCGCCGTCCACCTCATGCAACCGTGATACCGTGCGGCCGTCACTCATTCCTTTCGAGATGAGGTAGTGATGATTGGCCAATGCAGCCACCTGCGGGAAGTGAGTAATGGCTATCACCTGATGATTCTGCCCCAGCTCCCGCATCTTGAGCCCCACGGCTCTCGCAATTTCACCGCCTACATTGGCATCAATTTCATCAAATACCAGAAGCGGCGTGTCATCTTGCCCGGCCAAGGCACTCTTGAGCGCCAGCATCACGCGGGCCAATTCACCGCTGGATGCTATCAACCGCAGGGCTTTAAGCGGTTCTCCGGGGTTGGGCCCGAAGAGAAAATCCGTTTCTTCTGCCCCGTGCGGCCCGGGTTCCGGCAGCTCGGTGAGGGAGACTTCAAACAGCGATTGGCGGAACCCCAGCTGGCGGGCATGCTCCAAAAAGGCTTCCTGCAATTTGGGGGCAGCCTTTTTGCGTGAGGCAGATAAGGCTGCGGCTTCAATCTTGAGGGCTGCTTTACAACGGCGTTCTTCCTCTGCCAACTCGGCAAGTTTTTCTTCTCGGTTGTCAATGGCATCCAACTTATCACGGCATTGTTGCAGGTGCTCTTGTATGGCCGCAAAGTCTGCACCGTATTTGCGTTTCAGCGTGTCCAGAAGCCCTATTCGCTCTTCCAGCCTAGCCAGTTCATGAGGGTCACTGCTCAGGTTGTTTACATAATCTTCAATATGGGCAGATAAGTCATTGAGCTCATCTATCAATCCCTCAACGGGGGCAAGCCATTTAGCCGTATCTGCATCCAAACGCTCCAAATCCCGCCCCAATCGCACCAGTTGGCGCATGCGGTTGAGTACGGAGCTGTCATCGCCATCCAGTATATGCGCCATCGGTAGGGCTGTGTCTCTCAGTCGAGACGCATTGCGGGCACGTTGCCAGCCGGCCTCCAACCCGGATACCTCGTCTTCCGTAAAACCGGCACTTTCAATTTCTTGTACTTGGTGGCGCAAAAAGTCCAGCTCTCGCTCATTGGCCATTTCACTTTCCTGTAATTCGCGGTAAGCAGAGCGGGCGTCCAACCATGTGCGGTAGGCATCATTATAGGCAGAGAGCAGGGGGGCATTTTCCGCATAAGCATCCAGCAAGTCCAGTTGGCGTTCTCGGGAGGTGAGGGAGCGGTGGGCTTCAGGGTGGTGCATGTCCACTAATCCACCTGCCACTTTACGCAGTAATTGCAGGGTTACGGGGCTGTTGTTGATAAACTGCCTGTTACCCGTAGCCGTGATACTGCGGCGCAGCAAGAGCTCGCCGTCTTCACAGGGGGGGACCCCCGCCTCTTCCAGCAGAGAATCTATGTGCGCCGTGCCGTTCAATTGAAAGGCTGCCTCCAAGGTGCACTGTGTCTCACCGCTGCGTATGCGCCCTTTGTCGGCTCGTTCACCCATCAGCAGAGAGATACCGCCCATGATAACGGATTTTCCCGCGCCGGTCTCACCGGTGATAGACAGAAAGCCTGCCTCGGGTTCCCATACGAGTTCATCTACCAGTGCCAGGTTGCGTATCTTAAGCAGTGTGAGCATAATTTGCTTTGCGTTCCGCCGATATTATGGCATAATATCCCCCGTAATTCAAACGGAAAAACAGATGATGAAAGTACTTTTTCTCGGCAGCGGTACGTCTACGGGTGTGCCGGTTATTGGGTGTCAGTGTGATGTGTGCCGCTCCGATAATCCCAGGAATAAGCGCTTGCGTTCATCTTTACTTGTTCAGTCAGAAACAACTACGATTCTTGTGGACTCTTGCCCGGACCTGCGCCAACAAGCCTTGCGCCACAACCTTACTGCCATAGATGCGGTTATTTATACCCATGAGCACTTGGACCACACGGCAGGCTTTGATGACATGCGTGCTTTTTGTTGGCGCAGAGAAGACAAGCTCCCCCTTTATGCCGGTACGCAATGCTTGGCTCAATTGGGCCGCATGTATGCCTGGGCTTTTTCGCCGCAGAATACTTACAAAGGGTATATACGGCCGGATGCGCATGACCACGCCGGGCTGCCCTTTACCGTGGGGGATATAGAGGTGACGCCGGTGCCGGTGCGGCATGCCTCGGTAGAAACCTATGGTTATGTGTTCCGCTGCGGGGGTAAATCCTTCGGCTACGTGCCGGACATTAAGGAATTGCCTGAGGAATCAGCCCCCGTATTGACGGGGCTGGATGCCCTTGCCATGGATGCCCTCACCACGCGAGAGCACCATACGCACCTCACCGTTGCTCAGTGTGTGGAGATGATGCTGTGCCTTACCCCGAGCAAAGGCTACCTTACACATTGCGGGCATGCCGTGGATTATGACACCGCATGTGCAGAAACGCCGGAGTTTATCACTCCGGCGTATGATGGTTTGTTGTTAGAATTGTGATTTTGAGCTTCAGCCCTGTATGGGGCATTGCTCTTTGATGGCTTTGGCGCAATCGCGGATGAGGTTGGGGCCTTTGTAGATGAATCCGCTGTAAAGCTGCACAAGGGAGGCACCCAGCTGAATCTTCTTCACCGCATCCTCAGGTGTGGTGATACCGCCCACGCCGATGATGGGGATGGCGCCTTTCAGCTCCTTGGCAAAGGATTCAAGTGTCTCATTGGCGCGGTTGTAGAGCGGCTTGCCCGACATGCCGCCGCTTTGGGCTGCTGCGGGGTGGTCTTCCACGCCTATTCGTGTGGTGGTGGTGTTGGAGCAGATGAGACCATCCAACTGGCTGTCAAGGAATACCTGAGAAAGCTCGCGGATTTGAGACTCTTCCATATCCGGGGATACCTTCATCACAATGGGTACGTAGCGTCCCGTGTCATTGGTCAGGTTGGTTTGCTCGCTCTTGAGCAGTGCCAGCAATTCCGCTGCTGGTGCAGCTTTAGCCAAGGCACACAGGTTAGGAACATTGGGGCATGAGAAGTTGATGGCAATGTAGTCTGCCACGGGCCAGGCCTCTCTCATGCAGGCCAGATAATCTTTGCTGGCTTCATCATTGGGCGTTACCTTGTTTTTGCTGATGTTGACACCCAGCACGCCGTTAAAACGCTTGGTTTCACGGATATTCTCCACGCCCTTATCAATGCCGGGGTTGTTGATACCCATGTGGTTGATGATGGCTTGCTGCGGGATGCAGCGGAAGCAACGGGGCTTGGGATTACCGGGTTGCGGGCGGGGGGTAAGGGTGCCTACCTCCACAAAGCCGAACCCGAGTCTGCCGAAAGCTGCTACGGTGTTGGCTTGTTTGTCCATGCCGGCAGCAAGTCCCACTCGGTTGGGGAACTTAATGCCCATGACCGTTACGGGGTCTTCTACGGTGCGGGGGGCAAACAGGGAGAGAAGTCGGAATTGTTCCGCCATGCGAAGCCCGGCGAGCGTCATCTCGTGCGCCGTTTCGGGGTTGAAGCGGAAGAGGATACTTTTGGCGAGGTTATATAATATCGGGGACACAGTAAAGAGACCGTCCGCCGATAGTGCCCCATGGCATTACCGACGGGCGGCAAAGTTGTTACAGGTTAAAGTTTACTTTATAGTTTTCGGCAAACCATTTGCCGAAGATGGGGGCTGCCTCCTCATAATCCCACACAGGTGAGTAGGCAAGTTCAGACTCCAGCTTGCCGGTGTCGGCATACATCTCCACACTTTCACCCTTGGTAAGGGGAGAGGCAGAATCTCTGTCAATAATGGCCGGCTTGCCGATGGCTCCTTCAATCGCCTGAATGAAAGAAAGCATGGGAATCGGCTTGGAGCGGCCTATGTTGTACAGAGCGTACGGGGCGTGGTGCACGGCAGAGGGCGGCATGGGCAGTGCCATCATGATACCGTCTATAATATCATCCACATAGGTGAAGTCTCTCACCAAATACCCGTCGTTAAGAAGGGTAATGGGGGTGCCGTCCACTATGGATTTGGCAATCACCATGGGCTTGGAATCCGGGCGCCCCCAAGAGCCGTACGTTGTGAAGAAACGGAATACCGTTACGGGCAGAAGGTAGGCACTGGCGTAGGTGTGGCACAGCAACTCTGCCGCACGCTTAGAGCCTGCATACATGCTCATGGGGCTGTCCACATCATCATTCTCTTTAAGCGGGGATTGGGCGCGGGCACCGTGTACCACATAGCTGGAGGAGAAGAAGAAGTGCTGCACACCGCAGAGTCTGGCTGCTTCAAGCATGTTTTGTGTGCCGATGGTGTTGGCATCCAAGAACTCCGTCGGCTTGGTGATGGAGTCCTTGGTGCCGGCCAGTGCTGCCAAGTGAATGATGCAGTTGAAGTGGTGAGCCATGCACAGACGCTGCATACCGGCACGGTCCAGAATGTCCATGATGATAAACTCAAAAGCACCGGCTGTGCTGTGTTGCGGCTCCCCTTGCTTCAAGGCTGCAATATCTATGCCCAGCATGGACAAACGCGCAAACTTGATGGCGTGCGTTGCGGGGTCGCAGAGGTTGTCGATACCCACAACCTCGTGACCTTCATTAATCAAGCGGCTGACGGTGTGAAAACCAATGAATCCGGCCGCACCTGTAACGAGAACTTTCATGTCTTATGACTCAGGTAAAAATTTAACGTGAGAACGGAGGATTAGAATACATCCTTATGCGTCCATTCTAGCATTTTTCCTTATGAATGCAATCTTTTTATGATAATTTTATTCACATTCAACCGTTTGCTTGACCCAGCCGATGGAATCACAGCCGAATTCAACTACATCACCCGGTTTCAGGTATTGCGGCGGGGTCATTCCCATGCCCACACCACCCGGGGTGCCGGTGGAAACAATATCACCTGCATTCAATGTAATAAACTGTGATACATAGGCAACCAAATCTGCCACGGGCATTACCAGCTCTGCTGTGCTGGCATCTTGTCTGAGTTCTCCGTTTACTTTGAGTTGCAGGCGCAGCGCATCCGGGTTCGGGATTTCGTCTTTGGAAACCAAGACGGGACCGAAGGGGGCGAAAGAGTCATAGCTCTTACCCTTGGTCCATTGTCCGCCGTGCTCCAGTTGGTAGGAGCGTTCAGAGTAATCGCACATCAGCGTGTAACCCAAAATGGCTTTGCGTGCTTCTTGCGGGGTGGCTCGGTGCAGCGTGTCGCCCAACACAACGGCAAGCTCCACCTCATAATCCAGCTTGGTTGCGCCGGGCGGGTTCAGTACGTATGAGAGGTCTGAGCTGATGGCTGAAGTTGACTTCAGAAATAAGGAGGGCTCACCAAGCTCGTCTCCGCTGAACTCCTTGGCATGTGCGGCATAGCATTTGCCCAAGCAGGCTATGGTGCAGGGCTGCACATGCAATGCGCTTGAGGTCACCAGCCCCTCCATATCCACTACCACACCATCCGGTGCGCCTTTGGAAATCCATGTTTCGATTTCTTTGCGCAGTTTTTTGCCGTCGGGTTGCAACGCTGCCCATATTTGGTCATCTTGCCCCGTAACATCTATATAGGCCTTGCGCTTGGGCACCCAAAGCCCGATAACGCTTTCGCCCTCTTCGTCTACATAATATTGCAGTCTCATATTGTGTGTCGGTGGTACAAGGGGTTAATCCCAATCATCTATGTTGTCAGGAATATCCAGAATGTGCTTGGGAGTTTCCTTCTGTTGAGTGTTCGTTTTTCTCGGCTTCTCCGGCTCCGGTTGAACGGTTTCTTCCTCAATCGGTGTTAAGGTGGCGGGTTCTTCATCGGGCATTACCGCAATGGGTTCTCCGGGGGTAACTGCCGGCACATGGATTTCAGCCGGTTCTTCTTCTGCCGGTTGTTCTACGGGTTGAGCAATGTTGCGGTACATGAACACTCTGTCACCCTTCATTAAGTTACCACTGCGTATCTCTGCCGCAATAATGCGGTTTTTTGCGGGCTGGTCAGAGGTAACAACCAAATTGCCGATA
Organism: Akkermansia sp.; assembly: GCA_045634945.1. Classification (GTDB taxonomy): domain Bacteria; phylum Verrucomicrobiota; class Verrucomicrobiia; order Verrucomicrobiales; family Akkermansiaceae; genus Akkermansia. The sequence goes on along the minus strand of JAZRBG010000036.1, from coordinate 59,156 downwards.
CGGGTATTAGACCCGTCCGCAGGGTGGGTAATCAATACGGTGCCGGCTTTGGGCATGGGGCCGATGATTCGCAGCAGAACGAAACCTTGCTCGGGGTACACCTGATGCACCGCTCCCAAGTGCAGGGGCGGCAGTACGTTATCTTCTCGGGCGGCAGTATCGGGGCGATTCTCTTGGCTTTGCCATTGGCAGCTTGTGAGAATGGCCGCTGCTGCCAACGTGACTGTCAGCGCAACATTCTTTATCATGCCTTGAGCCTACACCATAACGGGGGTAAAAGTCAAGCTTCTTCTCACCGTGCGGCATTTGCTGCTTGCTTTTTCGCGTGCATTGAGGTATAACTCAGCGCATGGAAAACGATGCCCCCTTCTCATATGAAATTGACCGCGATGCGCTCACTGCGGCCATTATTGAGCTTAACTCTATGTCGCCGACAGATGGTGTTATCATGACTCGTAAGGGAGAGGTGCGCACAGGTTACACAACAGATGAGGATTTTCTCTGTATGCTGATTCCCGCAGGCGTGTTAGCCCGCCAACTTACGGCAGATGGTCTCTCTTCTTACACCGGTAAGGAGCTTAAAAAATGGGCAGGGGATTACGCTGTGGAGCCCCTGCAACAAAAAGTGGCAGAGGCTTTGGCTCAGGCCTGAATCGCCTGAAAACTCGTTTCTAGTTGCTCTTTTTAACGAAAATCCCCATCGGCTGCGTACAACCGATGGGGTGATTTTTTGCTGTTTTAAGTGCTTCAGCTACCTGCCTGTTCGGCCATGGCTTGGTCAATAAGAGCCTTGATTTCCTCAGCCTGCTTTTTAAGAGCCATCATTTCTTTCATGGCGTCCGGCAGTTTGCGAATAGCTGCGTACTGCTTGGCGGCTTCCTTGTAAGGTGCTGCGGGTGCACCCCAGTAAACCTGCCCACCATCCAAAGAGGACATCACACCCGTGCGGGCTGCCAGTACGGCTTGGTCGCCTACGGAGATGTGGCCGGCAATGCCTACCTGTGCGGCTACGGTGACATAGTTGCCCAGCTTGGTGCTGCCGGCAATACCGCTTTGAGATACGATAACCGTGTGCTTGCCGACCTCTACATTGTGGCCGATTTGTACCAAGTTATCAATCTTGCAGCCCTCGCCGATGATGGTGCGGCCAAAGCGGGCGCGGTCAATGGTGGTATTGGCGCCGATGTCTACACAATCACCGATTTCTACGATACCTACTTGATCAACGGTTTCGTAGCGACCGGTCTCTTTGTTAAGCAGGAAACCGAAACCATCAGAGCCGATAACGGCACCGGGTTGAATCACAACCTTGTTGCCCAGAATGCAACGCTCGCGTACCACTACACGGGCATACAGCTTGCAGTCTTTGCCCAGCACGGCAGATTTGCCGATAACGCAGCCGGGGCCGATGTCGCTGCCATCGCCGATTTCGGCTCCGGCTTCAATCACGGCACCTGCGCATACGCGTACTTTGTCCGGGTTGAGCTTGGCGGTGGGATCCACCACGGCACTCGGGGCAATACCGGGGGTAAAGTCGTTAGCTGCTTTCATGAAGTGCTCTACCATGGCGTTAAAGGCCAGGGAGGGATTTTCCACTTCAATAAAGGCAACACCCTCGGGGTATTCCGGCAGTGACGGCGGTACCAACACGATGCCGGCCTTGGTAGCAAGGAAGTCCTTAAAGTATTTTTCGTTACCCAAGAAGGAAACATCACTCGGCGTTGCATCTGCTAAAGTAGCAACTCCGGAGACCGTGGTCTCCGGAGCACCGGTGAGAATTTTTCCTCCCGTGAGCGCGAGAACTTCTGAGAGAGAGAGGTTCATAATCGGCTCGGTTGAAAAAGTTTCCGTTTTATTATTGCGGCAGGTTGATACCGGCCTTCTTCAGCTCGGCATCAGCATCAAAGCCGGCGGGGGCGTCAGCGTTAATGCTGTTGATAACCTGCGGGGTGATATCGAAAGCCTTGTTGATGTGGGGGAACACCTTGGTGCGGGGAGCAGCGTTCATGGCGCTGGAGTCAATCACCAAATCGTAACCACCCTTGGCGGATTCCTCCTCTACGCACTTCTGAACGTCAGAGAAAAGAACGGCAATGTCTCTTCTGTAAAGCTCTTGGAAAGCCTTGTCGCGGGTCTCGGCATACTGCTTCAGCTCTTCCTGCTTGGCAAGAATCTCAGCCTTCTTGGTTTCAAGCTTCTTGCGGAGAGCGTCAATCTCTTTCTGAGAACGGGAGGGGTCGTGCTGGGCGCGCATGGTCTCAAACTCCTCTGCGAGCTTGGCAATCTCAGCTTGGCGCTTCTCAACTTCCGTGCGGATTTCCTCCATGGCGGACTTGAGGCGGGTTTCCGTTTCAAAGCGCTTATGGTACTTGGTGTATACAAGGTTTACGTCAACGGAGGCCATCTTGATGTCGGCCTGAGCGGTGGAAACCATAGCGGCAAGCGTTACTGCAACTGTAGAGATGATGGGGAACTTCATAATGATTAAATGAGGTCTATGACGCCTTGATTTTACTCCTTGTTTCCGATAAGTCAAGCTTGTGTTATGGCAATTCTTCAAAATGACATAAAATATCATGGTCATACATGCTTGCAAGCCGTGGGTGAATGTGATATAACTTGCTGCATGCCGGAGTTAATTATGTTGGGTACGGGCAATGCCGCCGTAACACAGTGTTACAATACGTGTTTTGCCATCAGGAATGGTGAGTCTGTGTTTTTGGTAGATGCCGGTGGCGGTAACGGTATTTTGAGTCAGTTGGATAAAGCGGGTATTGCGTTAAGGGATATTCATCATTTATTTGTCACACATACTCATACCGACCATATTTTGGGTGTTGTATGGGTGGTGCGCATGATTGCCCAAAGCATGAACTCCGGCAAATACACCGGTTGTTTACAGGTGTATGGGCATGCAGAGGCCATGCGTGTGCTGGAGCTCATATGCCGCAGCACCTTGCCGGGCAAGGTTTGTGCCCATTTCGGCAAAGATATTTTGTTTGTGGAGTTGGCGGATGGTGATTCGTTTGATGTTGCCGGACTGTCGGCTCGGGCCTTTGATATAGGCTCTACCAAGGCTCAGCAGTTTGGGTTTGCCATGCAGTTACCCGGTGGTAAGCGGCTTACTTGTTTGGGGGATGAGCCCTATAATGAGCGTGCTCACGATTATGCCTTCGGGGCAGATTGGTTGCTGTGTGAGGCTTTTTGCCTGTATGAAGACCGAGAGCGTTTCAAACCGTATGAGAAACACCACAGCACGGCGTGGGATGCCGGCCGCTTGGCGGCTCAGCTCGGTGTCAAAAATCTTTTGTTGTATCATACGGAGGACAAAACGCTTGCCACACGCCGTGTGCGTTATGCCGATGAGGCGGCTCAATTTTTCAACGGCAATATCATTGTGCCGGATGATTTGGAGCTCATTTCTCTTTGATAAAAACAGAACCGGTCGGGAGTCTCTCACCTCTCCCGACCGGTTTGTACTTACACCTACTCTATGAAAAGCGGCCGGCTCTCACCCCGGCCTCGTATATAATAGTACGGCGTTTTTTGCGAAAATCTTTCAAAAATGTCGCATTTTTTTAATTTTTTTTGTCGCTCTCTTCGTCGTTGAAAAATTCTTCCTCTGTAATGATTTCAAAATCAATGTTATCTACGCCGGTGCCGAAATCATCGTTCAAATCGATTTTTTCTCGTTTTTTTAGTTGAGTACCGAAAATACGGGCAAAAACCGGGCCGTTGATAAAATCCGCAAGCTCTTGCAGCTCGTAGCAATTGTTTTCCTGTAAAATGGTGAGTGTGTTTTCTACCAACTGCGCGGCGCGTTGAGCCTCGCCTGCGGCTTCTTCCCAACAATCGGGCCAAGCTTTGTCGGCGGTGGTCAGTTGTGTGGTGTAGTTTTCTGCTAGGCGGTAAAATTGTTGTAATCTTGCGGCATCTGCACTCAAAGCCGCATCTGCAAATTCATACAGTAAAAGCTGCACTATCTGTTCGCGTTGTGTGCCGCAAAAACGTGCCGGCAGTTTGGCTTCCTCGCCGTTTTTGACAACGGTTCGGTGCAAATTGTTGTATGAGTAGCCATTCTCGGGGCTGATTAAATCTACCGTACCTTGTGGTATGTTGATGCTCAATGTTTGCTCTACCGTTGTTTGAATACATGGCTGCCACAGGGAGGGCGTAACGGTCACCCGGCATATCAGGTGTAGATAGTGTTGGGCCTCAATCTTGCCGTTAGGTGTATAGTGAAATGGCGGAAGCCCCGAAAGAAGCCCTGAAAAATAGGCGCCGTAGTCCGTTTTCACCATGGATGTTTTATCCTTCGCTTGTAATAACGGGGTATCATATTCGGCTTTAAGCTGACCGTCTTCGGTATAGATGCGTACACGCCATTCTGTTGCTTGCAATAAACTTTGTGCGGCCGGCGACAAATCTCCCGTCAACACGGTTCCTCGGGGCGGGTTGCTGATATCCCAACGGTATTCAATGTTGAGCTTGTGGTTGCCGTCATGTTCGGTAAGCGTCTTTGCCGGTGACTCAAAGTCGGGAAAGGCTGCGGCCGTGTTTGAGCAGAATGCCGGGCGATAGGCCAAGGCTGCCACACCCAGTATGCCCAGCGTCAAGATACATGCCGTTCTCTTATGCCACCTTTTCATGCCTTGTATATTACCCCAAGTTTTCCGCTGAATCAAGCTCTGCTTTTTGTAATATGACAAAGTGTATAATGTTGACAATGCGCCATGCGCGTGTATAATACCCGCTCAAACTTATTTTAAGATTATGCCTAACATGAAATTCCAACCGCTGCCGGGATTCCGCGACTTTGCGCCGCAGGAATACGCCTTCCGTGCTTACCTCTTCAATACGTGGCGGAAGGTAGCGCATCGCTACGGTTTCGTGGAGTGGGAGGCCCCCACCGTTGAGGCTACGGACCTTTACCTCAAGAAGTCCGGTGGTGAGCTGCCCACCCAGCTCTTCCGTTTCAAAGACCAAGGCGACCGCGATATTACCCTGCGTCCGGAGTTGACCGCCTCCTTGGGGCGTATAGCCGCCTCTTACCAAATGGAGTATGCCAAGCCCCTCAAGTGGTTTGAGATTGGCTCATGCTTCCGCTACGAGAAGCCGCAGAAAGGCCGTTTGCGTGAGTTTGTGCAGTTTAATGCAGATATTTTGGGTGATGCCGGTGAGGGCTCTGATGCAGAGCTGATTGCTTTGGCCATTGACTGCATGCGTGAGTTCGGTTTCACGGCAGATGACTTTGTGGTGCGTATCAGCGACCGCGATGTGTGGATTTCTTATGCTTTGCAGCACGGTGTATCTGAGGACAAAGTTTCTGATTTCCTCTCTATCATTGACAAGTTTGAGCGTGACCGCCCCGAGGTGAGCCAGCAGAAGCTGGATGCCTTTGGTATGAAGCGCGAGGATTTGGAGGCTTTCATCAAGAACCCGCCTGCAGGTTGCTCCCCCCGCTATGATGCCGTGTATGCAGAGTTGCAGGCACGCGGCCTTGCCGACTATGTGAAGCTGGACCTCTATGTGGTGCGTGGCTTGGCATACTACACCGGGTTGGTGTTTGAGATTTTCGACAAGGGCCACAGCCTGCGTGCCGTGGCCGGTGGCGGCCGCTACAACGGCCTTGTTGCCACGCTTTCCGACGGGGCGGCAGATATGCCTGCTACCGGCTTTGCCATGGGTGATGCCGTGATTGCTCACCTCATCGACGCTTGTCCTGCAGCCCGCGCCCTGAGAGATGCCGCTCTCAAGCCCGATGTTTGCGATGTGTGCATGGTGCTGGCCGCACCCGAGATGCGCATGCAGATGCTTTCTCTGGCCTCTACCTTGAGAGATGCCGGCTTGCGTGTAGACCTGCCGCTTGCGCCTGCCAAGATGAATAATCAGCTGAAGCGTGCAGACAAAATCGGTGCCACTTACGCGCTTATCGTAGGCAGTGAGTTCCCCGAGCTTGAGCTCAAGAAGATGGCTACGCGCGAATCTTTGCGCACGGATATAGAGGGGCTCATGAATGAGCTGCTGCCCGACCAAGATTAACTTTACACACATTGAAGGGCTGTGAGCGCAGACGCTCACAGCCCTTTTTCTATAAAACGCTCCCTTTTGTTGCCGTTTACGGCTGCCTTCAGTTCAGAAATTGCTGAATCTCGTTGAGCTTGGTTGCCGCTGCTTTGCGGCCTATTTCATATGCAAGGCGCAGTTTGGCCGGGTCTTTTTCTACACGGCTGACGGGCAGGGGGCTTTCCGGGCGCAGTACCAGAATCTTGCCCGCTGCTTCTTGCTGCTCAATATAGTCCATGGTAGCATTATAAACCTCATGTCGCTTGGCCATGGCCTCTATCAAATGCGGGTATTTGCGGTACATGAGCTTGATAATCATCATGGCACTGCTTTTCTTCTTGCGGTAATCCTTGGGCTGGGTCAGTATAAGCACATTGCGCTCATACCCGATGCTCTCGAAATATCGCAGAGGTATAGGGTCGCTTATGCCTCCGTCTAGCATCTTTTGCCCGTCTATGTCAACCATGTGAGACACCAAGGGCATGGAGGCCGAGGCGCGAATCCAATCAAACCCGTGGTCATGCCACCCCTCATATATGTGGTACACGGGGGTGCCCGTTTCCACATCCGTGCTTACCACATAGAAATCCATGGGGTTCTTACCGTAGCTGTCAAAATCAAACGGGTCATATTGTGTCGGGACAATGCGGTAACAAAAATCGGTGTTATAAATGTCGCCGCTTTTCAACAAGCTCCACATTCCGCAATAGCGCTTGTCATTGCAAAACCTCGTGTTGTAGCGTATCGCGCGGCCTATCTGGCCGGATTTGTAGTTAACGCCGAAGGCCGCCCCGGCAGATACGCCTATAGCCCCGTCAAACTTGATTCCTTTCTCCATCATCACATCCATCACGCCGGCGGTAAACATTCCTCGCATCGCCCCACCTTCCAAAACTAAACCTTTCTTCATTGCGGCTATTTTCGTTATTTGCTGCCCCAGTATGCCTGCGTGCTCCTCTTTTTGCAAGCTTTTTTGTTGTTATTAGTGCCTTTATTTTATAATTTTAAACTATGTACGCCCGCTGCAATTTTTTTTATGATTTTTTTTGTAATTTTTTTTAATTTACGCTTGACGTATCGTAAAAAAAGAGTAATATAACCGCGCTTCACTGCAACTGAAAAACGGATAGAAAGGAATACAACGAAAATGATCAAGACAATCGCAATTCTTCTGGGTCTCACCGCTGTTACCGCTGCTGCCAACACGCTGCCCCCCACCCCGGAGGCTCCCGTGGCCGTAGTGCGCTAAGCTCTCCCGTTTTGCCCGTTGCGACATGCTTTTGGTGCATGTCGCAGAGGATGAGGGCAACACATGTATGGCGGATTCATTATTCCGCAGGATTTTAAGATAATCCGGTAGCAATTCAATGCTATCGGTTTTTTGTTGTTTGAATTTTTACGCTATTGCTCCATTCTGAGGAGGTTAAACAAAACCACACCGGCTCCCGGTATAGGGGCGGTGTGGGGGCAATATCTCTGCTTTTCGGCAGTTTGCTCAGTCGGCAGAATCTCCCAGCATTTGGCGCACCTCTTTCCAGCATAAGGCGAAGGAGGACGCAAAGTCTTGCGGTCTACGCTCAAGCCAGCGGTCAATGAGTGCGGGTGGGAAGGGGATTACCCCCTCAATCTCCGCAGCGGGGAAATGCACCTTGCCATCATGCAGGGCGGCGTAAAGGGTAACATGCTCCATGCCGGTAGCCTCAGAGGGCGGGATGGTACAAACCTTAATCAGGCGGGCATCTTCAATACCCAGTTCTTCTTTCAGCTCACGCACGGCTGCTGTTTCATAATCCTCACCGGCATCCAAATGCCCGGCTGCAGAGGAGTCCCACACGCGCGGGTGACGGTCTTTGTGGGCAGAGCGCTTTTGCAGCAGGCAATCATGCGTTTTTTTGCTGAATACCAAAATATGAACGGCGCGGTGAATAAGCCCTTGCTCATGCACCTCTTTGCGGGTGGCTTGGCGCAGCACATTGTCATGCTCGTCTACCACATCAAAAAGCTCATCGTCTTTTTGTGCAACATCGCAAAGCGGGTGGGGATCGTAGGCGCGGGTAAGGTTAATCCACTCTGCAAGCCCCAGTTCCTCTGCGCGGGCGGTATAAGGTACGCCTATTTGCTCTGCCACGTCTTCCCACTCGGGGGAATCCGGCAGTTGTTTGCGCATTTGTTTGCGGCGCTGTGAGAAACAGCGGCGCATCAATTCATCCATGTAGCGGTGGTCATACGGCGGGTGCTCCATGGGGTCGCGCGGGGTGAGCAGCATGACGGTGGAGTCAATTTTTGGGCGGGGTGAGAATGCCTCCGGCGGCACTGTTTTAAGTGCCTTGGGTACCCAGTCCATCTGAATGCGCAGGGAGAGCAGCCCATAGGCATCATCCCCGGGTTTGGCCAAAATGCGGTCAATAAACTCTTTTTGCAACATCACCACGGCACGGCTGCATGCGCACGGGGATGTCAGGAAATTGGCAAGAATGGCACCACCTGCCGAGTACGGCAAATTGCCCATGAACTTAACGGGCTGTTCTGCAAATAAGCGGCGCGGGTCCCATGTGGCACCGTCTGCGTGGTGAACCTCCACATGCGGGGTATCTGCCCAGCGCGTGCGTTGGTATTCTGCCAATCTGGCATCAAACTCTACCAAGATGAGCTTGCGGCAAAGCGGTGCCATGTGCTCGGTGAGGGCACCGGTGCCGGGGCCTACCTCTACAACGCAATCATCCGGTGTAATCTCCAACTGGCTGACAATCCATTTGGCTATGTTTTCATCAATAAGGAAATTCTGCCCCAGTGATTTGGAAGGAGCCACATCAAACTTATGGAGAACCTCGTGAATTTGCGTTGCGTTCATGCGTGGTGTATTCTACTCTTTTTACCTCTCGATTGCAAGTTTTTAATCTTTTGCAGATTTGGGGTCTATGGCATCGCGCAGCCCATCTCCCAAGAAGTTAAGGGCCAGTAGGGTAAGACAGAAGAACAGTGCCGGGAACAGCAGCAGCTCAGGTGTTACCTCCATGCGGTCTGCACCTTCTTTAATGAGGGTACCCCATGATGAGTTGGGGGCTTTTACGCCCAAGCCTATGAAAGAAAGCGTTGATTCCGTGAGCATAATGCCCGGCACTGCCAAGGTGGTGTATACCACAACCGTGCCCATGAGGTTGGGGGCAATATGGCGGAACAAGATGCGCAGATGCCCCAGCCCCAGGGAGCGTGCTGCCTGTACATATTCCTGTGCTTTGATTTCAAGGGTTTGCGTGCGAACAATACGCGCCAGGGTCAACCAGCCCAGCGCGCCTATGGCAATAAAGAGCGGTACCAGCCCCATGATGGGGGCAACCGCCTCACGGCTCCAGCCGGTCAGGGTGATGATGTTTTCCGTCAATTCTCGCCCGGGTTCTTCTATGCTCAAAGAGAACACAATCACCAACACGATAAAGGGTAAGGCAAACAGCACGTCTACCGTACGCATCATCAGGGCATCTGTTTTACCCCCTATGTAGCCCGATATCAAACCATATACCAACCCGATGATGAGGGCAACCAGCGTGGCTACCATGCCTACCAGCAGAGAAATACGCCCACCGTAGAGCACGCGTGCCAGCAGGTCTCTACCCAGTTGGTCCGTACCGAACGGGTGCGCCCAACTGCAAGGGGCTGCTATGTTGTCCAAATCGGTGGTATTGGGGTTGGCAATACAGGGAAAAAGCGGCAACACAAAGCAAGCCAACACCATGAATACCAGAAAGCACAGGGCTACCATGGCTGCGCGGTTGCGGTAAAGGCGCCTGCGGGCGTCTTTCCACAATGAATTGCCTTGTTGATATTGAATTTTCTGCATGGCGGGGTATTAAGCTGCGCCTTGCGTGCGCAGGCGCGGGTTAAGGGCTACGAGTACCAAATCTACCACTAAGTTGGCAGCCACAATGAGGATACCGTAACACAGCACCAAACCTTGAATCAGGAAGTAGTCACGGTCTGTTGTGGCGTTGACGAAATGCAGACCCATGCCCGGCACCTGAAAACAGGTTTCTACCACGAATGAGCCTGTGATGAGTGCCGCAAATGCCGGCCCCAAATAAGATACGGCCGGCAGCAAACCACTGCGCAGCGCGTGGATGAACATGATTCTCAAACCACCGGCTCCCTTGGCTCTTGCCGTGCGTATGTACTCCTGAGACAATACCTCAAGCATGCCACCGCGCGTCAGGCGTGCCAAATAGGCGGCATTGATGAGCCCCAGTGTGAGTGCCGGTAGTACAATGCAAAGGGGAGAATCCCAGCCCGCAACACTCAAACCGGGCAGGGTGCCCAAGGTTTTGCCGAATACGGGACCTACCACAAATGCCGGTATACAGATACCCAGCATGGCAAGCAGCATGAGGCAGGCATCCGGCCAGCGGTTGCGGTAACAGGCACTGAGCATGCCTGCCGGTATGCCGATGATGATGGCTATCAGCATACCCACCACACCCAGTGCCAGTGATACGGGGAATGCCTCGCCTATGATTTGGGACACCTGCAAACCTTCTCTTACCAAAGACGGCCCGAAATCGCCGTGCATCAATATACCTTTCCAGTAGTTGAAGTATTGTACAATGCCGCTTTGGTCCAAACCGTACAGGGCGTTGAGTTGCTCCATGACATGCTGCGGCAATTTACGCTCTCCCAAAAACGGGTTGCCCGGCAGCATGCGTACCAGAAAGAACGTGATGGTTTCCAGCACGAAGATGACCAGTACACCCTGGCCCAAGCGTCTGAGGAGTAGCTTTGTCATGGTACAACTTCTACGGCATCTAAGGGGAAATTATCAAGCAAACGCGGTTGTCTGCCGCGTATATGGCGGGCAGAGCGCAGGTAGGTGCGCTCACTGTGGTATAGGGGGATAATGGGGTGCTCTTTGAGCATGAGCTGTTCTGCCTGTTGCAGACTGTTGCGGCGCAATTCTGCGTCTCCCGTTGTGGCTGCGGTGGTGGTGAGGGTGTCAAATGCCTCATTACCCCAGCCGGTGCAGTTGTTGCCGCCGCCACTGCGCCACAGCTCTACAAAGGTGGCGGGGTCAAGGTAGTCTCCGCTCCAAGAGGATGAGGATATATCGTAATCCATGCTTTGTTGCGCCGCTTTATAGGCGGTCCACTCGCAGGAGCGAATCTCCACATGTACCCCCAGTGTTTCTGCCCACATGGCTTGTATGGTTTCTGCCATAATGCGTTGCACGTCTCGGGAGGTAGTCATGAGCACCAAAGTGGGGAATCCTGCGCCGTTGGCATAACCTGCTTCTGCCAGCAGGCGGCGGGCACGTGTTTCTCGCTCCGCCTGAGAAAGTGTGGCTATGGCGGGGGGCTCTGCTTGGTAATCAGCCCCCGGTGGGGTGAAGTTGAATGTGGGGGTGCCTGCGCCGCGTACTACTTTGTTTACCAAAGCATCGCGGTCTATGGCAAGGCTCAGGGCCTCTCTCACACGGGCATCTTTCAAGGCCTTGCGTGTGGTGTTGAGACGGTAGAAAATCGTGCAGTAATACGGGTCTCGGCAGAAATCCTGCGGGGCTTTTTCTGCTGCATAGCTTATCATTTCCGGCGGCACATTGTTGGTAATGTGCAATTTGCCGCCCAAATACATGCGGGTTTCCGTATAGCCGTTGACAATGGGTAAAAAGCGTATACCCTTGTTTTTGAGTTCTGCCTTGCGGCGGTAGTGAGGGTTGGGTTTTACGCTCAGATAATTATTGAGGTGGTGGTCATCTGCCACATAGGCACCGTTGCCCACCCAGTTGTCGGGGTGTGCCCATATGCTGCGGCGGTCAAGCATGCCGCCGTTGGCTTCTACATGGTGTGCCGGCACGGGAGACCAAGTGAAATGCAGCAACAATTGCAGCAGGTGCGGGGTGGGGCCGTTGAGGGTGAGCTTCAGCGTGTAGTCATCCACCGCTTTTACCCCCACGTTCTCCCATGCGGTTTGCCCTTTGTTGTAAGCCTCTGCCCCTTTGAGGGGGTAGAGCATCTCTGCATAGCGGCCACCGAACTGCGGGTGCAGTATGCGCTTGTAGGCATATACGAAATCCTGAGCTTTTACGGGTGTGCCATCGCTCCATTTGCCGTCGGGGTACAGGTAAAAGGTCCACTCCGTGGCATCTGCCGTGCTTTCCCAACGCTCTGCGGCTCCCGGGAGTACGCCTGCTTCATTTTGCGGGTCGGGGCGCACCAATCCCTCCAGCAAAGTCGCTATAATTTTGCCGTCTGCCACCGCGGTGGCTTTGTGCGGGTCTAAGCTCTGCGGCTCGGAGTTGTTGCCTATCAATAGAATCTTTTCGTCTGCAAATGATTCTGCGGAGCTTCTGCCGTCTCCGCAATTGCTGAGTAGGGTACAACTCAGTGTACAGATTATGCCGGCTAGGATACGCATCACAGCTACTAATCTATCATAATTTTTGCCGCTTGGCAACTCTACAATGCGACATCGGTTAATTTTCTTTACTGCTGAAAAATAAATGTTTAAGAAAAATGAAAATAGTAGGTGAAAAGTGTTGCAAAAGGTATAAAAGGGCGTACAATCTTCGCAGCCATGATGGGTGAGCGAGTAAAAGGTCACGCAGCAGCGCTGCTGGCAGCTTGTTTGTTCGGACTGATGAGCCCGATGTGTAAGTTAATTATGCAGGAAGGGAACATTGACGGTATATCTCTGGCGTTGATGCGCGTGACGGGAAGTGCCTTGTTGTTCTGGATTATTTCTGCATTTGTCAAAAGTCAAAAAATACGGCGGGAAGATTGGCCGTCTCTCATAGCCATGTCGCTATGCGGTATTGCGCTCAATCAATTCCTATATGTAGGCGGTGTGCAATATACGGTTCCCACTCATGCCGGTGTCACCTCTACAGCAATTCCCGTGTTTACCTTGATAATGGCTGCCTTATTTATGAGGCAGCACATTTGTTTTAAGAGGGCCGTGGGAATTGCATTGGCTTGCGGCGGGGCGTTGACGATGGTGCTCAGTTCTGCCGGCGGAGATGAAGGGGAAGGGGCTATGATAGGCGACCTCATGTGCTTGAGCTCTCAGGTGTTTGCCGCGGCGTATTTTGTGTTCTTCTCTCACTTGATATCACGCTACGGGGTGCTGACGCTTATGAAATGGCTTTTCACCATATCAGCTTTGGTAACATGGCCCTTGTTCTCCTCTCATTTGATGTCCGTTGACTGGGCTGTGGTGGGCGAGACAGAGCTGCTCAGCCTGGGGTATGTGGTGTGTGTAGGTACTTTTGTGTGCTATTTGGTGCTTAACTATGCGCAGGGACGCTTGGCCGCACCTGTGGTTGCCTCTTACAACTATGTGCAACCCGTGGTGGCTACGGTGTTCAGTATGGTGTGGGGTATGGGTAATCTTACCCTTATGGGTATGGCTGCTACCTGCCTTATCTTGGTGGGTGTGTGGTTAGTAAGCACCGGCGAGGCTATCCGCAAAAATACGCTGCCGACCGCGGTGCGCGGAAGATTGCTGAAGTTCTGATTCGGAACCGTTATTTTTCAAAATAGACTGCCCGATGGGCATAGAAAAACCGGCAACTTGCTTTGACAAATTGCCGGTTCGGTATTAAAAGCGGTGGGGGCCTGCGGTCGGTAATTTAGGCAGATGATTCAGCGATGGTGTGGGTCTCTGCTCCGGTGGAACATAGCCCTCAAAACGCGGCGGCTCTTCCGTGTAGCAGGAGCTCAGCCCAACGGCCGCAAGCAGTAAAATCAGCTTTTTCATGAGAGGCTTTTACTGTGCCGCGCCGAAGATGATACCACTGCCGGTACCGGTGCCCGGGGCTATGGGTAACACGGGTTGAACCGGTACTTCTTGCTCGGGCTGCAGCGGAGCAGCAGGCGGAATCATGCCGGGTACAGCAGGTGTTACGGCAGGTGCCGTGGCCGGTTTGCGGGCCAAACGCGTGCAGGGGCGCAGGTTTTGCCCCTGCGGCTCTTCAAACAGGAATAGGTGGTCAATCTTCATGACAGCCTCTTCACCCGGCTGCATCTGCAAAATTTCATCCACAACGGAGGCCGGCTGTCCGGGCAGGCTTCTGTCCATGGATACCGTGAACATCATACCGGCCGGCATCATGCCGTCGCCATAGCGTACCACACGCTTATGGGCAAGGTTTTGCACTACCTCAAACACGGCTACCTGTGCGGCACTGCCGTCTGCCACCGGTTGAATGCCGTGGAATACGGCACGCACGGTGTTAGATGCCATCAAATCACAGTTTCCGCGCCCTACGCTGGGTGCAACGGTTTCTTCAACCTCAGGCTCTGCCGTGGCTACACCCGTAAAGGCAGCCATCGCCGTAAGCAAAATCAGGAGTTTTGTCTTCATAATGTGTAAAGATGCTCGTATGCTCTTGCCATACTACCCCTAAGTGCTATGGCGTGTCAAGCTTTATTCTTTTATTACTGCTGCAAACTTTATGTTGATTTTTTTTGCATACAGACATGCATACGTCTTGAAATCGGGTAGGTGATGGGGTAGAATCTCGCCCGAACGTAACGCGTGCTATGAATATCTCTGACATGAACACAATACTTGCCGAGACCACCCAGAACTTCGGGTTGATAGATATTTTTGATAAGGGCGGCCCTTTGATGTGGGGTCTGCTGGTGCTTTCCGTAGTGGCCTTTATGGCTATTTTCATCTGTTCTTGGACCACGCGAGCATCTGCCGTGCTGCCTAAGGATATGGTACTGACGGTAGAAACATACATACGCCGTAAGGACTACGCCGGCTTGCTGGCTTTGTGTGAGCGAGACGGTTCCAGCTTTGCCCGCACGGTCAATGTGATTATTCTGTTCATTCAGCGCAACCTGCGTGCCAATATGGACGCTATTCGTGAGGTTGCCGCAGCAGAGGGTACCCGCCAGTCCAACATGCTGACCCGTCAAATCAGCTGGTTGGCAGATATCGGTGCCATTGCTCCCATGGTGGGTTTGTTGGGTACCGTGCTGGGTATGATGGACACCTTCTGGCAGATGGCTCACGGCAACTTTGAGGGCGTGAAGCAAATGCAGATGGCCGGCGGTATCTCAGAGGCGATGATTACCACGGCAGGCGGCCTTATCTTGGCTATTCCCTGTATGTTGGCCTATGTAATTTTCCGCAACTACATTCAGAAGCACATTTCTGACATGGAGGTGGCTGTCACGCATGTGCTCTCCGTTATCTCCGTGCAGAGCGATCGTGACTCCCGCTTGGGCAGCATCTCTCATGTAGGTGTGCGCCCGGAAATGATGGATAACACAGAGCATTAATGCCGCGCCATGAAGTTGAACGCTAAAGTACCGGAGCCGTTGGGGTTCCAGCTCACGCCGATGCTCGACGTGGTGTTCATTCTGCTGATATTCTTCGTGGTAACACAGAAGTTCATTCTCAACGAGCAGGATTTGGCCGTAGAGGTGCCCACGGCTGCCGGTGATGAGAAAGAGGCTGCCCGTGCCATTGAAGAGATTATTCTGAATGCCCGCGAGGTTATAGAAGATGAGCAAGACCCGGAGCTGAAAGCACGAGACTTGGCCCAAGGCCGCAAAGTGGGTGACCTTGTTATCACGATTAACCGCCAAGAGTACAGAATTGAGGAGCTGGATCGCCCCCTGCGTGAGCAGGTGAAACACCAGCAGGACCTACCCGTCTGTATTCGCGCAGATAAAGATATGCGCTGGGAAAAGGTGGTGCGCGTGGTAGAGGCCTGCACTACTGCCGGTGTATATAACATCCGCTTCAAGAAGGTAATGCCCGGTGAGAGCGCTGCGGTACAAAAAGGTACTGCCCCCGCTGCGGCAAAATAAGCTTTTTTACAGCATCAGAGCGAGGAGGGGAATGGCTGTTTCGCAAGAAAGCCGTTGTTCCCTTCCTTCGTTGCTGAATGGGATTTAACCGATTTACACATAGAAGTCATGAATACCAGTACAGTTTTAAGTGGCCTTTTGGTCATCGGCGCCGGTTTGGCCGCCGCCGCTCCTGCTGCCAAGAATGCCCCGGCAGCAGATGTGCTCACCTCTGACAAAGAGCGTGATTCTTTTGCCATTGCAGAGCAAATTTACCGCCAAGGCAATGTAGAGGGGCTGGAGGACGCCGCTCGTCGTAACTTTTTATCCCGCGGGTCAGAGCTCCTCAAGAAATTTGCGGATGAGTTTCCCGAATCTGCCAACAGAACGAAGGCTTTGTACATGCGCGCCACCTGTGAGGAAAAGCTCGGCCGCAAGGATGCCGTACGCGAGGCGATGATTCAACTTGCCGCTGCTGAGAAAAAGGGGGAGAAAGATGACTATGTTGCCACCGCGGCTTATAAATTGGCCACGGCTGCATTTGCCAAGGGGCTTAATGATGTAACCGCAGATGCCGCGCTTAAAGAGGCTGCTGCCTATTTCGGTACGGTAGAGCGTTGCAGCAAAAACTCCACCTTGGTGTATGATTCTCTGTATCGCCATGCGCGTGTGCTCACCATTTTGGGGCAGCGCAGCAGTGCCAAAGCCGCGCAAGATTATTTTGTCCAAGCGGTGAGCATGTATGATACGCACTTCAAGAATAACTCTGCCAATGTGCCTGAGCATATTCAGGGTGCCTCTCACTATGCCTATGCGCAGCTGTTGGTAGAGTTGGGTGGCGAGGATAATTTGCGCACGGCTCTTGCGCAGTTCAAGTTGTTCTTGGAGGGTAAAAACGAGAATGAGAACCAGCGCAGCATAGCCATTCTTCAGTCTGCCCGTATTGCTTCCAAATTGGGGCTTGCAGATGAAGCTGCGCAATACTATGAGCAACTGACCCACCTCTCTAATATGAAAGATTATGAGGGTGAGGCTAATATGGAGATTATTCTTGCTCTTTACCGCGCCGAGCGTTATGCCGATATCCGCAAAAAGTTTCCCATGGATGCGCAAAAAGCCACGTTCCTGAAAGAAATCAGAACCCCGGCTTTGCGTGCTCAGTGCGCCGGTATATTGGGGCATGTCTACATGCTCGACAAAAAATACGCCAAGGCTGCCGGGTATTTCCTGTTTGCAGAAAACGAGTCTCTGCGCACCCCCAGAGGTGCAGATGCCGGGTACCGTTTGATTGTGTGCTTGCAGCAGTTGCATAATGCGCGCTCCGGGGATGAAGCCGGCTCAGATGCTTTGCCGGATTTGCTTGCATACGGCAAAACTTACCTGCAAATGTATGATTCTCCCGAGAATCCGGAAACGCAGGGCTTGCAGTGCACGGATATTGCCCGTGTCATATATGCGGACCACGTCATGAAAGTGACCAAGGATTTACCCTGGGAGCATTACTTGGCTATAGACATGGATAACCTGCCCGAATATATTTTGGAGGACACCGCCTACAAGAAAGCTTGGTGCTTGTTCCGCGTTTGGTCAGAAAGCCGCACGGCCGATAAATCCCCTGAGAGTGCGCTCAATTACTATATTGACAAACTCAAGAACCAACGTCGCTTGCCGGATGTGCTCTGCATGCGTGGTAATTTCTTCTATGAGTCCAAGTTCTATGAGGACGCCATTAACGATTTTGTTAAGGTCATCACTCAATACAAGGATTCCCCTGCGTATCCCGCCTGCCTTCAGCGTGCAGCCCATGCTTGCATGAATTGCCAGCCGCCGCGTCACGATGAGGCCAAGAAACACTTTATGGCCTTGTTGGATTATGCAGAGCAGATAGAAAACAGCGGCGATGCAGATTCTCAGAACATCAGCGTATATGCCGCGGCAGAGGCCAATTTCAATTTGGGGCGTCTGTGCTATCAGGATGAACCTGAAAAGTCCGTCAATTATTTCAAGACTGCCATTGAGTTGAACGGCAAAGATTACGCAGCCTCTGCCTCCGCTTGCCTGATTCAGTGTTACTTCAAGCTGAAGAATACGGAGAAAAAGACGCTTTTGGCAGAGTTGCCCAAGTTGAAAAAAGCTTACCCGCAGCAGTACAAGAGCTTGTCCAAGTCTATTCCCCGTTGGTGTGGGTGGTCTTGGTACCAAGAGGCGGAGAACAATCTTGAAAACTACAAGCTTTCTGTGGAATATCTGAATGACTCCATTGACCGTAAAAAGACGGAGGAGTATACAGACGCCAAGGGTGAGACCAAGACTCGCCCCGTTGCAGAATCCGTTGTGTGGCTTACCTTGGCTCGCGCCTGTTTGGAGATTGAGCAGTATCAGTCCACAGAGGCTTTAATCGGCGGGCTTGATGCCATTGATTATTACCTGTCTTTGGAGAAAGACCCGCATCGCCGTGCAGACGGTCTCAAAACCAAGGCCATGTTGCTCAACGGTAGCGGTAATCCCGCCGCGGCAACGGAGCTTTGCACAGAGGCTCTCAACCTCGGTGTGAATGGCCCGGTGCTCTCCTCCATTCGTCTCGTGGCCGGTGATTCTGCTTACCTTTCCGGGGATTATGAGAAAGCCTCTCAGCTCTATGGTTTGGTAGCTAACTTTGACCGCAATAATGACCTTAACCGAGAGGCTTTGTATAAAGCCGCATGTGCTTTGCGCAAGAATGGTAAAGAGGCCGAAGCCGCTAACTATGAGGAGCGCCTGGCTGCTAAGCTCAAAGAGATGAAACTTGATGAAAATCAACCCTTGCAGGGGTTGCCCCCCAGCATCGGGCGTCACGTTTCTGCTGCCAAGTAAAGCTTATTTAAACTCCCGCTATGTTCCGCTCCAAAACAACAAACCGTCGCAAGCATTGGTGGCGTGTCTTGAATGTAGGGCAGAAAAAGATTCTGTTCTTGGGCATTGTGTTGCTTGTTGCCTTGTTGTTGGTGCTCGGGGTGTTGCTTTCTTATTCCTACCGAGCCACCAAGTATGATGTAGAGAACGTGGTATCCGGCGACCCCATTACGGCTTTGTATGACTATGATAATAATTTCATAGCCGCGCTGCCTAATGTTCGCTATGTATCCGTGCGTTGGGATGATTTGCCCAAAAATCTGGTCAATGCTTTTGTGGCTCGTGAGGATGAAGACTTTTTCAAGCACAAGGGGATTGTGTACAGTGCGGTGATTCGCTCCGTCATTAAAAACCTTTCTACCATGCGCTATGAGCAGGGCGCCTCTACCATTACCATGCAGCTTACCCGCAATGTGTTCGAGATGCAGGGTAAAACGCTGGACCGCAAAATGATAGAGGTGTTTGTGGCTCGCCGTATAGAAGAGCGTTTTGATAAGGAAACCATTTTGCTTCAATACCTTAACCGCATCTATTTCGGGCAGAATTGCTATGGTGTGGGGGCTGCTGCTGCCCACTATTTCGGCAAGCATGTCAAAGACCTTACGCTGTCAGAATGCGCGGTGCTGGCCGGCTTGGTAAGAGGCCCGTCCATTTTTAATCCCCGCCGCAGTATGGAGAGCGCCAAGGTGGTGAAGCGAGAGACGCTGCAACGCATGAAATCTCTGGACTTTATTACCGAGCAAGAGTTTAATGATGCCATGGCAGAGCCCATTGTGTTGGCAGATTTGCAGGAGGATGGGAATCAGGCTCATACCTATCTCACCCAGTGGGTGAACGGTGAAATGCAGCACCTGGAGAAAGCGGTTGATGAACGCTCCGTGGGTATGGCTATCGTCACCTCCTTTGATTTGGGCTTGCAGCAGTATACGGAAGAAGCCGCAGAACGTGCCATGGTGGTGGTGGAAAACCGTTTGTCGCCGTACCCTGAGTCTTGGGAATCCCTCAGCGATACGCCGGAGCAATTGGCTGCCAACAAACAGTTTTTTGCCAAACCCAAGCGCCCGGCAGAGTTCAAAGTGCGTGGAGATTCCAATGACTTTAACGGTTTGTTGCAATGCTGCGTTTTGGTGTTGGATGGCCGCCCCAACCATGCGGGTGAGGTCTTGGCCGTTACCTCCGGCCGTGGTGTGACAGATGGTGTTAACCGCTGGAAACAGCCCATTCAACCCGGCCGCAATGCTGCGCCTATTCTCTTCTGCGCTACCGGTACGCAGCAGCACGGCGGTTCTTATATTTTGACCAAAGATGTACTGACCACCGGTGAAAAAACGGGGTATCAGAATGTGTCGGCTTTTTACCGCTCCCTCTTGCCGGATGTTCAGCTGCCGGAGGAGAACAATGCCGCGGCTCTGTATCAGGGGCAGTTCCCCATGGCTCGTTTGGATTTGGCTCGCGTGCTTTTCTCCATTCGCAACGGTGGCCGCGGGTATGATTTTTATGCCGTCAACTCGGTATGGAGCCGTGCCCGTTTTCAATTACACAACCATGTGCGCCATGTAAACCCGGAGTGGATTCAGCGCCAAACCGCCAATACCGTGGCTTCTCTTTCTCCGTTCATTTATAAGACGGAGAAACTGGCTATGCTCAGTGAGCCCACTGCCGACAACAGCGGGTGTTGGGCTATGGTATCCAATGTCAACGGTGTGACCGTGTTTGTGTGGATGGGCTTTGACTCTGCCGAGACGCCCGGTGCAGAATCCGCCTCGCTGCGTTCTCTTATTCAGCGCTCCTCGCTCATGTTGGCTCGTGAGCTGCACCGTGAGGCGCGTAACCGCCTGATTGCCCGCTCTGAAAAGAAGAAATAATACCGTTTATGAATTATGCTCAACAGCTACAGGTGGCCGAAGCCGCCGCTCGCAAAGCAGGGGCTTTGTTGCGTGCCCGTTTTCATGAGGTGCATGCCGTAGATGAAGAGCTGGCGCATGATATTAAGCTGAGGCTTGATAAAGAAACTCAAGAGCTTATAGAGGGAGAGCTCTCTGCCGCTTATCCTGATTACGCTGTCTTGGGTGAGGAACGTGCAGATTCTCACATCCAAAACGGTACGCCCCTCTGGGTAATTGACCCCATAGACGGCACCGTCAATTATTTTTACGGTATACCCATTTTTTGTGTGAGCATTGCACTGTGCGTGCAGGGGCAAACGGTGTTGGGCTGTGTGTATGACCCCATGCAAAATGAATGCTTTACCGTGGTGCAGGGTGGTGAGCCTTGTCTGAACGGTTGCCCCATTAAGGTTTCCTCCCGCTCTCGCATGGCAGAGGCTGTGGTGTTTATAGGCCATGGCTCTCATGATGGCTCGGGGGCTGCCGGTATTGCCCGTTTTGCCCATGTATCTGCCCAAGTGCGCAAAATTCGCATTCTCGGGTCTGCTGCGCTTACTTTGTGCTATATTGCCGCCGGGCGTTTCGATGCCTACATTGAAAACCGCATCAACCTGTGGGATTTTGCCGCCGCCCGCCTTATCTTGGAATCTGCCGGTGGCTGTATGGAGTTTACCCCCACCACCGCAGATGCCCTCTCCGGCTCCGTTATCGCCTGGAATGGCAAATTACCCATTCATGATGCACTGCAACTTTCTTAATTTTTCGTCTTTATGAGTGCCCCCCGCAAATTCACTGCTGATAAATCCTCTCCCCGTGCAGTTGCCTATCAATGCTTATCAGCTTGGGGTAAAGGCGGTATCTTTGCAGAGACTCTCATTGCACGCCATGCCTCGGGGCTCCCCGCGCATGACCGCGCCATGGTGCAGGCCATTGTGCTGGGTACGCTGCGCAATATGCGCTGGCTGCAACACATTTGCCATACCTTGCGCCCCGCTTATTTGGAGGAAAACGCCAAATGGCTCATCCTCTCCGGCCTGTGCCAGCTGTTCATTCTTCATCATGCAGAGCATGCCGCTGTGGCAGAGACCGTGGCGGTTGCCCCTGCCAAGCTGCGTGGCTTGGTCAACGGTATCTTGCGCAACGCCGTGCGCCGCCGCGCTGAGTTTGAGTCAGAGCTGCCGCAGCTCCCTTTCGGTGTGCGCTACTCTGCGCCGGATTGGTTGGTAAAACGCTGGGTCAATGAGTTCGGCTCCGCAGATGCGGAGCAAATGCTGGCTTGGAACGTGCAAACCCCGCCCGTTTATGTGCGCCTTAATCCCTTGCACCCCATGCAGGTGCCTGCGGAATGGGAGCCCTTGCCGCAGGCAGATGGCTGGTATAAACTGCCCTCCGGTATTCCTTTGGCCGCCCTCAAGGCCGGGCAGGTGTACGTGGCAGACCCCTCCACCCGTTATTGCATAGAGCTGCTTGCCCCGCAAAAGGGAGAACATATTTTGGATGCCTGCGCCGCCCCCGGCGGTAAATCCGCCGCCATGATTGCCGCCACGGCGGGGGATATTCATCTGATGGCTACCGACTCCGCCCCCCACCGTTTGGAGCAACTCAGGGACAACCTCTTGCGAGCCGGTGGGCAAGATGTGCAGGTGTCCTGCCATGACTGGACCACCCCATGCCCGCCCGCCCTCAAAGCCCAATTCGATGCCGTTCTGCTGGATGTTCCGTGCAGCAACTCCGGTGTGCTCCAACGCCGTGTAGATGCCCGCTGGCGCATGCAACCCTCAGAGTTTGATAGGCTCGCGCAGTTGCAAGCCTCTATCTTAGAGCAAGCTTGTGCAGCCGTGCGCCCCGGTGGCCGTTTGGTATACTCTACCTGCTCCATAGACTCCCAAGAAGACCGCCAAGTGGTAGATGCCTTCCTCTCCCGTCACCCCGAGTTCTCCCTCGTGCGCGACTACCTCGCCCTCCCTCACCGTGAACTCGCTGACGGCGCTTACGCCGCGCTTCTGCTAAAATCTACAGAGCCGTAAAAAGCAGCGCAGCCTTCTGCTGCCGTGCGCTTTTGCTGCAATAATTGACTTTATCGGGCCTGATTGTGAGCATTTTACTCTTTTTTCATGTGATTGACGCTTGTAAAACAAAATCTATTACGAGTAGAAAATAATTTCTTATGCCTTTATTAATAACAATTACAGGGAAATCGTTCTTTTGTTCATTAAATAAATAGGCGCTTAAGAAAGCCATTTAAGAAGCATTTATGACAAACCAACGCAGAAAATGTTTTCCTTTTCTCTCATAATCATTAAGAAATGATTCTTTTAATTTGAAAGCATACACCCCCTTTCTCATCAATATATAATTTGATTTCTTGGTAAAATCAGCTCTTTCCGTCAGCTCGCTGCGCAATTCGCCGGCCCTTATAACGTCTTCAAATTGAGACTCATTGATTGTATATACCTCATATGGAAATTCTGATATATTATCCACATTTAATGGGGTTGCCACCCCTATGAAATTTTCACTCAATTCAAGAAAGAACACGCAACGGTGATGAGTATGTGAATCAGACGACGCAACATGAATAAAATACAAGCCATCTTCCAATTGTTTGCCAACATCAGGCGTCATACAATACCGTTCATCTGTTTTCATGAAATAAACGGGGTAATCCGTATGTTCGTTATGCTTCCATATATCAAAAAGGCGATATGTAAAAAAATCTTTTTTTAAATAGTTTAAGATAGATAACCCTACCTCCTCGCACCATGAGTGATAGCCACAGCACTTGCAATAAGCATTAAAAGTATCATATTTTTCCGCAAATTCATCCATTGCGCAGCATAGTGCAACCCCACGCAATTCTCCACCGCAGCTCACAAATACTTTTAATTTATGCTTTTCTTCTACCGCACAAATATAAAGACAGAAAGCAGCTATGATAACAAAGATAATAACTATAAAAACCGATTTGCTTCGCATACATTACTCTTACTCGTTGGAACAATTAGGTAAATTTCAATTTATCGCTCAAGAACTTATTACTCCCTGAATAATTGACTTTATCGGGCTGTTAGCTAAACTGCAAAATAACAAACTTCCTGTGTCCAGTCAAGCAGTATTTGTGCATATTTTAGATTTTTTGTTGCTGCGATAGTGCGCAGAAAGCCCCTGTACAGAATGAGTCTGTACAGGGGAGAGGGTATGGTATAGGGCTCCCGTGGTTATCTGTGGAAATGACCGTGCGGCTTATGTACCGGTTTATGGTGTACCACATGGTGTTTTACTGACGGGGCTGCGTGGTAGCCGCCGCGGTAGTGGCTCATGCCATGATGGTGGCAGTGGCAGGCGCTAAGGGCTACAAGGCTGACAACGGCGAGGCTGACTTTAACGAGCTTGTTCATTTTCTTGGTTCTTTCTATTGTTAATGTTTATATAAAAGTTAGCGAACAGTTAAAAATTACCATAAATAAAGTTAATGTCAAGATAAAAGTTATAAAAATTTAACTAAACAGGCAAATTTATGTCAAGACGCAGATAAAACTTCACAAAAAGGGTGGTATATATTAGAATAATTCCATGCAGGAGCGAGAGAACAGGCACATACGCATACGCGGCGCGCGTGAGCACAACCTGAAGGATGTAGACGTAGCGATACCGCTGGGTGGAATCACGGTGGTGACGGGGCCCAGCGGTAGCGGCAAGACATCCCTCGCTATGAGTACCTTGTATGCAGAAGGACAGAGGCGCTATGTGGAGACCTTCTCGCCCTATGTACGCCAGTTCATGGATCGTATGGACCGTCCGGATGTGGACAGTGTGGAGAATGTGCCGCCTGCCATTGCATTGGGGCAGCGCAACTCCGTGAAAAACTCGCGCTCTACCGTGGGAACCATGACCGGCATGAATGAGTACCTCAAGCTCATCTACTCCCGCATGGCAGAGGGGCACGATGCAGAGGGCCGCGTGGTGAAACCTGCAACCCCGCAAGGCGTGGCAGAAGCATTGCTTGCCGAGCATGAGGGAGGGGACGTGTTGGTATGCTTTGCCGTAACGCCCGTGGGAACCTTTGAGGAGATGGTGCAGGCTTTGCAGGGGCAAGGGTATTTACGCGTGTTTTCCGCGGGGGAGATTCTGCGTTTGGACGCCGCCACGGAGGCTCAAATAGGCATGGAACGCTGGCTGGTGCTGCAAGACCGCGTTAAGCTCAAGCCAGAGAACCGCATGCGCTTGACAGAGGCCTTGGAGACCGCCTTGCGTTTGGGGCAGGATGTGGTGTACACCTCGCATAGGGCAGACGGTTCATGGGGAGAATTGCGTGAGCACCGCAGTGATTGGTACCCTTTGGCAGAGCCGCGTGCAGAGCTGTTCAGCGGTAAC
Source organism: Akkermansia sp. (assembly GCA_045634945.1). GTDB lineage: Bacteria > Verrucomicrobiota > Verrucomicrobiia > Verrucomicrobiales > Akkermansiaceae > Akkermansia. Next base: position 34,150 of record JAZRBG010000036.1, on the reverse strand, counting down.
TCGCCCATGGGGGCATGCCCCGCGTGCAAAGGGTATGGCCGCGCCATCACTTATGATTATAATTTGGGTATCATACCGGACAAAAGCATAGAAGACGGCGCGCTCAAGATGCTTTCCTCTCAAACGCTTTCAGCGTGTTACGGTGATTTTGTGCGTGCCAACAAGCGTGCCAAAGCCGTGCGCATGAATGTGCCGTGGTCTCAGCTTACCCCCAAAGAAAAAGACTGGGTGTTTTACGGTAACTCCGGCGATATTGACCCTTGGACGGCGTCTGACTACAACCTTTGGTACGGCTATAAAGGCATTTTTGATGATATGGAGAAGCACGCCCACAAGATGACGGTGCGTGTGTTCTTGTCATATTACCGCGTGTACAGCATTTGCCCCGACTGCCACGGTGGGCGCTTGCGCCCCGAGGCATTGGCCTTTACCATAGGCGGGCTCAATGTACCGCAGGTGCAGGCCTTGCCCATGGATGAGCTTTTACCGTGGTTGGATGCCTATGTGTTGCCCCATACCGGTGCGGACCGCTCTCTGGAGCAGGCTGTTAGAGAGTTCCGCAGCCGTGTGGCGTACTTGTGTGAGGTGGGGCTGGGGTATATTGCGGCCAATCGCCTTACGCGCTCCCTGTCCGGTGGTGAGATTGAGCGTGTGAGCCTTACGGCATGTTTGGGGGCTGCGCTTACGGAAACTCTTTTCGTGTTAGATGAACCCACGGTGGGCTTGCACTCCCGAGATACGGCGCGACTTATTGCCGCCATGCGCCGCTTGGCAGACCGCGGTAATACGCTGGTGGTGGTAGAGCATGAGGAAGCCGTGATGCGTGCAGCCGATTATTTGGTGGATATGGGGCCCGCAGGCGGTGCCGGTGGTGGGCGGCTTGTATATGCCGGTGCCCCGCAGGGTATTGACCAAGCTGCGGAATCCCGTACGGGTGCATACCTGAGCGGGGCGCAAGCTATCGCCATTCCTGCCAAACGCCGCAAAGACAAGGGGGCTATCAACATACGCGGGGCAGAGTGCCACAACCTGCACGATTTTGATGTGGATATACCCTTGGGCGTGTTCAACTGCCTTACCGGTGTGTCCGGTAGTGGCAAAAGTACGCTGGCTTGTCGCGTGCTGTATGGGCATGTTCACCCCGGCGCTTTGGATGATGAGGATGAAATGTACGTGCGCAGCATAGACGGGCTGGATAAAGTGAACGATGTGGTGCTGGTGGATCAAAGCCCCATTGTGCGTACGCCTCGCTCTACCCCCGCCGTATATATGGGGGTGTTTGAGGATATCCGCGCGCTCTTTGTGGCAGAGCCGGCGGCGCAGGCCAGGGGGCTTAAGCCGGGGTATTTCTCTTTCAACAGTGGTGATGGCCGCTGCCCCCGCTGTGCCGGTTTGGGGCAAGAGAAAGTAGAAATGCAGTTCCTCTCAGACATATTTGTGCCTTGCGCTCTGTGCCATGGTACGCGCTATACGCCGCAAGCTCTTACGATTACCTTACTGGGCTACAACATGGCCGAGCTGTTGGCCATGGATGTGCTGAGCGTGCAGAAGCTTTTTGCCCGTGAGAAAAATGCCCGCGCACGCCGCATTGCGGAGCGTTTGCAGATTCTTGTGGATGTAGGCTTGGGGCATTTGGGGCTCGGGCAACCGCTTAATACGTTGTCCGGTGGCGAGAATCAGCGCCTTAAACTCGCGCATATTCTGGCAGATACGCTCACGGCTGAATCTCAGACCAAGGGGAATTTGCTCATTTTGGATGAACCCGGTACAGGCTTGCACTTCTGTGATTTGGAGGTGCTGCTGCGCGTGTTCGACCGCTTGGTGAAGCAGGGAAATACGCTGTTGGTCATTGAGCATAATCTGGAGATTATCAAATGCGCCGACCACGTGATAGACCTTGGCCCGGAGGGCGGTACGGGCGGCGGTAACATTGTGGTGCAGGGTACCCCGGAGAAGGTGGCTGCCTGTCAGCAGGGATATACGGCAGGTTTCTTGGCGCAAACCCTTTACGGACAAAACTCTGCCGTGTCTGCGCCCGTTGTTGAACATGCAGAGGCAGCCATACCGCAAGGAGTCATTGCCCTGCGCGGTGCTCGCCATCACCAGCTCAAGAATATTGATGTGGATATACCCCGCAATGAGATGACGGTGGTTACGGGGCTCTCCGGCAGTGGTAAGAGCACGCTGGCGTTTGATATTATCTTTGCAGAGGGCCAAAAACGCTTCATGGATGTGATGAGCCCCTATGCCCGCCAGTTTACGGAGCAGATGGAAACGCCCGACATTGATAGATTGACGGGGCTGCCCCCCACCGTGGCAATAGAGCAGAACCGCTCACGCGGCGGGTGCAAATCAACCGTCGGTACCGTGACGGAGATTTGGCAATTCCTGCGTTTGCTGTATGCCAAGTTGGGGCAAGCGCATTGCCCTGCATGTCATGTTCCCGTGGGTCGACGCTCGGCAGAGGAAATCCGCGCATTGGTAATGGAGGAGCTGGATAAACGCCCGCCCTCTCTCATGATTGCCGCCCCCGTGGTGCGTAACCGCAAGGGCCATTATGCAGACCTTGCCCGTTGGGCTGCCAAAAAGAAGTACCCGTACTTGCTGGCAGATGGTGTATTGTGCCGCCCCGATGAGTTCACGCCATTGGATCGATACTCCAACCACGATGTGGACATTGTGCTGGCAGATATTGCCGTGAAGGGGAATCACATTACCATGAACGGCAAAGATTGTGATTTTGCCGCTCTGCATGAGACCGTGAACCGCGCCTTGGAAATGGGGGACGGCTTCCTGCGCCTGCTCAAAGGGGCTGAGCACCGCTTGTTCGGTACGCGTCTTACCTGCCCGCAGTGTGGTGAGAGTTATGCGGACCCGGAGCCCTCTACCTTCTCATTCAACTCCCCGCATGGGTGGTGTCCCGCATGTATGGGGCACGGTGTTGTGGCTGAGGTGTCTGCTAAAAAGGATGATGACCGCCTCAGCGAGCTTGAAAAAGAGCTGCGCTTTGACCGAGATGTGGAGAAAGGCAACGGCAAGGAGGCTCCCCGCTGTACCTGTAAAACTTGTAAGGGGAGTCGTCTCAATCCCTTTGCGCTTGCCGTTACCTTGTTCGGCCATAATATCGCTGAGGTAGGTAAGCTGGATGCCGTGAGTGCCATGCAACTGGTGCAGAGCTGGCAGTTCAGCGGCAGAGATGCGGAGATTGCCCGCAATGTGGTGGCTGAAATTGTACCCCGACTGCGGTTCCTGCAAAGTGTGGGCTTGGGCTATTTGACCATGGATCGCGCTGCTACAACACTCTCCGGCGGTGAAACGCAGCGCATACGCTTGGCCGCCCAGCTGGGCTCTGAGCTGCGCGGGGTGCTGTACGTATTGGATGAACCCACAATAGGCCTGCACCCGTGTGATAATGAGCGCCTGCTCAATACGCTGGATACCCTGCGCAAGCGCGGCAATACGTTGCTGGTGGTGGAGCATGATGAAGACACCATGCGCCGTGCCGACCATATTATTGACCTTGGCCCCGGTGCCGGGGTGCGCGGTGGTGAGATTGTGGCACAAGGCTCCTTTGCCGAGGTGGTGCAGCAGCCTCAATCCGTCACGGGGCGAGCCCTTTCTCACCATGCCAAGCACCCGTATTGTGGCAAATGGTTGCCGGTGAAAGATGCTCAATGGCTGGAGGTGAACGGCTGCTGCCTGCACAATCTCCGCCATGTCAATCTGCGGGTGCCGCGTGCCCGCTTTACCGTGGTGACAGGCGTTTCCGGGGCGGGTAAAACTTCCCTCATTACCGGCACCTTGGCCACTGCTGTTAGGCATGCATTGGGCGGCAGTATCAGCACAGAGGAGAGAGCCCTGTGGAAAACCGATGCCGGTTTGGACTCCGTGCGTGCCCTGTATCAGGTGGATCAATCCCCCCTCGGTAAAACGCCGCGCTCTACCCCCGCTACCTACATTGGTATTTTTGATGAAATCCGCAAACTCTTTGCGCAGAGTGCCGATGCGCGTCGACTCGGTTTCGATGCCGGCAGATTCTCCTTTAACACGGCCGCCGGGCATTGCGAAACCTGCAAGGGTACCGGCTACCGCAAGCAAGAGATGGACTTTTTACCCCCTTGTACCGTGCCTTGTGAAACCTGCCGCGGCGCACGCTACAATTCCCGTACCCTACAAGTGCGCTATAAAGGCAAGACCATTGCTGAGGTATTGGATATGAACATGGAGGATGCTGCCGTGTTTTTTGAAAATCAGCCGCGTCTGGCAGAGCCCCTCCGCTTGTTGTGTGAAACGGGTTTGGGATATTTAACCCTTGGGCAGGCCAGCAACACGCTTTCCGGCGGTGAGGCTCAGCGTATCAAGCTGGTGGCGGAGCTTATCAAAGGCCGCCGCGCTGCGCTTACGGCCATTCGCCGCGGCAAGGCTTTGCCGCAAGACCTCTATCTGATTGAAGAGCCCACCATAGGCTTGCATCCGCAAGATGTGCGTTTGCTGGTTGGTGTGTTGCGCCGCTTGGTTGAAATGGGTAACACGGTGGTGGTAATTGAGCATAATTTGGAGCTTATTTGTGAGGCCGACTATGTGATAGACATGGGGCCGGGAGCCGGTGTCGATGGTGGCTCCATTGTGGCGCAGGGAACAGTAAAACAAGTGTCCAAGGCAAAAGACAGCACCACGGCACCCTTTATTCTTGCTGAATTGAGTAAATAAAAAGATGGTCGGATGTCTTGGCGTTACATCCGACCATCTGCTGCGTTATTTGCAGGTTTCTTCCGCTACCGGTTGTACAACGGTTGCGGAAAGCTCCTTATCCCCCAGTGCATTCTGCTTATAATGAAGAGAGCAACTGCACAGCAGCCCCGCAGCGCATAAAGCGCCTATGACTGCGCCGGCCAGCACTTTTGCCCAACTTTCTTTGATGCCCCAACCGGTCAACAGACCCGTCAGCCACGTGTGTTTGTTTTCTATGTTTTTCATAATCAGCTTTATTTGTATACCGTACTGTTCTTTTGTGCCAGATAAAACGCGCATCCGCAGGCTCTTTTCATTATTTGTCATAATCACTGATTGCGCTTGACTCAAAAAGCAGCAGGGTATAATTTTTATGCGAAGCCCGCCAAGCTTTATATTTGCTTCTCCATGCCGCCCACTACGGCAAAACAGATTTGCCCATGCCCCATTCTGTCGGGAGACAGAGCACAGACAATATACATTAATAATCATCATGAACCTTAAAATATTCACGGATAATATAGAGGAATTGGCTCAACGCCAGATAACCCGTCTTTTAGAGCAACCTGCATTCTCAAATGCCAAGGTGCGTATCATGCCCGATGTTCACGCTGGCAAGGGGTGTGTTATAGGTTTTACGGCAGATTTGGGAGACAAGGTTATCCCTAATATTGTGGGTGTTGACATTGGCTGCGGTATGTATACGCTTGCTTTGGGTAAACAAAAGCCGGATTTTAACATGCTGGATGAGGTGATGCACCGCAATATACCCTCCGGTATGAATGTGCGCCGTAACGCCATTGCGGAGTTTGAGCCCATGGCGCAGTTGCACTGCTTGGAAAAACTGCACCAAATACCGCGTTTGCACCGTAGTTTGGGGACCTTGGGCGGTGGTAATCATTTTGTTGAGGTAGATGTTGATTCTGCCGGTGCGTATTACCTTATCATCCACTCCGGTTCCAGAAATTTGGGCCACCAAGTGTGTGATATTTATCAGGCGGAGGCTATTGACATTCACTCCGGTATTGCAGACCGTGCCGAGCGTGAGGCCGCTATGATTGCAAAACTGAAAGCAGAGGGACGTCAGCAGGAGATTCAATCTGCCATCAATGCTTTCAGAGCTGAGTGCGCCGCCGCTTGCCCTGATATTCCCCGTGAGCTGTGTTATCTGGAAGGTGAGGCGCGTGCGCGTTATCTGGATGACATGCGTATCTGTCAGCAATTTGCCCTCCTCAACCGTGAGCTGATGGCGCAAACCATAGTGGAGCGTCTGGGTTTAACCGTGCAAGATGCTTTCCATACCACGCATAACTACATTGACCATGAGAGCAATATCGTGCGTAAGGGGGCTATCTCCGCCCGTGCCGGTGAGAAGCTGCTTATCCCTATCAACATGAAAGATGGTTGTATCTACGGTACAGGCAAGGGAAATGAAGATTGGAACTTCAGTGCCCCGCATGGTGCCGGCCGTATCATGAGCCGTAAGCAGGCCTTCAAAAACCTCTCTTTGGACGCTTACCGCGCCTCTATGGCCGGTATCTTCTCTACCAGTATCAGCAGAGATACGCTTGATGAAGCCCCCATGGCTTACAAGGGAGCAGATGAAATCCTGACCCATATCTCACCTACGGTAGAGGTGGTGGATATGTTCAAACCCGTATACAACTTCAAGGCGGCAGAGTAATCAACACTCTGCATCTGCCGGCTTGACCTGAAGCACGGTTACGGATGCCATGCCGGCAGCCGCCGCGGCATCCAAACCGGGCTGGGCGTCCTCAAAAACAACACATTCTGTTGCGGGGACGCCCATTTTTTCTGCTGCCAGCAAGAAAATATCTGGGCAAGGTTTTCCGCGGCCGGGGGGAACGTCATCCGGGGTGACGATAATATCAAACAGCTCTGCGATACCGGCAGATTGCATGGTGTTGAGCGCACCGTGGCGCACGCTGCCCGTGCCTATGGCATAGGGAATTCCCTGTGCTTTAAGGCTTTTTACCAATTCAACCGTTTCCGTGATTACGGGCAGGGTTTCTGTCTCCTGCAGATAATCATAGCGAGCCCGTTTTTCGGCCGCTACGGTTTCGGGGTCCATATTCAAGCCGTACACGCGGTTAAGGTCTGCCACGATATCGGGGGCTGCCATGCCGCCATGTGCCACAAACTCATCCCAAAGGAATGCGTGCTGAGGGGCACCGTGGTTGCGCAAGGCGTGCAACCATGCGCGGTGGTGGGTGGGCATGCTGTCCACCAAAGTGCCGTCCAAATCAAAAATATAGCCGGCGTAAACGGTATCGGGTATGGTAACGCGTGCGGTCATGGCGGTATTAAAGGTCGTATTTTTTCACGAACTCTTGCAGGTTGTCATCTTTACCGAAGATAACCAGCACGTCATCTGCCTTGAACTCAAGGGTAGGCTCCGGCATGTCGATAACGGGCTGCTCGGGGGTGCTGAGCACATCGTCCGGTTCTACCGGTTCCGTCGCTTTGCCGCGGCGTATGGTAAGCAGATTGATTTTGTGCTTTTTGCGCATATCTACCTCCATAAGTGTTTTACCAACCCATTCCTCAGGCAGTCTCACCTCTGCCAAAGAGTGGTTGGCGTCAATCTTGCGCAGCCGCATAAGACCATCGTTGATAAAGCGATCCGTCAGCTGGCGGGCTGCCACATCTTCTACGCGGAACAAGTCTTTAACGCCGATGAGTCGTAATACGCGTGCCTGCAAGTCATTAACGGCACGGGCATAAAGATTTTTTACACCGAGCTCTTTGAGCTGCGCCGTGATAAGGATACTGCGCTCCATGAAGTTTTCACCCACGGCAACGATAACGTGGGTGTCATCCCCCACCAGGTCAAGGCGTTGCAGTACGCGAATATCGGTAGCATCACCCACGCGGGCATCTGCAACGCTGTTTTTGATTTCATCTATGGCACTTTCTTGGCGTTCCAGCACGGTGACTTCATAGCCACTGTCCGTAAGGTAAAGGGCGAGAGCCCTGCCGAATTGACCTAATCCTATGATGACGAATTTCATGATGTGGTGTTGCGGTGAGATGGTATCAGGAGAGCGGGAGCCTGGTCTCCGGGTATCGTATGGGGGAGGGCTCCTTTTGCTTGATGAAGATGAGCATGAAGGTGAACATGCCTACACGCCCGAAAAGCATGTTGGCACAGAGGAAGAATTTGGACGCTGCGCCGAGCTCTGCCGGGTTTATCAGAGAATACCCCGTTGTGGTAAAGGCACTTACCTCTATAAACAGCAGTTTAATGGTGCCGTTGGCAGAATGCGCAATGGCGGGTTCCATGAGCATGAGCACCATTGTGCAGCATACTATCCAGAATGTGGAGAGCACCACGGTGGCCATGGCTCGCTCTACGGTATTGCGGGCAATGCGGCGCTTGTGCAGCTCCAAATCATGTTGCCCCCTCAATACGCGCATGACCTCTAAAATACAGATGATAAAGAGCGGGGCATATACGCCGCCTCCGGTACCGGCGGGGTTGCCGCCCACAAACATGAGGGCACACAAAAAGAGGTGGTAAACGGGGCCGTAGTCACTTATTTCCGTCAGATTGAACCCGGCGGAGCGCCCAATGGTATTCCAGAGACTTTCCCAGAGGTTGAAATCTGCGGAGGCTGCGTGTTGCGAGGGCTCCAGAACGGAGAGCAGGAGCAGACCGAGCGTGCCGATGAGCATCACAAAAGCGGTAGCTCTTACCACCAACCATGTGTGGGTGCTCCATCTTACCGGGTTTTTCTTGCCTTGCAGGCGGTTGCGCATGCGTGTGTAACACTCCAAATAGACGCCGAACCCCAGTGTACCTGCCAGCGTGAGCATCATCATCACACTTTGTACCAGTTTGTCATGGCGCACACAGGCCTCTGCCATGTTATCGGGGAACAAGGTGATGCCGGCGTTACAGAATGCGGATATGGCATGAAAAATGGAGCGAAGCCACAGCAAATCCTGCGGCACGCCGGGGGCACCTTGCCACAGCAAATAGAGAAGCCCCGCGCCAATGGCCTCTACGGTGAAGGTGATGATAATGACCGTTTTAATGAGCGTGGGGATAATGTTGACCCCTTGCTGGTCCAACAGGGATGAGATGGCCAGGCGGTCTCTCACGGCAAGTTTTTTACCCACCAGCAACAGCACAAAATAAGAGAACGTCATAACACCGATGGCGCCTATTTGGATATTGAGCAATACCACCAACTTGCCCAACGGTGTAAAGGTGTTGCCAACATCCACACTGGTGAGGCCGGTAATGGAAATGGCTGAGGCGCAGGTGAAAAAGGCATCCGTAAATGAGATGGGCACAATACATGCACCCGGGGTAATCAAAATAAGCGTGCTCATCATCACCATGGTAAGCATGGCGGTGAAGAAGACCACCGCCGGACTCCAGCGGCTGTGTGTGGCTTTTTTACCGGCTTTTTGCCGTTCTTTAAACAGCGCACGTATGTTGATGAATGAATAAGTGCCCAATAAGAAACTGAGCAACAGACTGGCGCGCAATGTTTTTTCCGGAAGAAACCCGAAAATGCCGCCCGAGAATACAAAGGAAGCCACCAACCCCGTGAGCAATTGTACCCACAAAAAGCGGCCGGGGGCATTGTGGTTGCTCAGCTCTGCAATAAAATGCAGAATAACCGCCAATGTGTTGAACCATACTACCCCGCACAGCAGCAAGTGAGACCCCTGCATGAACATGGTGCGCTCTGCGTCCACCGCGGCAAAACCGGCAACAAAGCACTCCCACAAAACAATGACCAGCGCCAGCATACCGGTGATAACCTCCGGCAGCTCAAGAATGCGGTATTGCTTGTTGGTGTTCGTCATGCGCATGCTATTTTACCATAAAGGATTGATTCATGCAAGTGTTGCCCATTATTTTCGTGGCGGCATGCTGATTATCAAGGGCGCAACGTGTTGCAATCTGCGGAGCAGGGGGATACCCGTGCAGATGGTGATGATTTTGCAAATGAGGCAGAGCGGGGGGATGACGGTTGTTGCCACGCTTGCCAACAAAAAGAACAGAAATGCAGGTACCGAAAAGCGTAATTTGCGCGGTGCCGCCGCCATGTACGGCAAATTGAGCAAGCTGCTCAGAAACAGTATGACGGCAATGATGGCCGGTGTTTGGTGTTGCCTGATGAGCAACAGCTCTTGCGTGAAAAGTGTGTAAACGGTGCACACCAGTAAGATAACGGACATAATGACGGAGAATAAGGTCAGGAAACGGGTGATACCCGACCCCCGCATGCTCAGCAATACGTGTTGCCCCCAAAATGCGAGAATGCTGATGAGGATGAGTGTGCCGTAGAGCAGTTGGTCCGATGCTTTACCGAAAATCTCACAGGCCACGGGCCCTACGGTCAACATAACAACGGGTTCAGCCAAGGCTGTCAGCAGGGTCAGCCACAACAGGCAGCGTGCCACTTTTGCCGTCCCGGCAATGAAGTTTTTTACCGGGATGAAAATGAAGTATTCAATCTCGTTCATTCTGTGGGTGCTGTATCTTGCTCTACGGGGCGGGCAGGGGCATAACCCATGGGGAAACGGGCTTTGCCGCTCATATCCGTCAATACTTGGCAGCCGGTATATCCCAGCTCTTGCATGATGGCTGCCGTGGTGTGGCCTTGGTCATGCCCTACCTCAAGCATCACCAAGCACCCCTCTGCCATGTGGGGGAGGGCGTCTTTGAGGAATCTGCGCACAATATCCAAACCGTCAGCCCCGCCGTAAAGTGCCGTGGCCGGGTCATGGCTTACTTCGGCAGATACGCTCTCGCCATCCGGTACATACGGCAGGTTGGCCAATACCAAATGAAAGTCTGACGGCGGTACAACGGGATTATCATCTTTCGCTTCCCATGCCTCAAACAAATCACTGCGGTAGGTGCGCACTTTTGCACCCAAGGCCGTGGCGTTTTCCAGGGTCAGGGCAAGCGCCGGCTCAGATACATCTGCCATCACAACCTCAGGCTTATGGTTGGCAAGCTCCAGCGCAAGGGTGATACCGATGATGCCTGAGCCGCAGCCCATATCCAGCACGCGCATACCACTGTGTGCTTTTACGGTATGCAAGGCCATTTCTACCAATTCTTCGGTCTCGGGGCGGGGGATGAGGGCGCGTGCATCCGTGCGGAACTCGCGGCGGTAAAATTCCGTGGTGCCCAGCAGGTGTTGCAGGGGGACACCTTTGCCGCGCTCTCTCAGCAACTCTCTCAGCGGGGCCAGTTGCTCTTCGCTCAACGGGTCATCATGGTGCAAATACAGCCAGGTTTTGCTGCATCCCAGCACATGTACCAGCAGACTCTGCATGGAGTGGCGCGGTGCATCAATGCCGCGTGCTTCCAAATACGCCGTGCCGGAGGTGAGAATGTCCTGTATGGTTTTCATGGCGTGTTATTTGAGCTCATCCATGCGCTCTTGCATTTCAGCATGCTGCATGTGGGCTATAATGTCTTCAATGGCACCGGATGCCACTACGGTATCAAGATTGTAAGAGGTGTAGCCGATTCGGTGATCGGTCAGGCGATTCTGCGGGAAGTTGTACGTGCGTATCTTTTCTTCTCGTCCACCGGAGCCGATGAGGGCTCTGCGCTGTGCAGAGTAGTTTTGCTGTGCCTCTCTCTGCTTCATTTCAAACAGACGTGCTCGCAGAATGCGCATACCCGTTTCCTTGTTTTTAAGCTGGGAACGCCCGTCTTCACAACGTACCATGATACCTGTGGGTAAGTGGAATATCTGCACGGCAGACTCCGTACGGTTCACGTGCTGACCACCTGCGCCGCCGGCGCGGCAGGTTTCAATGCGTAAATCTTCCTGGCGTATCTCTACGTCTACCTCCTCAGCCTCAGGCAACACTGCAACGGTGGCGGTAGAGGTGTGAATGCGCCCCTGCGTTTCCGTGGCAGGCACGCGCTGCACACGGTGAACGCCGCTCTCATACTTGAGGTAGCGGAACACTTCTTCACCGCTGATGCGTGCCGTTACTTCTCTGAACCCGCCGATGGCATTGGGGCTGGCATCCAATATCTCAAACTTCCAGCTGCGGCTTTCTGCATAACGCTGGTACATGCCCAGCAGGTCTGCCGCAAACAGGGCCGCTTCATCGCCGCCCGTGCCGGCTCGTATTTCAATGATGGCATCGCGGTCTTCCGTTTCATCTCTGGGCAACAAACTGTACTGTACTTCTTCCTCAAGCTTGGCAATGCGGGGCTCCAGCTCCGCCAGCTCTTCTGCAGCCATTTCTGCAAGGTCTGCATCCTCGGCAGAGGCCAGGGTGCTTGCCTCGTCTCGTTGCTCTTTAGCTTGGCAAAGCTCAGCCCAAATGGTCATGAGCCCTTGGGTACGGCGGTGCTCGCGCATGATGCTTTCTGCGCGGTTGCGGTCGTCAAAGAGTGACGGGTCGGCAATGGCTTCTTCCAGCTCTGCGAGGCGTTGACGTCGTTTTTCTATCAGCGGTGCGTAATCCATCTTATCGCGCGTTATTGTAATGGCTACGCTTGTTTTAGGCAAGCTCAATCTGTGCCTGTCCACGGGTTTATCTCTTTTTGTCTGATGCTATTTTGCTGTCAACACGCTAAATTTTGCTTGCCAAAGTGCTGCTTGCATATTAGTATATGCGTGTCGCGCCGTGCAGGCGTGTACCTCGTTATTATAAGGATTTCTAACATTTTTATCAGCAATGGACTTTATTTCTCCTACAGCAGCCGCACTTACTCCCTCCCTCACTCTGGCCATTACCAACAAGGCCAAAGAGCTGAAGGCCAAGGGTGAGCAGATTTACGGCCTCGCCGGCGGCGAGCCCGATAAGGACACCCCCGAGAACATCAAGGCTGCCGCTATCAAGGCTTTGGAGGACGGTGCTACCAAGTACACTCCCTCCGTTGGTTTGCCCGCTCTTCGTCAGGCTATCAGCGATAAGCTCAAGCGCGACAACAACCTGGACTACTCCATTGACCAGATTTGTGTATGCAGCGGTGCCAAGCCCGCCGTGTATGCAGCCCTGCGTGCCACCATCAGCGAGGGTGACGAGGTTATCATTCCCTCCCCCTACTGGGTAAGCTACCCCTCCATGGTTGAGCTTTGCGGCGGTACCCCCGTATTTGTAGAGACCAAGCCCGAGAACGGCTGGAAGATTACGGCTGAGGAGTTTGAGAACGCCATGACTCCCCGTACCAAGATGATTATCCTTACCACCCCCCACAACCCGACCGGTGCCGTATACACCGAGGAAGAGCTGCGCGCTCTGGGTGAAGTGGCCGTGGAGGAGGATATCCTCATCATCGCAGATGAAATCTATGAGCACCTCATCTACGATGACGTGAAGCATGTTTCCATGGCTTCCCTCAGCCCCGAGCTGTACAACCTTACCATCACCATCAACGGCTTCTCCAAGGGCTACGCCATGACCGGCTGGCGCTTGGGCTACACTGCTGCCCCTGCCGGTATTGCCAAGTACATCAAGATGATTCAGGACCACTGCGCTTCCAACGCCACCACCTTCTGCCAGTATGGCGCTATCGAGGCTTTGGAGGGTGACCAGTCCTTCATCTCCGACCTGCGTGAGGAGTACGACTTCCGCCGTCAGTACGTGTATGACCGCCTCTGCAAGATGCCCAAGATTAAGGTGGTAGAGCCCAAGGGTGCGTTCTACTTCTTCATCGACACCACTGAGCTGGGCATGGATTCCCTCACTCTTTGCGACAAGTTGCTGGACCGCTACAAGGTTGCCGCTATTCCCGGCATTGCCTTCGGTAACGACAACGCAATCCGCATCTCCTACTGCACCTCTCTCGACGTGCTCAAGGAGGGCCTTGACCGCTTGGAGGACTTCTGCAAGAAGCACTAATCCCTCAGCCCTCTGAGATTCTTTCAAAAATGTCACCCCGCCGTGCATGTCACCGGGGTGGCATTTTTCTATTGGCGTACGTAATGTATGCTTTTTTTGTTTTTCTTTTTTTGTAATATTCCCCCTTTTTGGGTTGAAAGGACGGCGTGTATTGTGCTATACTGAACAGCGGTATATGAGTAATGCGGAACAGAAGAGTTTTTGGACTCTGGTAAAGCCTTTTTGTAAGAAGTATCTGCCACGCTATCAGTTTATGGTGATAGCAGGAGTCATGGCGGGTGTTATAGCTGCCGCAGCGGCCGGGTTCGGTTTGCCGGTAATTGTGCAAAGTATTGTGCCTATTGTGTTCGGTACAGAGCCTGCGCCGGGGTGGCTGCTTGCCATAATTGATTTCTGTATGCCTGCAACGGGTATGGATGTGTCAACCTCTGTAATGTGGGGGGCAGCCATGTTCATACCCATTGTGATGATGGTGCGCGGCCTTGCAACGTACTACAACGCATACCTGTTGGCTAAAGCCGGGTTAGGGATGATGACGGATATGCGCTCGGATATCTTTGCTCGCTTGCAGTATTTGTCTTTCTCTTTCCATGACCGCAATTCACGCGGTAAGTTGATGACAACGGTCATTCAGTACACGCAATCATTGCAGCAGTTATTGCTTCAGGTGTTGAATGACTTGATTGTACAACCTCTTACTCTGGTAGCCGCGGTCGGGTATTTGGTGTATGTGGCTGTTACCAATGAGAATGCTGCTGTGTTGCTGGGTAATCTTATTATTACAGCCTTGTGTATTCCCTTGGTGCGCTTTGTGGGTAAGCGCATGGTGAAAAAAATGCGCCACGTGTTGCAGGGTATGGACTCTGTAACCGCAGATGTGGAGGAGGCTCTCTCTGCCCAGCGAGAGGTGCGTGCCTTTAACCTGCAAAAGCACCGCGAAGACTTGCTCAACGCCAGCATTTCCCGTTATAATAAGGCTATTCTCAAGGTGGAATCGTGGAAAGCCTCTGTTGCGCCGTCCATTGAGTTCGTGAGTGCTCTGGCCTTGTCTTATTCTCTGTATCGCAGCAGCGGAGAGGGCCTTACCTTGGCTCAGTTCACGGCCATTGCTACGGCTTTCTATTTCTGCTATGACCCCATTAAGCGTTTGGGTACCGTGGCCAACTATTGCCGCGTGATGGAAACCATGCTTAACGGCATCAACGAGGTGCTGGAGGCTCATGATGAAACCCCGGAGCCCGCGCAGCCCACCCCCTTGCCTGTGCCTGTGGCGGGTAATGTAGATTTTGAGCATGTTACCTTCTCTTACAATGAAGAGAAAACCGTGCTGCATGATGTTACGGTGCATATACCGGCCGGGCAGACGGTGGCTCTTGTGGGCCCCAGTGGCTCCGGCAAAACCACCTTCATCAACTTGGTGAGCCGATTCTATGACCCCGACAGCGGTTGTGTGCGTATAGACGGCATAGATGTTCGTGATATTTCCCGTGCCGAGCGAACGGAGGCTATCGGTTTGGTGTCTCAGTTTGCCGCGTTGTTCCATGATACCATAGCAGAGAACATACGCGTGGGCAAACCCGGGGCAGATGATGCCGCCGTGCGCCGCGCAGGGGATGCTGCTTGTGTTACTGAGTTTGCCGAGCAAAAGCCCGAGGGCTACAACCTGATGCTGGCAGAAGGCGGTGGCGGTTTGTCCGGTGGTCAAAAACAACGCGTTTCCATTGCCCGCGCCATACTCAAAGATGCCCCCATTCTGATACTGGATGAAGCTACCTCTGCGCTTGATATGAAGAGCGAGGCTATTATTCAGAAAGCTTTGGAAGACATGGCCAGTAACCGTACCACCTTTGTTATTGCTCACCGTTTCAGCACCATACGCATGGCAGACCGTATTTTGGTATTTAATGAGGGGCGTATCGTAGCGGATGGCTCGCATGCTGAGTTGTATGAAACCAGTGCTCTGTACCGCTCCCTTTACGATGAACAGGTACGCAGTGCTGCCGAAGATGGAAAGGAGACCACTGTATGATTGAAAGAGTTCTTATTTTTGCCGTGCGATTTTTGATGCCGCATTTTCACTGGCTGGTCATTACTTTCATAACCGGTTTGATTACCGCGGCAGCCAGTGGCTTGGGTGTGCCGCTGATGGTCAAATTCGTGTTCCCCATAGTGTTCTATAACGGCGAGGGAGAGCTCCCGCTGCTGATGAAGTATGTGCCCTCTTTCAATGAGATGGAGCATGCCACCCTGTTGCTGTTGGCCTGTGCCAGTATGCCGCTTATCTTTGCCATACGCGGTGTGGCCATGTGGGCCAACCATGTGGTGGTGAATGTATTGGGTTTACGTATTCTGGAGACTCTGCGCACTACGGTATTCCACCATGTGCAGCAACTGCCCATCGCCTATCTGGAGGGCAAGAGCAAGGGCGATTTGGTGAGCCGCATTGTGGCAGATACCGGCAACGTGCAAAACGTGCTCTCTCATGTGGCCAATGATTTGGTGAAACAGCCTATCACCTGCGTGTGCGCATTCTCTGCGTTCATGTACCTGTTGTTCAGCACCGGCAGCCCGGAGATGGCTCTTGTACTGTTGTTCATCGCTTTGGCGGCATGGCCCATCATCAGTTTCGGTAAGCGTATTTCTCAACGCGCCAAGAACGCGCAGACTGAGCTGGGCGAGCTCAATACCGTTGTTCAGCAAAATCTTGAAACGCAAAGAGAAATCCGCGCTTATGCGCTGGAGGAGCGAGAGATTGCCGACTTTGAGTCCTCTTCTGCCGGGTATAAGCGCAACATGACCAAATTGGTGAAATACCAGCGTCTCATTATCCCCATTATGGAGACCGTGACTGCACTTGCTCTTTCTTTCTTGCTGGTTTCCGGCAAAAACAGCGGCATGGGGCTGGAGGATTTCTTGGCCTTGGCGGCTGCCATGTTCTTTACCTTTGACTCCATGAAAAAAGCGGGGCAGGCCTTTAACCGCCTTAATGAGGCCCAAGGTTCTCTCATGCGTTTGGAGGACGTGCTGAATGAGGAAAACCCCATTGCCGATCCCAAGAAACCCAAGCCTATGCCGGCCGTGGTGAAAGGTGAGCTGGATTTCCGCAACCTTACCTTTGCTTATGATACGGGTAAGCCTGTGTTGAAGGATATTAATGTGCACATACCGGCCGGGCAGATTGTGGGCTTGGTTGGCCCCAGCGGTGCCGGTAAAACGACATTTGCCAGCCTGATTCCCAGATTCTACGATGCAACAACAGGTAGCGTATGTGTGGATGGCATTAACGTAAAAGATGTTACCATGCATGACCTGCGAGAAAAACTCTCTATCGTGGGGCAGCAGGCTTTGTTGTTCAGCGGTACCATACGTGAGAACATTGCCCTGGGTAAACGCGACGCAACGGATGCGCAGATTCAGTCCGCCGCAGATGCTGCGCGCGTGTCCGTCTTCTTGGATAATCAACCGCAGGGTATTGATACCCAATTGGGACAAGGCGGCTCCGGTCTTTCCGGTGGCCAGCGTCAGCGTGTGGCTATTGCCCGTGCCTTTGTGAAAGATGCCCCCATTCTCATATTGGATGAAGCCACGGCCTCTCTGGATGCCGAGAGCGAGCGCGAGATTCAGGAGGAGCTGGATAAACTGGCACAAGGCAGAACAACTCTTATTGTGGCACACCGCTTCAGCACATTGCGCAATGCGCACCGCATTCTCGTCTTTGAGCATGGGCGCATTGTGGGGGATGGTTCGCATGAAGAGCTGTATGCCTCATGCCCGCTTTACAAGGAACTGTTTGACAGGCAGGGTGCCGTATAATTTGATATGTCCGTTATTAAAGTTTCTCCCAAAGTCTTGGCCAGAGCCGCATCCGCAGATGATGTGGCCGAGCTGAGTGTGTGGAAAGAGTCAGATGTGTTGGCCATTGCAGAATCTGCTTTGGCTGCGGTTGTGGCAGAGGCCTCTTCTGCTTCGGTGTGCAATCGGGTGATTGATTCTTTGCGGGCTGCGGATGGCTCCCCTCAATATACAACGGAGGTGCAGGGTGCCCAAGTTGCCGTATATGTGTTGATGGTGAGCGCTCCCGCATCGCCGGCTTCTCTTACCGCCAAGCAACAGGCTTGGGCAGAGGCGCATCCCGCGGCAGATGTGTGGGTGGTGCCGTGCGTGGTGCAGCATCTCAAAAAAGACCATGCCCGCTGTGTAGTTGACTCTGTATACGTTTTGCGCTCTCGCGGGCACTGGAGCTCCACCCCTGAAAATCGCCAGTTTATGCCGGCCTCCCAACGCGCGGCGCATTTCTTGGGCGGGGCTGCCATCCTCAAAGAGCATAATACGGTGAGAGAAGTAGCCAATGGCGGCACCCGTATTTACCCTTATATTGCAGGTGTTGCTTCTCATCGCAACCTGCCGCAGGGGCATGAGTTGCGTTGCTCCGGCCATGGTGAGTTCCCCCTTATGCTGGTGCAGACTCGCGGTGCGCAGAATGGTGCCTTGCGTGTGGTGCACGCCGGTATTTATTCTGCGGAAAACCCTGTCAATGAGCTTGAAATTTATGCCATTGGGAAAGATTCCATAGAATTGATGGATTCCCGTGGCCATGTGTACAGTGCCGCCTGTGCAGAGCTCAGCATGTTCCCCGATTGCTTGAACGTGGGCATGCACCTGCGATGGTCGGTGAATGTATTTGCCGATTCTTATGAGACCTGTAAGGTCAGCACACCCCGCTTTGAGGCAGACAACCTTCATGTTCAATCATTTGTTTCGGTTGTCAAGAGTGTTAAGGCTGTTGATTATTGCGGCCTGAGCGGCTATTGCCTGCAAGTTCCCGTTTGGGAAAAGCAGCCTGATTTGCTCTTTAACATTTACGTTTTCACGCCTATGCTCGGTGGGCGTGTGCCGAAGGTAGGGGATGCCGTAAAGGTGAGCGGCAAGTTGCAGGCTGCACCTGATTCTTTGGTTGAGACGTCCGTCTGCTGGGCGGATTCACCGGAGACTACGGTGGCATCTCGTGATGATGAGCTTGATATGCTCGCCTTGCAGGAAAAAACGGCTTTGTTGCCCTATGGTGCCCCCCTGGCCGAGCTTGCTGCGGCATTTGTGAGAGCCGGCTATCGTATGAAGGAGTCTTTTCTCCCGCTGTTCCGTTTCGGGCGCCCTGAGTTCCGTCTGGAGTCACCGCAGGGCTCTTTGCTGTTTGTGATGGTTGACTGCGTGGTGAATCAGCATGAAGATAAGCTGGGGTACCGTTGCCGTTTTAAGCCGGATAAATATCCCGCCCACATGAATCAAACGCCTCAAGGGGATGGCCCTGCCGATATTTGTTTTGCAACCCTGCATTTGGCGGCCGTTTCAGACTCAGATTACACGCTGGAAGCTGAGTTGCATGGTGTAGTGCCTGAGCTTCAATTGCCGGCGCGTCTGACAATCGCCGCTCCTGCACCTCTCTCTCAACAGGATGCCGCTCGTCTGTTTGCGGATTGCATGGCTTCGCAAAGTTTTGAGAGCTTGCTGCCTATTTTGAGTGAAGAGGTGCATTATTGCTCTGAAACCGCCGGGCTTGAGTTCTTCGGCAAGATGGATTTGCTGCGCCACCTGCGCTCTTGCTTTGATACTTGGAAGAAGCATAATGTATTGAAAGATATTGCTTTCAATGTGCGCAAGCTCGATTATCAGGGGGAACCGTGCTTCTGCTGTGTTGCCTCTCAGTCCGGCGAGCCCGTTTCCGTTACTGTTGTGACTCTTAAAAATCATCGGATTGCGGCAATTCGTGCCCTTGCGCCTGCTCAGTTCAAATCCCTCTCATCATCTGAATAACGTCATGAAGATTCCGCCGTTCTGGGTTAAGGAGCACGCTGTTATCAAGGGCCGCAAGCTTCGCTTGTGCGGTAGCTCGTTTGAGTCTATGGAGCAAGCGCAGCATGCCTTACAGCAGAAACGCCGTTTGTGGCAAGAATATCTGGAAAATCCTGCTCTCTTTGCCTCCTTTACGGAGCAACTGCGCGCCATGGAGGCTCGGCCGGAGGAGTCTGAGTACAGTGTGACGGTGGCAGAGCCTATTGTCTCTCAGATAGATGCTCAAAATATCATTACACGTAACCGCTATGGGGCTTTGGTGCTTAATTCTGAGTCTCTTTGCTTTGTAGATGTGGATTCTTTCCGCGATTCGTTCCTGCGTCGCCTATTCGGTATGGCAAGAAACCCCGAGGCTCTCTTGTTGAGTGCGGTGCGACAGCTTTGCGCGGCAGATGAATCTCTTTCTGCGCGTGTTTACCGCACCGCCCGTGGCTGGCGAGTGGTGCTGCGCGGGCAGGGTATTTCCGTCAATTCTCCCCGCATGTATGAGCTTTTTGCGGCTCTGCAAGCCGACTACTTGTACACGAATCTGTGCAAAAAGCAGCATTGCTGGCGCGCGCGTCTCTCTCCCAAGCCCTTCCGTTTGGGGCTGCCTCGTTTCCCGTTTATTACTGATTCTGTGCAGGCCGATGCGCAAATGGCGGATTGGGTTGCAGCGTATGAGGCAAAGGTATCCTCTTTCGGGGTATGCCGTCTGTTGGATTCTTTCGGGCCGGCTATACAAGACGCTGTATTAGAATTGCATGACTCATATACCCGCGCCCTTGTGCCGGATTTGAGATTGTCATAATGAACTTTTTTTGAAAGATTTTCACTAAAACTACCGTATATATATATTAAGATGAAAACCATTTCTTTACTTATTTCCCTTTGTGGCATGGTGGGGGCATCCTGTGCTCAGGAATCTACTGCCACGGTGCAGAATCCCTATGCAGAGAAGCAAGATTACGCGGCTTTACGGGCTTATGATTCTTTGACTCACTCGGAGCATGTGATATACGGCAAAATTCTGTACAAAGAGGTAAAACACCTCTCCCACCACCTGTATTCATCTCACGTTTATTTTGTGAAAGTGACGGAGTGCCATAAAGGGGGTATGATAGGTAAGGACTGTATCATTACCTACAGTGATCAGATGGAGGACCATCATAAAACACCGGAAGGCCGCCATGAGGTGGAAGGTGAGGTGTATTTGTGTTTCGATTCTCAAGAGGTTGCATTTAATGCCGCCCGCAAGGTATGGGATATTCAGAGTGATTTCACTTTCCGTAAATACAGAAGCGGCTGGGGATACAACCCTGCGGAGACGATGCGCCGTGTGATGATGGAGCATCCCGAGTCGGTAGACCGTGCCCCGTCGGTGCCTTTGCCCGCGGCTCAACTGACGCCTTTTATCGTAGAATTATCAAAGAGAAGTCCTCATGACGAATCTGCTCATGCGGCTCTGTGTCTTAAACGCTTACATAAGCTTTTGCCTCTCATCGAGCAGGGGCAGCCTGTGGACGTTACCCTGCCTGAAACCAAGGGGAATACCGCCTTGCATTATGCCTGCTCTTATGGTGAGGCGGCGCTTGTTGAATGTTTGCTGAAACTGGGTGCCAATCCCAATGCCCGTACAGATAAAGGCGCCACCCCTCTTCAATGCGCCGGCGGTAAGGGCGCGCTGCAAATCCAAGCTCTGTTGCGGCAATACGGCGCAACGCGCTGAGTTGTTTTTTATTGACATGAGGTGGCTTTTGTGCTAAAGGATAGGCATGTTCAGAAATCTTTTATTAATGGCATGCCTTTCTTTGGCGGTGCCGCATGTGTTGGCGGCGGGTTATGATTATGTGCCGCAAGCTGAGGCTGCTTATCGTCAGGATACATGGACCTCTCCTCATGATTTGGCGTTGGAGTCTGAGGCACCCGTTTCTCTTATACCTTTCCCTCAAGAGGTTAAATGGAATCGCGGGGAGCTGGATGTTTCAAACATCGGCAGCCTGAAACCGATTTACGATTTCCCCCATAAAAAAATATGCGCCAAAGTTCTGGCAGCCTGTAAGGATGCATCTGCTCAGCTGAAAGGCAAGGAAGCGTTGAATGTTCGATTCATCAGAGATTCCAAAGTGATTCCCTCTCAGCATGTGTCAGAGGGCTATAAGCTTGTCATCAATAAGAAAGGCGTGCAGATAACGGCTTTAACCGATGCTGCCCGATTCTATGGTATGCAGACCTTGCGCCAGATGTTGGCTACCGGCAACGGCAAATTGCCCTATTGCGAGATTACGGACTGGCCTGCTTTCAAATACCGCGGTTATATGCAGGACTGCGGGCGTAATTTTCGCTCCGTAGAGCGTATCAAACAAGAGCTTGCCTTGGCATCTCTTCTGAAAATCAATACCTTCCACTGGCATTTGACGGATTACCCCGCCTGGCATATACAGTGTAAGGCTTACCCCGAGCTGAATGACCCGAAACACCGTACACGTGACAAGAATGATACGTATACGTATGACCAAATTCGAGAGGTGATTCGCTTTGCGAAAGACCGCAATATCACGGTGATTCCGGAGCTGGATATGCCCGGGCACAGTGCCTACTTTGAGCGCGCTTTCGGGTTCAAGATGCACACGGAGCAAGGCATGAAGATTGTGGGTGCATTGCTGGATGAGTTCTGCAAAGAAATCCCCAAGGAGATGTGCCCCATCATCCACTTCGGGGCAGATGAGGTGCGCATTCCCAATGCAGCACAGTTTGTGGATTTTGTGACCAAGAAGCTTCAATCTCACGGCCGCACGCCCATGCAATGGGCAAGTCACCGTGACTTGCCCGTGGGTGAGCACTCCATTGAGCAGCGTTGGGGTGAGGGGGCAGATTTGGTTGCTAAGTCTATACCCAAAGACCGCATTAAGCGCCGTGCCTTTGACTCTACCATGGGGTATGCCAACTTGTTTGACCCCGCTTTGTTGGTGCGCAGATATTTCTTTATGCGGCCTTGCGGTGTAGAATGCGGTGATTCTCTGCGTTTGGGCCCCATCATTTGCCTTTGGCCGGATGGTAAGGTAGACAATAAGGAGTATATTCCCGGTATGTGCGCCATGTGGCCGGGGCTTATGGCCATGGCTGAGCGCGCATGGAAAGGCGGCGCGGCAGACGGCGACCACCTGCCGCTGGAGATGACCGGTGCTGAGACAACGGCCACCAAGGCGTTCTCTCTGTTTGAAAACAGAATGCAAGCCCTGCGTCGCACAATGTACGCTGCGGAGGATTTCCCGGTGTGGGCAGAGTCCGGCGTTACTTGGACGGTTGTGGAGCCCGTTGCCACCAATGCCGCAGATGCCGTGCGTGAGAAAGTTCTTCAAGGTAAGGTTGACGGTCTTAAAGCCCGCCGCGCTTTGGGGGCCAATCTTTACTTCCGTACACGCCCTGACACCGGCTATTTGGGTATGTATCCTTCCACCAAACCCGGCCATACCGTATGGGCCATTACGGAGATTGAAGCCGCGCAAGACGGGCCTCAAAAGTTTATGGTAGGCTTTGATGCTCCTGCACGTTCCAACCGCCGTTATACCGGTGTACCCAAGAACGGTGAGTGGTCTGCCTGCGGTACACGCATTTGGCTTAATGGGGAGGAAATCAAGAGCCCCCGCACTTACAAGTTAGCCGGGCAAAATAACCACCCCGGTAATGCCTGGAACTTTGAGAAACCGCTTGACCCCGAGGAAATTTGGTGGGTACAATCCCCCGTTGAAATTGAGCTCAAGAAGGGTAAGAATACGTTCATTATTGAGCAGCCGTATATCGGAGAGCATCAGTCATGGGGTGTTTCTCTGATTCCGGTCAAAGATTAAGTAACATTTAATCATGCAGAAGCGCGGGGCAAGCGGCAAATGCTGCTTGCCCCGCGTGTTTTCAACATGCGGGCGCAGTGAAATCGCTCTGAATAGCTTGCTGCGCAAGCATGAAGAGCTCGCGTTGCTCGCAATGAAGAATCCGTCGGGGGCGACGGATAGTGAAGAACAGCTGCGCTGTAGTGAAGAATGGCTACGCCATAGAGAAGAACGCCTCAAGAGGCGTAAATGAAGACCGATTGCATCGGATATGAAGATTGCGCCTGCGGCGCAAAATGAAGAGTTCGCCGGCGCTCACATGAAAACATACGCGCTCTGAGAGCGCGTAGAGATGGGGGGCAAGAAATGGTTTTCTGCAAAATAGAGCACTGTGTAACAAATCATGGCTTGACAATATGCTTTTATCATGGCACTATCTGCGCGTTATGAAGTATCTTGCATATTTGCTTACTGTTTGCCTTTTTTTGGGTAGCCCCATGGTAATGGCTCAAGATGAGGACGATGCTCCCGTATCTGCCGCAGAGGCTCGTGTAGAGAAGAAAGAAGCTGCCGATTGGTACAAGAAAAAGCTTGCTCGCATGAAGAAGGCTGCATCTGCCCTCAAAAAGGTGAAGAATGAGAAAACAGCCAAGAAGGCTGCTGCTACCATCATGAAGCATTACGGCAAGCTTGCAGGTGGTAAAGAAACCGGTATGGGTACAACTAAGCCTGCTGAGGTTCCTGAGAATGACTCCATGGATGCCATGGCTGAGAAGTATGAGAAGCAGCTTGAAAAACTGCAAGAGCAGATTAATGATGAAATCGAGCGTATCGGCGAGATGGATATCAGCTGCAAGGAGCTTGATGAGGCCATTGAGGCCGTAAACAAATACTGATGATTTATTGGGATAACAACGCTACTACCCCTGTTGCTCAGGAGGTGGTGGATGCCATGCTGCCGTATTTGAGGGAATCTTATTTCAATCCCTCCGCATCTTATACCGCAGCAAAGCAGGTGCGCCGTGCTTTGGATGAGGCCAGAGAGCAGGTGGCCGCACTCGTTGGTGCCCATGCAGATGAGATTATTTTTACCTCGGGCGGTACGGAGGCTACCGTGGCTGCCCTCAGCCGATTTGAGCGCACGCTTACATTGGCTACCGAGCACCCCGCCACGCTCAGAACGCTGCGTGGCGAGGCGTGCCCCGTGTTGAGCAACGGGCAGGCCGATTTGCTTATTTGGAAAGGTATGCTGCCGGAGCACGACAGCGCGTCTTTTGCCTGGGCAAATCATGAGACGGGGGTTATTCAACCCGTACGTTCTCTTTGTGCCGCAGCGGCAGATGCCGGTGCCCGTGTACATGTGGATTTGGTGCAGGCTGCGGGTAAGTTGCCCATTGCCTTGCACGATTATCCCGTGGATTTTGCATCGCTTTCTGCTCATAAGCTCCACGGCCCCAAAGGCGTAGGTGCTCTTTACGTGCGCCGTGGCGCTGCGTTTTCTCCCTTGATGACGGGCGGTGCACAGGAGGATTACCGCCGTGCCGGTACTGAGAATGTACCCGGGATTATCGGTTTCGGTAAGGCTGCGGAGTCTGCTCTTGCCGCTGCTGAGCAATATGCGTCTTTGGCGCGTCTGCGTCAGCGCTTTACGGATGCCTTGCGCCGTGAGGGGATAGAAGTGGTTGAGAACGGTGGTACGGCACCGCGTTTGCCGCATGTGCTCAACATGCGTATACCCGGTTGCAGTGCAGAGTCTTTATTCCTGCTGTTGGAGCCCCACGGCCTGTTGTGCTCCACCGGTTCTGCCTGTACCAGTGCAGAGCCTGAGCCCAGCCATGTGCTCAAGGCCATGGGCTTGGCAGACAAACAAATACGTGAGAGTCTGCGTTTCTCGCTCAATCGCTATTCTACCGAGGCGGAGGTAGATGAGGCCGCTGCCATTATGATAAAGGTGGTACGCAAGGTCAAATCCGTACAATCTGCCGTAACCGGGCCGGTTATGGTATACCGTTGATAGGTGTATGGGGCAGGGGCTCAGTACCGTGCGCAATGCGCTGAGACGCCGTATTTTGGCAGCCCCTTTGCTTGTGCTCTTTGTGGCGGTTTGCGGCGTGTTGTGGGGTGGGTATTTTCTTTGGCTGAGCGGGGCAGCCTGTGCGGTGGCTGCCGTTTGTTGCAGATGGCGTGTGCTGATTGCCGCGCTGTTGTGTATGGCCGTTGCTTATCTGCATTTATTGAAAATTGAGCAGCAAAATAATGCGTTTTTTCAGCGGGTGGAGTCTGCCTCTCTTTTGACGGTAGAGGGTACGGTTGAACGGGCTTTGACCAACGGTTGCGTGCTGAAAGATGATGCAAGCGGGGCGCGTATTGTGCTGCGTGGCGAACATGCCGAACATGAGGCGGGGGCTCGCATTCGTGCCTCCATAGAGCTTTTGCCGTCATCTCCTGCTCCCATTGCGGGTATGTTTGATTCTCAGGCTTGGTTGCGCAGTCAAGGGCTTGCCGCCTCTGCGTATTGTACGGATGCCGCCTATTCAGCCCCCGTTTTTTCTATTGCTTGCATAAGAGCTTGGGCAGATAAAGCCCGTGCCTACTTGGCTGCCCGTTTGATTCCCGATTCTCACCGAGATGACCCGCGCGCGCAGGTGCTGAGCGCGCTGGTGCTGGGCGATAAATCATACTCTGAGCCGGAAACGGTGGATACGTTCAAGCGCGGTGGATGTCTGCATATTTTTGCGGTAAGCGGCTTGCATGTGGGTATTATTGCCGGTATCGTTTACTTTATTCTCAGCCGCTTCATGCTGCGCTCTCGTATGAGAACCGTGCTGCTGCTGTTGATAACGTCTCTTTATGTGGTCATGACGGGGCTTGCCGTGCCGGCATTGCGCGCGTTTTTGATGCTGGCATTAATCATGTCGGGGCGTGAATTGCGCCGCCCCGTGAGCATGGTTAACATTTGGGCTGCCGCTGCTTTGCTCATTTTGCTGCTCAGTCCGTGGCAGATTCATCATGCCGGCTTTTGGTTGTCTTTTGCCGTGTATGGTGCTATAGGTATAGGCGTGCGCTATGGCATGCGGTCCGGTGCATGGTTGCGGCCGGATTCTTTTGTGCCGCCCCGTATATACAATGGCCGTGAGCGTTTTGTTGTACAGGCTGACCTTTGGCTGCGCGGGGTGGTAATCGTATCGGTAAGTGCTTGGTTGGTTGCTTTGCCCATCAGTATGGGGTATTTTCATTCGTTCAATCTCTACGGGGTGATTCTCAATATCATTATCACGCCCTTGCTTATGCCTGCCATGCTGTGCGGGCTTCTCAGTTTATTGCCGTGCATAGGCGTTTATTTGCATGGTTTGGCTTTGTCATTTTCTGGGCTGTTGTTGGGTACCGTGGGCGTGTTTGCAGATTTACCTTCTGCCTATCTGCCGTTGCAGGCTCCGCGCGGGGCTGATGCCGTGATGGTCTACCACACCGGTTACGGCGATTCATTCTGTGTGCTCGGCAATCCGGGGGTGCTTATTAATTGCGGCAGTGACAAAACCGTGCGTTTTACTACTTATCCCGCTCTTTTTCACGGCGGTTTCAGCCCTTCCTTATTGCTGCTTACTCAGAAACGCGCTTCTTGTTCCGGCGGTAAAGATACCTTGCTGCATCACCTGCCTCAATTGCAAGTGATTGAATCTTGGCAAATGAAGGATGATATACGCGTTTGCAAAACTTCTGCCGGTACCGTTACCGTTGTTTTCCCCTCTTCAGAGCTGAACCGTACTCCCGTGCAGAATGCCAATCCCATTGTGTTATGGGAAGGCAAGGCTCGCAGGGTGTTGTACGTGGGGGATGCTTCTTTGTTAACCTTTGAGCGTATACCCGAAACATTGTTGAACGCAGATACGGTAATATGCGGGCGTAATCCGGCCCTGCCTGTTACACCGAGAGATGTGGCTGCGGTATTACCCTCTGCTCAAATCATTCTTTTACCTTCTGCAGCCGGGTTTGATGCATCTGACCTCCCCGATTCTCCCGCTCTGCCGATTCTGCGGGTGGGTGGAAATATGCCTTGTCTGATATCAGATGGCAACGCAGAACTCGCGCAATAATTCATCCAGTGCTTTTTCCAGCAGAATGGAACCGTAGCAGGGCTGCTCCGGTTCATAAGTCATTTCAAGAGCTTTTCCCACCCCCTCTTGGCTGAGTTTTTGGTAGTCATGGGTGTGCTTTTTGAGCAGTGTTTGCATAGCGGCGGGAGGAATCGGCAGCTTTTGCTCCTGCTCGTGCATGCGGTGTAATCTTGCTGCAAGCTCCGTTATGGAGGGGGCTACCTTATCCGCACTCTCTTTATCATGTACAAGTGCAAGGTTTAACACCAGCTCATGGTGTATCATGAGAAACTCTTGGTGCAGGCGTAAATAGGGAGCCGCTGCAATATTCAACGCATTAGTTCTCAATTGAGCACCGGTTTCTGCCCCGTGCGTTGCCGTGCACAGGATGCTTACAATGATGAGAGCTATGCGTTTCATGGTTATAAAGGCGGTATCAGTGCCCTTTGAGAGAGGCAGAGGGCTTGAATGTTACCACGGCAGAGGCCGGAATCTGAACACTCTTGCCGGTAAGGGGATTACGCCCTGTTCTAGCTGCTCTTTGCTTGGTTTCAAAGGTGCCGAATCCCTGAATCTGAACTTTCTCGCTTGCCACAGCTTTGGTAATGGCTGCAAGTGTTGCGTTCAAGGCTTCCGTGGCTGTTTTGAGGGTGGCATCATCCCCCAGTTCGTGGCGTATGGCGTTGATGAGTTGTGTCTTGTTCATGTCAGAGAGAGAAAGCGTAAGTGCCGCATAAATTATCATATTGAGCATCACTTGGCAAGCCGAAAATTCCCCTCCAACGCATATTTTTGTTATATAACTGTGTCTTTGCTGTTGGCGGGCGGGTAGTCGGCAGAGGGGCGCGCTACTTATTGTTGCAGCAACTCTGCCGCTTTTGCGGCACAAAAGGCCACGCATCGTTCACAGGGGCGGGCATCGTAGTATGCCTTCGTGCGCTCATTGGGGCGGGCCCCCTCTTGCGCATTTTCATCCAGGTGCAGCAGTTCTCGGCAGGTGAGGGTGCCAAACTCTGCCTTGAAGTCATCTGCCAGCCGTCGCACAAGCGCAAAAACTTGCTCTTTGTCTTCCGGCACGCCCGTGAGGTTGCCTTTGCAATGCCCGGCCACCATGGTAAGCCCGCTGAATGCCCCGCACATGCCGCGCATGCGCCCCACACCCGCGCCGAACCCTGCGGAAAAACGCAGGGCTTGCTCCTTGCTTAATCCCATCTCTTGAGCAAAAGCCGCAAAGACGGATTGCGCACAGTTAAAGCCTTGATGAAAATAGGCCAGAGCACGTTTGGCAGCAGGGCTGTTCATGGTCTTGCCTTGTTACTTTCTGCGGGGCTTTTTGCTGCCGGCAAACTTGGTGTAGAAACCATCACCGCTGTCGCGTTTATCTCTCTTGCGGAATCCACCGTCTTGGCGGGCTCCCTCGTAGCGATCAAACTTTTCTGCTTTTTCGCGGCGGGGGGCATTGCCGTAGCGCTCGCCGCGCTCAAAGCGGCCCCCGCGTTCACGTCGCTCGTAGCGGTCATTGCGGTCGAATCTCTCAACGCGTTCACGGCGCGGTGCTTCATCTGAATAAGAACGGCGGTCACGCACATTGATGCGCGGGCCTGCATCTTGGCCGGGGATTCCCTTATCCTCACGAATATTCACTTCATACCCGCAGATGTTGCAGGTAGCAAGACGCTCGCAGAGCTGCGGGGCAATCTCCGGTGATACTTCAATGATAGAATGCTTGAGGAAAATCTTGATATCACCCACACATCCCTTGGGTGCACCGCCCTCATTGTAGAAGAGACCTGCAATATCTTTGGGGCGAATGCCGATGAGCTTACCGCCGTTCATAAACAGCTTGGTACTCTCTTGCAGGGTGCTCCAGTCATTGCCTTTCTCTGCGTTGACTGCGCCCTCTGCATCTGCGGGCTTGGCATTGTGGCGGCCGGGGCGATCCTCCGGTATGGGTTGCAGCTCGCAGCTGCCTTTGCTTACCAACAAGTTAAACATGGCTGCCATAATTTGCTCGGCAGGCATGTCAATATCTTTAAGCTCATCCGGCAGCTCTGTGGCTTGGGCTGCTTTCTCGATAATATCATCCACCAGGGATTCACGGCGGGCTTGTTCTACCTGGTGTGCCGTCATGACTTTTTCTCTGGGCATGCGGATGCCTACAAAGCGTTCAATGCGCCCCAGCAGAGAGAAGTCTCTGCGGCCTATAAAGGTTACGGCCTTGCCCTTGCGCCCGGCGCGTGCCGTGCGGCCAATGCGGTGCACGTAGTCCTCGGGGTCGCGCGGTAATTCAAAGTTTACCACAATGTCCACATCGTCAATATCCAAGCCGCGGGCGGCAATATCCGTAGCTACCAATACGTTGAGGTTGCCCTTGCGGTAAGAGTCCATCACGCGCTCGCGCAGTGTTTGCGGCATGTCGCCGTGCAGGCGGTCCACAGAGTAACCGCGTGCCAACAAACCGTCTACCACGTCATCTACAACACGCTTGGTGTTGGCAAACACGAGCCCGCGCTTCATGCGCCCCATCTCAATCAAACGGCTCAACACTTCAATGCGGGAAGAGAACACCACTTCATACACGCTCTGCTCACAGGTGGGTACGGTAAGCACGGGGCGCTCTATGCTGATTTCTTGCGGGGACTCGGAAAGACGGTTTATCAGCGCACGAATGGCGGGTGACATGGTGGCTGAGAAGAAGAGCGTTTGGCGGTTTACGGGTAACTGCGCAACAATGCGGTCAATGTCCTCTTGGAAACCCATGTCCAGCATCTCGTCCGCCTCATCCAGAATCAGGGTGGTAATGGTGTCGGTGCGGAGCTCGCCTTGCTCCATCAAATCAATCACACGGCCGGGGGTGCCTACCACAAATTGCACGCCACGCTGTAATGCTGCCAGCTGAGGGGCAAAGGATGTGCCGCCGTAAATCGGTACGGCTGATACGCCATCTAAGAACAGCGCCAGCTTGTCAACCTCGCGGCAAATCTGCACGGCAAGCTCGCGCGTGGGGGCCAAACACAGCACCTGCACACCTCTCACCGCGGGGTCTATGTTCTCCAGCGCCGGTATGGAGAATGCCAGCGTTTTGCCGGAACCCGTGTGGGACAACCCCACAATATCTTTACCCTCCAGCGCGGCGGGGATGGCCTGCTGCTGAATGGGGGAAGGTGTCTCGAATCCGAGCACTTCTATCGCTTCTAAAATTTCCGGGCAAATTCCGA
Source organism: Akkermansia sp. (assembly GCA_045634945.1). Taxonomy (GTDB): domain Bacteria; phylum Verrucomicrobiota; class Verrucomicrobiia; order Verrucomicrobiales; family Akkermansiaceae; genus Akkermansia. Next base: position 3,586 of record JAZRBG010000036.1, on the reverse strand, counting down.
GTTCTGCAAATGACATAGACGGCGGCAAGAATGCACGATAAGCCCCATTTTGTAAAGCTTTTTTTTCATCTATTCACGCCAGCACCGCCCCCCCGGACATTATCGAATTACAATTCCATCGCCCGTTGCCTGCAATATCTGCTCAAATCGTGCATAGTGGGGGGCGGGTAGGTACATGGTAGCATTGGCTTCGCAATGGTGTGGATGAGTGGCCGCTTTTTCGTGTGTAATTTCCCAATCTCTCACCGTGGCGAGGCTGTTGTTGTTGGCATCGTAAAAGGTCAGCACATACCATTGCCCCGGTTGGGCGAGTATGCTTCCTTCAAATGGCAGTGCGTGTAGTTCGCCGAGCAGGGCGAGTAATTCTTGCGTTTCTGCTGCGGTGCAGCGGTGCGTATGCCGCCCCCCACCGATAATAATATGCGCAATATCAATATGAACGCATGTAGTGAGTGCCGCCCGTAATGCTGAAAGATGTTGGCGGTTTTTAGCCTGCACTTTCTGTAGCGGGACTACTTGCGGTAAGAAGGGGAGAACCTCAGGCTGCGGCTCGGGTATAGCCGGGGGTGCCGTGCAGGCTGCTAAGATGCAGCAGGCGCAGAGACTCAGCCCTGTACAACTCTTATTCATGGCTTGATTTTGGTAGTAATAATTTGGCGCAGTTGCTTATAATCATCGGGCGGCAGACACATCTCTGCATTGGCAGCATAGTCGCTGTCTGTTGTTGTCTCGGGCTGTGCTGTAAGGTTAATCATGTTAAGATGCCCTAATTTTTTGCCGTTTGCATGATAAAACACCAGCCGGTGCGTGCCTTTGTATTTAACGTAGCGCGTTCCGCGTTGGGGGAGCGGGTTCACATCTTGCAACACACGCAGTACCGCCTGTGTCTCTTCGTTGCTCAATTCCACCGGGGGCGGGGCGGTGTATTGGCTGGAAAAATAGTGGTATTCTACCACAATGCGAGCGGTGTCGGGGAGGATGCTTTGCAGCTTCGCTACCGCTTGATGGCTTTTTTCGGAAAAGCTTGGTGTGGCTGCTTGTACCATTGCGGGGGTAAGGCTGAAAATGGCTGCTAACGTGCTGAAAACGGTGGTGTTCATGGCTTTATAATCAGTTGGTGTAGCCGCTTGTAATCCCTGCGGCTCAGGTACATACTTTCTTTGGTTTCACACTGTTGCGGGGTACAGGTGTTGGTGATGTCGTCTACCCGCAAACTGCCGATTTGTCGGCCTGCTGTATCGCTGAAGAATAGAATGGTCTCGGAGTCGGAAATCCCGCGTACACGTCCCTTAAACGGCAGGGGCTTTACCCGTTGCAAAAGGGTGCATAGTTCTTGCACCTCTTGTTCGCTGTATAAGCTATCCTTGCCCCAATGTGTTTGGGGTGTGCCACAACTGCAGAGCAGCATGGCTGCGCCGAGAGATAGGTACAATGAGGATTTTATTTGCATATCAGGAATTGTTGTAACCGTTGATAATCTCGGGTAGACAGATACATGCTTTCTTCTGCCGTACACTGCGTTGCGTGGCGGGCAGAGTCTGCATCTGTTATGCAGCTTGCGTTTATGCGCCCTATTTCTTGCCCCTCGGCATCATAAAAGATGATGAACATCTCCCGCTCTCTGCGCCCCTCAAAACGCCCTGCCACTTGCAGTGGTTTTGCCCGCCGCAGCAGCGAACACAAGGCTTTGCTTTCTGTGGCCGATAAATCACGGTGATACGCACATTTGCACACATTGCTGTGCCCGCGTATGCGTATACTTGCGCACCCCTTCAGCATGGTGTGAAGGTTTGCTGCCGCTTGTTGATTTTGCGACTCCGCTTCGGCATCTGTTCGCTGTGCCGGTGGAGGTGTTTTTCGCTCTGTGATGCGCTGCCATATCTCGTAATCGTCATCCGGCAAGGCCAAATGCGCCCCGAGCGCGTAGCCATCGTCACTCACTTGGCTTTGCGGCACTATGCGTACCTCGGCATCCCAAAGGCGATTGCCCTGCGCATCGGTGCATACCGGCGCCGCGCCGCTATAGCTCATTCGCTGCGTTGGTTTTATGGCGTTCTTCACGCACCGTGAGCGTGAGATAAGTGTACGCAGCGTTTCCTGCTCTTTGCGGGTCAGTTTGACTTTTTTCCTTATCGTTTTGGTGTCTCCCATCTTGTGTGCTACCCGTATGCGGCATTCGCATCTGTTGGTGAGGGTGGCGTTTTTGCAGTTTTCGGCGTGTACGGAAAACAGCTCCAAAGAGATGACATCCCCGTGGCTCAAGGCTTTACGCAGCTGCGATTTATAGTCCTCGCTACTTGATTGCATTTCTTCAATCAGCCACGCGGGATACGCCTCATCCTCTCCCCAGCCAAGTAAGTCGAGCGTGGAGGCGGGTTGTTGCATGGTGCAGCTGCAAAGCAGCATGGCCACGCCGTATATAGGTAGTTGTTTTTTCATTGTTTGATTCTTTGTCTGGCTTGGTGAATAATCCTGCTCCAACTCGAGAAGTCTTGCTTACTCAACACGAAAAGTACCTCAGATAAATGGACGTTATGATTGGTATGCCCTTCGCAAACTACATCGTACATGTCTATAAAACCGATGCATTCCCTCTTGGCATCCAAGAACTGCAATTCCACAAGCTCGATGGGGTCCACATCTCCCTCGTCCCCGCTGCGGTAGGGCTGCATACGGCATACCAGTTGCCGCAACGCCTCCGTTTCCTCCGTGGTCAATGCCACGGTATATTCCTCATCCGTTTCGCAATCATATACATACAACTGCATGCCCCTGCATGTGCTTGCTGTCTTTTGCGCTATCCACGCCTTGCTTTCGCTCGCGCTATCCGCCAACACCTCCCCAAGCAAGGTGCTGCAGCTCATTAATATCATCACCCCTGTTAACCATTTACTCATCTTTTCGTATTAGATAATACAAGTTCCACCCCAATCCGCAAGAAAAAGTTGGAATTTTTGCATTATCTTGTACTGATGATATGAAATAAAAATATAGTAAGAAAAAAATAAGGTGATATGCCCCTAATGATTGGCAATCGATAAAAAATTAAATCTAATAGCAAAGAAATAACCTTAGCCATTGATAATTAATAGCTAAGGTTATAGCCCCGGCGGGAATCGAACCCACATCGAAGGTACCGGAAACCTTTGTCCTATCCATTGAACGACGGAGCCATGATGTTGCTGCGGCAACGGGAATGATGATGGCAGATTGTGCCGCGCTTGTCAAGCTGGGAATGGTAGGAAACGGGTATTGTCGGTATAAATGTGTGTCACCAAGGGAAAGTGATATGGCAAATGCCGAAATGCAGAAGGCAGTAGTTCTTAAAAAAGAAACGCCTCATTCAACATGCTGTTTCTGTCACCACGGGTGTTCCGGGTCATATATCAGTTGTTGCGGGCTAAGTATGGGGGCTGTGTCTGTATACGGCGCAGGTGTAATTTCCGGCTCTTCGTCTAACATTGTGGAATGAGCCGCTGGAGAAAGAGAAAAAGACGGAGAAAAGTAATAGAGAAAAGCACAAAAAGATTGAGCATGGAGGAGAAATCTCCTACCATGCTCGGTGTTGTGTTTTTGAAGTACTTGA
>JAZRBG010000035.1:0-1006 GCA_045634945.1 Akkermansia sp. | reverse complement strand
GTCCTGCCACACCAATGGCGCAGAGCACAGCGATGGTCACCAGTTCTCTTGCCTTGGGTTTCCGGCTTTCAAACACCAGGAAGAACCGAATCATGCATTCGACCAGCACCAACAGGGCTGTCACATTGTAATGCTGATTGCCAAGATACATCACCCCGGTAAAGATGGTCAGTGGGATACACAGTACGATCAGCACCGTAGCTACCAAGGTGCGTTTGCTGAGCTTCCGCTGCTTGGCGGGGATCTGCAGCATAGCAGAGGGGGCGCTCCTGCGGCCAATGGCGGCAATGAACACACCCAGCGCAGTGATCAGTACTAGATACAGAATAAGCTGCTGTTCGCCGGTGGTGCTGATGCCTTCTTTGCCAATGAGGGCAGACAGATCGGTGATGCTGGTGGCATAGAAGAACACCAGCAGCGCAACCACCAAAGAGATACCGGCGAGAAGTTTTCGCCAAAGAGGAAGGGGTGTAGGTTTGAAATTCGCCGCTGTTTCCTTCACCGCAGGCAAGGGTGCAGTTTCGCCGACTTCCGGTTCAGCGGGTATCTCACCGCCGCAACAGCCGATGATGTCAGTTACGGTCACCGCCTTGGGAATCAAGTGCCGTGCCATACGGTTGGCGGGGGTGGTATAGAAACTGTTGCCGGAGAAGAACTCACGGGGTGTACCCTCTGCCACGATACTTCCGTCAAAGAACAGACCGCACTTGTGGGCATACTCGGCACAGAATGGCACATCATGGCTTACCATCAAAATAGTGACACCTTGGGCAACCAGTCTGCGAAGAATCAATGCAAAAGTTACTTTAAACTCTGCATCAAAACCTTTGGTAGGCTCGTCCAGCAGCAGAATATCCGGCTGTGTTAAAAGCACTTTTGCCAAAGCGGTGCGCTGCTGCTCACCACCGGAAATATCATAGGGATGCCGGTCCAGGAACTCACGCAGACCACAAAGTTCTACAATTCGGGCAACCTCTGCATCCTGCTGCTCTTTAGGCATCTTCTG
>JAZRBG010000034.1:0-1560 GCA_045634945.1 Akkermansia sp. | reverse complement strand
TCCGACTTGATTTTATAAGGGAAACATTGTCAGGGAGCATACCTGCGATAGAATAAATCTTTGTTACATCAAGACTTTCCTGAAAGGTCATATCGGGAAGAATTGACGGCAGTCTTTTAGCAAGCATACTTTTGCCGGAGCCCGGAGGGCCAATAAGCAAAACATTATGAGATCCGGCGGCCGCCACTTCCAGGGCGCGCTTGACATTCTCCTGGCCCATCACGTCCTTAAAATCCGGTGCGTGGGAAACATTTCGACTCGGCACCCAAATGGGTTCTTCCTGCAGTTGTGTTTCTCCATTCAATCCCGCCACCAGTTCCTTGACATTGCGGATGCCGTAAACCGCAGGGCCACGGGCAAGAGTGGCTTCGGCGGCATTTTCATAGGGCACAAACAGCGCCTGAATGCCCGCTTTCTTGGCAGCCAGTGCCATGGGCAGCACGCCACTGACAGGGCGCAACGTACCCTCCAGGCTCACCTCGCCCAAAAATGCGCTGGTGGACTTGGGACGGCGGACGCCGCCGGCTGCCGCCATAATGCTAAGCAGGATCGGCAGGTCATAATGTGTGCCCATTTTCTTTAAGTTCGCCGGAGCAAGATTGACCGTGATGCGGCTGGTGGGAAAATGCAGGCCGGAATTCTTTGCCGCGGCACGGACACGCTCCCTCGCTTCTTTCACCGCAGCGTCGGGAAGGCCAACAATATCAAAGCCCGGCAGTCCATTGGAAATATAGCACTCGGCGGTGACCAGCGCACCATGAATGCCGGTGATGCCCAAGGTTTTGACGCTGCAGATCATACTTTTTCCCCCATTTCGGCGATTTTACTCATTGTAGCGCATTTGGACGAAAAAGACAAGTATTTTTGTAACCGGTTTGGATGATCTGCATCGTTTTCATCACATCCACATCAGAGAACCAAATATCCTCGCCGCAGAGATTGCCAAATTCATCTGCGACTTTTTATGCACTTTTTTCCTCGAAAGGTTGGGAATTGTGACTTTACAAACGGGGCGAAAGGTGGTATGATATACGGGACAAAAAATGAATACTTTAGGAGGTATTTTATTTTGGCAAGAAAATTTAAAACCATGGACGGCAATACCGCTGCCGCCCACGTCAGCTACGCATTTACCGAAGTAGCTGGCATCTACCCCATCACCCCCTCCAGCCCCATGGCCGACAACGTTGACCAGTGGGCCGCTGCTGGCCGCAAGAACATTTTTGGCGACACTGTCAAGGCCGTTGAGATGCAGTCTGAGGCTGGTGCCGCCGGTACCGTCCACGGCTCTCTGGCCGCCGGTGCTCTGACCACCACCTACACCGCATCCCAGGGCCTGCTGCTGATGATCCCCAATATGTACAAGATCGCCGGCGAGCTGCTCCCCTCTGTGTTCCACGTTTCTGCCCGTACCGTTGCTGCTCAGTCTCTGAACATCTTCGGTGACCACTCCGACGTGTATCCCTGCCGTCAGACCGGTTTCGCCATGCTGGCCGAGACCAATGTGCAGGAAGTTATGGACCTGGGTGCCGTTGCTCACCTGGCAACCATCGAGGGCCG
>JAZRBG010000033.1:0-1180 GCA_045634945.1 Akkermansia sp. | reverse complement strand
GTGGGCGTGGCTCATTTTTGCGTATTCCTCTTTCCTGCGAGGTTGGTGATGAGTTTGCATTTGAGTCTCACATGAGGTTTACGGATGTAAGCCGCGCAAGTTATGAAGGCTCTGAGCCGATGACAGGTGTCTCTCTTTTTTGGGGTATAGCTCGCGGGCAGGCCTGGTATTGGGCTATTTCCGGGGAGAGTGGTACTGTCGCTGGAGCTGATACAGGTTGGCATCATTTGCGCATTGAGCAGAATGAGTCTGATGGCGGTTTTTGGATTGATGGCAGGCAGGTAGCCTCTGTTGAGGGTATTGTTTCTGAGCCGTCTATTGATTCGAGTTTAGGTTTCGGTATTGGTGGTGCTGCTGCGTCGACGGGTGGCTCAGGATATCAAGTGTCTTATGCCGTGCATTGTGATTTCCGTTTATATAAAAATGGGGTGCTCGAGCGCGATTTTGTGCCTTGCCTGCACCCTCAGGGGTATTCCTGTTTTTATGATCTTGTTACAAAAACACCGTTCTATTTAACCAACTCTAGCATCTGGGTAGGGATGACGCTGGAGCAAGCCCGCCGGCTGTCGGAAATGTCCGCTCCGGAAGTCTTCGGCGACCCTATCAATTTAGTTTTGCCGGTGGGGTGGGAAGAAGACCCCGGCGTCAGTGCAGCCATGAAATCACTGAGTGAAAAGCGCTGGGGGACTAGCATTGCAGAGGAAATTTCCCCCTCTCTCTTTCCTTAATTCAACATTCAATATTCAACATTCAAACCATGAGCACAAACAAACAAAAACTGAACTGGCTGACCGGCCTGCTGACCGGTTGGGGTATCAAGGAGTCCTGGGCAAAACTCATAGCCGGTGCCATCATCGGCGCACTAGCTGCGCTGGGCGCGCTGTCGCTGGATAGCTGCACCGCCTCCTACACGCAAAGCGCCTCCGGCGATATTGCTGCCACTGTCACCCTCGTAGAGCCTCAACCCTGCCGCAAATAGCCATGCCGGAGCGTAAAATGGATGAGCCGTGGCTGTTTTGGTGCCTGCGCTACATGGTGGAAGAACCCCGCATTGCGCTGACCTTCCTCGGGTTTATCGCCGCCGCATACATGTATTTTGACCTCATGAGCTTTGTGCGCGAAAATACAGAGGTGCAGCGCCAATCTACAGCACAGCTTCAAGAAATCAACGTGCGCCTGG
>JAZRBG010000032.1:0-31190 GCA_045634945.1 Akkermansia sp. | reverse complement strand
CAACTCCTTGGCTCACAGAACGACATGGCTACGATCCGACTTACTTTGCTCACTTCTTCTCCACCGCCGGGTGGAGCTTGGTCGGCAGCGTAAGCCAAACCATCTTCAACCGCACCGCGCTTAATGAGGCCGTGAACGTGGCTCAGATTTCCGCCAGCTCTGCCGGACAGTCCTACCGCAAAACCGTATTGGCTGCCTTTGCCGAGGTGGAAGAATGCCTGATTCTTTACGCTCGCCTCACGAACCAGCTGCCGCAGTACGAGGCCTCCGTAGAAGCCAATAAAAAGGCTGCCGAGCTCTCCATGCGCCAGTATGAAAACGGTATGTCCGACTTCCTCAACGTAGCCTCTGCCGAGCGCGCTTGGCTCTCCTCAGAGCTCAACGTCATCTCTACCCGCCAACAAATCCGCATGGCTCTTGCCCGCCTGTGCACGGCCCTCGGCGGTGGGTGGAAGTAATATTACTCACCGGGCATAAGCCCTGTTGACGGTGCAGCGGTGAATTTTTGCTGTTGCCGGCACACAGTGTTTTACAAGATAAATCGCAATTCGGCATTTGGCTGAATTGCGATTTATCTTGCAAAGGGGCGGCTCTAGCGGTATAGTAGGGGCATGGATTTATCTGCATTCCGTGAAGAATACCTCAAGGACACCTTGCACCGCAAGGATTTGGCTGAGACGCCGTTTGAGCAGTTTGACCGCTGGTTTAAACAGGCGATGGAGAGCGGTATACCCGAGCCCAATGCCATGAGCATTGCCACTGCCACGCCGTCGGGGCTTCCCTCTCTGCGCACGGTGTTGCTCAAGTATTATGATGACCGTGGCTATGTGTTCTTCACCAACTACACCAGCCGCAAGGCTCAGGAGCTGGATGCCAACCCGGAGATTTGCATGATGCTGCCCTGGGTTACCCTGGAGCGCCAGATTATCGTGTATGGCCGTGCAGAGAAAATCTCCCGCATGGAGACCCTCAAATACTTCCTCTCCCGCCCCAGAGAAAGCCAGCTGGGGGCATGGGTGTCTCACCAAAGTCAGGTTATTTCCACCCGCAAGCTTCTCATGATGAAATTGCAGGAGCTCAAGCATAAATTCTCGGAAGGCAAGGTGCCGCTGCCGGATTTTTGGGGCGGTTACCGTATTGTGCCTCACCACATGGAGTTTTGGCAAGGCGGCCCCGGCCGTGTGCATGACCGCTTTATGTATACCCTGCAAGCGGACGGTTCTTGGGGTATTGAGCGTTTGCAGCCGTAAATGAAGAATGAGCTTTGCATCTGTGTAAAGCCATCATGCGAACGCAGTGAGCTATCATGCAAGCGGCGAAGCCGCGCGCAGTTTGTAAACAGCCATCAGGCAGATACGCCAGACAAAATAAAACTCATGAAGCGCGGCTGCGCCGCATGAAGAACGGCTATCGCCGTAAATGAAGACCGACTGCGTCGGCTGTGAAGATTGCACCTAACGGTGCAAAATGAAGAACGAGCTTTGCTCGTAAATAATCAGTGAGCTATCACATAAGCGGCACCGCCCCATAGATGAGGCGGCGTGCGCTGCGGCGGCTCGGTAATTTATCATTGACAATACAGCACTAAGAGAGTATCCTCTTCGCGTAAACCATGATAGAAACCATCTCAGCCTTTTTGCAAAGTGTCCGCGATTTTTTGTGGAACTATATTCTCGTCTTCCTTTTGCTGGGTACTCACTTGTATCTCACCTTTGTTTTGAGAGCCCCGCAGCGCCACCTGCGCAAGGCCCTCAAGTGTTACTTCCCCCAAAAAGATAAGTCAAGCGGCCAGATTTCTCAGTTTTCAGCCCTGATGGTCTCCCTTGCCTCCAATGTGGGTGTAGGCAATATCACGGGTGTGGCCGTGGCCGTGGCCATGGGTGGCCCGGGTGCCATTTTCTGGCTTATCATTACCGGTTTCTTGGGTATGTCCACCCGCTATGCGGAAAGTTTGTTGGCTATTCGCTACCGTGTGCAGGATAAAAACGGTAATCTCAGCGGCGGCCCCATGTATGCGATTGAGCGCGGGCTGAAATGCAAATGGTTGGCCGTGCTCTTTGCCGTATTTACTGCCATTGCCGCCATCGGCATAGGCAACTTGGCGCAAGCCAACACGGTGGCTCAAACCTTGTCAAATGTAGTTTCTCCGGAGGTAACGGGTGGCGTTCTTGCCGCGCTGGTAGCCGGGGTGCTTATTTGCGGGCTCAAGGGTATCTCCCGCGCGTGTACGGCACTGGTGCCGGCCATGGCGATTATTTACCTGCTGGGCTGTGGCATTTTGCTTGTGGTGAATTACTCTTTCATCTTCGGGGCCGTTTGCCTCATCTTTGAGCAGGCTTTCTCCGTATCGGCTGCCGCAGGCGGTGCCTTGGGTGCAACCATTGTCATTGCCATGAGAGAGGGCGCCAGCCGAAGCCTTTTTGCCACCGAGGCCGGTTTGGGCTCTGCCCCCATTGTATCTGCCGCCGTTAAAACGGATAACCCCGTGCAGCAGGCTTTGGTGGCCTACACCGCCCCGTTCTGGACGGTGCTTATTTGCACCCTTACCGGTGTTACACTGACAACCTCTTTCTTGGCTGCCGGGCATGCGGATGCCACGCACTTCAACATGCTTGATGCTTTCGGTTCCATAGGCACCATCGGTTCCGTTCTGCTTACCGTCAGCTTGTCTGCCTTTGCCATCTCCACCCTCTTGGGTTGGTCTTACTACGGCGAAAAATCGTTGGAATACCTCGGCGGCCGCAAGCTCATCACCCCCTACCGTGTGCTTTGGGTCATTGCCGTGTATGTGGGATGCGTGATTCAGAAGAGCGATGTAGTGTGGAATTTCTCAGATATCGCCAACGGCCTCATGGCCATCCCCAACCTTATTTGCGTAATCGCTCTTGCGGGAGTTATTCTTAAAGAAACACGCTATTACCTTAAAGATAATAATTTAAGTAAAAAAGACGAGACGCCGATTCCCGTCGTTGATGAAAAAAATTAAAAAAATCAGAGTTTTTTTGAACAAAACCCACCGTTTTGGTGTACTTACTATATCGGTTCCCCCGGTCGGGGGTGAAGGAGAGAGCGCCTTCGGCCAGTATGTAGGAGGAACCGAGTTTCATAGGTAGTAAGTTGGAGAAAGCCCCGTCGGATGACGGGGCTTTCTTTATTATCAAAGCTTTATGCAAATAATAAAACCTAATCTTGATGAAAAATGTAACAAAATTGTAACTTTTTAGGGGGGCACAAAAAAGGCGGTGCAGTGGGGCTGTGAGTTTTGACCTTAGAGGAGGGGGTGGCGCCTGAAATGCTTATACTCACCCCTGTTTACAACCGCGCTCATTCTTAATATAGTTGCTTAATTCCTCAATTGTGAGGAAGTTAATTCTGTGATTTTTTTGATTCTCTTTGAGGAGGTTTTATGATAATATATTGACATGACTGAAACTCGCCATTTCCTGAATCTTGTTCTTGCTCGATTGAATCTCCCCTTGCAGGAGCCGGAAAGGTCGGAGGCGTTGGAGTATTTTAATTTCGTAGATTTCGGAAAAGACGAGTTTTACCATATGTGGAGCAAAAAAGAGGAATTGAATGCCGACGAGGAAGCTCTATTTAAGGAGCTTATAAAGCTAAGAAACAAATATGTATGTTCAGGTCGTTGCGAATATTATCTTGAAACGGATGATGATGGCGGAAACGATTCTCTCATTCAATACGTTGTTTCTACTTATGATGATAATGCGTCCTTCAGCCTTAACGAAAGGCAGAGAAAAATTGCTATGGATTTGATAGAGCTTCAATTGCTCAATGTAGAGCGCAAAGAATTGGATGAAAAGAGAAAGAAACATATATGGTGGGTGAAGCTTCAGCTCCCAAAATGTGAAATCTCTGCAGCTGATTTTGAAAAAGTATTAAAGTGGCGCTATTTGAGTATGAAATACGGACGTCAGAAAAGATTGAAAACGGAAGAGAGAGAAAATAAAGCGAAGCAAAGGAGGATTGATGCTGCATGCCTCGGTGGCGGCTTTTCTATTGACTGGTGATAAACTTATTATTTGTCAAACGAACGAATCTAGAAAGGCTCATTCATTAATAAATTTCAATGCTTTTCGTTTAAGCGAATCACTCGCATCTTTGCCGAACATTACAATCTTATCACCACGTGTAATCATTACGGACTTTTGCTGTTCGTAGATAGTGTTCTCGCAGGCTTGCGATAGTTAAGTCATAATAAGGGAAAATCCTGAATAAACGCGTATCACCCCCTCTTGGTGGCTTGACACCCTCAACCCTCATGTGGTAGAATTCCGGTGTTATATGGCACATTTGAAGTTCATTGACTTATTTGCGGGCATTGGCGGCATCAGGCTCCCTTTTGATGAATTGGGAGACGAGAATGTCTTTGCCTCGGAGTTCAATGAACCCGCCTGCGTCACCTATGAGGCAAATTTTGGTCATCGCCCTTCGGGTGACATTACCAAGATAGAGGCATGCGACATACCGCCTCATGACCTGCTATTGGCCGGGTTCCCTTGTCAGGCATTCAGTATTATGGGGCTTGGAAAAGGTTTTGCCGATACAAGAGGGACTATGTTTTTTGAGATTGAACGCATCCTAAAGTATCACAGGCCGCGTGTTGTATTTTTGGAAAATGTGAAGCAACTTGTCACTCATGATAAAGGCCACACGTTTCAGGTGATTATCTCATCTCTCATGTCTCTCGGGTACCATTTGCATTGGAAGGTGCTCAATGCTCTTGATTTTGGGTTGCCCCAAAAGAGAGAGAGAATTATTATAGTGGGTTTTCAGGATGAAAGGGCTGCATACCACTTTGATTTCAATTTTCCCAAAAAAATGTACAATTTGGCCGACATTTTGGAAGATGATTCTGATGTAGATCCTTCTCTATTTGCTTCTGAAATGATTCTGCAAAAGAGAAAAGAACGTGTGAAAGATAAGGATGTATTCTATCCCTCCATTTGGCATGAGAACAAATCAGGTAACATCTCTGTATTGAATCATGCTTGCGCATTGCGTACGGGTGCATCATACAATTATCTTCTTGTGAACGGTGTACGCCGACCTTCTTCGAGAGAATTGCTGCGTATTCAAGGTTTTCCGGATAGTTATAAGATAGCAGTTTCTCATCAGGAAATAAGAAAGCAAACCGGTAATAGTGTCCCGGTGCCCATGATTCGGGCTGTTGCTCAAAAAATTCACTATGCTCTAGACCGAGCCGAATCAGAAAGAAAAGAAAATGGACAATACTTTCAGACATCCGAGATTGAGAGATGCCGGGAGACGTATCAGCCGGTCTCCCTATAATCTGAACGAGATGCCCAATGACCTTATAGTCAAATTGGGCGGATATCTTGTTTACCTGCTGTACTCCGGTAGAAAAGACATCACGGGGGATGATTTTGGTGATGCTTTTGCCCATGCTCTCAATGGCAATCATCTGGCAAGCCCTTTGGGTATAGCCGATGTAGAACTGGATAAACTGGCTTGGTCTGCTAAAACCGTCAAGCAAAGTAATCCTTTTCATGCTAAGTCTGTTCGGTTGATTTCCGGTAGATGTTCCCCTGACTATTCATATGGTATTACAGATCCTCATGAGGATGTACAGAAAACAGGTACAGCTGTCCTGAATATCTGGAATGAACGTGTGAACATTGCCCAAGACAACTACGCTGCTGTGCGAACTGCCATCCTGATTCGAAGCAATGACCTGCTGTCCTATGTGCTCTTTGAGGAAGAGAATCACCGATACAGAACATCGGACTATACTTGGACTACCAACAAAAACGGTAACTTGATAGGTGTATCCAAAGAAACCGGTGAACAATGTTTTACATGGCAGCCTCATGGCTCTCAGTTTACTATACACACATCTGTTCCTGACTCTGCCAAGAGGTTTAAGTTGAAGAAACCGCCCACTATTGATGTTTGCGGTGTGCTTAAAAATCTCAACTTTGATGAGTCTTGGGTTTCTTTTTGCTGATATATAGATAATAGCATAGAAATGAGCTCGCCTGTGCGCAGGCCGTCGCTTGTATATGTGGTTGCTTTGTGGTGGCTCTTTTCTCACTGCCGATTTTCTCCGATAGTGGAGGTTGCTTTTCGGGTATAAAAAACACCGCCCTTGGCTATGAGGCCTCGGGCGGTCGCGCGATGCAGGGCCTGGTTACCCCACTTGAAATTGTAGTTGCTCCTTACTTGCGGCGGCGGCTTGTCACGCCATAGCTTCAGCGACGGCGGCGACGTGCAGCCAGACCAGCCAATGCAAGGAGGGAAAGCGTGGCGGTGGTGGGCTCGGGAACGAGAGCAGCGGCTTGTGTACCTGCATCTGTGGGGCTCAAAACGGCATTAGTAATAGATGCAGCATTACCAACATAATCAGTGTTCAATTTGATTGCATCATAAGTGGTGAAACCAGCCGCACCAAGAGAACAGCAGTTCCAAACCACGCTACCGTCTGCATCGTATAGTACCATACCAACATTATCTCTGTTGTTTGAATCGCTCGTTCTGTCCAATACCAAAGTTAGAGCAATGAATTTATCTCCATCTAATGTAAAGACGTTTTCATTATTGTTAAGGATGCTGGAGATAGCAACCTGCCCCGATGCTGTTCCTGGGTTACCTGCACCACTTACTTGGTCAAAAGTTCCATTATTCCATCTGCCACTGATTTTTCCATCAACCAGCCACAACCCCATAGTGCTCTCATAACCTGTTTTTGTGATTGCAACTAATTCAGTTAGAGTAGAGCCAACCGTTGCTGCGTCCGTCAAGTTCAGAGTAAAAGACATTGAAGCACGAGCCTGTTGGTTGCTGACCGTAGAGTAAATAGAACCTGTAAAGGTATCAGTTGTTGCAGACCATGTGATGCTACTGGTATCAGTTAGAGTTATTGTCTTATCTTGAGTAAGGTCTGTGAAAGTGGTAGTTGCAGCGGTAGCCACACACGTCAGAGCCAGAAGTGTAATAATTGTTTTCTTCATGTTTGTATGAATTGAATGTTAGATGTTTTGGCGGGCGTGGACGTGAATCTGTTCTCTTGCGCATTGAGAAGTGAAGACTCGTGCCCCAACCTGCTGGCACGATGATACATCATTTTGAATGAGATAACAAGTAGAAAATGCGTATATCATTGAATTAAATGCTTTGATGCAACGTCAAAAGTCATTTTCTTGTATTAAAAACAAGTGCTTTTTTTATCTAACGCATTGGTATCAAAATCCGGTTGGGTATATAGGATTCAAAATGATGAGCTTTACGCTGTAGGTTGGTGTTGTTTGAGTTTGGTTGCTTATTGTTGAATATGAAACAAACGGATGTGTGTTTATTGTGTTTCTGCCCTGTATCTTATTCGGCAAGCGGTTACAATAACGTATGGGGCTTGTCTCGTTAGAGTGATTATTTCGCCCACGGGGGACGAAAGGGATATTCAGCCGAGGGCTGAGTGATATTGCGCTGAGACAGCGCAGTGATATTGAGGAGCAGGGCTCCCCGGTGGGGGAAAACGCCGTTTGACATGGGGGTAAATGGCGATTTGCCTTGACCGAGAGCGGATAAATCGGTATGCTGGGGGCATGCAAGGATTGGAAATCATGGCTCCTGCGGGGTCATATGAGTCATTGGCAGCGGCTTTGCGAGCCGGGGCAGACAGTGTGTATTTCGGCGTGGGCATGTTCAACATGCGTGCGCGCTCATCCGTAAACTTTACGGTGGAAGATTTGCCCAAGGTGGCGCGCCTGTGCCACGCCTGCCATGCCAAGGCCTATTTGACCTGCAATGTCATCATTTATGATGAAGAGGTGGAGGCCATGCATGAGCTGCTGCGCAAAGCTAAGGATGCCGGTATAGATGCCGTGATTGCCGCAGATTTGGCGGTGATTACCTATGCGCACAGCATCGGGCTTGAGGTGCATATATCCGTGCAGGCGAATGTTTGCAACTTGTCTGCCGTAAGATTTTTTGCCGCGTATGCGGATGTGATGGTGCTGGCGCGTGAGCTGAAGCTCTCCCAGATTCGCACGATTATCGAGGGCATCAAGAGTGAGGGGATTAAGGGCCCGAGCGGTGAGTTGGTGCGCATTGAAATCTTTGCGCACGGTGCGCTTTGCATCGGTGTATCGGGCAAATGCGGCATGAGCTTGGCGGCCTACAATCACAGTGCCAACCGCGGCCAGTGCTTCCAGCTGTGCCGCCGCACCTACCGTGTAACGGATACGGAGACGGGGTTTGAGATGGATATTGATAACCAGTACATCATGTCTCCCAAAGATATTTGCACCATTCGTGTGATAGACCAGTTGGTAGAGGCCGGTGTAGCCGTGTTTAAGCTGGAGGGGCGCGGGCGCTCGGAGTCTTATGTATCTACCGTGACCTCGGTATACAAAGAGGCGGTGACCTGCTGCGCCAAGGGAGAGTGGACGCCTGATAAGGTGCACGCTTGGGAGGCCGAGTTGCAGCGCGTGTTTAACCGCCAGTTCTGGCATGGCGGCTATTATTTGGGTGAGGAGTGGGAGACGTGGAGCGGTTGCTCTAACAGTTTGGCTCTGGAGCAACGCCACCACTTGGGCCGTGTGATGCGCTGGTACCCCAAGGTGAAGGTGGCAGAGATTCGTTTGGAGGCTCACCCGCTTTCCCCGGGCGATAAGATTGAAATTACCGGTCCCACCACGGGTATTGTCAGTTTGGTGGTGCCGGAGGTTCGCTGCGATGACGAAAACGGCGTGACGCAGATTGTGGACACGGCGCCCAAGGGAGCCCGCGCGCTGGTGGCCTTGGATACCAAGGTGCGCCACGGTGACAAGGTGTATCTTATTACCCGCCGCAAGCTCAAGTAATTTTCCCCTTTATACGCCGGTGCCATGAAACGCTCTTTTTCCCTTGCGTCGCTTGCTGTTATTTGCCTGGCGGGCAACAGCTGTATGGTGGCCTCTGCGTTGGCGGACAGTTCTGCCGAGGAATCCGGCAAGACGCTTGACCCCGCCATTGCAGCAGAGGCTCAAAAGGAGGATTGCTGGTACAGCTACAACGCTGCCAAAGCACCCGGTTTTTGTCTGACTACCAAAAAGACCATCACTTGGAAAGACCCCAAGGTGAATGTGGGGTATTGGAAAGGGCTTTCCCCGTACCCGCCGCACCCCGTCATTATGGAGGCGCGCGGCAATACCTTTATTCTGCATGCCGGGTATGAGTGGGACGGCAACTCCGTGGGGCATACCGAGCTGGCACACCTGATGCCGAGTTTGCGGCATGATGCCCTGTACCACGCGCTTAAAGAGGGGGCACCGCTTAACCGCGCGGAGATTGATGCCGCCTACAAGGCAGATTGCGAGAAATACGGTGCCACGATAGACGGCTTGGCCTACGGCGCGCTGCGATTGTTCGGCGGGGCATTCAATGATGCCGGTATGAAAGGTACCCTGATCATTGAAAAAACAACGCCACCTGAGCCAAGCAAGAAAAAGCGCCCCAAGAAATGAAGCCCGTGCCGTACATGGGCGGGGCTATACCCGTGCAGCCATTGCCGCGCCGGCAGGGGGGCTTTCTATACCCGGAATCTGCCGATACCTTGTGGGTGAACAGCGGGCGTGCCGCTTTTGAGTGTATTTTGCGCAGTCTGCCGGCGTTGCCACAGCGGGTGTGGGTGCCGCGCTTTGTTTGTGATACTTTGTCGGAGCCCTTGGCGCGTTTGCATATTCCTGTGGCGCGTTATGCGGTGAATGCTCAATTGCAGCCCGTATTGCCGGCGGAGGCCACCCCGCAAGATGTGTTGGTGTTGGTCAATTACTTCGGGCTGACGGGGGAGGCTGTGGCTGCCGCCGCAGCTGCGGCACCTTGTACCGTGGTGGCAGATGCCACTACGGCACTTTACACCCCGCCCTTGCCGGGTGTGCCCACCTTTTACAGTCCGCGCAAGTTTGCCGGCTTGGCAGATGGCGGTGTAGCCGTAGGGGTGAGGGCGTTGCCTGTTGATTTGCCGGTTGATGCAGAGTCTGACACGCGCACGGCGGCTTTGATGGAAAGGCATGATGCGGCTGCCGTGCAGGCGGCGGAGGATGCTTTGAGCAGCACCCCAAAACGCATGGGCCAACTCACACGTGAGTTGTTGGTAAACACCCCGTGGCAAGCGGCTGCGGAGCAACGCTTGCGCAATTATGCCGTGTTGCACCGTGCCTTGGGCCCCATTAATCGCCTGCAATTGCCGCAGGTGCCTGCGCACGCCCCCATGTGTTACCCCTTGGTATGCGGTATACCTGACCTGAGGGATTCTTTGATTGATGCCGGGGTGCGTTTGCCCCTTTATTGGCCGGAGGTAATTGAAAGCACAGATGCCGCTGATACGGAAAACCGCCTTGCACGCACCCTGTTACCGCTGCCGTTGGACCAACGCTATACGGAGGCAGATATGCGGCGATTGGTGGAGTTGGTGCTTTGATTCAGCCTCTCCGTACTTTCAACTTCCAACTTTCAACCTTCAACTTTTCCTCGGCAGTTACCGCCGCAGGTGCACTCGTGCTCGTGGTCGCAGTCGCAATCATGGTCGTGCCCGCAGGTGCAAGTGGGTTCGTCCTCGCCCATGGCCTCGCGCATCATGGCTTGTAGCTCAGGTGACAAGGGGGATGCCTCCGGTTCAAAAACATCGGGCAGGGCAAGCAGCTTTTTCAGCTCATCGGTTGCAGCCAAATCCACGGGGAACTTGTTGTTGTGGCTCAGAATCGTTACCTTGGCACCGGCTGCCAACAGGGTTTCCACAATGGGGGTGTAGCCGTACTTGGCGGCCACATGCAGCGGGCAGAGCCCGTACGGGTTGTGGGCATTCACGTCTGCACCCGTGGCAATCAGCAGTGTGATGAGGTCTACATCCGGCTCAATGCCCATGGCGGCCAGCTCGGGGGAGAAATCAATTTCATCCTGCAACAGCAGGGTTGCGGCTTTCTTGAGCTCATCCGTGTTGTCGGCTTTCATCAGCTCATCCAAAAACTCCTGCACGGGCTCATCAAAGTCATCGGGATCCAAATCTGCCGCCAGCTCACGCAAATCTTCCATATTTACCTGCGGTTTTTCATCTTCGCCCACGGTTATGCTGTTCCACTCATTGCTGTTCATGGCTGAATTGTAGCAGACGGGGCGATGAAAAGCGAGCAAAATCAGAGTTTGTTTGTATGGGGATTGGCGAAGCGCGATTTTGCGAATTCGGAAATTCGGCTCGCTGCGCTTGCGGGGGAACTCATACGGCGATGCTGCCGAACTTCAAATTCATCACTCGTAAATCGGTATCCGAAATTCCTCAAAACTATGATTTGTCTTTACAAACGTGTTGAAAATGCTATAATCCTCCTAACATGAACACGGAAATTTTACAAAAAGCAGCCAATGAGGCCAGAGGTCTTGCAATTGACGCCATTTTCGACAAGGCATCCGGGCACATGGGCTTGCCGCTGGGTTGTGCGGAAATCGGTGCTGTGCTGTACGGTGAATTGTTGAATATCAATCCTTCCGAGCCGCGTTGGCTTAACCGCGACCGCTTTGTGCTGTCCGGTGGTCACGGTTCCATGTTCTTGTATGCATGGTTGCACCTGAGTGGTTTTGATGTAACCATGGATGATGTGAAGGCTTTCCGCTCCAAGGGCTCCAACACGCCGGGCCACCCCGAGTACCGTTGCTGCCCCGGCGTAGAGTGCACCACGGGCCCGCTGGGGCAGGGTATTGCCAATGCCGTTGGTTTTGCTATTTCTGCCAAGCATGCAGCCGCCCGCTTCAACACGCCCGAGCATGAGATTTTCTCCCAAAACGTATACTGCCTTGCCGGTGACGGCTGCATTGAGGAGGGTATCTCCCGCGAGGCCGCTGCCATTGCCGGCTGCCTGAAGCTGGATAACCTTGTATTGATTTATGATGCCAACGGCATCACACTTGACGCCCCCATTGAAACCACACAGGTGGATGACGTGGCCGCTGCCTTTACCGCCCAGGGTTGGGATGCCGTTACCATTGACGGTAATGACCTTCAGCAGGTTCGCAATGCCCTGCGCACGGCTCGCCTTGAGAAGAATGGCCGCCCCAAACTCATTATTGCCAAGACGGTTATCGCCAAGGGCGTGCCCGGCTTTGAGGGTACTACCAAGGGCCACGGTGAGGGCGGTGCCAAGCTTTGGGCTGAGGCTCATGCCAACTGGGGCTTGCCCACCGATGAGCGTTACTACGTGTCTGATGAGGTGCGTGAGTACATGGCCGGTGTCAAGGCCGACCGCGAGGCCGCTTACGATGCTTGGAAGGAGGTTTACAATGCATGGTGCACGGCCAACCCCGATAAGGTGGTAGAGCTGGCAGACGGCATTGACCTGGCTGCCAACGGCCTGCGTGCCGACAAGTGCTCTGAGCTCATCCCCGCCTTTGCAGAGGGTGCCAAGCTGGCCACCCGAGCCTCCGGTGCTGATGCTGAAAACTACATTGCAGATGCCTGCCCGGGCTTCTTGTCCACCAGTGCAGACCTCTTCTCCTCCAACAAGAATTACCTCAAGAACGGCGGTGACTTCTCTGCCACCAACTATGCCGGCCGCAACTTCTGGTTCGGTATTCGTGAGCACGCCATGGGTGCCATTTGCAACGGTATTGCTTATGATGGCCTCTTCCGCGTATCTGCCGGTACCTTCTGCGTGTTTGTGGACTACATGCGTGCAGCCATCCGCGTGGCTGCTCTCTCTGAGCTGCCCGTTACCTATGTGCTTACCCACGACTCCGTAGCCGTGGGCGAGGACGGCCCCACCCACCAGCCCGTTGAGACGGTGACCGGCCTGCGTGTTATCCCCAATTTGGATGTAGTACGCCCCGCCGATGAGGAAGAAGCCGCCGGTGCTTGGATGTGCGCCATGGAGCGTAAGGACGGCCCCACCGCCCTTATCCTTACCCGCCAGAACGTGCCCAGCCTTACCGCTTCCACCCCCATCAGCGCAGAGGCACGCCGCCAAGGTACGCTCAAGGGCGCATACATTGCCCTGCACGAGCAGACCGAGCAGCCCGGCCGCATCATCATTGCCAGTGGCTCTGAGGTATACCTTGCGCTGGAGGCTGCCAAGCAGCTCGGTCCCGATGTTCGCGTGGTTTCCATGCCCTCCATGTGGCGCTTCAACCGCCAGGAGCAGGCCTATCAGGACAGCATTCTGCCGCCCTCTTGCACCCGTCGCCTCGCAGTAGAGGCCGGCAAGAGCGACCTGTGGTACCGCTACGTCGGCACTCAGGGTACCATCATCGGTATCGACCACTTCGGTTTCTCCGCCCCCGGTGAGGTGGTGCTCAGCGAGCTTGGCATGAATGTGCCCAACATCGTTGAAAAGGCTCAGGCTCTGTAAAGAGCGGCTATTATACCGTTTTCGGCAGCCATATTCACCGCAGTGAATATGGCTGCTTTTTTAATGCAAACAATAAATCTACTATGACTGACATACCCTATATAACACTATTATGCCTTGGGCTGAGTGCAGCCGTGCAGGCGGTGCCCGCCATACCTGCCCTTACCCCGGCGCAAGAGCAGGCCATGCAAAAAGATGTGCAGGCCATTAAACAACAAGCCCTGTTGATACGAACTATACGCGATGCAGAATCTGCGCAGGCTGCGTTTGATGAGCTGAGCCGTTGCCGCGCCCGGCAAATGATGCAACAGCGCCACTTGCAAAGTATTCACTTCGAGTCCCGCTCTCAGTTTCGGGCGGTGCAGGCTCGCTATGGTTGGACAGAGCAGGATAGCATGGAAAACAAATACCAGATAGAGCGTTTGGCATCCAACTATTTTTACGGGGTGAAACCACTGCCGCTTCTGTTCGGTTTGCTCACAGACTGTGCTGAACCTGTGGTGGACTCCGCGCCTGCGGATGATATTGAAGCCTTGTGCCTATTGCTGCGCGGTATCAACAGCCCGGCTACTGCGGATGCCGCCGCCCCGCGTGCTGCCGAGCTCATGCAAAAAATCGGCATTACGCCGGCTCAAATCATGCCATATGATGCAGAAGCCGAGTATGAAATCCGCATGCTGCATGCCGAATACATAAGCCTGCGCGCTGTAGATTTTTATGGCTCTGCCGCTCTGCGTGCTATGTGGCAGTAATCCCTGTTGCTGTTTGACAAATCTGCGCTTGCCTGCTATAATCCCGCGCGTCATGAAGATTTACCGCGAGTCTGATGCCGATTTTGCCGCTGCCGTAGCTGCCATGAACCGCCGTGCCATCCCCACTGCCGATGTGCGGGAGACGGTGACTGCCATCATTGATGAGGTGCAGGCCCATGGTGATGCTGCCCTGTGTGCTTATGCCGCCAAGTTTGACCGCGTGCAGCTTACCCCCGAGCAGCTGCGCGTTACCGAGGCCGAGCTGGCTGAGGCGCAGACCGTGGTGCCGCAGGAGGTAAAAGATGCCATTGCTGCGTCCCTTGCCAATATCACCTATTTTTCTCAACAGAGCATGCGCCGTGATTGGAGCGGCACCAATGCCCAAGGTTGCGAGGTGGGCGAGCGTTTTGTGCCCTATGACCGCGTGGGTATTTATGTGCCGGGTGGCAAGGCCCCGCTGGTGTCTACCGCCCTCATGACCGGCGGTTTTGCCAAGGCGGTGGGTGTGCCGCAAATTGTGGCCATGACCCCCTGCGGGCCGGATGGTAAGGTGAACCCCGCCGTGCTGGTGGCGTTGCAGGCTGCCGGGGCTACGGAGATTTACCGTATCGGCGGTGCGCAGAGCATAGCCGCCCTCGCTCTCGGTACAGAGTCCATAGCGCCCGTGCAAAAGATTTTCGGCCCCGGTAACCGCTTTGTGGTAGAGGCCAAGCGCCAATTGGTAGGTGCCGTGGCCATTGACCTGTTGCCCGGCCCCAGTGAGGTGATGGTTTTGGCAGACCACACCGCCAACCCTGCTTTTGTGGCGGCAGATTTGCTGGCTCAGGCAGAGCACGGTGGCGACAGTGCCATTGCCTTTGTCACCACGTCCGAGGAGCTTCTCAACGCCGTGCAGCAGCAAATTGCCGAGCAGGCGGCTACCCTCTCCCGCGCGGCTTATCTGCAACAGGTGTTGGAGGATAACACGCACTGTTTCCTCGTGTCTTGTGTAGAGCAGGGGGCTGATATTGTGAATGCCTATGCGCCCGAGCACCTTGTGCTGGTGGTAGACCCCGCCATTGAGGAGCCCGTTCTGGCCCGTATTCGCACCGCAGGTGCCATTTATGCCGGCACCTACTCTACCGTGGCTTGCGGTGATTTCTTGGCCGGTCCCAGCCACACCCTCCCCACCGGTGGCTCCGGTAAATCATTCTCCGGCATACGTGCAGACCAATTCCAGCGCCGCACCTCCATTGTGCGCATGTCTCCCGCTGCCGCCCGCGCCTCCCTCCCCCACGTGCTCACATTCTCCCGCGTGGAAGGTCTCGACGCCCACGGCCGCTCCCTGGAAATCCGCACGCTGTAAATGGTTTTTATTTAATCAATAACACGCTCTTCGCTTTTTGCTTAGAGCGTGTTTTGTTGTATTTAAACTTTTCTTTTTAAGATTAGCTCCAGTTGTTCTTATATTGATTTTAGGACTCATCTTTCAATAACCTAAATGAAGTTATATCGGCTGCTTCTAGCTTGCTTTGAAGGAAAAACTTGGTATAATAGGCCTCGTATGGGCAATGGAATCGCGATTAGTTATTATATGATGCAGGGGAAATTTGATGGTTGTATCAAATGCTCTATGCGTTATAACTCGGCAGTAGCGTATAAGATACCGTATGTAGTTGTTCGAGATTGCAAAGATATGGATGCTTTGAATGGAGCTGGTATATATATGCTATTCGGAGAGACTGATAAAGAAAAGCGACTTTTATATATAGGGCAGGCTTCATCACGTAAAAATGGCAATGGCTTGAGACAGAGAATGCTTGAAAAGCACGATACAATAGAAGAATGGTCGGAAGCTATTATTTTGACTACATCTGATGGGAAAATGGGTGCTACTGATTTAGGGTATATAGAGCATGTTATATACAAAATGGCAACTACGGCGAACGTGTGTGAGGTTGTCAATAAGAATGAACCGCCTAAGGGTAAGATTTCGGAAGAAGAGGAGAGCGATTTAAAAAATTACATTCGCCAAGCCGAAATTTTATTAAGAGCACTATCATGTAAGGAACTTGAATCAACGGAATTAAAGTCGGAATCTGTTGAAATATTCAGTTTAAAAGGAGCTGGTTTTGACGCAAAAGCTTTCTATACTCCCAATGGATTTGTTGTTCAAAGTGGTAGTAAAATTAATCCCGCCGTGTCGGAAAATTGTCCTAATGGGGTTCGGGCAGCGCGTGATAGATATGCAGGTATGATAGAAAATGATATCATAAAAACATCGATAACTTTTAAAAGCCCATCTGCTGCAGCTTCGTTTGTGCGTGGGTATAGTGCCAATGGACAGAAAGAGTGGAAAACGTCTGATGGACAGATTTTGAAAAACTACGAGGCGAGTCGCGTGAAATGAGATGGTATGTTATCGGCCTTGAGATTCAATAATCTTGACAAATCAGAAAAGCGTGGCTATAAATGATTGCAGAGTAAGCGGTAGGTATGTTAATTAATTTTACATTCAGCAATTATAAGTCATATCGAGATGAGACGGAGTTTTCGATGGTGGCTTGCGAGGATATTTCTCATGACAGCGAAAGCCTGTTGACGATTCCCGGTGAGGATGAAGAAAAGTTGTTGCCCGTGGCTGCTGTATATGGTGGCAATGCTGCGGGAAAGACATCGTTTTCTCAAGCATTATGGAGCTTGAAATACATGGTATGTGAGGGTAAGGTGGAGTATGTAATGCCTTTCCGGTTGGATGATGAAAGTCGAAATAAGCCTACGGATTTTGACATAGTAATCAGCACGGATGGAACAGTGTGGCAATATGAGTTAAGTGTATTTGGCTCAAAAGTAGTGCAAGAAAAATTGATTTCCATCAGTGAAGACTCACTTGTGTATGAGCGTAATGCCGAAGGTGTTGTATGCTTTAATGAGACTTATTTTTCTGATAAAACCGATGAGGAAATAAAAATAGCCAATGTCATGGCCGGCAGTATTCCTCAAGAGAGCATATTGTTGACGGCACTATGCAGGCATCAAGGGGTATTGCAAGATATGGCCGGAGTTTGTGGTAAGATTTATCTGTGGTTTTACCATGTATTACAAATCAAGGAATCCGGTTTGTTAGGTCCGGTCCCCTCTATAGTATATAATCATCTTGAGTTTTCCAAGATTCTTTCCGCTGCCGGTACGGGGATTTCGTCTTTAAATATACGCAAGCTCACGCTCAAGGAACTTGGGGCGCCGGTGGACGCTCTGGTTATGGTTGAGCGTACGATGAAGGAAGGAGACGTGCGTTCTTTCGGCGATGCAATTATTACAAAAGAAAACGGTGAGCTGTTTGCATATAAATGCAGTACAGAGCATGTACTGCCTTCCGGCAGAGTTGAACAGTTTGAATTAGGGGAAGAAAGTGAAGGCACTAAGAGTTTTATCAATCTTTTGCCCATATTGACAAATCCTGCATCTAAGCCGTATGTTTATGTAATAGATGAGCTGGATAGAAGTTTACATACCAAATTATCACGCCGTCTGATTGAACGCCATTTGGAGATGGTGCGTGCCGGTGTGCCTCAGCAGCTTATTTTTACAACACATGATGTGTTGTTGATGGATGAGGAGTTGCTTAGAAAAGATGAGATTTGGCTGGCAGACCGTTATTCGGATGGTACGTCTGAGTTGAAAGCTTTTGTAGAATATAAGGAGGCTGAGCTTGAGACCAATATGCGTCGCAGCTATTTGCAGGGACGAATGGGCGGTGTGCCGGATATTAACTTGTAAAAGGGGCTTGATTATGGGTGCTATTTCAAAAAGAAAAACGAAAGAGCGCGAATACCTGCAGCGTATTCTCATTGTGCATGAGGGTAAAGAAA
This sequence comes from Akkermansia sp., assembly GCA_045634945.1. Lineage (GTDB taxonomy): Bacteria > Verrucomicrobiota > Verrucomicrobiia > Verrucomicrobiales > Akkermansiaceae > Akkermansia. The sequence goes on along the minus strand of JAZRBG010000032.1, from coordinate 13,235 downwards.
CGGAGGATAAATATATTCAATATGTAAAACGTCTATACGGTATTGAGCGTAAATGCCGCATAGAGACCTATCATCCTAAGCATACTTCCATTTCGGCAATGATTCAAAAAATGAATCAGGAATCGGGCTATGTGGACCCGCGCGACTGTTTTTGGATTGTCTTGGACCGAGATGAAGAGAATCATAAGTTTGAGCAATTTGCGGAATTGGCTCAATGGGAAAAAAGTAGTTCTCAACATTATGTGGCAATCAGCACACCTCGTTTCGAATATTGGTTGTTATTGCATGTTATGGAGAGGCCTGATGGGCAGTCTGCTAAAGATGATAGCTATGTGGAGCATCATATTCCCGGATATACGAAAGATTTACGGAAATGCGCAGATGTTTTTACGGTAGCTGCTGTTGACCAAGCTATAAAACGCGCTGCTGAACGGGGTGTGCCTACATGTACTCAACCTGATAAGATTGGTTCCGGTGTAGGGGAAATGATTTGTCAGTTTAAACAGGCAGTTGATAAAAAAAGCAGCTGATACATTATAGAAAAACACCCATGACAAGTTGCCATGGGTGTTTTGTTGAATAAGAATAAAATCTTACTTCCCGTACTCGGTAATTTCCTGAATAACCGTTACGGTAAGGTTGACGGCGGCGGTGAGGTCGCGGTCATCAATGATACCGTTGTGGGAGTGGATGTAGCGGGTGGGCACGCCGAAGACGATGGCGGGGGTGCCGTGCCAGTGCGGGTAAGAGGCGGCGGCATCCGTACCGCCGGTGCGGCGCACGGTGGCTTGGTGGGCAATGCCATGCTTGGCGGCGGTGTCCAGAATAAAGTCGGCAAATGCGGGCGGGGTGATGTTGGTGGGGTCGAACAGGCGAATCTGCACGCCCTTGCCCAGTACGCCTTGGCGGCAGATGCCACTTTGGCCGAAGGTATCATCTGCGGGCGGGCCTTCGAGAATGAGGGCGTAGTCCGGCACGAATTCATCTTGCAAAGCGCGGGCGCCGCGGGTGCCTACTTCTTCTTGCACGGTGGCAATGGCGCGCACGGTGCAGGGGAGGTCCACGTCTTTTATGGCCTGCATGGTGCGAATCATGGTGTAAACACCGGCGCGGTTGTCGAAAGCCTTACCCATCCATCGGTGCTCAATGTTGAGGGCTTGCAGCTGCACATCGGGCACCACGCAGCACCCCAAGCGAATCCCGAGGGCTTCTACCTCTTCTTTGGAGGAAGCACCCACATCCACAAACAGGGCGTCATCGGGCATAACCTGCTTGCGCTGACTTTCCGGCAGCAGGTGCGGGGGCTTGGTGCCTATTTGGCCGGGAATACGCTTGCCGCAGCGGGTGTGTACGATAACGCGTTGGCTGGGCAAGGTGTGGTTCCACCAGCCGCCCAGCGGTACAAGCAGCAGGAAACCGTCAGATGTAACGCCCTGTACCATGAAGCCGATTTCGTCCATGTGGGCAATGAGGGCAACGGTGGGAGCCCCTGCGGGACCTTGTTTCTCACATATGAGGTTGCCGCTGCGGGTGTGGGTGATGGTGCCGCAGCCGTTGAGCTCGGCTTCGATGAGGGCGCGTATATCGTCCTCAAAACCGGAGACGCCGGCCGTGTTACTGCATTTTGCTAAAAGGTCTTGGTTAAACATATCGGTGTTGTGTTGAGATGAAAAATGTTGAGGTGTATGATGCGCGGTGCAATCATGAGCAGCTGTGCTTATTTGCGCACTTTGTAATCGCCGTCGCCAACGGACAGAACTTCTACGCGCACGCGCTCCAACCCTTTATGGGTGAATCCCAAGTCTCTTGCAATGGCGTCGGACACATCAATGAGTCTGCCGGGAATGAAGGGGCCGCGGTCGGACACGCGGGCCTCTACGCTTTTACCGTTGGACAAAGAGGTGATACGCACCATGCAGGGGAGGGGCAGGGTGCGGTGGGCTGCATAGTATTCACCGCTGCGCAGGGTTTCTCCAATGGCGTTGACACCGCCGCTGCCGCTGTAAAAGGATGCAATGCCCTCTGCCTTATAGCTGAGTGCCGGGTGAACATCCATGGGCACAAAGCGGTGACCTTTGATGGTGTAGGGGGACTTTTTATAGCCCTTATAAGGGTGACGCTGGCTTTGGCAAGAGGCAAGTATGCCGGCAAGAGCCAGCATAGCAACGGTGAAAATGCGGAACTTCATGCCCACCATTATACCAGATAGAGCCGATATGGCAACCCTGCAATTTGTCGCGCAGTGAAAATCATGAAACGCCGCTTTCCGCGCGGTTAATTCACCGCAGAAATGGCTTTCAAAATGGTGTTGACGGCCTCTTGCAGGGTGGTGGCGGGGGAGAGTTGCAGGGGCGTTGCCCACGGCTCACGGCGCAGCCAAGTGCGCTGGCGTTTGGCATATTGGCGGGTGGCCAGGGCAAGGGCGGCTTCCAGCTCAGGGAGGGTGAGCTCACCTTGCAGGTGTTGGCGTATCAGGGAGAGCCCCAGCGTTTTTTCTGCCGTGGGGGATAGCTCTGCGGGCAGGGCTGCTACCTCTTCAATGGCACCGTGGCGCAGCATGTGGCGGGCGCGGGCTGCAATGCGGGCATCCAGCTCCGGCACATCACGGCACACGGTAAAGCCCGGCCCACATGCCTGCGGCTGCCAGTTGTTGCGCCAGTAGGAGAGCGGCTTGCCGCCCAGCAGCACAATCTCCAGATTACGTACTACATAGCGCGGGTTTTGCAGGTTGGTGGCGGCGGCACCCTCGGGGTCTGCCTCTTGCAGGCGGCGCACGCATTCTTCCGGCGGCAATGCCATCAACTCGGCACGCAAGGCGGGGTCGGAGGGCGGGGCGGGGGAGATGCCGTGGGAGATGAACTTGACGTACAAGCCGCTGCCGCCTGTAATGATGGGTACATTGCCGCGTGCTTGCACGGCCTCTATGCAGGCTTGGGCGCGGCGGGCGTGGACGGCGGCGTCATTGTTCTCATGCACCTCTAAATTACCAATCAGGTGGTGGGGTATGCCCCCCTGTTCTTCGTCAGAGGGCGCGGCGGTAAGAATAGGCATGGCGCGGTACACCTGGTAGGCATCTGCGCTGATGATTTCTGCATTGCCCAGTTGTTGCGCCACGGCCACGGCAATGGCACTTTTACCGCTGCCCGTAGGCCCCAAAATGAAGAGAGGAGACATGAAAAATGTGGAATGTTTGATGTTGAATGCGCAATACGCTTCCTCGCTGCGGTATGCGGCGAGTTTTCAGGCACTGTAAGGATGGAAAAGCATGAACGATTTGGTGTATTTTGAACCATGTCGGGCATTATGTCAAGCAGCAAATCGCAGTAACGGTGCGGAATTTCGAGGATTTTTTTTCTCCCTCCGAAAATGTATGAAAAAAACGGCGGAACAACAATTTTTTTATTGCTTTTCTTCGAATGTCGGTATAGTATGAGTATTGCAGAAAGGCGTCTCGATATGCCGATTCTGCATCAGAAACAACCATAAACATAGAATAGGAGGACCAAACCAATGCAGACCTCAAATGTAGACACGAACATTGTTGTTACCGGCCGCCATGTTGAAGTGACGGATGCAATTCGCGAGTTCGCTACCAAGAAGATTCAGGGCATTCACATTGATTATCCCAGAATTGTAGAAGCACGCGTGGTAGTAGATGTACAGAAGGACCGTCAGGTGGCAGAGATTGTGCTGTTCTGCGCGGATCATATCACCATTCAGGCATCTACCGTGGGCTCCGACCTCTATGCTGCAATTGATGAGACCGTCACCAAGATTATGCGCCGTATGCGCAAGCACAAGACGCGCCTCATGAAGCGTTTCCGCCCGCACCGCTCAGAGAGCATCCGCAAGCTGGATGAAAAAGTGTACGAGGAGGACGTGCTGGATTACGAGGACTACGATGCCCCCGAAGATCCCAAGCCTGTGCGCATTACCCGCGAGGGCTACGTGCTCAAGACCATGTACAAAGAGGACGCCATCATGGAGCTCGAAATCTCCGGCAAGCCCTTTGTGCTGTACCGCAACGCACGCCGCAATGTGTTGCAGATTGTATATCGCCTGCATGAGGGCGAGTACTCCATCATTGAACTCGGTAACGAGCTCAAGGCTTGAGTACGCCGCATAGGCACAATGTTTTCGCCGCCATCCCGAAATCTTCGGGGTGGCGGCAGATTGTTATGCCTAAAGTTGGAATCCGCGAGATTTTCAACTTGAACCGCCGCCGTATGTAACGTAAGATGGGGGCATGCAGATTGGGCTGGAGCACACGGAGAAAGGCTTGCGCATAACCCCGGCGGGGTGTGCGCCGCGCTTGGAGCGTGCTTTTGCAGTATCTGCCGGGCGCGGTATGCTTGATTTGCTGCGCTATGGTCTGCCTGCCGGGGCAGAGCCTGTGCTGGCGTGGCTGCGTGAGCGTGCGCGCGAGCGCATGATGGCGTATTTGGCTGCGCTGCGCCGTGGGGAGGAGCCCCAAGCCGCGCTGTGCTTGCCTGCCGCTGCCATGCTGAAATTGTATGACAGCTTGCCGCCCGTAGCGGGGGCGCACGTGACTGTGGCGGATGTTGCGGCTTGGCTGCAAAGCCTGCATACCGCGGTAGAATGGCTTGCGGGGCGAGAATGCTGTACGGTGGAGGATTGGCTGAGCCGCTTGGGTGAGGGGTGGCAACAGCTGGGGATGCTCTGCTTTCATTTGGCTGAGAACGCAGGAGACGCCGCGCAGGAGGCTCCCTTTGCATTTTTGGCCACCTTTGTGCACAAAGCGGGGCAGGATGGCAAGGCCAAGCATGCGCCGCTGGGGCTGGCCCCGCGCTTGTTGGCCGGGGATGGGGCGGCGTTGCTCTCCCTGTTGCGTCCGTTGAAACAGGTGGCGGCTCAGCATGATTTTTTGGCAGAGCTCATCAATTCTCAAGCCGTGTACAAGCCATGCAGTTGGGGCTCTCGGCAGGCGTATCGTTTTTTGGAGGCCCTGCCCCTGCTGGAGGCTGCCGGCATTGAGACCCGCATGGTCAATTTGTGGAAAACCCGCCCGCCGCGTGTGGAGCTGGAGGTGCAGCTGGATACCGCAGAGGGCGGCGGCAACGGCAAGGCAGATTCCTCACCCTCCGTCAACATCAATTCTTTGTTGCGTTTTTATCCCCGTGTGGTGTTGGGGGATTACAACCTCACGGATGAGGAGCTGGAGCAGTTGCTGGCCTTGGAGGATGAAGGCTTGGTGCGTTTTCGCGGTGAGTGGGTGCGTTTGGACCGCGAGAAACTGCAAAAGCTGATGGACAGTTGGCGGCAGGCAACCCGCATGGCCGCGGGCGGAATCCCCCTGCTGACGGGGTTGCGCTATTTGTTGGGTAAACGCAGTGAGGCTATGCCCGACCTGCCGCCGGAGGAGGACGGTATGCGCTTTGCCCTGAGCGCGCGTTTGTCTTTGGCGTTGTCCAACCTGCATTTCGGGCAGGCAGAGCCGCAGCTTACCCCGCAATTAGAAGGTACCCTGCGCCATTACCAGCGGGACGGCGTGCGCTTTTTGCTCAATGTGACAGAGGCAGGTTTCGGGGCCTGCTTGGCAGATGATATGGGCTTGGGCAAAACCCTGCAAGTCATCAGTTGGCTGGTGCATTTGAGCCGCAGTGGCTCTTTGGGGCCGGGTAAGGGCTGTGCGCTCATTGTGGCACCGGCGTCTCTGCTTACCAACTGGCAAGAGGAACTGCGCCGCTTTGCGCCTGAGCTTCAGGTGGTATTGCTGCACCCGTATGCCTTGGGGCGTGTGGATGAGAATTACCTGCGCACCAACCCCGCGTGGTTGATGCGCAATGCACACGTGGCGTTGACTACCTACGGCATAGCCACTCGTAACGAGCTGCTGGCGGCCACGGAGTATCCTGCGCTGATACTGGATGAGGCGCAGGCTGTCAAAAATGCAGACTCGCAACGCGCTTTGGCCATTGCGCGTCTGCATAGTCCGCGCCGTGTGGCCATTACGGGTACGCCCGTGGAAAATTCATTGGCAGAGCTGCGCAGTTTGTTTGAGTTTTTGAACCCCGGCTTGCTGGGCAGTGAAAAAGAGTTCAACGCCATGGTAAAGGATATGGGGAGTGACTATACCCCCTTGCGGCGTCTGGTGCGCCCCTTTATGCTGCGCCGTCTCAAGAGCGACCCCGCCTTGCTGCCGGAGCTGCCCCCCAAGACCGAGCAGGCCGCCTATTGTCTGCTCACCCCGGAGCAGGCGCGCCTCTATGCGCATGAGGTGGAGAGCCTGCGCGCCATCATGGCAGAGCCCGACCCCAAGGTGCGCCTTACCCTCGTGCTGCCTATTCTCGGGCGGCTCAAGCAAATCTGTAATCACCCCGCACAGTATTTGGGAGAAACGTGGTTTGATGCCGCGCAAAGCGGAAAGTTTGCGCGTTTGGGGCACTTGGCCCGCCAAATTGCCGCCGCGGGGGATTGTTGCTTGGTCTTTACCCAATACCGCAGTATGATTGAGCCCCTGCATGATTTCCTGACGGAGATTTTCGGGGCTCCCGGGCTCATGCTGCATGGCGGCACTGCCATCGGCGAGCGCAAGCGGTTGGTAGAGCAATTTCAGGCTGCGGGCGGGCCGCGCTTCTTTGTGCTGTCTCTCAAAGCTGCGGGAACCGGCCTTACCCTCACCCGTGCCCGCCATGTCATCCATTTTGACCGCTGGTGGAACCCCGCCGTGGAGAACCAAGCCAGCGACCGCGCCTACCGCATCGGGCAGCAACATCCCGTGGTGATTCACCCCCTTATCTGTCGTGGCACCATTGAGGAGAATATCCACAACATGCTTACCCGTAAAAGCAACATGGCAGACTCCCTGCTCAGCGGTGGGTTGGAGAAACTCCTTCTTCACCTCAGCAGTGAAGAGCTGCTGGCCTTAGTCAGCCCCCAAAAATCGTAATTCAGCCGTGAATTGCAGATGGAGGGATTGCCCCAACGCGGTTTGTCAGCAGTAAACACAACAATTCGCCCGCCGAGCGGGGTGACGTATTACGGATGGAATTCTCCGTTTTTCAAGCAGAAAAATCAGAAAAAAATGCGGAAAATGGTGTTGAGTGTTTATTATAAAGACTTTCTGCTGAATGGTGCGCTTTTTGCTTGCCTTGACTGAATCAATGTGATAGTATTGGCCTGTATGAACATGCTCAAGACCATAACGGCTACGCTCACCCTTGCAGGGGCGGTAGCCGCAGGACAAGAGGCTTACCAACCCCATCCGGACTGGGAAAATCCGGAGAATTTATCTCAGGGACGTGAGGATTCACGTGCATTTTTCGTGCCTTTTGCTAATAAGGACGAAGCCCTGAAGGGTAAGCGCAAGGATTCATCACTGGTGATGTCGCTGAATGGAGACTGGAAATTCCACTGGTCACCGTCCCCCGCTCAGCGCCCGGTCGATTTTTATAAACCCGAGACGGATGTAAGCTCCTGGGCTACCATTGACGTGCCCAGCAACTGGCAGATGCGTGGCTATGGTATCCCCATTTACAGCAACCAGCGTTACACCTTTGTGCGTGATTGGCCACGTGTGATGACCCCGCCCCGCAATGAAACGGAGGAGAAGTACACCACACCCAAGAGCGAGCCCAACGCCGTGGGTTCTTACCGCAGAGATGTGGAGATACCTGCCGACTGGGATGGCCGCCGTGTTTTCATTCAGTTTGACGGTGTAGACTCTTTCTTCTATCTTTTCGTCAACGGTAAGAAGGTAGGTTTCTCTAAGGACAGCCGCACGGCTGCCGTGTTTGATATTACCCCCTATGTAAAGCCGGGTAAGAACGTGGTGGCTGCTGAGGTTTACCGTTACAGCGATGGCTCCTATCTGGAGTGTCAGGATATGTGGCGTTTGTCCGGTATCTTCCGCGATGTCTTCATGTACAGCACCCCGCAGGTGCTGGTGCGTGATTTCTTTGTGCACACCGACTTTGCCGGGGAGCCCGGTAAGAAAAATTACGCCGAGAGCCGACTGAGTGTAGAGGTTGACGTGAACAACCGCACACAGGCAGAAAGCACCTATACCGTAGAGGCCGAGCTGTTGGATGCCGCCGGTAAGAAAGTGGCAGACCTTACCCCCGCAAGCGGTAAAGTGGCCGCCGGTGAGAACGTGCGTACCACGGTGAATGCCACTGTGCACAACCCCGCTTTGTGGAGCGCCGAGAAACCCAACCTGTACCGCCTCATGATTTACCTGAAGGATGCCGAGGGTAAGGTGACGGAGACAATCTCCCGCAAAATCGGTTTCCGTGATGTGCAGTTGGTAGAGGGCCGTTTCCTGGTAAATGGTCAACCCGTTAAGCTCAAGGGTGTGAACCGCCATGAGAGCCAGCACGCCAACGGCCACACCGTGACCGAGGAGGAGTGCCGCCAAGAGCTGCTCATCATGAAGCGCGGTAACATTAACCACATTCGCAACTCACACTACCCGCAGCCCTCATTCTTCTATGAGATGTGTGATGAGTTGGGTATTTACGTGTGCGATGAGGCCAACATTGAGTCTCACGGTTACTACTACGGTGAGCTCTCCCTCTCTCACCCCAAAGAGTGGAAAGCCCAGCACGTATGGCGCAACATCAACATGGTGGAGCAGAGCAAGAACCACCCCTGTATCGTTATTTGGTCCTACGGTAACGAGGCCGGTCCCGGTGAGAACTTTGCCGCCGTGCAAGATTGGATTAAGCAGCGAGACCCCTCTCGCCTGACGCAGTACGAGCGTAATAATGACTTGGCAGACCTTTGCTCCAACCAGTACCCCAGCGTTAACTGGGCACGTGAAATTGCCGCCCGTAAGCTACTCAAGCCCTGGTACATTTCTGAGTATGCTCACATTCTGTGCAACTCCATGGGTAACCTGGCAGATTATTGGGAGGCTATCGACTCCAGCGACTCCATCATCGGTGGCGGTATTTGGGAGTGGATTCACCAGAGCTATGACCAAGAGGTAACATTGCCCGATGGCCGCAAGGTGGTACGCCAGAGCTATGGCGGTGACCACGGCGAGTTCCCCAACGATGGTATCTTCTGCATCAAGGGCGTGATTTACAGTGATCGTACCGTTACCCCGCTGTATGCAGAAATCCGCAAGGTGCAGCAGAACGCCGGCTTTAAGTTTGCCGGCCTTACGGAAGACGGCAAGGGTGTGCGCATCAGCGTGCGCAACAAGCACCTTTTCACCAATCTTGATGAATACAGCGCAGATTGGGCCATTATGGAGGAGGGTGACAAGGTTGTTGCCTCCGGCTCCGTTGATATTGCCGCCGCCCCGTTGGAGACGGTAGAAATCACCATCCCCACGGAATCCGTGGATAAGGCTGCGTTGCTGAAGGATGCCAAGTACTACCTGACCGTCAACCTGCGCTTGCGTGAGAACACCGAGTGGGCTGAGAAGGGGTATGTAGTGGCTACAGAGCAGTTGGCTCTGCCCGCAGAGTTCAATGATTACACCCCCTCCATCATGCAGTTGGATGCCGTTACCGGTATTGACGTGCGTAATGAAGATGACCGCATGGTGGTAATCGGCCGCAACTTCACCGTTTCCATTGATAAGGCAACGGGCGGTGTGCGCAATTACATTGTGAACGGTCAGGAGCTTGTAGGTGATAAAGCAACGCTGCATCTCAACTCTTTCCGTGCCCCGTTGGCCAATGATAAGTGGGCCATGAATCAGTGGCTCAACAACGGTATGCGCAATATGTCTCACAAGGCTACTCCGCTGATGGTAGAGCGCCTCAAAGAGGGTGCCGTGCGTATCTCCTGTGATGTTGTATCCCGCGGTTTGCGCAAGGAAAGCCTTGACAGCCGTGAATATGACCAAGGTAAGTTTGAGCTGACCGACAACGGCCCCATCACCGAAAAGGATTTCCATTACACGACTCAGATGATTTATACCATCCTGCCCAATGGCTATATCAGCGTGGCAGCAGGTATTATCCCCAGTGAGTCCAATATCGTGCTGCCGCGCCTCGGTTATCAGCTTAACCTGCCCGAGCGTTTCAGCAATGTGAAGTGGTATGGCCGCGGCCCCGGTGAAAACTACCCGGACCGCAAAGCCGGTGCCCCCATCGGCATTTACACCGGTAAGGTGAATGATATGGTAGAGCGTTATCCCCTGCCTATGGAACAGGGTAACCGTATGGATACCCACTGGGTGGCCGTTACGGATGACCGCGGCGTGGGCCTGATGGTGGCCAGTGTAGCAGGCGAGAACTTCAATTTCTCTGCGCTGCCCTGCACCCCGCAGGCTCTCTTCGATGCCCCGCATCCCGAGGAAATTGAGCGCGCCGGTCAAACCGTGCTGTGCATGGATGCCTTCACCCTGGGCTTGGGTGGTGCCGCATGTGGCCCCCGCCCCATTGACCGCGATATTCCGCTTACGGCTCCCACCACTTTCATCTTCTCGCTGCGTCCCCTGCTGTCATCCGACAAGCCTGAGGAGGTAGGCCGCGTGGGCTTGCCGTTGGCCGGTGCCGTTACCATCTCCCGCGATGAGCAGGGGTATGTATATGCCACCTCTGCCACGCGCAATGCAACCATCCACATGACCAAGCCCGATGGCTCCGAGTGTGTGTATACCGAGCCCTTCTTGCAGCGCGAGAACGGCGTGGTACGCGCCTATGCCACCGCCCCCGGTTGCCTTACCTCTGTGCTTTGCATGCAGCAGTTCGATAGCTGGCGTCCCGCCAATTTGCTGCGCATAGCCTCCTGCTCCAGCTATTCCGGCAAGGCAGAATCCCCGTGGAGCCTGATTGACGGTCGCCGCGATACCTTCTGGCACTCCCGCTGGCATGAGCCCTGCGCCCAATACCCGCATGAGGTAGTGGTCAACTTGGGTGTGGATTCAGAGCTTACCGGCATCAGCATTACTCCGCGTCAGGGGCGTTCCTCCTCCCGTGTGGGCAAGCTTGCCTTCTACTTCAGCAAGGATGGCAAGACCTGGAATGAGCAGCCGGACTGCACCATGCAGATGGCTGATACGGATGATGAGCAAACCGTGACTCTGGCAGACCCCGTGGTGACCAAGTACATCAAGATGGTGTGCCTGGAGGCTATCAGCAAGGGTGAACCCTATGCCGCCGTGGCTGAGCTTAAACCGCATGTTTCCCGCATTGTGGGTGCTTATCCCGCCAATGCCTTCTTCTCGATTGCTTATGTAAGCTCCGACCTGCCTGAGGGCGGTGCTGCCCGCAACGTGCTTGACGGTAATCCCGATACCTACTGGCACACCATGCGCGGTGTTACCGTGGCCAGTTACCCGCACGATATCCGTATCAATTTGGGTGATGAGCGTCACATTAAAGGTATCACATACCGCGGTGCTGCCGTTGAGGGTACCTACGTCAAGGATTACGAGGTATACGTAAGCCAGGACGGCAACTCCTGGGGCTCCCCCGTGGCTCGCGGCACCTTTGAGAAACACAGCAGCGAGCAGCGCGTGCTCTTCTTCTCCCCTGCACGTGCCCGCTATATCCGTCTGGTGGCTATCTCTTCTCATGATGACGGTGACTTCGCCGCCGTGTCTGAGATTGATATCATCCCCGCGGAGTAATCAGTATATTTTACGTTTGTTTTTCAGCCCTGCTTCCTTTGCGGAAGCAGGGCTGTTTGCATGCTTTGCCACCCGACTGACACAGAGTTATACCGCCGACAAGTAATAGAGCCTTGACAATACGGGGGCAGTAGGGCAAGATGTCAGTGCAATATGTACATACCTACACAAGAGGAGAGATACAGCAAGGTGGCGTGGTACACGCTGCTGATGTGCTTGGTGTTGCCGGCAGGCGTAGTGGCTTGGGCCTATGGTGATTTTTCTGACCTCATGTGGTGTTTATTCGCCTTTACATTGCCGCTGGCTCATGTGTTGAATGCGGTGGGTATCGCTTTTACGGCCTCCGTTGTTTTCTCCAGCTTATTGCATGCTTTGGCTTTTTATTGGCTGGCCAAGCGTTGCAAGTGGGCACCCAAAAAGAAGCTTACCCTCGTAGTGACTTGGGGTATGTTTACCGCCCTTATTCTGCGACTCATGATTGCCTACATGCTTTGGCAAAAAGTCATAGAAAAAGCCGCTCTCTAAGGGGCTGACAACTTAACCGTCTACCGCAGAAAACGGCGGCTTCGCCCACCCACGGGGCGAGAGGGTAAATGAAGAGCTCGCTCTTGCCCGCAATGAAGAACGCAACCCATACAGCTCGAAACCTCTCACTGTATGGGCATTTATACGGGACACTTCAGTTTCTTAAACAGGGCAGTCGGTAAATCTTACAACACAGCCGTGTCGGGGTGGGCATTCATCCGTCCACGGGGAGAGGGATGGGGCGAAGAAGCTGCGTCGTCTCAGCTTTCTGCTTCCTAACCTCAAACTTGTGCATCATCATGCGCGCGGTAGATACCGCACAACTCAGCCTTTTGGCGGCTTCTGCCGTGCAGATGCCCCATGGCGGTATCGTGTCTGTTACGGGTTCTTTGGGTTGATTACACAGCACTTCGGCAGGATATGTCAGCCCGGGGAATTTCAATAAGCGTATGCCTCCGGCTCCTATCAATTTCTTTGGTAAATGATTACGTTTGGGGGTCATGTTATATCTGGTTGTGTGTTGAATTGTCCCGGTTATACCGTGTCTGCCTCACCCGGCTCATTCCGGGACCGCTATCGGAGCCCGCATCCTATCACCCGACTGCCTCAAAATGCAAGATGAAATTTTGCGCTACTTACCATCAATAAGTTACAACTCTAATATTACCTCCCTGTAAATTTTGGCAAAATTTCTGTTATTTGCACATTTCTGTCTTTTAATTAACTTAGTATCAATACCCCTTGTAGTAAAAATCAGACTATTGATTCATAATCACCCGCTCCGCTATCCCCCCTCCGACACCCCCGGTCGCAAGCCTTTTCTCAAACTGTGTAGCGGTTAATAATGGAGGGGGATACAACACACCCCGCAAATATGAAACAGACCTAAAAAAATCAAAATTTTAGAGTTGACAATCAACTCATAAAAAGTATCATTGACCATGATTATTGGCATAGTCTTTGGGTATCATTAAACAACATGGACGATTGTCAGAGATGGAGCTTTCCAAAAGCTTAGTTTTACTCAACGAAAAACGCGCATAAATTTTATTCGGTTGCTTATGATATCTATACAGAATACTATAAGAACTCTTTTTCTCTTATTATTCTTAATTTTGGAGGGGAGCATAGCATCAGAAGACTCGGATCTCTTTGTTTG
>JAZRBG010000031.1:0-1015 GCA_045634945.1 Akkermansia sp. | reverse complement strand
TGCCGCCAAGGGAGACAACGACATAGTCGGCCTCTGACCAGCTGAGGAAACTCTGCAAGGTGTCCAGGCTGTTGGCCCATCCCGTGGTGGTGGAGCCATACCAGCATACGGTGTAGAGCTGGTGCCCGTTCTCCCTGGCATAGTCGGCAAAGCGCATGGACAGGCCCTCTATCATGGAATCGCCAAAGAAGAGTATGCGCTTGCCAGCAGTGTCGAGTGCCAGAGGTGCAGGTTCTGCTATCAAGGTATCAGCAGCGATGACCTCTGCTGTATCCTGGGGAATGCTATCGGTGAGCGGTGAGCAGTCAGCGGGTGAGCGGTGAGCGGTGAGCGGGTGCGAGGCAAGGAGCTTCTGCCAGAAATGAATCTTGCTCATCGTCCATCCGTTGAAGACAAGCCTGTGCCCGCTGACGGAATACACCGACACCAGAAGCAGGGGTGTGGCGAGTATGAGCAGAAGGCGCAGGTATTCTTTCATAAATACTTTTTTCGGGCGTAGAAAACACTGTTGGCATACCCGTTTGGGGTTTCCTATGTGCACAAATCAACGCAAATATAGCAAAAATACATGAAAAACAAAATATCCACCAAGCAAATGAGGAGATTCCGTTCATTTTTATTAAAGACATTCCAACATACATTATTATATTTTATAACTTTGCAAGGACGCATATACGCGGAAAATATACATAAACCTAAATAATCACAATGAAGAAAAACCTGATTAAAGTCAGTGCACTCACTCTGGCACTGGCATTACCCTGCTTCTCAGCATGGGCAGACAAGTACGAGATCTATCCCGTGCCCCGCTCCATCACCATGAGCAACGGGACATTGGCATTGACACAGAAGGTGAATGTGCAATGCGAGAGCACCATCGACAAGATTACACGCAACCGCCTTGCCTCTCTGCTTCAGGCACACGGCATGGAGGCTGTGTTCGGCGGTAGCGAGGAAGGTGCCATCAGCTTGCGCCTGGGTACCGTGGGAAGCGGTGAAGAGGTTGAGACATGGG
>JAZRBG010000030.1:0-27523 GCA_045634945.1 Akkermansia sp. | reverse complement strand
ACTCACTGCCGTGGCGGTAGATGCCCCGATTACCCTTGCAACCAATGCTGTTGCACTGGGAGTTGGCGCTGTCGGTGCTGCTGTTGCGCTTCCCTGTGGAGGTATATACGCTCTTTACGAATCCTGCACGCAAAACGCACCTGACGCAGAGTCTGCACCTGAATCTGCCACACCATCCCAAAGCTCTCCTTCTACATGAAGACACTCGCCCTCGTCCCCAGAATCCTTGCCACCACAGTCCTCTGCCTTGCGGCGGCGGTGGGGAGGAATGGCTGCATCGCGGGTCAACAAACACCGTCTCTTGGTGGGAAACTTCTTGGCTTGAAAAAATGGGAGTAGGTGTCTAATCCCCAGTATAAGTAATTCTAACTTCCTCTCGCTATGAATAGCTACGGCAAATGGCCTTTCATTCTTTCTCTGGCTTCCGTGCTGGCAATGGTCTGCTATTGCCTGTCGGCGTGGCTTCTGTTCGAGCGCTACTGCCGCTTATTTGATGCGGGGTATACATCATTTAACGTTCCTTTGTGCGGGAAAATCATGCAATACTTCATTTGGTGGGGTGCGGGTCTGGCCGGGTGGCTCTTTATTGGCTCGGCGGATTCCAACTCGCGGGTGCATCGTGCATGTATATGGGGGGTGTTGCAATGCATTTCAGCCTGGGTGCTGGCGCATCCGGCTGCTTTTCTGGGGAGAATGAATGATGGTTTCGGAATTATGCTTATTTTGTTTGCTCCGCTGGCCACACTACCATCATTTGCGGCAGCGCTCATTATTGGGAAGATGCAGAACTCCTGCAAAAGCCCCCAATCTTATTTCCGTTCCCGATTGTATTGTTTTCTGGTAATTCTGACCTTTATGGTAACCACGATCTCGTCATTTCTCTGTGCTGAAATTATGGCGTCCGGCAAAACACCCCATCTGACAGATTCGGAAAGGAGGGACACGAAGATTGAACAGAGGGGCGGGAATTGATATAATGACTCGTAACAGATACGCGCTTAGTTATGACCATCTTCCGTAAAATCCTGACCACCACAGCCCTGTGCCTTGCGGCGTTGGGGCTGAGCTCGTGTTCCTTTGTTTTGCAGACCCATCAGAAGGCGCTCGATATGGCAAAGGAATATGATGCCATTGTTGTTCTTCATGACGCTGTGTACCAAGCAGGAAATCGCTTTTATGTGCAAGGGGTGCAGACCAAAGTGCGCCGCAGTGGACGCTCTCCGATTCTGTCCACGTCAGTTTTATCATCATTGGCGACGCACCCGGAGATTACTGGTGAATACACCATTCTCCCGGATGCTGAGCGCAAGATAGTGTATTACGAATTTCGTCTTGAATATGGTAAAAAACCATTTGATATAGCGCAGCCCCAGCCGATTGCAAAGCTAGACGTAGACGAGAATAATATGCCTAGGAATGCGGCTCCAACATGGATAGGAGGTGGTAATCCGAGAGCAAAAGGATGGTACCCCCTTCGGAACCACAACGGAGAAATTGTAGAGTGGTATGTTCCCGAGATTGATAGTTGGCACTCGCGAGACTACGAGGATCAGTGGCGGGAAACATTGCCTGCCGGAGCGCGACCGATTCGCCTGACAGCTGAAGAGATCGCTAATCACCCCGTGCTGAAAGGAGAATCCGGAGTTCCGCGGACTCTGCTCCGCGAGCGTGGTGAGGCGAGGGTGAATACCAGTCGAGCCTTATTTGCCTATCCGCTGGCCGGAATATGCTGGGTGGTGCCGGATGCGCCTGTCACAGTGGCCTCTCACATTCTGGATTTACCTTTATGGGTACTGGACTGGATTTGGAGAGCTTAAAACGGCTTATGGATTCTGGTAACATGACACCGTAACAAATAACCATCTTCCAAATACTATGAATCTGAGCCCTTTTTTCTATTCACTTTTAAGTGTATCTCTATGGGGCGTTTTATTATTTCTTCCCTGTGTATATTTCTCTCCAAGGGGGCATCACCTTGGTGACTGGATAATATGGCCATTTATATGTTGTGCCGTTCTTATGTTATCTTTCTTGATGACATGGGCTTACAAGCTGGTTTCTCTTATAAAAAAATTATCCTCTTTGAAGAGAGATGTCATTTTTATTCTTGGTATTTCATATTTTTATCTTCCGATTTCCATATTTACAATGTATAAAGAAGAGATGGTCTCTTCGATATTTTCTATGGAAATGTTGCACATTTTGTTTAATATAAAACTTTATCTTCTTGGTATTGCCGTGGTGCCGGTGCCTTTGCTCTTTGTTTATCTGCTGCGCCGTGCAGAAAGAAAAAACATTTCAGCCTAAGGCATAAAGCAATATAAGCAACAAAAATGCAGGAAACGCGCAACAACATGCCCGCCGCGAGCGTCTATTTATTAGGAAATCTGCACTTTCCGCAATTTTTTTGTTGCGGATTCGGTGCCGGGAAGTATTATCTTAAGTAAAGGAGATAGAGAATGAAACTGGATTGCCGAGATAAATTGATACTGGAAGATGGTTCCACCTGCGCTTTTATGAACCACAGTGAGGGGTGGGACAGCATACGCTTTTGCATGTTCGATTTGTACGCCCCATCAGGGACATTGATAGTAAAATGCCGAGTCATGGGAAAACTCAGTCGTTATCTGAGCTTCACCAATGCCGAAGGGCAAGAACTTGCTACCATACGCCTCAAATGGTTTCTGCCGATTCTTTGTTTGCCGGGGGGAGAAGAAATCGAATTGAACTTTTTCCGGCATCAGGGGACAGATTTCCTTCCGGAAGCATGCGTGGAACTTTTTGGGACAACTCTCTGCTGCGCGGATGGTGTTTTCTCCTTCAGCGAAGATATTGAAGCCGATAAACAAGGGCTGTTAAAAGCTATTCTCTGTTTTTGTAAGCAGTATCCCAAGGCGCGAGAGAAAGAGCGAGAGAGACTAGCACGCGCCATTCTGCATCAGGGGGCTGTATTTGTCGTGCTTTTGTTGTGCTACGTTTTATCTAAAATGTGAAGCAAACCGTATGCTCGTGCCAACCATCCAAAAAATCCTAGCCACCACAGCCCTGTGCCTTGCGGCGATGGCCGTAGCACCGCTTCATGTTGAGTGCTCACTTGAGTATCTGCAACCGGAGCAAGCGCAGGAAGTCATTGATATCTATCGCCACACTCCGGAGCTGAGCGCGACGTACGAATCGAGCCGTAATTGGATTTTTGTTCCCATGCTGTATCATGAAATCACACCGAACTGTTATCTGCTTTGCGTTGAAGTCGGCTTCGGCGCAATTATTTATTTGTTCAGTTTGGTAAAAAAACAGCCGGATGGCAGCTGGCAACTGCTCAACCAAACAATCATGACCCCCGAATACCCCGGGCGTGACCTCCGCTGCAAACTCGAAAATGACCGCTACCTCATCGAAATACTGTGTGGCAAGGAATGGAGCACTGTTTTTACCGGAAGATTCTCTCAACCGACTCGTACTTATCAATACCTGCCAGCCTGTGAAGCGCCCAAGGCTGGCCTAGAATGAGCCTTGTCTCCCCCCATCGCTTGCAAGTGTCTTTTTATCCCCTTGCAAGCGATGTTTCATTTTAGGTTGCCTCCCGGCGAAAAATGCACCTTAAACGCCTGATTCTGTGTAGCTTGCCAGTTCGAAACATCTTTGCTTGTCACAGAGTTACTATCGCCCCAAAATTGCCAAAGCTCACAGAATCAATAGATTGTAGATTCGAAGCATCTTTAGTGAACCTAACATGAATTCGCGCTTAGAAAAAGGGGCTTAGGCATGCTTAGGCTTTTTGACCTTTTGGGGGCGTTTTGCGCCCGGCAGGGCGGTGGCGGGGCTTGCAAGCGAGCAATGCCTAGGCTTGCGTAATGATCGAAAATCAATGTAAAGCAAAAACCGAACCAGATTGTTTTCTGATTCGGTTTCTGGGATTAAGTGGAGCATAGTGGATTAGAACCACCACCCTATTGCAAGCGATCAGAATATAGCATTGAGATGAGGCTGTAGATGCTCGGATGCTGCCTTTTTTTGTAAGTGTAAGTTGTCGAAAATAAATGCAGAAAAAGCAAAGAAAAAGTAAAAAAGCTAGACGTTGGTTGCTCATGTGCTATACTTTACAACGAGATAAAGCCTTAACCCGAATTACGTGCGCAGAACAGGCGGGTACAAACGAGTCGGTAGGTGGATAAGATATTCCGCGCCTAAACTCTTCTTGTCATTTAACGGAGAATGGAGAGAGCTTAATGTTCATGCCATCACCTCCGGCGGAGAAATGAGTAAACGATGGCAACTGGAGGAGAATCTGCTGGAAGAGCTCCTCTCCATCGTAGAACGCCATGCACCCAAACAACCTGATTAATAATAATGCTCAATCCCCAAATTCGGAATGTTTCAATAAAAAAGCTTGCGGCAACACCATAAAAATGAGATAATAACGTGGACGTAACCTTTCTATTTATGAAAAGATTTTTTTACCTTATCGCGATGGCGTTCACTTTGGGGGCTTCTCCCGGCTTAGCTGAGTCCGAAATGACTGAAGCACAGGAGGCCTTGCTTGAACAATACCTGGCACCTGTAAAGACTGCTGAAAATGATTTATCCGAGGTGTGTGAACTGCTGAGGCTTGTACGTAACGGCAAGGTATCTGCCGGAGAGACTGCGCCGGAAGTTAAGCAACTTCTTGATTCCATAGAAATTAACCGCAAGGCGTTTATGGAAATGAAGAGGCCGGACGATGATGAAGTCGCTGAAATCGTATCATTGTATATGAGATGGAACGGCGACAAATTAGTTACTTACACGGATATTCTGATTCAACTGAGCACAGAATTGTTGAATAAGCCTGACACGGATGCGGAGCTGGCAAAGGTGCTGAAAAATTGCTTCGTTGCTCCGTCTTTGCACAGTTTGAGCGAATACTCCTCGGAAGACCTTGCAGTAGCCGATTCTGAAATACAAATTTTGAAGCAATTTTCCGATTGTGCTCGTGAATTCATTCGTACGCTCAATTCCATCTCCAATAAAGACGAGGCCGATGCTGCGGCACCCGGAGTAAGACAATTGCTGGAGCAATTGGTGCTTCATGAAAAGCAGGTGCGTACCTTATCCCCTGAAGGTAAATCAAAAATCCATCAGGAAATCATTCAAACTGCGGGATATTCTTATGGATTTCCGTTGATTATGATGGAGCTGGAGGAAGCAATCGATACCATTTCAGATGAACATGAGTATTTTGAATCTTCCGTATTGAAATCGATTTTTGATGAAATATAAGAGAGAGGAGATGAAGGATGGAACTGGATTGCCGGAAAATAATCAAATTGGAGGATGGATGCTCCTGTGTCCGTATTAAAGGGATGTTTTTCGACCTGCTTGCACCGGATGGCTCATTGCTGGTGCATTGCACGAATGATGCCAAGATTTTTCGTTGCCCCGTTTTCATTGATTCCCGAGGACGGGAATTGGCAAGAATACGCTTTAAGTGGTCCACCCCGATACTTGTTTTATCTGATAACGTAGGAGACGGGCGTAACAGGGAAATTGAAATGAAATTGTTTGGAAATTCGGGAAGCAAGTTCTTACCCTTGGCTGAAATTAATCTTTTCGGAACAAAAATTATCAGCCGCAACGGTCATTTGTCGGTAGATGATGAAGGGCTGAGTGCTGATAAGAAAAATTTAATAAAAGCCATTCTCTGTTTTTGCAAAAATTACCAAAGTGAACAGGAAAAAGCACAGAATGTCTGGTTGTACTTCTTGCTTCTTTTGATTATCGTGTGCGTAGCCTCATATTGATTCCTATGTTCCCATTCTTCAAACTCTTGTTCTCTTCAGTCTTCTGCATGTCTGCGGTAATCTGCACATCATGCACGAGTGTTGCCGAGCAGCATGACGTGTCGCTCTGCGGCAAAGTACTTGTAATGGAATATGAATCAGCCGAAAAGGTCTTTCCTTTTCCGGATTCCGATGATGTTCACCGAAAAGTGCGTCACTTGATTGCTGCTGATACGTTGTCTGAGAATGCTGAGTGCTATCCATATCATACAACCGAGATAAATTACAACTATAACCCGGAAACAAAAGAGTTTTATGAGGAGTCTCGCGTGACACACCCTTGCAGACCTGTTCATGATGGTTACGGTTACTCCAAGTGGCAGTTGCATTTTACCTCTGCAAATAAAGGTGAGGCCACGCTCATAGCAAAGCATCCAAGGGGATTGAGGCGTTACAAAGTCGGCCAGACCGTCTCCTTCAGGATAGAACCGGTATCTTCTGAATTACATGTTACCCCTGCTGCGTAAACTTGGCAGATGTTGATTTAAAAAAATCATAAATAAATCAACCTTGTCGGACTCCGTTTGTTGTGATATAATGTTTGCATATATGAGTTACCGTACAAATATATCAGCAGTTGTTGCCATGTGGCTGTTTGCGGCGGGCATAACCTCTTGTGCGCACCGCGGGGATGATGTTCGCGAATCTTTTATTGCAACGGTTTCTGCTTTGCCGTACGGTTCCATATATGAGGAGTCTACGGAACAATTTACAGATAGAATAAAAGCCGGGCATTATTGGACGGAGCAAACAGCGGAGGGCGAGGTGGCGTATCTGTTGATTGGGGGGGGATGGTTGTATCTCCGTACGTTTGTTTATTCTGTCTCCGGCGGGAGAGCTTTATGTGCTGATGAATGAGTGGGAGGATGACCCTGTTACCGATAGTCTCAGGCGTTATCATCATCCTCAAACAGGGGCGTTTGATTCTTATCGAGACGATATACCCAAATCCATTTTGAATGTAGATGGAGAGGGGCTGCCTGACGGGGTATGGCAAAAGTTGAAACCGTATTTGCGCGGGGCGGAAGTTGCCCCCAACTGACGATTGAACTTGCGGCGGGGTGAGAATGAAGTTTGAGCCCCCCACGGCAACTGCATTTTTCTTGACTACTCGCGTAAAATCGTTACAATGGTGTAAAATATAGATTTTTCAATAACGAGTGCAAGTAAAGATGAAAAAGATTTTAATTATCGGCGGTGGCCCTGCGGGGTTGACTGCTGCGTATGAGCTTGCTCGTAAGGGCGGTGTAGATGTTACGGTGTTTGAGCGTGAGGAGCAGCTCGGCGGTATTTCCCGCACGTTGGAATACAATGGCAACCGCATAGACATCGGTGGACACCGCTTTTTCTCCAAGTCTGAAACCGTCATGAATTGGTGGCGGGAGATGATGCCCTTGCAGGGCGCACCCTCTTGCGATGATGTGGAGCTGAACCGTGAGGTGCCGTTGGCAGAGAATGGCCCCAACCCTGAGAAAGAAGACCGCGCCATGTTGGTGCGCTCTCGCCTCAGCCGCATTCTGTTCTTGCGCAAGTTCTTTGATTATCCCGTGTCTCTCAGCTGGAACACCATCCGTAACTTGGGTCCCGTACGTATGACCAAGATGGGCTTCAGCTACTTGGCCAGTATGGTGCACAAGCGAGAGGAAAAGAGCCTGGAGGATTTCTTTATCAACCGATTCGGTACGGAGCTTTATAACACCTTCTTCCGTGATTATACGGCAAAGGTATGGGGCGTGCCGTGCAATCGTATCGGTGCGGACTGGGGTGCCCAGCGTGTTAAGGGGCTTTCCATTGCCAAGGTGTTGGGGCATGCCCTCGGTAAACTGGCATTCTGGAAAAAGCGCGACAAGCAAGGAGGCGAAACCTCTCTCATTGAAGAGTTTTGGTATCCCAAGCACGGCCCCGGGCAGTTGTGGGAAACCGTGGGTGCCGAGGCTGAAAAGATGGGTGTCAAGATTCTGCGCCGCCAAAATGTAGAGCAGGTGGTGGTAGAAAACGGCAAAATCATGGCGCTTGAGGTAAAAGATTTGACCACGGGTGCAACCACTCGCTATGAGGCAGATGAGGTTATCTCCACCACATCGGTACAGGAGCTTATCCGCAAGATGGGGGATGCCGTGCCTGCTGAGGTGAAAGAGGTGGCAGAGGGGTTGGTGTACCGCGATTTCATGACTGTTGGCCTGTTGCTGAATAAGTTGCAGCTCAAGAGCAAGAACATGAATACCACCGTGGGTGAGCACGGTGTGGTACCTGATAACTGGATTTACGTGCAGGAGCCCGATGTGAAGGTGGGGCGCTTGCAAATCTTCAATAACTGGAGCCCCTATTTGGTGAGCGACCGCAGCAAGGCCTGGATTGGCATGGAATACTTTGTGAATGAGGGCGATGAGCTGTGGAGCATGGATGATGCCGCATTCTGCGACTTTGCCGAGAATGAGCTGGTGAAGCTGGGTATTATTGACAAGGCAGATGTGGTGGACCACAAGGTGTTCCGCATTGAGAAGGCGTACCCCGCATACTTCGGCAGCTACAAGCAGTTCCCCGTAATCCGCGAGTGGGTGGATGGCCTGAATAATCTGTATTTGGTGGGGCGCAACGGTATGCACCGCTACAACAATATGGACCACTCCATGCTCTCTGCCATGGAGGCGGCCAACAATATCTCTGCCGGTATAACCACCAAAGACAACATTTGGGAGGTGAATACCGAGAAAGAATACCATGAGTCCAAGTGACACCAGTGCCCGCCGTAAAAGGTGGATTCTTGTGCTCTTTTGCCTGATAACCTTGGGCAGCATTGTGCTGTTTGCCCCATCGGGTGATATGTATATTGATGAGTACGGGGATAAACATGTGCCGGGCTTTTTCAATGATGCCGTTATCACCTATGCCGACCAGATAAGCGGTGCTCAGCCTGTTACAGACTGGCACTGTGCTCTCTATATGTATGAGGGCAGGGTAATGCACAGCCTGCTTGAGGCTGTAACGGCAGGTGAAGCAGATGGCATTTTGCCCCAGCGTGTTTTCATGTGGATGGCAGATTTGTTGTTGTTGGCCAATTTGGCGTATTGGCTGGCTCTGTTGTTGCAGCGAGACGTGCGTTGGGGCTGGATGGCGTTGCCGCTGGGTGGTGCCATGGTGCTGATGCACATAGGCCTGGGGGTGAGTTTGGACTATTTTTTCTCAACGGTAGTGTTCAGTGCCGTTACGCTGGGTATATTGTTGTACCGCAGTGAGCGCAAATGGGTATGGGTGTTGTGCTGTGTGGGGCTGGTGGTTTTGATGTGGCACATGGTAGAGTACCGCCGCAATGCAGCATTGCTGTTGCCTTGCTTTATGTACATGCTCACCGCGCGGTGGATGCCTGCTTGCCGTATACCGCTCAAAGCCGCAGTGGCGGCCGTGTTTACATTGCTGCTGTATGGGGTGGCTACGCATTTTATAGCTCTGTGTGGACTGCCTGTGGTGCATAAGCCCTCTATGGCACCCATGGTGGAGTCAGATTTGCGTATTGCCTCCGTGCTGGAGGATAAGCGGGCAGAGGAGTGGGCGCGGTTGAGAGAAAACGGCTTGCCGGTATTTGAGCATGAATACTGTGATTCCATTACCGCCTACTGGGGTGGTGCAGATGTTAATACAACGGATTGGGATAAAGTATGGGCCTATTATCTGAATGCCTGGAAAACCAACACCGGCAACATGCTGATGGCTCGTGCGCTGCAACTTTCTCAGTTTTATTGGAGCGGGAGCACTCCTTGGATTGTCGAGGTTGCGGCAGATGCCATGTACCCGCAAATGACCCACAACCCCAAACGCTGGCAAACGCTCAGACCGACCGATATTGAATACCTTTACCTGCGTATTTTGCGCTTGGCCGTAACCTTGGCTACCATTTTCTTGTGCGTGCGTTACTTGTGGCTGTGGTTGGTACGCCGCAGCAAGCTTACGCCGGAGCAATATCTGCTCATGATTATCACGGGTGTGGCCACAGCCTACTCCCTGAGCTATGTTGTTGTCACCCCTACGTCAGATTTCCGTTATCTGTTGCCTGCTCAGATGTTGGGGTGCCTTGTGCTGTGCTATTTGGGCATTAAACGCCTTATTGCTTCATCCCCGTCTGCCGAGTAACGGTATTTATAGTCAAGCTTTTTGGCGAGCAATCAGCTCTGCGTAGGTTACACCCGTGCCGCCGAAGATATCCAGCGCACTGCCCACGGTGGCATCTATGGTGCCGTGGGAAAGGGTGTCAATCAGCTCAAAATCTGCCATGGTGCTGATACCGCCGGCATATGTCATGGGGCAGCCACGCCAGTGCCCCAGCATCTCCACCAAATCTTGATCAATACCGTTACATTTTCCCTCTACATCTGCCGCGTGGATGAGGAATTCATCACAGTACCCCACAAGTGCATCCAGTGTGGCGGGGGTAATATGCAGCTCTGTAAGTGTTTGCCAGCGGTTCATGGCCACGGTCCACCCATGGGCGGTACGGCGGCAGCTCAAATCCAGCACAAGGTGTTTTTTGCCGATACGCTCTAAGAATTCTTCTAAAACATGCAGTTGAATTTTACCCGTTGCATCAAAAAGGGCACTTGTTACGATGACGTGAGATGCCCCGGCATCCAGCCATTCTTGTGCGTTTTGCGGGGTAATGCCGCCGCCTATGTGTAAGCCACCGCGGTAGGCAGCCAGTGCGGAGCGTGCCGCATCATCATTGCCTGCCCCCAGTTTGATGACGTGCCCGCCTGTCAATCCGTCTTTTTTGTAGAGCTCCGCATACCACGCTGCCGGGTGTTCTGCCACAAAATTGGTGCGCAGGGAGGCACCATCGTCGGTAAGGCTGCTGCCGACAATCTGTTTCACTTGGCCGTGGTGTAAATCAATGCAGGGGCGAAATCTGGTCATGGCGTATCTCTTTACGCGCCCTACTTTATCACATTTTCAATTGATAAGCGAAAACAATGTTTGACATATATATGCACCATTGTCTGCGCGGTTGCCGGTGCCGGGGCGTTCCGGGGGTCAATCTTTGAAAAATCTGTAGATAACGGCTGCTGCTGTCAGTGTGAACAACACTGCGGGTAATATCCATTCATAGCCGTCATCCCATAAATGGAAACTGATAAAAAGAGAGCCTACTGCGGCGATAAACAAACAGAGCGGAAGCCAGCGCACCCAAGCCGGTTCATGCGTTTTTGTTTTCGTAGGGTCAAGTGTTTCTCTGAAAACTTCCTCTATTAACTCAATAATCCAATCCAACATATTTATTCGGGGAGTCCGTGTTTTAAAAAGAGCCGCTTTCTCGTGGCAGAAAGCGGCTCTGTATAAGAAATTAACCGTGATAATCAATAATCGCGCTTGAGCAGATAATCATTGATGGCAAGCAAGGCTTCACGGCGCTTGTCAGAGAAGACGCCGAGCGCAGCTTGGGCAGATGCCGTCAGCTCACGGGCCTCTGCGCGTGCTTTTTCCATACCCACCAAGGCGGGGTAAGTGGCTTTTTGCACCTTTTGGTCTTTGCCGATGCTCTTGCCCAATACCTCGGGGGTAGAGGTAACGTCGAGAATATCATCAATAATCTGGAACGCAAGCCCCAAGTCACGCCCGTACACGGTTAGGGCTTCCAGCTGCTCGGGTGTTGCACCTGCGGCCATGGCTCCCAAACGCACGGAGGCTATAATAAGGGCTGAGGTTTTACCCATGTGGATGGCGCGCAGCTCGTCCACCGTGAGTTGTCGCCCCTCGCCCTCCAAATCAAGCACTTGCCCGCCCACCAGAGTGAAGCTGCCTGTGCGGTATGCCAGCTCTGCCACGTAATCTCGTACATCGTAGCGATCATTAGCGGGTACGCTTGCCAGCATGGCAAAGGCTTCCGTCAGCAGGGCATCACCGGCCAAAATGGCCACACCCTCACCGAATACCTTGTGGTTGGTGGGGCGGCCGCGGCGCAGGTCATCATTATCCATGCTGGGCAGGTCATCATGAATCAGCGTATAGGTGTGCAGAGCCTCAAGGGCGCAGGCGGC
Source organism: Akkermansia sp. (assembly GCA_045634945.1). GTDB lineage: Bacteria > Verrucomicrobiota > Verrucomicrobiia > Verrucomicrobiales > Akkermansiaceae > Akkermansia. The sequence continues at coordinate 15,678 of JAZRBG010000030.1, read as the reverse complement.
ATTGAGGGCAGGGGTAACATCCCCACAGCAGGCGCGTGCGGCCTCCAGGCACAGGAGGGGGCGTATGCGCTTGCCGCCGGCAAAGATGCTGTAACGCATTGCCTTGTGCAAGGTGGTGGGGGATGTGTCTTCCGTGGGCAGCAGCTCATTGAGGCGGGCCTCAACCAGTGCGGCGGATTCTTTGATGAGAGCCTTGATATCCATGGCGGTGAAAGGAGGTGTGCTGTTTAGGCGCGGCTTACGAGAAGCTCGGCAATCTGAACGGCGTTAAGGGCAGCCCCCTTGCGCACCTGGTCACCTACAACCCAGAGGTTGAGGGCGTTGTCAATGGCAATATCCTTGCGGATACGGCCTACATAGCAGGTGTCACCGTTGGTAGAGTCAAGCGGGGTGGGCCATACGTTGTTGTCAATGTCATCCATGAGGGCAACACCGGGCTTGCCATCGTAGCAGCTGCGTGCGGCTTCTACATCTACGGGCTGCTCAAACTGAGCCACGCAAGAGATGGAGTGGCTGCGGTATACCGGCACGCGTACGCAAGTGCAGGTAACTTTCAGCTCGGGCAGGCTCATAATCTTGCGGCCTTCGTTGAGCATCTTGAGCTCCTCTTTGGTGTAGCCGTTAGCGTCAAACTTGTCGATTTGGGGCAGTACGTTGAAAGCAATCTGGCGGGGATAGGTAGAAATCTCTACGGGGTGACCGTCGCAAATGGCGCGCACTTGGTTTTCAAGCTCGGTGATACCATGCTGACCGCTGCCGCTTACAGCCTGGTAGCTGCTGGCAATGATGGTCTTGAGACCGAACTTGAGGTGCAGGGGGTACAGAGCCATCAGGGTGATGATGGTGGTGCAGTTCGGGTTGGCAATGATGTTGCGCGGGTGGTTGAATGCGGCCTCGGGGTTAATCTCGGGCACTACCAAGGGTACATCTGCATCCTGACGGAAAGCGGAGGAGTTATCCACTACTACGCAACCGGCCTCACCGGCAATGGGGGCAAACTTGCGGGAGATATCGCCACCGGCTGCAAAGAGAGCCAAATCCACATCTCCGAAAGAGTTCTCCGTGAGCTCTTCAACGGTGAGCATTTCACCGCGGAAAGCAACCTGTTTACCGGCAGAACGTTTAGATGCCAGAAGTTTCAGGGAAGAGAGCGGGAAATTGCGGCTCTCAAGGCAGGAAAGAAGCTCGACACCTACCGCACCGGTGGCGCCCACAATAGCTACTCGGGGATTCTTGTTCATTGTCTGATTAATTCTGTATCGTTTTGTTCTGTCGGCATCAGCTCACGCGGCTGACGCGCGGGCGATATTATACGCATTTCTGAATGAATAGCAAGCGCGAATTTTTGTTTTTAGCTGCTTGCGGCGCTCTTTTACGGGATTCTCTCGCTGTCGGTCCCGAGTTTCGGATGATATATCGGGCGGTCTGATTGCAGTTGTTCTTTAATGGCGTACGGTCTTGTTACCAACCAAAAGCTCAACTTATAAAGACAGATGGGTATGGCATCCACCACTTTCAGCGGCCAAGAGATGGGTTGAAGCAGGTAATGAACGGTGCCTTTTTGCTCCGGGATAACGGGTAGGTATTGAGCAAGTTCGTGATAATTCTTATGATAGCTGTCTCTTGTCAGTTTGGGGGTACAGCGGGTGGCTCTGCTGAAATCGAACTCGTCTTTGGGTATGATGACGGTTTCTGCATCATCTGCCTCATTAATCTCAATTTGAAGGCACTCATATACAAGCTTTTTGTTTAACTGCACCATGTAGGGGGAGGGTGTGAGATTTTTGATGCGCTCTTCATCAGCCTTCCACATGCGGATGTAGGTTCCTTCGTTTCCCCACACATCTTTAGCGCGCAGCAGTGCGGTTTCCTTTTGCGCCATGGCATAGTATAATTCCATATAATACTTGCCGTCCAGCTCGTAGATGGAGAAATCATGGGGAGATGCTGTTTCCCAATTGTGGTCTTGGTCCGGTTTGTCAGCCTTGGTGCTGATGCGGTAGGCTTTGTCAACGGCGAGGTCATCCGTAAAACCACCCAGATTGGTGGTCATGATGCAACTGTTAAGAAACAGTACCATAACAAAGCAGCCCATAAGATAGTATCTCATGGGCTGAACTTTAGCATATTTTGCTTTCGTTGTCAATTTTGTACTGCCCGGCATGCGGCAAAGGCCTGCTCCAGGTCTGCAATGATATCATCAATATGCTCCGTGCCGATGGAAAGACGGATGGTGCCGGGGGTAATGCCGCAGGCTGATTGCTCTTCTGCCGTCATTTGGGAGTGAGTGGTGCTGGCCGGGTGAATGACCAGACTCTTCATATCTGCCACATTCGCCAACAGGGAGAAGAGTTGCAGGGCGTTGATGAAGCGGAACGCTGCTTCTTGCCCGCCTTTGATGTCAAAAGTGAAGATGGAACCGCCGCCGTTGGGGAAAAACTTGCCGTAGGTCTCATGGTTGGGGTGTACGGGCAGGGCGGGGTGATTGACCTTTTCAACATGCGGGTGATTTGCCAGATAATCAATGACAGCAGCTGCGTTGGCGGCGTGTCGCTCCATGCGCAGAGAAAGAGTCTCTATGCCTTGCAGCAATTGGAAAGCCGCAAAGGGGGATATGCAGGCACCCATATCACGCAACAATATGGCGCGCAGGTAGATGATGAATGCGGCATTGCCTACTGCCTCTGTGAAGCTGAGCCCGTGGTAAGACGGATTGGGGGCTGAAATACCTGCATATTTGCCGCTTGCTGCCAAGTCAAACTTGCCGGCGTCTACCACAATGCCGCCCAGCGTGGTACCGTGTCCGCCCAAAAACTTGGTGGCGGAGTGTACTACGATATCCGCCCCGTGCTCTATGGGGCGCAGCAGGTAAGGCGTGGCAAAGGTGTTGTCTACCACCAGCGGTAATCCGTGGCGGTGAGCCAGTTGAGCCAAGGCCTCCAAATCCGGGATATCACAATTGGGGTTGCCCATGGTCTCTGCATAAATGGCACGGGTCTCAGGGCGAATGGCGTTTTCTATTTCAGATTCGTTGTGTATGTCTACAAAGGTGCTACTGATGCCGAAGGCGGGTAATGTGTGTGCCAGCAGGTTGTAGCTGCCGCCGTATATGGTCTTTTGCGCAATAATGTGGCCGCCGTTTTGAGCCAACGCCTGTAAGGTGTAGCTGATGGCCGCCGCACCGGATGCCAACGCAAGAGCCCCGATGCCTCCTTCCAAAGCAGCCATGCGTTTTTCCAACACTTCTTGCGTGCTGTTGGTCAAGCGGCTGTAAATGTTGCCGCTTTCTTTCAGTGCAAAGCGGTCCGCTGCCTGCTCACAGCTGTCAAACACGTAGGCTGAGGTAGCATAAATGGGCACGGCGCGGGCCCCCGTTGCTGGGTCTGCCTGCTCTTGGCCCGCGTGCAGTTGTAAGGTCTCGAATCTCTTGTTTTTCATGCGCGTAACGATTGTAGAACAGCTGTGTAACATAAATAGCCTATTATGTCAATAGGAAATACGAAAAATAAATGAAAATTGTTGAAAAAGGCTGGAATCCGACGCCATATTAAGGTATAATGGGCGCGACATGAGCGAACAACCGACCGATATACGCTTGCAGCTGATAGTTCCCTGCTATAACGAGGAGAAAAATATACCCTTGTTTGTAGAAACGGCAGAGAAGTATTTGTCCGCCTACGATTGGCGTGTTTTGTTTGTGAATGATGGCAGCCGAGATAACAGCTGGGGGGTAATAGAATCCCTCAGTAAGAGCCATGACAGAGTGGAGGGGCTGTGTTTTGCCCGTAATTTCGGGCACCAAAACGCCCTGAAAGCGGGTCTTGAAGAAGCTTGTGCTCATTACCGTGCAGATGTGTATATTACCTTGGATGCCGATTTGCAGCACCCCATTGAGTTTATACCCGAGATGGTGGCAGCATGGCAAAATGGAGCTCGCATCGTACAAGCGGCACGTGAGGATGCCGGGAGAAATATATCTCTTTTCAAAAAGCTGAGCTCCAAGGCTTTTTATGGTGTATTCAGTTGGCTGAGCGGGGTGAAAATGCAACCCGGTATGTCAGATTTCCGACTTGTGGACCACGGTGTGCTGGAGTTTGTGGTGAATTGCCACGATAAAGATTTTTTCCTGCGTGGTCTGTTGCCGTGGAGCGGCTTGCGTACGGAGGTTTTACCGTATACCCCGCATGAGCGCAAGTTCGGTGAGTCCAAGTTTACCTTGCGCAAAATGTGCGCACTGGCACTCAGTGGCATAGTCGGTTATTCCGTGCGCCCCCTGTATATATCCATTGTATTGGGCTTGGTCTCCATCGTGTTGGCCTTTGCCTATTTTCTGTATGTGTTGATTGTGACGCTGTGCGGGTTATCTGCCATCAGTCTGGGGTGGCCTTCCATTGTGGCTACCGTGCTTGCCATTAGCGGCGTGCAGTTGTTTATGCTGGGTATTTTGGGTATTTACCTCGGTAAGTTATATATGGAGAATAAGGGACGCCCCACCTACGTTGTAGGAGCCCGTACCCGTAAGTAAGTTTTTCTTTGTAAGCGCGTACGCCGGAGAGATTGGAGCTGAGCAGAAACAAAAAGGCTCATACGGCATGCAGCGGTATGAGCCTTTTGATGTGTTGAAATGCGTTATTTATCGCACCCAGGGCAATCATCCGGGCGCGGAACATAATCTTTGCCACAGAAACGGCGCAGCACACGGGCAGGGGCTTTGCACATGTCAACCAGAACCAGACCATCCAAGGTGCCGCCGAAATCCTCATCAATGCCGAAGGAGAGCATCTGCCCACCCAAGCGCAGATATTGCTTGAGCAATACGGGGATATGCTTGCCGTCTTTTTCCAAATCCGTTACCATGTGGCTCAGCAGACGAATATCTTTTAAGCCTTTCGGAATCAAACGCGCGTCTTCGCTGTACAGTTTGAGAGCCTTCGGCGGGAAATATGCTTTGACTTCCTTAGCCAATTCTTCGTTCATGCAGTGGTGTTGCAGGAATGAGAGAATGAGCGCGCGGGTGGAGGGCTCGTACTCGCTGCTGACACTTACGGTACCGTAAAGATAGCGATATTCGGGGTGCTTGCAGAGGTAACGGCCTATACCCATCCACAGCGTATCAAGAGAGGCGGGGTGTCGCTGGTACTCGGGGGTGATAAAGGCGCGCCCCATTTCAATACCGCGGCGCAGAAGTTGTTGAATCTTGGGGCTGAACTCAAAGAATGCCGAATTGTAAATACCCTTGAAGCCCTTGGGGCTGTCCATGATAACATCCGTTCTGCCGATGCGGTAGGCACCTACAAGTTTGCGGTCTTGCGTATTCCACATGATGAGGTGCTCGTAGTGCGGGTCATACTCATCCAAATCAATGGATTTGCCGGTACCTTCACCCACGGCGCGGAAAGTGCGTTCACGCTGAATACCTATTTCCTTCATCATCAGGGGAATCTGCTCAGCCTTGGCGGCGTAGACGTTCAGGTGGGCACTTGTGTTCTGCGCACACAGGCAATCCTCCGGTAATGATTCAATTTCAGCTGCCAACAGCTCCTGCGGTTCGCTGGCCTGAATCGGTTCTCGGTCGGGCTGCTCAGTAGTGCGGATGACTTCGTTTTTCGGATATCTCAGCATCATGCTGTTGAGGCGCAGAAAATCCGTCAGCTCTTCATCCTGCTCGGTAATGGCAAGGGTTGTCGGGTTGATGGGCTTGCCGATGCGCACTTTATGCAGCGTTTTGCCGTCTCTCAAAATCTCTCTTGCCAAGAAGTTGGAGCGAATCCCCTTGGCCAATACGGACACCGTTTGGAAGAATAAACCGTTGTGCCCCGAGAAGTGCATGGGCACTACCGTGGCACCTGTTTTGCGGATAATGGCAGATATGTTTTGCTGCCACGGGTCATCTATCACACGCTTGTCTTTCCAAGACCACGTGGCCGCCGACCCGCTGGGGAACACCAACAGGCAGTGCCCCTCTTTAAGCCAACGCAGCATCTCTCTCATGCCTTGCATGTTAGCGCGCTTGGCGGCCTCGCCACCGTATACATCCACCGTAATCTGGTAGGGGCGCATGCCGCGCACGTGGTGCAAAAACTCGTTTACCACAATGCGAACATCGCTTCTCGCCTTCATGGCAATGTCGCCGAACATGAGCCCGTCTGACATGCCGTGCGGGTGGTTGCTGACAATGACGCACGGGCCTTCTTTGGGGATATTCTCCAGCCCCTCCAGCTCATAATTAAGGTTGAGGTATTTGCAGGCAAGTTTAAAGAAATTCTCGTCGCTGCCGGCATCCCATTCATCTTCAATCTTATTGTGAGCCACATTCAAGGCATGCAGTCCCAGCTTTTTTTCTGCCCACAATACCAACCATTTCGGCAATCGCTTCCCACCCTTGACCAGTTCGGTCAGGTCTGTAATTTTCTGTCGTTCTTTTCCGCTCACAATTCGGAGGAGTTTGTTGTTACGCGTCCTGTGGTACAATATAACACACACGGTCAGGTTTCGTCAATCATCTTTTCCACAATTACTAACATATTTGTTTTCATGTATTGTAAATTGCCCGTATAATCCGTCACATTGAACTTGACTGTGAGTGAGAAATAACGTAGCATGAGCTCATGAGGAAGAGATGCCTATATGCCCTGAAGACTTTTCTGAACAGCTGCTGGATGCTGCCCCTGGGGGCTGCTGCAATGTTGCTTCCGGGATTTTTGATAGGCGTGGCTTGCTCTATGGTTGCCTCATACATGGGGGAATATCCGTTTTGGTTGATACCCTTCGGCGTAACGGGTGCCCTTTTATTTCTGCTTGGGGTGTTGATGTGTGTGTGTGTGCCGCTCTGGCTGCTGATAATGACGGTGCGGTTGCTTAAGCAGGGGGAGGTAAAGCGCGTGCTGCGCTGCTGGGGCTCCGCCGCACTGGCCGCGGTAGTGGCAGTGGGGGTAGCCTGTGCCGGTTTTATGCAAATGTTAAGCGGCGGCCCTGATTATTATGCCTACGGGCTGACTGTTCCTGAGGATAAGGATTTTGTGCTGCCGCGTGATATGACCTTTTTCAGTAATATGGATATTCCTCGGCGTGTGAAAGAACTCCGTGCTCTGAGACCGAATCTGCCGAGAATTACCTGCTCAGATACGGAAACGGCTGCTGCTCAGGAATTGTCAGCCCCGAATCTGCTGAAGCTCTCCGCTGAGGCTCCGGAACTGCTGCATGAATACATGTTGCGTGCGCTGTATGCTGAGGCCACGAATCCGCGATTCAATTCCCCTGTATTGCCAGTGGATGGGCCTCTTTACCTCGCTCACGAGAATGACCCGCAGACCCATGTGTTGCGCGCATACCTTGGAGAGTTCAGAATACATTCTTCCTCCGGGGTGAGAACCGCGGCAGATTATCCCGCGGCACGCTGGAAGCTCCCCTTGCAAAATGGTTGGTTTGTAGCGCATGCGGTGGGTATGTGGTATAGTGAGCCGTCCAAGCACCATGTTCTGCTTGCAGCACTCCGTCGGCTGGATGACGCGTTGGCTCCGCTGGCCGAGAATCCCACACTCGAGACGCTGGACTCGTTGCTTCCTCCCACGCCTTCGTATCCGTTCCTTTGCCTTTGGGAGAATTCGCCGGGTGTTTATGATATGATGATGGTGATACCTGTTGATTATGAGGCAGGCACATTTGAGCTGAGGGCGCATGAGTACACTACTCATAAGCCTGTTGCCTTCAGTAAACGCTGGCGGCCGGAGGTAAAGCTCGGGGAGGTGTGCCGCGTTATCAGCAGCGAGGATTCTCTCATTGTGAGCAGCGGTAATTGGGGTGAGTATTATGGCTCTGAGTGGGAAATATGGTTCACCCCCGCCACCGGCGACAAAGCCTGCCGTGTGAGCTGCCAACCTTTCCTGATGATGGGCTGGCAGCACTGATAAACTGATTTTTCCCGGCCTTGTAACAAATGGGGTCAGAGCCTTTTCTTCTGACTCCCGTTTCTGCGGTTGACGTTAATCCTGCTCTATCTGCAAATATACTGAAAAAGAGCCCGTAAACTGACAGTTGCAGTGATTCTGCTTGCCAAAGACCGCGCCCGCGCGTATAATACTGCGCGTTATGAAACAGTATGCACAACAGCTTCTGCGTTATCCGGAGATGGGAATCTCCCTCGATTTCTCCAAACTCCCTCTTACTGATGAGTTCCTTACTGAAATGAATCCGCTCATCGAGCGTGCGTATGCCGATATTGCCGCTCTGGAGTCCGGTGTGATTGCCAACCCCGATGAAAATCGCATGGTGGGCCACTACTGGCTGCGTAACAGCGCCATTGCCCCCACTGCCGAATTGCGTGCCAAGATTGATGAGCCTTTGGCAGACCTCAAAGCCTTTGCCGCAGATGTGCATAGCGGTAAGATTCTTGCCCCCAACGGTAAGAAGTTCTCCACTTGCTTGGTAATCGGTATCGGTGGCTCTGCTTTGGGCCCGGAGTTGGTGGCCGATGCTTTGCCCGCAGATGGGCTTAACATGGCTTTCCTTGACAACACTGACCCCGACGGCATGTACAAGGTGCTTGACACGCTGCCGTTGACTGAGACTCTTGCCGTGGTTATCTCCAAATCCGGCGGCACTCCTGAGACTCGCAACGGTATGGTATGCGCCCAAGCCTACTTTGCAGATAAAGGTGTAGCCTTTGCTCCTCAGGCCGTAGCCGTTACGGGTGTAGACTCTACCCTTGACAAGGTGGCCGTGTCAGAGGGCTGGCTCAAGCGTTTCCCCATGGAAGACTGGGTGGGCGGTCGCACCTCTGAGACATCCGTAGTGGGTCTTGTCCCTGCTGCTCTTCAGGGGGTAGATGTAGATGCCTTGCTTAAAGGTGCTGCCGATATGGATGCCCACACCCGCGTGGCAGACACCGCAGCCAACGCTTCCATGAAACTGGCACTTGCCTGGTATGCTGCCGGTGAGGGCAAGGGCAAGAAAGATATGGTGGTGTTGCCCTACAAGGACAGCCTTGTGCTTTTCTCCAAGTACCTCCAGCAGCTTATCATGGAGTCACTGGGTAAGGAGCTTGATTTGGACGGCAATACCGTCAACCAGGGTATCTCCGTATACGGTAACAAGGGTTCTACCGACCAGCACGCTTATGTGCAGCAGCTGCGCGACGGCCTCAACAACTTCTTTGTCACCTTCATTGAGGTGCGCCAAGCTCCCACGGACACCGTTAAGGTAGAGGGTAGCTTTACCGCCGGTGATTACCTGCAAGGTTTCTTGCGTGGTACCCGCAAAGCCCTCAGTGAGAGTGGTCGCCAAAGCATTACCATCTCTATCCCCACGGTAAATGCTTACACGCTGGGTATGCTTATTGCGCTGTTTGAGCGTGCCGTAAGCTTCTACGCCAGCCTCATCCACATCAACGCCTATCACCAGCCCGGCGTACAGGCCGGTAAGTTGGCAGCCAACGTATTCCTCAAGCTTCTTGCCGATGCTGAGGCTGCGTTGACCTCTACCCCCGCCACCGCTGCTCAGGTAGCCGCTGCCGTGGGTGCTGATACTGAGGACACTTACCATGCCCTTGTGCACATTGCGGAGAGTGGTAAGGCCACTTGGACCATGGCAGCTTGCCCCTGCGAGGACACCTTTGCCAAGGCCTGATAACAGTTCAACGGTTACGGAGTTCACGGGAGCTCCGTAACCATTTTCTCTTTAATTCTCGGTATTCATCATATATTGACAATGAAAACGATATTCTCCATCATGTGTTTGGCCGCTCTTGCCGGCGGTGCTCTTTGCCCTTGTGCTTATGCTGCCAAGGATAAGACCGAAGAGGTGGCAGCTGAGGATTTGCCCCTTGTGCCTGCCTCTCTTGTAGACCGTAAATATGTGACGAAAACCCAGCCTAAACTGGATGCCAAGGTCTACTTTATCTACCAATCTCGTTATATGTGCCCCAACTGCGTTAAAGAAGCTCCTGCAATTGTGGCTGCATATAAAAAGATGAAGGGTAAGGGTGCTGAGCTTGTGATGTTGAATGTGGATGCCGATGAAGAAACTGCTGCCAAATGGGCTAAAAAGGCCAAAATGCGTTTCCCCATTGTATCCCCTACCGATCGCGCCGGTATTCCGTTCCCGCATGCGGGTAAGAGCTCTCTGCCGTGCATGGTTGCGCTGGATGCCCAAGGTAACAAGCTCGGCGAGGCAAGTGGGTTGGAGGTGTCTTCTTTCTTGGCTTCCAACTGGAAACAGTATGTCAAAGATGTGAAGAAGGCTGAAAAAGAGGCTCAAAAGCAGTCTGAATCCGAAGATTGATTCCCACGCGTATGTTTGTTGCCGTCATTTTTGCTCACCTGTTGGCCGTACTGTTCTCGTTTTGCGGGGTTGTACTGCTGTGTGCCCAGTTCGGTGGGCCTCGCCCGGATAGTGCCGCTGCCTTTGTGTCTGCTCTGGTAGTATCTTGCAGTCCGCTGGCCATTGCCTGTGTTATTGAGCTGCTGGTGCAAATTGCCGTCATGTTGGAGAAGCTGCTGCTTCATAAACAAGGGATTCTCGGCAAGCCTGAATCTGCCGAAAAGTCCGCATTTGTGCCGGTAATCAAGAAAGCGGCAGAGCCTGCATCTGCCTCAGGGCAATTCTTCCGCGCCAACCCCGTGCCGGAGCCTCCTCCCGTGGAGCCTTTGGAGGAAGAGCCTACCCCCGAGGTTGAGCAAAAGCCTGACGAGACCCCGCAGGAAACGCCCGCGCCGGAAAAGAAAGAGCCCACTCTCAGCTTTTTCCGAGTAGATTGATTTGCCATGCCTCAGCTTGACGGAGCCCGGCACATTGCCGCCCTTTGCCATGAGCATGGGGTGCAGGTGAATGTGGCTGATTTGCTGCTTATTGTTGCCGGTGCATCGGGCCGAGTCATTATGCGCGTATGCCCGCAGGGGCAAGCATGTGGTATTATCGGTGTGCATTGGACTGCCGCCCGCGCCGATAATGCCTCTTTTGTAGATGCTGCCCGCGGTTTGGCTGAGCAGGGCGTTAGGGTGCCGCAGATATTGCGTTACCGTGATGAGGGACAGGGTTGCGGCACGTGTTTGGTGGAAGATTTGGGGGCTGCGGATTTGCTGGGACTGAAGAATGCCCCTTGGCATGAGCGTTATTCTGCTTATTGCTCAGCCATAGAGGCCGTGCATGCCTTGCATGCACTCACGCCCGCATGGCCCATGCAACCCGCTTTTGATGCCGCCATGTACCGCTGGGAGCAGGGGTATTTTGCAGAGCATTTTCTGGGCCGTCACCTCGGGCTGAATCCTCTGCCTTTTATGGAATTGCCGGCCTCTCGCTCGGTGGCAGATTCTCTTGCCGTTTTGCCCCGTGTGCCCGTTCACCGCGATTTTCAGAGCCAGAACATCATGCTCAAAGAAGGCGTGGCGTACCTCATTGATTTTCAGGGTATGCGCTACGGTTTGGCTGAGTATGACCTGGCATCCCTCGTGTTTGACCCGTACATGAGCTTGGAGCCCCAACTGTGTGATGAGCTGTTGGCTGCTGCCGAGCGGATACGCGGTACCGCCCTCAACAATGAAGTTTTCTACGCATGTGCCTTACAGCGTCTCATGCAGGCCTTGGGGGCTTATGCCAACATCGGTTATAATCAAAATAAAGACTGGTATCTCAACATGATACCCAACGGTGTGCGCGCCTTGCGTTTGGCGGCATCCCGTACGCCTGAATCATCTTTTGCCTATCCTCTTGCGCAATGGCTGCTAAATCACGTATAAAATGGGGCCGCATTTTGGTGTGGTATGTTGTGCTGTCTACGTTGCTGTTGACAGCAGGTTCTTTGTTGCAACGCGTGGATGAGCTTATATACAACGCTGCATCTCAAGAGCTTAACGCCACCACGGTAACACTGCTGCAAGCAGGAGAGAAACAACCCGTATCTCCGCCCGTGCCGGTGGAGTATGTGCGCCTGGAGTGCCCCACCATCGGCATGATTGATTTGCGCCCCGAGCAAGTGAAAGACAGCTTTGCCTCGGTAGAATGGGGGGCGCAGGATTTTGCGGCTTTGCTCAAAAAAATCTCTGAGACAGGTGTGCGTCATTTGGCCGTATCTGCCCCCTTTATTTGGGAGGGCGGCACGCAAGCTGCCGGGCAGTTGTTGTTGTGTGCTGCATTGCAAAACAATAAGTTGTATGAGCGCGTGGTATTGGGTATGCGTGGCCGCACCACGGCACAGGCAGACCTTACCCCCATTCAGTTCCGTTCTTACGTTATTCCCACCGCGCAGGTAGCGGGCGACACCTCTCAATTGCCTGCCGCAAACCGTCAGGTTGAGAATGATTTGGATACCGCAGACGGTACCACCGCACTTACTTGGGCGCCCGATTGGATAGAAGATGAGGAGCTCACTCAAAACCCCGCTGCGCTTGCAGAACGCTCTTTCCCGCTGCTTGTGCGTTGGAATGGCGAAATCCTGCCCACCCTCCCGCTGCGCCTTGCGTTGGAGGCTCGTCAATGCCCCCCTGATAAGGTGCATGTGGTGCTCGGTAAAGAGATTCGTATCGGTTCTCTGGTGTTACCCATTGATATCCATGGGCGTATCACCCTCATCGGTGTGCGTGTTCACTCCATGGATTTGACCGATGTGATTGACGGTAAGGAAAAAGTGGGTGAAACTGCTGCCCCGTATGCAGCAGCCGTGCTCATGCAACCCCTTACAACCAAAGAGCCCGCCGCCCGCCTTAACTTAGTGGCCTCCACCTTATCCCAACTCTGTGCTCAAGAAGTGCGGGAGACTGTCATCAAGCCCGGCTCTCCTCTGCCGTCTTTGTGGTACAACCCGCTCATTACCTCTTTCACATGGCGCATCGTAGCCGTGCTGTTGGGGCTGTTCTTGGCTGTAAGATTCATCCCCTCTTTGCCTTGGGTATTCAAAATGCTCGTTATGCTCGCTTGGCTCGGCGTTTTACTTTGGCAAGCATGGGTGCGCATGGCTCAAGCCCAGTGGTTCCACATCGGCATTATGCTCCTTGTGTGGCTGTTGCTGTTGGTGGCCTTGCCCATCCTTAAACCGGAGAAAAAACGCTCTATCTTCTCCCGCCGTTGAGTTTGATAACGGGGTAGCCGATGCGCTGAATATCACCGCTGTACTCGCAGAGTACAAGGTTCGCCAGCCTCCCCTTGAGTGTACAGTAGCCGGCGGGGCAGAAGCCCACGCTCCGAAAATAATTCTTGCACCCCTGCAACCCCGATTGTTCGGCATCAACCGCCCGCAGGTAAATATCAAACATTCAACATCCAACATTCAAAATTTCATCCCCCCATCATCCAAAACTTCTTGGCATTTTTGCGCAACGCAGGGCTCATATAGCGTGTGCGCAGCAGGCTCACATCCCTATGCCCCATCTCAAGCTGCAGCTCGGGCAGGTTTCTGAAATACGCCGCGTGGTAACTGGCAAAAGTGTGGCGGCATACATCCGGCACCCAGTGACGAAACCCTGCCGCCCGTCGCAGCGCCCGCCAGCGCTTTTGCCATGCCGGCGGTATCACACGTTCCTCTTGCCTCAACTGTTTCACGCCTCGTATCGGTACAACACGCCCGCCTCCCGTTTTGCTCTTGCTTGGGCGTATGATAACCTCTTGCTCTCGCCAGCAGAAATCTTCCGCCCTCAATCGGCTTACCTCGGTAGGCCGAATCCCGCTGAACAACAGCAGGTTGAGAGATAGCTTCATATCCCTGAACTCCGGTCTCTGCGCCGTCTCTTGCAATCGCTGCACATCCGCCAAGGGCAGGGGCTCTTTGGGTGTTTCCTGTACCTTGGGTACCTCAATTCTTGCTACGGGATTCGCATCGCACCACTCCCGCCGTATGCCATAGGCAAACACACTGTGCAGCAACGCCCGACCTTTGATATACATGCTCTTACTACCCCCGAATGCTTGTTCCAACATGTCGCGGCATTGTGCCGTGGTGATAGCCCGCAAGGGTAATTCTGCCACCAGTGGCAATTTCAATATCTTTCTCAAAAAATACCGTAAATCCCGTTTTGTTGTTTCCTTGCAGTCTTCTCTTGCTTCCACACTTGCCCATCCTGCCTCTGCCAAACTCACCGTCCGCTCCCTCAGAGCTACGGCCTCAATGCCAGAATCGATGATTTTCATACACCATGTCAATAAATGGGGATTCTTGCTTTCCGTTCCCTGCGTGGGCGCATAAGCCTCAAAACGGGTCACCACCGCACACGCCACCTGCGCCGCAGTCAATACACTTATCCCCGTACTCCTCAGCAACGTTATCGCTGCCATTTCTTCTTCTGTTATCTGTCTGTTGATTCCTAAGTTCATGATTCCGAAAGATGAAGTTATGTTATACCTTAATGATTTATGAAAAGAGTCTGCGGAAGGTCAAATTATTTTGCTACTTCCTCATATTAGAATTAGACTTTACCCAATAATTTTCAAAGGAAAAACAGTTTAAGCTTGACTTCATCTTTCGGAATCATTATGCTCGCCAAGGAATAGTAGTTACACATGCCGATACTTCACTGGTTAACACGCAGCGCAGATATTGAGGCGGCCTCCCAAGTCCAATACAGGGTTCTTGAGGAGGTCGATTCACTTCATTATGGAGACAAAAACTCCGACAATTTGCTGATACAGGGAGATAATCTCGATGCCCTGAAAGCTCTTCTCCCTTACTATGCCGGACAGGTCAAGTGTATCTATATCGACCCTCCTTACAATACGGGGAATGCATTCGAACACTATGATGACAATGTTGAGCATTCTTTGTGGTTAGCTCTAATGTATCCTCGCCTGAGTCTCCTTAGAGATTTTCTTTCAGAGGATGGAATCGTATGGATTCAAATAGATGATTGCGAGCAGGCATATCTGAAAGTCATGTGTGATGAAATTTTCGGAAGAGAGAATTTTGTTACAACTGTTTGCATTAAAATGTCACATATGAGTGGAGTTAAAATGTCTCACAAAGGGAAAAAAATCCCAAAACTAAAGGAGTATATATTGTGCTATTCAAAAAATAAGAATTATTTACGTTTCAATCCACAATATGAAAAATGTAAATGGGATGAGGCTTTTAATAGATATAATAGTTTTGCAATAAAAAAATGGGAATGTCCAGATGACTGTTCTCAATGGACAGTAGTTTCATTGAAAGAAGCGGCAACAAAAAGTGGTGTTAATATAAAATCAGAGGAAGAGTACGTCAATTTCTGTATGCAAAATGCAGATTGTATATTCAGAACCGCAAGAACAGATACTGAAGAGTTCAAAAAATTACCCAATGATGATAAGTTTAGAATGGTTACTACTGCTAGGGGAATGAAAAAAATTGCCTACAAGCGAGAGGAGGTTTTGTTTTGTATAGAAAAACTTAAATTTATAGATGGTAATCTGAATCCTGCAACGCCTATAGGTGATATATGGAACGATATAGGTATTAATAACTTACATAATGAAGGAGGCGTCGAATTTAAAAATGGGAAAAAACCAGAAAAACTCATACAACGTGTGCTCGCGTTTTCCTCAAGACCAGGAGATATTGTAATGGACACATTCCTTGGTTCCGGAACAACTGCAGCAGTTGCTCACAAAATGGGGCGGCGTTATATTGGCGTGGAGATGGGAGAGCACTGTGTCACCCACTGCCAGCCGCGCCTCGTGAAAGTGGTAGATGGTGAACAAGGCGGCATCAGTAAGAGCCAG
>JAZRBG010000029.1:0-1071 GCA_045634945.1 Akkermansia sp. | reverse complement strand
ATGCAAACTAAGAAGCTGTTTGAAATTAAGCAATGATATAGCAATTGGCCCAAGATGCCTCTGTAATGTAATCCCGACAGAGCATTTGTCATTTCGAAGAAGCTTTGCGACTGAGAAATCTCTTTTAAATTATTTTGAGATTTTTTCGGGCATGCCCTCAACAACACGTCTCCCATACGGTCGATATGACACGAATGATGAGTTTTGAAGTTTTGGGGCAACATTCTATATTATTACCTAAATTTATATCGCCCAGCTTCGATAAGAAAATATCTTTTTTAGAAATTTAAACAGCTTCTAAAGTTACTATGAACAAATACATTGAAATAGAGAGCTATGATGCTCTGTTGCCGTTGATTGTGCCGGGGGTGGTGCTGCGGCACTATGCTTTCCAGAACATTGAGTTCGGGCGCAATGCCGTGCAGTGCCGTTTCGAGGATTGTATTTTCTTTGGGTGCTCGATGCCCGATGTTATGCGCGCGGAGCTTGCGCCCGATTGCTGCGTGCTGCCACAGTTGCCTGTGCCGTTCAACCCTTTCCCGGCGCAGTTGTACTCTCCGGCAACGCTTTATGCCGGGTATGACTACCGCAATCCCTCTACCTTTGAGCAGTGTTACGATACCCGCATATACCGTCATTATATGGAGTGTGGCAAGCAGGCGGCGGACATTGCCGAGACGCTTGCGCGTTCGTTGCACGACCATTCGATGAGTGATGCCTTACACGATTTACTTTCTCGTTACGACGAGCGCAAGGTTGTTGCGGTGATGGGTGGGCATGCTCTCTTGCGCACCGATGAGAATTACCGCAAGGTGGTGCTTATTGCAAAACATCTTGCCGAGCAGGGTTGCTTGGTGGTAACAGGTGGCGGCCCGGGTGCAATGGAGGCTGCTCACCTTGGTGTGTGGCTTGCAGGGCGCGACGATGTGGCTGTTGACGATGCGTTGATGTTGCTCTCGCAGGCACCATCGTACAAGGATGAGGGTTGGCTGGCATCAGCTTTTGACCTTATGGAGAAGATGCCGCGCGTGAGCGAGTGCTGCAGCGTGGGAATCCCTACATGGTTCTATG
>JAZRBG010000028.1:0-13042 GCA_045634945.1 Akkermansia sp. | reverse complement strand
TCAAGTACTTCAAAAACACAACACCGAGCATGGTAGGAGATTTCTCCTCCATGCTCAATCTTTTTGTGCTTTTCTCTATTACTTTTCTCCGTCTTTTTCTCTTTCTCCAGCGGCTCATTCCACAATGTTAGACGAAGAGCCTAAATATCTGCACATAAACAGAAAAAGGCTGCATCCCCTCAATTTAAGGAATGCAGCCTTTGGCAATAGCCCCGGCGGGGCTCTACCCACCCCCCAAGCCGATTGCTGCGCAAGCGGTTCCCTCGCAGAGGTGTCTGCTCGGCTTGGGGGCAGGCTGCTGCGTCACTCGCAGCCTGCCCGCTCGGTCGCGGGTTCGAGCCGTAATCCACAGTGGGAGAAAAGGAAACAAAAAAGCAAGCACCGTGAGGTACTTGCTTTTTTGTTTAGCCTAGCCCCGGCGGGGCTCGAACCCGCGACCAAGCGATTATGAGTCGCCTGCTCTAACCACTGAGCTACAGGGCCGGGGTCATGGTAGCAAAAGGCGGGGGTGGGAGTCAAGCAGAAAAAAGCGGAAAGCGGGAAAGATTGGTGTCATACAGAGCAAAAACCGTTTTTTGGTGTCATTATAAAAAAGATGGTTCGACAAAGGATATTCATTGTGGTATGGTAGGGAAAATCAATTTTTGATTATGAACAGAACCATAACGACAACGCTGATGGTGATGGCCGGGGCTGCAACCTATGCATACGCCCAGGCTCCCGCACCTGCCGAGGAGGTACAACAGGCAGCCGCAACGGCACAAGCCATGACACCTGAGCAGGCATTGCAGCTGCAACAGGACCCGCAATTGATTGTGGGTAAGCTGCATAATGGGTTAACCTATATGATTCGCCCGACCAAGGAACCGGCAGGTCGCGCCAGTGTGCGCCTGTTTGTGCAAACCGGTTCGCTGGACGAGAATGACGAGACGAGTGGTATTTCTCACTTTTTGGAGCACATGGTGTTCAACGGCAGCCGCAATTTCAAGCGCGGTGAGTTGATACCGGCCATGCAACGCTTGGGTTTGGGTTTCGGCGGAGATGCCAACGCCTACACGTCTTTGCAGCACACGGTGTACATGCTGGATTTGCCGAATCTGAACAGCGAGACGGTAAATTTTGCTTTCACCATTATGCGTGACTTTGCCGATGGCGCCACCCTTGAGGATGAGGCTCTGGACCACGAGCGCGGCATTATTGTGAGCGAGCTCAAGAGCCGTGACTCTGAGAGCTACCGCGCCATGATTTCTACCATTGACCAGCTGACCGAGGGTACACGTGTTGCCAAATACATGCCCATAGGCAGTGAGGATGTGATTAAGAACGCCCCCTACGAGCTGTTCCGCGACTATTACAAGAAGCACTATGTGCCCGAGCGCATGACGCTCATCGTAACGGGTGATTTTGATGCCGCCACGGCTGAGAAGTGGATTCGCAACCACTTTGTGAGCATGCCCAAGGCAGAGAATCCCGAGCACCCTGCTCTGGGTACCCTGAGCAACACCGGCCGCACGGTACGTGTGCTGCCTGTTAAGGAGCAAGCCACGGTCAATATCTCTGCTGCAACGGTTAAGCCCTATGCTAATGAGCCCGATACGCTTGAGAAGCGCATTAAGGACATGCCGCTGCAACTGGCCTGCGCCATGGTAAACCAGCGTCTCAGCCGCATTGCCCAACAGGCAGACTCCCCCTTTAACGGTGCCGGTGTAGGCAGTGAGATTATCTACAACGCCGCAGACACTTTCAGCCTGAGCGTATCTGCCTCCCCCGACAAATGGCAGGCAGCCCTGAGCCGAGCAGAGCAAGAGCTGCGCAAGGCTATTCAGTACGGTTTTGAGGCTCATGAGTTTACAGAGGTTCTGTCCGGCATTGCCTCTGACCTCACCCACTCCATTGAGACCTGGGAGAGCACCACGGCAGACAAGATGGCATCTTACCTGGTATCCGCCGTGGGCGACAAGCAGGTACACACCTCCCCGCAGGAGGATTTGCGCGTCTTCCAGATTGCCGTACAATTGATTCTGCAAAACCCGGATTGCTGCCGCGCCGCCCTTGAGCAGGCCTACAACGCAGCAGCCAGCAAGCTGACGGCCACGGGCACCATCCCCGCAGACCTGACGGCAGAGTCTCTGGAGGCCGCCTTTGACGCCGCCAATAAGGTGGTTGTAGAGAAGCCCGAGCTGCGTGCCGCCAAGCCCTTTGCCTATGACAACATCGGCGAGCCCGGCAAGATTGTGAAGCAAGACCACATTGCCGACATTGACGTACACACGCTTACGCTCTCTAACGGCATTAAGGTGAACCTGAAGCGCACGGACTACCGCAAGGGTGCCCTCACGGTAAGCGCAGCCATTGACGGCGGCAACCTCAAGATGCCGCTTATCCCCGGCCTTAACATGGTGGCAGGCTCCGTAGTAGGCCTGAGTGCTCTTGAGGCTCACGATTTGGATGAGCTCAAGCGCATTATGCTGGGGCACAATGTAGACCTCAACTTCGGCATGGGTGACACCCGCATGAGCTACTCCGGCGGCACCACAGAGGAAGACTTGGAGCTGCAGTGCAAGCTGATTGTGGCCGGCATTATGCACCCTGCCTACCGCCAAGAGGCCATTGCCATGATTCACCGCCGCCTGCCCGGTATGTACCAGCAGCTTGAAACCACCCCCCAAGGTGCATTCTCCCTGCACAGTGCCAAGGCTTTGTATGGCGACGATATTCGCTTTACCGTACCCGCCAAAGAGCAGGTAGAGGCTATCACCGCAGAGCAGGTAAAAGCAGCCATTGAGCCCTTCATGCAAAAGGGTGCCATGGAGGTAACGCTGGTGGGCGACTTTGATATTGAGAAGGCCCTGCCCATTATCGAGCGAACCTTCGGTGCCATGCCTGCCCGTAACCCCGAGTTCACGCAGCTTACCAAAGAGCAAAGCACCGTCAACTTCCGCCCGTGGGGCCAAGAGGAGTTCTTCCGTTACCCGACCAATCTTGACAAAACGCTTGTGGTACAGGTGCGCCCCGCCGGCAACGGCAAGGATATTAAGCACACCCGCCGCCTGCGCGTGCTTACCTCCATTGCCCGCGCTAAGCTGTTTGATGGCATCCGCGCCAAGATGGGTGAAACCTACTCTCCCTCTGTATCCGTAACGGCCGCCCCCGATATGGACAATGCTGCCACCATCGTTGCTGCCAGTGCCGGCGTTAAGCGCAACCGCAAGCTGGTGAATGACGCCATGATGGAGATTCTGGACAGTGTGGGCCGCGGCGAGTTCACGGAAGACGACTTCCAGTGCGCTATTCGCCCCATTATTGCCACAACAGAGAAATCCCTGCGACAAAACGCCTTCTGGTGCAGTGCCTTAGCAGACCTGCAGAGCGACCCCGAGAAGCTGGAGAGCATCCGCAACGTGGTAGACGACTTCAAGTCCATCACGCTTGAGGAGATTCAGCAGCTGGCTAAGGAGGTGTTCGGCAACAAGAATGTAAACTGCTACTACACCGTGCCGGAGGATTACACCCCGGCAGATGAAGAACAGGCCGCCCCGGCAGCCGCAGCAGAGGAGCCCCCCATTGCCAAGGTTGCCTCCACGGTTGAGGATTACACCGTAGTCACCACAGAGGCCACTGCCAAAGACCCCGCATGGGCAGCTGTGGCAGATGCCTTGGTTCAAAAATACCCGGGTGCTCAAAAGGTGGTTATCCCCGCCCTTACGGAGGAAGCCCTTACAGAGGCCCTGCGCAGCACGGATGCCCGCTACGCAGCCTTTGTGCTGCAGCCGGAGGAGGTAGGCAGAGACACCATTAACCACATGCACCGTGCCGCCCGCAAGGTGGATGAAGACCTGTGGGGTGACTGCATTTGGGGTATTGTAACCGGCTACACGGCAGAAGACGCCCTGCGCATTGCCAAAGATGACAAGCCCCTTGTCATTAAACGCTTGCTGGGCACCACCAATGTAGGCTGGCACCACTTTGAAAACAGCTACTGCATTACAGACTGGACCAACAGCCCCATCCTGGAGCAGAACGGCGGTGTAGAACCCACCACCACCACCTATGATGAAACCACGGAGAAAGGTAAAGACCTGTTGGAAAACGGTTTCCAGAGCCTCTTTGCAGAGCAGCTTGAAAAAGCCAAGCCGCAAATGGTTGTTACCTCCAGCCACGCCACGCAGTTCAACCTTGAGATGCCTTTCTCCCGCGGTCTCATCTTCCCGCACGGCAACCGCTTCTACCAACTCAAGAAGCGCCAAATGGGCTACTTCTACCGCCCGCTCACCAAGGCTCGCCAGGGTGATACATCCCTCATGGGCAGAATGGTAGACATTCTCAAGACACCGGCCATTGAGCCCGATGGTACCACCCGCATTTGGTTGGCCGCCGGCAACTGCTTGTTCGGCGATGCCTGCCACACCAAAGACAGCATGGCCGTTACTGCCCTGTCTGCCTACACCTGCAATCAGGTAGTGGGCTACACAGTGCCCTCTTGGTACGGTGCCGGCGGTTGGGGTACCCTCAGCTGCTTCTTCGATGCCGCCAACGGCACCCCGCTCTCCCAGGCATGGTTCATGAACAACCAGTTCATTCTTGCCAACACGCAAAAGATTGACCCGCTCTTGCTCAATGTGCAGTTCAACGGCGAGCAAATTGACATGAAGCTGCAATCAGAAGTCATGCGCTCAGGGGCAAACATTACGCAAGCAAACGCCAAGGACGCCCTCGGCTACGTGCATGACCGCGATGTGGTAGCCTTCTATGGTGACCCCGCCTGGTCTGCTTCTCTTGATTGCTCTCAGGCTCCCTGCCCGTTCACCATTGAATGGAAGAACGCCAAAGAGTTTACCATCACCGCCAACATGGACCACAAAGGCCGCCTCGGCGTGTGGTTCCCCACCGCAGCCACCGGCCAAGATGCCAAGAGCTGCAATGTGGAGGGCGCCATCCTGACGGACGACTTCATCCTCTTCCCCGAGCTTCAGCTCAAGAAGGGTGAAACCCGCACCGTTACCATCAAGTAACGGTCACCCCCATTTCAACCGGCCAACGGCTCGGGAGCTCCATGCCCCCGAGCCGTTCTTTTTCTTTACGCCACCACCGGAACAAAACATCTCCGTACCCCTACTCGCAAATTAAAATAAACAGCCATCCCCATCAAAGATTCAACGGCGTCAAGTACTCCATCAATAATATTTTGTGTTAATTACGCCGGCTACTTGATTTTTTTCAACTAACATGCTATCATAGCCGGAATAGCACTCACCATGAACACGCAGAGACTCGATTTCACCACCCACAGCGCAACATGGCTCACCGCAACCATGATTCCGATTTCCCTCTTGGTCGTCCTTTACGCCCCCAACTCTTGGGGTTTCGAAAACGGTCTTATTGAGAACCTGCAGCTGATTATCCTTACACTAGCCATCATCTTCTGCGTCGGGGCCCGTACAGACAAATCACTCTACCTCTTTTTTGCCACCATCCTCCTCATCATGATATTCAGAGAAGTCAACTGCGGTCGCGTCCTGCTCTGGAGCCGCAGCGGAGAAATCTTCCATTGCGGACCTCCTTCCGACTACCTTAAATGGAAAGAAATCCCCCACGGCACGGCCATACGCACCACCATTTACGCCGTACTCACCCTGATTTGCGCAGTAACCCTCTGCCGCAAAGGCAACCTCCGTGCTCTCCTCACCCTCATCTGCCGCACCCGCATCCCAGTATGGGAAGCCCTCCTCTTTATTATCGGCATCGTCTCCGGCATCATAGCAGAGAAACTCCACCTCTCTTTCCTGCTGGAGGAAATGGCAGAAACCCTCACCTACACCTCCCTCGCCGCCGCACTTTACCGCTACTCACACGCCATCCAAGCACCCATCCGCCCCTAAAAACGCACCATTCTCCATATTTTTTCATCTTTTTCTCACTTTTTACTTGCCAAACAAGTCAAACACGTGTATACTTCGCCCGTCCTCACAAGGACACTCCTTAAAGCGGGGTATTAGCTCAGCTGGTAGAGCACTTCAATGGCATTGAAGGGGTCAGCGGTTCGAGTCCGCTATGCTCCAGGCTTCGTAAACAGCGTATCAGGTCACCTGATACGCTGTTTTTCTACGCCCAGGCAGGCCGATTAGGCCTGACGGCGCGTAGACGAGTTGCATCTGAGCTACCGCTCAGATGCAACGAGAACGAAGCCTAGCCTCGGCGTAGAAAGCGAGCGGTAGCGAGACTCGGAGCCGGGCAGGAGACCGTCGCATTACCCATTCCCAATTTTTGGGTCAAGTCCTAACATTGTGGAATTTTTGTACGAGCCCTCACATTTCCTCCTTGCCATCACCTATCGCATTCCCTATACTACTACCATGCCAACATCACATTTCCATTACGTTTACATCCTATGGGATGCTGCAACGCATTCCCACTTCTATGTTGGCCATACGTCAGATCTTGCTGCTCGACTCAAAACCCACAACGCCGGGCATGTCCCTCACACCTCCAAATACGCCCCGTGGGAAATCCACTCTGCAATAGCCGTTCAAACAGAAGAACAGGCATCTGAGCTGGAAAAATACTTCAAATCTCACTCGGGGCGAGAATGGGTTATCAAACACCTAGGCTTACCCATGGGAATGAAGTCGCCCAATTAATCATTGCAGGGGACTTCGCTAAATCCTACGCCCACCCCGGCGCTTGCAAGCCCTGCCACCGCCCTACCGAGCACAAACGCTTCCAAATAAGCCGGATATTGAGGATGGTGGGCATGGGCATACTACTCGCTCTCATTCGTCTCCCTATGAGGCATCAGCAATTCGATACAATCGGCGTTACCGCCCTCCCGAGCAAAATCCAAAACGGTCTTTCCTTTATACATCTCTTCCCGGCACCACTCACCCCCGGTCACAGCTTGTGCATTTGCTCCTTTTTGCAGCAACAGTCGTACCATATCGGCATCCCCCCAATAAGCAGCACGCATCAACGGTGTACTACCATCCGAACCGAGAGGTCCTTCAATATCCGCCCCGCCCTCCAGCAACAACTCAACAATTTTATATTGCTTAAGATACACCGCCAAGTGTAGCGGCGTGTAGCCCTCCGTACCTTGATACATATCTTTACTCCCCGGCAATAACTCATAGTGCATGGTCTCCACGCGTTTTTCCGGGTCGGCACCCAGTTCTAAGCACATTTGCACGCCTTCCACATCTCCATGCTCAATGCAGTGTTGCAAGGGAGTGTAGGTGCTCTGGCCGGTTTCGCTGCTCATCAACCCACTTTGATTTACATTCTGGGGGGTGAGTGCTTTTTTTTCCAACTCTATAACATAAGCTTCTCCGTTGTGATACCAACAGAACGCAGCGTCCCGCTGAATATCTCGGGAGTCGCACGAGCTCACCCCCACTGCCGCAAGGCACAGGGCTGTGGAGGCAAGGATTTTGTGGAATGGGGGCATGGTCATCACAAGGAGTGTATTTGTTACGTCAGTTATGCAGGGGTTCGTAGATGGCATCCACCAGCCAACCGATAGGGGTGGCAACGATAGTGAGCGGAATATCCGCAACATAGGCAAGCCAACTCACGGGGCGCAGGATGTGGTTCCTGCAGGTGCGGCGGGGTGAGATGGAATGCGTCCGGATTTTACCAATTATCGGATCCCCGTAAAATTGCTCCATTTCCGAAGTCCTCACCATGTTACCTTTGACGTCAGATTCAAATATGAGCGTGGAATTTCGGAAATTCATATCGGCAGAAGGGATGAGTTTTAATTCTGGGAATGGGTCACCGACAGCATCCACCTTGCGCAGTAGACACAGCCGCTGGAACTGCTTCTGTGACAAAACGGCATAATAGAGCTCCGCAGGGTATTGTGCAATTTCTTCATCAGTTGGTCCCCAGTAGCGATTTGCGAGCGTTTTCTTACCATGCTGATATCCTGCGCTGTGTTCAATGACAGGCGGGTTAAAGGGCACAAAGGCTATCGGTACCTCTACAATGTAGCTATCACCTTTTTTCCACACTCGTGTGTAGTATGACCAGTCTCCATCATCTGTCTTGACTCTCTGCTTGCAGGGGCGGGTCATGCCTGCATTATTCAAAGCGGCTCCCATATTCACCGAGGTCCAGCGCCCAGTGTAGAGAGATATGCATCCCTCCAGCAAAAAAACTGCCAAAAGGCATACTACATAGCTCGTGATTTTGAGGTGGCGATTCATTGATGTTAAGCGTGTATCAGTTGCGGGGCATTATATCGATTCCCGCCCCTTTGTTCAAGCGTGAAGGTGGCTTTTTGTGCGTTATTTCCCTGCTGCAAGGCAGAGGACTGTAGTGGCGAGGATTCTGTGGTACATGGGGATATTCATAGTTGTACTTTTTATCTTAGCAGCCTATGTGCCCGGTCAAAAGAATAGAGGTACCGACTCCGATGAAAGCGACGGTGGAAGATACCACCGTAACCGGAATGTCTACAACAAAAAGAACAGCCGCCACAGGATAGGCCAGAATGGCGGATGGACCGACATAAGTATCTGTTTGTACCAACAAATCCCCATTCTCGCCATGAGCTATAGGCATGAGAATTGGATATGCTTTGGCTTGCGGCGGCAGAGTCGGCAACAACTCGGGCGTCTTAATATAGGCCGTCAACTCATTTTGTCTGCTCCTGATTCGGGAAGCGGTGCGCAGCTTGCGTGCAAATTCGGGTGATATGGGAAGATAATACTGCCGTTTGTCCTCACGAGAAACATTGGCTATCTGATAAGCCTGTGACGTATCCGGTTCACCTTGAATCACTTTCTTTGTGTAGCATATGCGCGAAACAGGCAGATACCATTGACCGTCGCATTCATACACATACAGGCGTTTTGTCAGCTTCATGCTGCCTGCATCGCCACCTGTGGAAACGCTGTTGTCTTCTATCCCGACACCTTCATAAGTGCGGGGGTATTCATAGGCTACCCTATGCATGCGAGATATGCACGAGCTCAGCCCCACCGCTGCAAGGCAGAGGGCTGTGGTGGCAAGGATTTTACGGAATGAGGGCATAGTTTTTAAAGAGGTTAAATCCCAAAAGGCAAAAGGTGTTTTCTTTATGATAATTACACTATTTTTCAGAGAATAGGTAAGCGCACTCAGTCAACCAAGGCACCTATTCCATCGTAGCAGTATATCCCCAGCGTTAAGGTGAGAGACAGGGGGATATCAATAGCGAGGGCGGTGCAGTAAGCTACGGGAGTCATGACGTAATTAAGGGGCGCGCGGCGGTGTGTGTATTCTTGCAGCAGTTTATCAGAGTCCGGATAAAAGAGATTGGGAACCTCAATCGTTTTGGAGTCTGAGAGATTCGGCAGGTAATGGGCGGTTGCTCGGTCGAAGTCAAATTCTGATTCTTTGAATACTGTTTGCGTATGTTGAGAAGGAGTTTTACGAGGTAACCCCAATTGCAGAACAGATGCATCCAGTATGCGAATCATGTAACATGCAGAATGAAAGTCTGCATGTTCCGCCCTGCTGTAATATTCGTTAAATTCAGCCTCAGAGCGGAAAAGTTGCCGGTGTGGATATCGGTCTTCTTCTACGAGAGGATGCGCCCAACTTCTGAACGGAAAGGGAGTGGGTGCAAAAAGTGCGCGATGCCCAACCGGATTGAAACGTACGGGAACCCGTGCATAATATGCTCCATCCAGGCAATATACCGTAGCTTTCTTTGCCGGTATGCGTGCGGGGTATGCTACTTTCTCTCGGCCTATGGTATTGAGATAATCACCTAATCCGGAGTAGATACAGGAGTTCAAGAAAGAGACACAGAGGACGAGTAATGTGACTCTCCGGGCAAGATTGTTACGGAATAGGGGCATGGGCATGATTTACTATTTCAACGCTGAGAAATCAACGTCTTCAATATGGGAAGGTTGTTGTTGTTGGCGTTGTTGTTGCTGGCCGAAAAGAATGAAGGGATATGCGGGCAGGACGATGAGAGCCGTACAGATGTCAGCTGTACCTTCTGCCACACATAAGGTGGCGGTGGCAGCCATGTCTACCACGGCAAGCGGGGCAGCCGCCACGGTGCGCCATATGGAAGAGGTGCCGGGTTTATCCTTGAGTGGTAAATCGCAAAGCGGAATGCATAGGGATGAGGATAGTGATTTTTTCGCCACTTTTCGGGCTTTGGTAAAATCAAAGCGGTCGGCAGGAATACAGCGGAGCTTGTTGTATTCCCTTTCCTCCCCGGTGACGTCCACCGGTTGCATCCAAACATCCTCGGGTATGGAGGTATCAAAGGTGAATTGTTCTTCGAGTTGCTGATGCGTCAGCGGATAACGCAAGAAATGGTCTGCTCTATCGGCACGGCGAATGATGGGGCGATGCGCCTTGGCATACTGAATGGTGCGACGCTGGTAATAGATACCGTTCAGTTGATAAAGGTATGGCTCAAAGGAGCAAGCTTTTGAACCTGTTTCATACCGCACTTTAAATCCATCCGAGGTTTCTGCCGGACGATGCGGAAAGTGGTGGTCAACCATAGCCACTCGGGCATCCGGCGGCGTT
Source organism: Akkermansia sp. (assembly GCA_045634945.1). Lineage (GTDB taxonomy): Bacteria > Verrucomicrobiota > Verrucomicrobiia > Verrucomicrobiales > Akkermansiaceae > Akkermansia. Next base: position 2,509 of record JAZRBG010000028.1, on the reverse strand, counting down.
ACCAGTTCGCGCAGGTTGCAGGTAAGAGGCTGCTCAAAGCAACAAGAGCTCAGCCCCACCGCTGCAAGGCAGATGGCTGTGGTGGCAAAAATTTTACGTAATTGGGGAATGGGCATAACTGAGCGTACAATTGTTACGGGGGATTATATCAATTTACACCTTCCTGTTCAAGCGCGGAGGAGGATTTTCGGCATTTTATCCCTCCTAACGGGAATGCAGAGAGAAGCGTTTTCTTACCGCAAGGCAAGTTCAGCCTGCGGTATCTCGCTTACAAGGCTACAAAAAGTTAATTCTCAGCCTGCTCTACCGGCCCGGGGACTTTGCTGTAATCCGGCAACATGGGGATGTAGACGGAAGAATCATATACCCCAAAGCCACGGTGGCCGTTTTCTCCATCGGCATGGGCAATAATGAGGCCTACGACGGCTCGTGCCCTGGCTCTGGTGGTGGCCGGCAGTGCTTCATTCATTTCTGCGTATCGCATAATCATGAAGGCTGCATAGCAATCCAGCAGAGCGGCCATGTATTCGTGCTCAAGCTTTTGTTGCAGCTTCTGCGGCAGTTGGGACATGGCCGCGGGCAGCACATCCTGCCAGCCGAGCATATCTTCCCACATGGCCTCATCCGCAGCCTTCACAGCGGCGTTCTTGCAGGCGGCGAGGGCAAACTCGGTCATGAAATCAGGGCTTACCAGGTTCAATCCCAGCGGGGTGAGGGCTTTATCATATTCATCCACAATAGCCAAAGCCAGCGTTGTTTTCTCATCGGCAGACAGTTGTTTCATCCTCTCCGCGGCACCGCTGAAAGCTTTCTTCTCCTCTGCATAAGGATCCGTTTCCCCCACGGGAACACAGTTGTAGAACATGATGGGCCGAAAGCGCTCCAGGTTATCCGGGTCGGCAGGTGCGAAGTACCGGGGGCACTGAGTACAGCCGCACAGGGTTGATAAGCTAATAGCAGAAAAGGCAAGAATTTTGAGAATCGGGGTCATGATGAATATCTTAAGCAGCTTATAAGAATCGGCAGCATGGCAATGTAGGGCAGCAGTGCTACCAGATACAGCCAACAGCGTTGTTCCGTGTTATTGCCCGGGTGACGGCGGAGATTGTAGGCCATCGGGATGAAGGGGAGCCACAGCAGGGTGAACCAGAAACCCATAAATGGGGTGACAAACCACCACGCCAGCGTGTAAAGTACGAGCGGAATGTTCAGCCTAGCGTAGGTTCTTGTGCTGGAGGTCAAAGAGGAGAGAATCCACAGAGAAAACGGCATCAACAACGTGCAAAGCCCTGTATGCAACAAAAACGGAAATAGGAACAGCTGCAACACTGCATGCAACCCCAGCCATATACCGCTGCCAACAAGCAATACTGTGCGATTGGAATCATTCATGAGGAGAAGAGTATTGTGCTAATGACGAAGTCTGAATTGCGAATGTCTGTTTCGAAGTTCTGCACCACTGCCGCAAGGGCAAGGCTGACACCGGCAAGGATGTTGTGGAATGGGGAAGATGGTCATAACTAAGCGTGTATTTGTTACAGGGGATTATATCAATTTCGTCTTCCCTGTTCAAGCGCAGATGGCATTTTGTTGCAAATGCAACAAAAAATGGCAAGCCCGCAACGGAGGGATGAGGCACATTCTTGCCACGTCTCGGCGTGCCCTGTCTTGCCGGTGGTGTTTTGAGAATCGGGTTCCTATTTCAGAGTTATTGACCATCCTCGGCAGAATGATTCTGAGGTCCGGAAATTTGCTGCTGCTGACCGGGTATAAGCTCCGTAACGGCGAGAGCCATCAACAAGCCCGCGGTCATGGGGATATCAACGGCAACAGCACTGATTACCGCTGCCGGGGTAGTCAGTACTGCCCATAGCGTGTAGCTTGCAGTGTTTTCTGTAGGATGATGAGTAGGATAATCAATATTTTCAGACTTCAATGGTTTCTGCTGCGCATTGGTAGCGTCTAGGGTCAACCATTGCCCCCTTGGATACGCCAACCCGTCTCCGCTATCGTTCATTTCATGGAATACTATTTCACCTTGCGTCCCGTCAATAGGGCGATATTCCACACTCCGGCAAGGGTCAAACCACCAGCCGTCATAACAACAGCGTAATCGGGTACGTTGCCCCTTAATATATTCCTTACCTTGAATGCGATAAACGGTATCTTGCTCCAAGATACTCACCCCTTCATACTCACAACCCAGATTGTAGATTTTACGGTGCGACTGAAACAGGCACGAGCTCAGCCCCACCGCTGCAAGGCAGATGGCTGTGGTGGCGAGGATTCTGGGGACGAGGGCGAGTGTCTTCATGTAGAAGGAGAGCTTTGGGATGGTGTGGCAGATTCAGGTGCAGACTCTGCGTCCGGTGCGTTTTGCGTGCAGGATTCGTAAAGAGCGTATATACCTCCACAGGGAAGCGCAACAGCAGCACCGACAGCGCCAACTCCCAGTGCAACAGCATTGGTTGCAAGGGTAATCGGGGCATCTACCGCCACGGCAGTGAGT
>JAZRBG010000027.1:0-43720 GCA_045634945.1 Akkermansia sp. | reverse complement strand
TGGGGTTGATGTATGAACTAGGTGAAATTCCTAACAAGCCTGAACCTAATTTATCAAAGGCTTTAGATATATATACCTATTCATTAAAAAGTTTTCCAGATTCCCCCAATATCAATCTTTTAAAGATTGCTGCCGCTAGAGTTTATACAAAGTTAAATAGGTATGATGAAGCTATCAACATGCTGACTTGTAAAGATACAAGCATTTTGAATATGCCATCGTCCTATATCATCCTAGGTGACATATACTACAAAAAAGGAGACATTCAATTAGCTATAGATTGTTGGCGAAAAGCGTGGAAACTAAACCCGTTTACGGGAGAAATCAATGAACGCATAAATCTATGCAGACAATTGGATATTGTATTTATCAAACCGACCGAATACGACGTTCAATTGCTTTCAGACTCATATAACAGATGGCTATTTTTGAAAAATGAAGCATATGCACATATGCTATATCGCAGAATAGAAGATACTGAAGATAAGCACTGGATTATGTATGAATTGCTGACTGACGCCTATCACGGAGTACCCAATGCTATGCTGCTCTTAGCCGATTTTTACAAAGTAGGAACACCGCATTTCAAAGCCAATTCTACACTTGCTGAGAAATGGCTGGATAATCATGAAAGTATAACGGATAATAAAATGCAGCCTACTCACTTCACTGAAAGAGACGAACCTTTTTACAATTCGGATATATCTCTTCATTCACCGGATGAAATCCGGAGAATGATTTTATGTACGTATCGACCAATACAAGAAAGAGGCTATTTCTTCCCACTGGGAAATTCGACAGATAGCTATTGGGAATATAAAAAACTATTCCTACTCAAAACAACAGAAGATGAATATTATCCAAATGAAGAAGATATAAAACTTCAGCTTAAATTATTATCATCAGATAAAGAAGAAGCTGAACAAATTATTAAAAAAATCAATTTGGAAAAATGCAGCATGCAAACATTATACATCATGTTTGATCAGTTTAATGATTTAAGAGCTGCAAAAATAATGTTAAAAAGAAGTTGTAATGTTGTTGCTATAGAACAAATGGAAATTTTTACTGAATCTCCCGAGTCATTAATATTTTCTTGTTTGCAAGGTAAAGCCAATGAACGTATCCCATCGGAAACGGAAAAGGTTTTCAAAAGAATTAATGTTGGACATCCTTTTCACATGATGCCGGATAAACTGAAATCACACTGGAAAAAATTTGAAACTAACCAATATTTCATAATTGAATGTTAAATAAGAAATCTCGAGAAATTAATTTCAAAATAAAATTATAAGATTTCTCGAGATTTCTCAATTACTCCGTATTACTTTAATTTCGGAGTGAATGATTTACATTTCATCAATTGCGAGCATCACATAAATTCTTGAGATTACTCTTGTATATTTGCTTGTCTTTTTTTTATCCAATGTAAAACCAAATCGTTAAAGGACTCGATATTGCGCTTTTTTTGTTGAGAATCTAAAATCATGATGTGTCTATCATCTAAATCAACAAGGGCGCGACTTAATAAAGCGATATATAATTTATAATCTTCTTTCTCTTTCATATATTGATGAAAAAAGCATCGCATTTGTGGTGAATATACATAACCACTATTCCACCATTGCTGCAAATAGCTATCAGCCGATAAATTCAGCATTAATGTTTCAATGTCACGGTTATCCTTTAATTGAGGTTGTCTATTTATGTAGTTATATATTTTTGCTGTAATATCATCTAGCAAATTACCATCTAAAGTGTAAAGCTTAAAATCGTTTTCGTTTTTTATGTTTGTCGAATTACCTATCTCAGACGAACCTTCATAACTTAGCCTCCAACGCCTGTTCATGATCTCATCTCCTTGTTTTATATCTGAAAGAAAGACTTCTGCGATAGTTGCGGCTTCTTTCTCTAGCATGTAATGTATCTCTCGTGCGTCATATTCTATTAAAATTTCTTTTAGAATACGATAAATATCATAATCTAAATCATCATAATTCCTATGAGTAATTTGTTCTCGTATTATATCAACATTCAATAATTGAGAAGCTATATAGCTAAATACATCGCAAACGCTCTCCTTATCTAATTTGTTAAAATGATTCAAATCTAAAATCATGTCAACCACTGCCCTTATCAGTAAAGCATTGCTTCTTACATCGACATCGCTCACGTGTTGTTCCCAAACAATTTTCGGTTGCTTGTATATCTTGATTCGGGGACCACTATCCGGCTTGCCTATGTAGACGTTTGATTCTTGCGTATGGAGCATAGAAGACGTACCACATGCGCACAAGACAGATAATAACAATCCACTAAATCGTCGAAACATAATATTATGCATATAAATAATGTGCGTTATATTTGAGGTGTAGATTATTTTACTTAACGCTGAAGATTTGCATAATTCAATAGCTCGCCATCTCCATTCATAGTCAAAACGTATGATATCTTGCCATCGATAAGTTGTTTGCTTATTATAACGTCATTTTTTTCTGAATGTTCAAGCCTTGAACCAATGCTAGGCACCAAATACTCTTCTTCGTTTGCTTTCACTGTAAGAAAAAGAGAAAAAATAAGAAAAATAATCATTGCTTTCATAGTTTAGATATACGTGGTTACAATTAATAAAAACGTTAATTTTGACACAATATGCGTTATAAACGAAACCGCATAACACTCATCATGCTATCATCGTGGGTAGCATACCAGATTTTTGTAGATATTCAAGCCTTTTTTACACACCCTCTATTAATAAGGCATCGTCCATGTCAAAGACAAAAATCAGCCATGAGACCGTAATTTCGCCGAAGGGTGAATAGGTGTAAGCGGTGCCGATGTAGTCGGAGGAACAGAAGACCTCGCACACGTTCTTGGTGAGGTTCAAGCCGTAGGTATACCATGTGCCGTTCTTTTGGATGGCCTGCGGTGGGGGCGCTGAATTCTGCCCAATCCGTGCGGCAGTTGATGCGTTCATCGATGCTGATGCTCTTGCTTGCCAAGGTGGAGGGGCATGAGCATAGCTCATAAAAGAGAAGAATGCGAGATGCGCTATTTGCGGCTATGACGGCCAAAAAGATTGCCAAACGGGGTGAGGGGGGGTAGAATCTCTGCAGGAGTATATCTGACTATGACGATGAGACGTTTTATACCGGTTTTGCTTACGTTGGTGTTTGCTGCCTGTTCTACGCAGCAACAGAAAGAAGAGGTGTCGGAGACGCCGCTTCCTCCCGTGGAACAACCTAAGCCCGGTACGTCAACCCCTACGGTGAAACCCATTGTGAAACCCACGCCGTTTAAGCCGGTAGCACCCGGGTTGCGCGTATCCTCCGTGAGTGTGCCGGGTAATTACGTTGCTATTACTTTTGATGACGGCCCCAGCTCATCTCTTACGCCCCGAGTGTTGGATATTCTGAAACGCCACGGTGCCAGTGCCACATTCTTTGTGTTGGGTGACAATGCGTCCCGCAATCCCTCCATTTTGGCTCGTGCCGTCGTGGAGGGGCACGAAATCGGCAACCATACCTATTCTCACATTAAGATGAGCGGTAGTTCTCAAGAAACCGTGTGCTCGGAGATTGAGCGCACCTCTGCCGTTATTAAGTCTGCAACCGGTGTCAGCCCCCGCGTGATGCGCCCCCCCTACGGAGCAACTAACGGCAATTTGGTTAATTTGATGTTCAATAAGTATGGTATGCGCAGCATTCTTTGGAATGTGGATACGAATGATTGGCGGCATCCCGGAGTAAGCGTTGTGGTTAATCGAGCCGTGGGCGGTGCCAAGCCCGGTTCCATTATCCTGTTGCATGATATTCACTCATCTACCTTGTCTGCGGTGGAGGGTATTGTAACGGGGTTGCAAGCACGCGGTTTTAAGTTGGTAACGGTTTCTCAGTTGATTGCCATGGGGCAGAATGCCGCTGCGGCCGCGCAGCAACCTGTTTCGGCCGATGCTGTGCCCGCTGAGCCTGCGGCTGCTCCTGCCGTTGCCCCGTCTGCAACCGGTGCCGCTTCTTTGAGCGGTGCTGCCATCTGAAACCTTTACGTAAGAATATGAAAAAAAAGACCGTCGGTAGCGTGTATCTTGTGGGTGCCGGCCCGGGGGAGCCCGAGCTTATGACGATCAAAGGACGAGCCTTGCTGGAAAAGGCAGATTGTCTGGTTTATGACGCCTTGGCGAATCCGGCCATGTTGGCATGGGTTAAGCCGGATTGTAAGCGTATTTATGTAGGTAAGCGTGCGGGGCACCATGCCTTGCCGCAAGACAAAATCAATGAGCTGTTGGTAAAATGCGCTGCTGAGTATGCATGTACGGTGCGCTTGAAGGGGGGTGACCCTTACATTTTCGGCCGCGGCGCAGAAGAGGCTGCCGCATTGTATGCTGCCGGGGTTCCCTTTGAGGTGGTGCCGGGTATCAGCTCTGCCATAGCAGGACCTGCCTATGCCGGTATACCGGTGACGCACCGCGCGCACTGCACGCAGTTTACCGTATTTACCGGTCATGAGGACCCGACTAAAGGTGAATCTACTCTTGATATTGCAGGTATTGCCGCCGCTAACGGTACCAAAGTGATGCTGATGGGCATGAGCCGCTTGCGCCAAACGATGGATGCATTGATGGCTGCCGGGCAGAGCGGTTCCGTGCCTGCCGCCGCCGTTCAGTGGGCGGCAACGGCTCGCCAGCGCAGCGTGAGTGCCACCGTTGCCACCTTGGCAGATGCCGTGGAGGCTGCGGGGTTGGGGGCTCCTGCCGTTGTGGTGATTGGTGAGGTTGTAACGTGCGCCCCCTCTCTGGACTGGTATACACGCATGCCGCTTTTCGGCAAACGCGTGGTTGTAACCCGTACCCGCGAGCAGGCAAGTGATTTGTCTGCCGGTCTTTCTGCACTGGGGGCAGAGGTGTTGGAGCTGCCTACCATTCGCATTGTGCCGCCGACTGACCGCAAAGATTTTGCCGCCGCAGTGGTGGATTGCCCCCGTTACGATTGGTTGGTGTTCTCCAGCCCCAACGGCGTGCGCAAATTCTTTGAGGCGTTTTATGCCGTGTATGAGGACATCCGTGAAATAGGCGGTGCCCGCATTGCTGCCGTTGGCCCCGGTACTGCCGCTGAGCTGAAGAAGCATGGCCTTATGGTGGATATCATGCCCAAGAAAGCCGTAGCGGAAGAGTTGGTGGCGGAGTTTGACCGCAAGGGCGAGGAGTTCGGCGGTGTGGCCAATGTTACCATGCTTTGGGTACACAGTGAAAAGGGCAGGGATGTTGTTTACAAAGAATTGATGAAACGGCAGGCTATTGTAGATGAATGTATAGCCTACAATACCGTTCCCGAGACAGAGGACCCCACCGGTGCGAGAGCCCGCTTGGAGGAAGAAGGGGCGGATGTCATTACGTTCACCAGTTCCAGTACGGTACGCAATTTCATGGCCATGGGGATTCCCTTGCCCCAAGGGTGCAAGGTGGCCTCCATAGGCCCCGTTACAACGGCTACTTTGCGTGAGTTCGGCATAGAGCCTCACATTGTGAGCGATTCTCACAATATACCGAGCCTGACGGAAGCAATAGCAACATACTTTAATAAGTAATGCCTACCAATAACAGCAGAGCTGCTTTGCAGATGTGTTGCCTGGGGCTTAATTACCGTACCTCCTCTCTGGCGGTGCGTGAGAAGTTTGCCGTGGCAAAACGCAATTTGCAGCAAAGCAATCAGGCTATTGTTGCGTTGCCTACGGTTCATGAATGTGTATTGCTCTCTACCTGTAACCGTACCGAGCTGTATTATTGGTGTAACGATGCCGCCGCCGCTCATGACGATATCATGAGCTATTTTTTGGGAGCAATGCCCGAGCATGAAAAAAAACAAGTATCTGCTTGTTTTTACCGCTATGAGGGAGATGCCGCATTACGACACTTGGCCTGTGTTGCCTCCGGGTTGGACTCCATGGTTATCGGCGAAACTGAGATTTTCGGGCAACTTAAAGATGCATACCGCGAGGCTCAGGCTGCCGGTTCAACGTCCACTTATTCCAACCGCACGTTTCAGCGTGTCTTTTCCATCGGCAAAAAAGTGCGTACGGAAACCCGCATTACCAGCGGCCCCACCTCGGTCGGTGCGGCTGCCGTTCAGCTTGCCGGTGATTCTTTAGGTGGGTTAGAGGGGGTCAATGTGCTTATTGTGGGGGCAGGCGACATTGCGCGCAGTACTGCACAAAGTTTGTGTTCCCGCGGTGCAACGGGCATTTTTGTGGCCAACCGCTCTTACGACCGCGCGGTAGAGCTTGCAGAGAATGTAGGCGGCCGTGTCATTCGTTTCTCGGAGTGGATTCCTTATTTGGAGCAAATTGATATTGTCATTGTTTCCACCGCATCACCCGTATATGTTGTGTCGCCGGAGGTGTTGTCTCAAGTGCTTGCCAAGCGATACGGGCGCCCGCTGTTTTTGATAGACCTTTCCGTTCCGCGCAATGTGAATCCCACCTGCGGGCTCTTATCGGGGGTGTATTTGTATGACCTTGATAAACTTCAGCAAATTGCCGAACAATCGCATCACGGGCGTTATGCGGAAATTGAACACGCGGGAATGATTATTGATGAATGGGTAGAAGAGAATCAGGCAGACTTGATGTCGCCGCGCGGCAATGTGCCGTTTTTTGTTGCTCCGAAAAAATAATAAAAGTTTTTTTGAACAAAAAACAGTTGGCTTTTGTCTATTCTAATGTAGTTTGTAAACGCGCAGTATGAGTAACAAAAAAACAATCGGTACAGAACTTTCTGAGGATGACATTGTGAGTCTCCTCGCCGCTTTGCGACAGGAGCCGCATCCTGAAGCTAATTTTGAAGACAGATTCGTACACGATTTCAGAGACAGAGTTGCTCGCTATGCCGTGACGCGCCCTGCACGTAAGGTGTTGTGGGAGCATATTTTGCTGCGTTTGACTAATATCGGTAAGGTTAAGTGGGCTTGTGGTGCCACAACCTTGGGTGTGGGTGTATTGGCTGCCGGTTTCTTCTCTTGGCCCTCTGATGATGTGGCGGAGCAAAAGCGCATGACACCCACCATCGGGTCTGCCAGGGTTGTTTCCAAATCCAATCATGCAGATGCAAATATTCAACCCGTGATTGTGAGCTCTTCCTTGGCTTTGGAGTCCTCTGAACTTTTGCTGCCTGCTTGGGATGTTACCTCTGCTACGATGGATGGTAACTATTCCGTCGGTACCATGGGGGCTACGCGTTTGATTTATCCCTCTTCTCAGTCATACGGCAACGTATCTTACAACCTGAATAACGGTGGTTATGTGGTGCATCCCGGTGTTGCCGTTCCCGTGGAGGCTGTGCCCGTGCAACAAAAACAGATTACCTTGCCTACATCGGAGCAGTCTGCTACCATTGTTCCGATTTCCTTGTAAAATTATCAGTTCTTTTGTAATTTTTTTCGGCACTGAGGTAATAAAACTCAGTGCCTTTTTTCAGCCTTCTTACAAGTTGGGTTTCTGCTGAGATGAAAAAATGATGCGTTAGTGTCTTATTCAGAGATTCCGAGCTTGATTTTAAATATGATTTGTGATATATACTTGCGCGTGGAGAAAGAATGTACGAGATGTCATAAAGTGTTCCGGCCTTCAACTGAAAGCCAAGACGTATGTGCCGTCTGCCTTAATGAGGAGTTCGGAGCCGGAGTTGCCGCCACTGATTTCGGGCGGGAGAGTATTCTCAAGGAGCATTCTGAGGCAATGCGCAGGCAGCGTGCCCGTGCGTCCAGATTGGCGCGAGCTTTTCGCTCCACTTCTGCATTCAGTATGTTAGGGCTTGTTCGCTGCGTGCTGGCAGTGATTCTCTTTTTGATTTGCGTGTTCTTCTTTATAACGTCAGACGGTGATAAGCTCACCTTCCTGAATCAGTTACCCTATATATACCAGCTTTCCATTTCTCTGGGGTGCGCCATAATCTCATCTTTGCTTTTGCTGCCTTCATTTTCTCGTCACAAGACGATTGTCATGGTGACGTGTTTGCTGATGTTGGCCTTGGGGGCGACCATGCCGACCATTTGGCATTTCCGAGTTCCCGTAACAACAGCCTATGTCCCTGAGACCGGAGCAGGTTCTGCTAAAGGTGAACAAGCATTGAATAACGGGCGCTTGATTGATGATAAAGAATTATCGTTCTTCTCTGATTTGAAAAAAACGCGTCCGCGTGATGTGCATTATTGCGTTTTCATGCGTTGTGACCATTTGAAAGATGATACTGCACCCGGTGTTATATCTTACGGCAGAATGGATCAATCCGCACGTAATCTGATACGCTCTTCGCTCTCCCGCTTGATGCATGGTGCACCGGTAGAAATCAATAATAGCCAGAACGGTTGCGGCGTTATCTTTACCGTATCCTGCGTTCCCGGAGAAAAACAGAATATCTCTTCTTTGTTGAACCGATACGGAAGCGTTTATTTCAGCGATGCGGCAGAGGGTATTTATGAGCTGACTCTGGACCCGGCTAAATTGGCGATAGGGGAAGATTGTGATACCTCTAAGTTGCTCGACCCCATGCACCCGGCTTTTGCAGAGCTGAATATTAAAGCATTGCGCAGCCTGCGCGCCGATGTTGTGCGAGCATCTGCCAAACGCTTGGCGGATGCTAACGTCAATCGCTTGAGGGCTGATATATGCAACCGATTGATTGAGACGCTGAATACGCCTTGGGAAACAGACCTTGATACCTACAACATGCTGATAGATGCGCTGGTGGTATACGCACCCGAAGGTGATGTGCGTATTACTCCTTTGTTGTGGAATTATTTCCAGACCGCCATACGCGCACACCGCTCCGTGTCTAATGATGTTGCCATCAGATTGGCAAAAGCAGCACCCGATAAGATGAATGAGCCTGTGCTGAAGTTGTGGCAGCTGAACCCGACGGCCTGGAATGAGGTTGCCGGTGTGTTGGTCGATTATATAGAACCCTATATGATTGAGCAACTTGAGAAAAAGGATTTGAGTGTGAGACAGCTGACGGATTGCCTCAATTACTTGCAGCCGTATGGTACGGCTAAGTCTCTTCCCGTTCTCCAACCTTATCTTGGGCACGGAGACCGTGCCATCAGCCGAAAAGCCTCTAATACCATTGATGCCATTAAGGTCAGAATTCGGTCTGCTCAATAAATTCGTTTTAACCATCAAATCTTACCACCATGAGCCAAAATCTTACTAAATTACTCCTCGGCGTATTTGCCTCTATGTTGCTCGGCTATTTATTACGGCCGTGCTACAATATGCTTGCGCCGGCACCCATAGCCGTTGTTGAAGACGATACAGCAACAGAAACCGCTGTGGTACAACAAGAACCCGAGGCCGATATCCTGAACGAGTCGGATGAAAAAGAGCCGGTAGTTGTTCATACAAGCGATACCCGAGATGATTTTGTGGCTGCCGAGCTGGACGATGAAGACGGTCTCGGTTATGACGATGAGGAGAGTGATGATGATGACGCCGTGGCTGACAGTGGTGATGACTGGACCGTTGCCCGCGATTCTGATTCATTCGTGCCGGATAAGGCTCAACCGGCTGACCTCAAGCCCATTCGTGAGGCTAATGTGCAGGTAGATCCCAAGGAAGAGGTGGTACCCATTGCCTGCAATAATGCCCGCAACCGCGCCTATAAACGCCAGGCCGATAATTTGGTGGACAAGTATGTGCGTGCCGAAAAGAAGCGCAAGAACGGTGTAGGCTATTCTGATAAAAAATATACGGCAGAGCAGTGGATGCGCCCCGATGTTATTTACCGCGAGCTTCTTACATCTACTTTGCCGGATTTGGCCCGTCAAAAGAAACTTTGGGGTGCATTGGAGTCTCCCGAAAAACAATTGGATTTGGCGCGTCTGACCCTGATTCGCAAGGTCGGTTATGAAGGTTTGCAAAAGGTGACGGAGATGAAAATGGGTGCTGCTTTGCTGGCATCTCTCACCTCTGACTTGGATTGGATGCAGGGCTTGTTGTACTCCGGGCCTACGGATAAACTTGCCAAGGCTCTGCGTTATCTGGCTATTATACATGAGAAGTATGTGGAGCAGATGAAATCCCCGCATACGCGCCGCATTGCAACGACCACGGCACTGGAGTTTGCCCGTGAAGGTTGGTCTGAGAAAGACATGCTGGCCCGCTTTGAGTATTTCCACAAGAGCTTTGAAGAAGGTAAGCTCAATGTCATTTTCAACACCTTGAGATACTGGGATACCCGTATCGTGACCGGTTGCAAAGACCCGAGCGGCTGGGGCAGTGTGCAGTCTCTTACTTGGCAGCGTGATAATGTGCGTCTGCCTGCGGAGGGGTATTTGGGCGCGTGCATGCAGTTGGAATACCGCTTGAGAAACGTGGCCGGTGACTCGGTGTTCTCTGCTGATTATCTTGCTCCCATTTTGGGTTACACCAATCATACCACCGCTTGGGCTCACCGAGAAATCGGCGGCGTGTGCGGTGCTTGCTCTCACTACGGTGCATTTGGTGCCATTGCCTCGGGCATACCTGCCATGACCATGGGTGAGCCCGGGCACTGTGCATACACGGTGCGTGTGGGTAATGATTGGCAGAAGAGTTACTCCATTTATTGGCAGCACTCCATGCATAAAACATTCTTCGGGCTGTATGATTGGGATTTCCTGATTCTGACCCAGGATTTTTATGGTGACTATCATCGCCAGTTGGTATCAGACCAATTGTTGGCTGCTGCGGAGTTGTTGGCCTCTCGAAAGATGATGAAGTCTGCATTCAATTGCTATGATGCAGCCATTGCAGCCCAGCCGCTTAACTGGTATGCGCTGCATTCTTATGCCTCTTACCTCAAGCAGAAAGCTCCCCAAGATAAAGACCGCTGGAAAGAGCTGCATGATAAGGTGGTGATTAACTTGGCCGCCAAGTTCCATAATGCGGCTGCCACATACCTGACCACTTATGTATACCCGAACCTGCTGCCTATGGTGCCCGAGCGTAACATTCGCAACAAAATGTACGCCGCATTCTTCAAGCAGTGCAATACTTTCGGTACTAACCGTTGGGATGTAGGCCCGCTGCTGACGGCTCAGATTAACGGTTGCACCGATTATAAGGAAAAATTGGCATACCTCAAGGATTCTCTGAAGACTCTCATGGGTAAGTCTGATTATGCCGGTGCCGTGTTAACTTGGGGCTTGGACTACATCAGTAAACTGCCCAAGGGTGATAACGATGCTGCCAAGTTCCATAAGTCATTCAGCGACCTCATTGTGCGTGCAATGGGCAGAGCCAAGGCAGATAAAAAGAATGCCGGTACCGTGTGGTCTGCGCTCAGTGAGGCCATTTATGCCGCTGCCACCAACAATGATGTGCTCACGTTCCAAGCCATCGGCAAGTTGGCCTACCGTAAGTTCCGCAAAAACTTCCCCAAACAGAAGATGAAGTTCCGCACCTTCCCCGGTCGAGTCGTTTCTGCCAAGGGGCTTATTCGTACCGCCACAACGTTGGACCCGGGGCAGATGTCTCAATGCTGCAATCACTGGGCTGTGTTGCAAAAGCACGGCGGCAGCATTCCCGCCAAGTTTGAGGGCGAATCCGGCATGACTGTCACGTTGGAGTCTCCCAGTCTCCTTAACGGTGTGGTTTGCGTGTTCAATGGTAATGTGAAGAATGACCGCGATTTCAAACTTCAAATTTCTTCCGATGGTCAAAATTGGGAGTCTACGGATGCCGTGCCGGTTATTTCCGGTAACATGGTGAGAGTGGATGTTCGCAAGGAGAAACTGACCGCCGGTTATGTGAGACTGTTGAGAGATGGCGACAAGTGGGAGTCTACCGTGCTGGGCTTCTATGTATACGGCCGTCCTGAACGTGGTTCTAAAAAATAAGTTTTCTCTGAGTTATGAAATACCTTTTTATTATTCTCGGTTTTTTGATGACGCTGCTGCCGTTGCAGGCCGCAACAGCGCGTAACTATGATGACGCATTGCGCAAGGCAGGTGGGCGCAAGCCTATTGTGCTGTTCTGCTATGGTGCTAATTATGATAAAGTAAGTGAGCTGGCGTACGAATCCTTTGTCCGTAAGCGCGGTATAGCCAATGCTGTGCGTTCGGCGGTCTTTTTAGAGGTGCCCGTGTATCAATTGCCGAATGAGAAAGAGCGAAAAGAGTGGCAGAAGGTGATGGGTAAACACTCTTTGCCCGGCGGTATTTGGAGCTACCCCTGTTTGGCTGTGTTGGACGGCTCCGGTGCGCTGCGCGGTGTAGTGCAGGGGGCAGACGAAATGAAAAACCCGGAAACCGCTTCCCTTGCTTTGCAAGAATTGCTGGTGGCGTTTGATGATCAGGAAGATTTGCTCAAAAAGGCCGTTAAGGCTTCCGGTAACAAGCGCTTGGCATTGTTGGCGCAGGCGGCTGATGTTCAGGCAAAGATGCCGGCTTCTCTTTCCGGCGGTACGCCTTTCAACCCCATAACCGTGGTGGAAGCCTTGCAGCCCATGAACCATGAAGAAGCCAACAACTATGTGCGCCAGTTGATAACCTCCGGTTATTACAGCCGCCGTCAGCGTCAGGAGATTATGGCTGCTTACGCCGGGCATTTGCGCCGCAATGGTGCTTCTGCCAATCGTTTGCGTGCCGTTTACACTGAGATGCGTAATATTGACCCCACCTCTATATACGGGGCTTATGCAGAAGGTGCCATTGCGCTGTGGGTTGTACCCAAGGAGGAAAATCCCGCACTTGATAATCCCTATAAGACATTGGCTCAGCGCCAAGCTGAGGAGCAAGCCAAAAAGGGGAGCTCTTCGCCCTCCGGCACGCCCGATGACGAAGGCTGGACGCCGATGGGCAGCTCGAAGAAGAATGGCGTTTCCGGTACGCCTGATGATAAGGGGTGGACGCCGATGGGCAGCTCTAAATAAGGCTGCGTAAGTTGTGTCACAGAAAAGGCTTGAATGAACGGGGGCAACAGTGTAAACTGTTGCTCCCTTACATATTTAGCTATGAGCGGTTTGCTGATATTCATACTGAGTGCCTTGTTGTTAGTGGGCGGCTATATGTTGTATAGTCGTATAGCCGAGAAATTATACGGTTTCAACGCCACCATGCAAATGCCCTGTGAAAAACAGGCGGATGGAGTAGACTACATTGCCATGCCTACTTGGCGCGTGTTTATGATTCAGCTGTTGAACATTGCCGGCTTGGGGCCTGTGTTCGGCGCGCTTGCCGGGTGTTTGTTCGGGCCGGTGTGTTTGTTGTGGATTGTGCTGGGCTGTATTTTTGCCGGTGCCGTGCATGATTTTATGGCAGCCTTGGCCTCTGCCGAGAGAGGGGGTGAGAATTTGCCGGAGTTTGTAGGCCGTCAGCTGGGCAAACCCGCCTTGTTAGTGATGCGTGCACTTTGTATTCTTCTCATGCTGCTGGTGGGTGTTGTCTTTACCTCCGGCCCGGCAGGTATGCTGCACGGCATAGTAAACACCGTACCCCTCCTTTGGTGGTGTGTGATTATTTTGGTATATTATTTCTTAGCCACTATTTTACCGATTGATGTTATCATTGGTAAAATTTATCCTCTATTCGGTGCATTATTTCTGTTTATGGCTGTGGGTATGGCCGTGGCGTTGCCTTTCAGCGGTTATGAGATATTGCCGAATATGGATTTCTTCACCAATGTGCACCCTCAGGGGCTGTCTGCTTGGCCCATGCTTTTTGTCACCGTAGCGTGTGGTGCTATTTCCGGGTTTCATGCCACGCAAAGCCCCATGATGGTGCGTTGTCTCAAATCTGCAAAAATGATGCGCCCTGTCTTTTATGGGGCCATGATTACAGAGGGACTCGTGGCCTTAATATGGGCTGTGGTCGGTATGACGTTGAGAGATGTTATCTCTGCAACACCTGCCATAGCTGTAAAACAGGCTTGCTCTCTGTTGCTGGGGCCGGTGGGTGCCGTGGTTGCTGTTTTGGGCGTGGTTGTGTTGCCCATTACCAGTGGTGATACCGCCATGCGTTGCTGCCGATTGATGCTGGCGGACATATTGCATCTCAACCAACGCTCGGTACGCAATCGTCTTCTGTTGGCGATTCCTTTATTTGTGTTGGTTATCGTCATTGCCACGCTTGACTTCAGCATTATTTGGCGCTACTTCGGGTGCACTAATCAGTCCCTTGCCTGTTTTACCCTTTGGGCTCTTGCCGTGTTGCTCAAGAGCAGGGGGCGTTTCCATTGGTGCGTCAGCTTGCCCGCATTTTTCATGACCAATGTGTGCATTTGTTTCCTGCTGTGTTCCCCGGATTGTATGATATCTCTGCCCGTGGGCATTTCTACCGCGGTGTCTTTGGTCATTTCTTCTGTCTTTTTTGCCTGTTTTCTGTGCAGATGCAGGCCCTGTGAGCATAAGTCAGACCAATAATCGGGCTCAGATATTTCTGCAAACGCATTTGCACCTTGAAACGGCACGCGGATTCTGCTATCATGAGTGCATAGAAGATGGACAATCTTGATGAATATCAAACCCGCCGAAAAGCGGCAGAAGCACGTCGCCGAAAACTCAGCGATGACCGCAAGGTTAATCCTGTGCACAAAGGCAGTTGGTGGAAGCGTTTTCTGATTCGCTTCACCATCATTTGTGCCATACTGGTGGCCTCCGCTGCCGTGTGCGGGTATGTCGGTTTCAAGATTTTTACTTCAAAATATGAGAAGTGGGCAGAGAAGTTCAATCTGGAGGATATTAACAATCTGGACCACCCCTGTATCATTTATGACCGCAACGGCAAGGAAATAGGGCGTATCTATGATGAAAATCGCAGTTATGTAACCTACGATAAGATTGCGCCCAGCATGATAGACGCCCTTGTGGCGCAGGAGGATAAAAGCTTTTGGACGCACGGCGGATATGACCCCGTGGGTATCATACGCGCAGCCAAAGAGGCACTTGCCGCCGGCGGTGCGGCCAATCAGGGTGCATCTACCATTACTCAGCAGCTGGCTCGCAATGCTTACGATTTGGAGCTCCGCGTGCGAGCCATGGGTGGCAGCCGCTATGAGCGTAAAATGGTGGAGATTTTTTTGGCCATGCGCATTGAGGAGAAGTATTCCAAGCGTCAGATTATGGAGTTCTACCTCAACCGCATATACTTCGGTTGCGGGTATTACGGTATTCGCTCTGCCTCCCTGGGGTATTTCGGCAAAGAGCCTGCGGATTTGACCGTGAGAGAGGCTGCCAGTATAGCGGCTCTCATCAAGAACCCGGAAAACTATAACCCCATTCGCAATCACGCGCTCAATAAAAAATGGCGAAACGATGTGATTGACCGTATGCAGCGTTTGGATTACCTGACACTGGAGGAGGCCGAGCGCCTCAAACGTACGGAGCTTGTCATCAATCCTCAGCCCATTCGCCGTCAAACTTCACATCTGCACTCACTCATTCAGCAGCAGGCTGTCAGCATCTTCAAAGACCCGGCGCGCGGTGATGAAATCATCAAGAGTGCCGGTATCAAGATTTACACCACGATTGACAAAGATATGCAAGATGCCGCCGTGGCATCTTTGGATAAAAAACTTAAAGAGATAGAATCTCGCTCCGACTACAACCATAAGCGTTTTTCCGACCCCGTGCCGCCTGATCAGCCCGTGGTGCACAATTATTTGGACGGTGCCGTTTATGCGGTGGAGAACAAAACGGGTGCAACACTTGTATATGTGGCGGGGCGCAGCTTTGAGCGCGCCAATTATGACTTTATAGAATCCGGTCGGCGTCCCGTGGGCACGGCGTTGTTGCCGTTCCTCTACATGTGTGCCTTTGATAATGGCTACACCCCTTGTTCTCGCTTGGTGGATGATGCACTGGATAACCGCTTGGCCGGTATCGGCGGTACGGAAGGTATTCTGGGTGAATGGGGGCTTGAAACGGCTAAGGGCCGTTACCGTGATTCCGTTACCATTCGTCAGGCACTGGCCGACTCCAAAATTTCTTCTGCCGCCAGATTGGGCATAGCGTTGAGCTCCAAGCCGAATGTGGGTTGCAAACCTTTCATCAACACCCTCACCGCAGTGGGCATTACCCCGCCCATGCGCAATCCCGGCAGCACGGAGGCTTGCCCGCAGTACTATCCGCGTGTCTATCTCGGTACGGAGCCCATGTCTCTCAAACAGATGGTCATGGCATATACCGTGTTCCCCAATTGCGGTCGCCGCGCCGTAGTGCCCTATATCATCACTAAGATTACCGACAGCAACGGTACGATTCTTTGGGAGCGCAAAGACAACCTCAAAGGCGAGCTGTTGGCCTCTGCCACGCCTTGCTCTGCATTCCGCATTCACTCCATCCTCAAAGATGCCATGAGCTCCGGCTCTGCCGTGCGTGTGCGCTCCTTCATGCCGGATTCTTTCAAGGGGGCCGTCAAGAGCGGTACCAACTATGACTTTGCGGATACAACCCTGTTTGCTTATGACTCTTCCGTTACCTGCGGTATTTGGGTAGGGTTCCTCAATGAGCATACACCCATTTACCCCACGGCATTTGCGTCGGATATTTGCTCCCCCATCATGGGTGCCGTTTTCCATGCGGCCGAAGGCAAGTACCCCAATGAGGAGATTATGCCGCCCGCCGATACAGAGGCGGTGGAGATTTGCCGCGCTTCCGGTATGCGTGCTACGGATCACTGCTACAAGAGCACGATTCGCGGTTGCAATTCCAGTTATGATATGCTCACCTACCGTGAGTATTTCCCCAAGGGTGATACCTCCATGGCATCATGCTCCGTTCACGGTGCGGGCAGCCCCTCCCTGGGGGATTTCATCGAGTTCGGCTCCGGGCATACGTCTTCTACGAGAGTATTGCCGGTGATGCCCATTTTACCCAAAGCTCCGGCCTTAAACGGGGATGACCCGTACGGCTGCATTACCACGCTTAATCCCCGTTATAAGAATGAGGAGGATATTGCCCAAATGCAGGAACAGGCCGTAGAGGAAGATACGCTTACCGTTGAGTCCGCCCCCGAGGAATCGGAGGAGAAAAAACAAGAGGTGCTCATCCCCCTTGCTCCGCCTCGTCCGCTGCGGGTGCCGCCTGTATTACCGCTTGATATCTAATCAATTTTTCAATCATTGTTATGTCCTCAGAAACACTTACATTAGCTGCTACTCAAGAGAAAGCTTTCCGTATTAATATGGATAAGCGGGTGTATGGCACGTTTGCAGAAATCGGGGCCGGTCAGGAGACCGCCAACTGGTTTTTCCGCTCCTCCGGTGCTGCCGGTACGGTTGCCAAAACCATCTCTGCTTATGATATGACCGTGAGTGATACACTCTACGGCCCCGTGCGCCGCTATGTGTCTCAAGAGCGTTTGGAGCAGATGATGGATTATGAGTATTCTCAGCTCATTAATCGCTTGGGCGAAAAACGCGGTGCAGAAACCTGCTTCTTTGCTTTCTGCAATACGGTAAAATGTAAGGGGTATCGAGACAACGGCCCGTGGTCCGCCTGGATTGGTGTGCGTTTTCAGCTGCGCCCGCAGGCTCCCCCCAGTGATTTTGTAATGCACGTGCGCCTGTTGGTGCCCGACCACGATATTCAAATGCGCGTGTTGGGTATTCTCGGTGTCAACTTGCTGCATGCTCTTTGCTACAACCGTGACCACATGGATGAGTTTGTGAACAGCGTGGCAGATAATCTGGACCGCAGCATGTATGAGGTTGATTTTATGCGCTTCTCCGGGCACGGCTTCAGCATGTTTGACAACCGCTTGCTGGCACTGGAGCTGGTAAAGAGCGGCCTCTCCGAGGCTACTCTATTCTGCCCCGACGGCACGGTTGCTCAGCCGGCAGACTTCCTCTACAAGCGTCCCATTGTGCTTATGCGCGGCAGTTTCTCCCCCATCTGCAACATTCATTTGGAGATGATGGACAGCGTGCGCGCCAAGTTTACGGAGAGCTTGCCGCCCGAGCAGCATGAAAAAGTGGTGGACATTTGTGAAATTTCCCTTTCTAACCTTTTGCGCGGCAAAGAAGTAGACTTGCTGGAGTTCATTGACCGTGTGGATGCACTTGCGGCACTCGGCAAAACCGTCATGGTGACGGATATCACGCACTTCCACCGCATATCCACCCTCCTCAACCGCTATACTAACGAGCCCGTAGCCATAGCCCTGTCCATCGGTCTGCTCAATGAGCTTTTCAAAGACAAGTGGGCAGACATACCCGGCGGCATTCTTGCCAGCATCGGCCTGTGTTTTGTCAACAAGACCAGGTTCTACGTCACGCCGTGGATTAACCGTAAAACAGGCGAGTTTGTGACAGCCGGTACCTATATTGCACCGGATAAGTATCAGTACCTTTACAAACACCTGCTGGAGAATGGTGATATTATTTCCGTGCCGTATTTTAACCAGAAACTCCTCTTCCGTACACCGCGTGACATTGTGCAGATGATTAACGCCTGTGATGAATGTTGGAAAGAGTATGTGCCCCAAGAAGCCTACCGCATGGCAGAGCACCTCAAAACGCCTCAACAATAATGGATTCTCCCTCATCATATCCCATTCTTGCCACCCGCATCGGCAAGAATCCCCTCGTTTACCTCGATAACGCTGCTACCACTCAGAAACCTCTGGAGATTCTGAAGTGTGAGCAGGAGTACTATGAGAAACTCAACTCTAACATTCACCGCGGGGCGCATTACCTCAGCCGCCTTGCAACGGAGGAGCATGAGCAAGCCCGCTCCACCGTGGCTCAGTTTTTGAACGCTGCTTCCGAGCGGGAGATTGTGTTTACCTCGGGTACTACGGCCGGTATCAATCTTGTGGCTCAAGTGTTGGCTTTGGCCTCTCTTTTTACCCCGGGGGATGAAATCTTGGTGACAACTGATTCTCACCACTCCAACATTGTGCCTTGGCAAATGCTTTGCCAACGTACGGGGGCCGTTCTCAAACCCATTCCGCTTACTCAGGAGCTCACTTTTGATATGGAGGCTTACCTGCGCATGCTCTCCCCCCGCACGCGCTTGGTGGCTGCTCCTTACGTATCCAACGCGCTGGGTATTATTAACCCCATTCCTCAAATCATAGAGGCTGCCAAGCGCAACAATCCGTCAACGCTGGTACTGGTGGACGGTGCCCAAAGCACGGCGCACATGGCGGTAGATGTTCAAGCACTCGGGTGTGATTTCTATGTGTTCTCGGGGCACAAGGTATACGCCCCCACCGGTACAGGCGTATTGTGGGGTAGGGAATCTCTGCTTGCTCAGCTTCCCCCGTGGCAGGGCGGTGGTGAAATGATTAAAGAAGTTTCATTCTCCGGCACTACATACAATGAATTGCCGTTCAAATATGAAGCAGGCACCCCCAACATTTGCGGGAATATCGTTCTCGCGGCTGCTTTGCGCTATGTGTCAGAGCAGGGGCTTTCTGCCATAGATGCGCATGAGCAAGCCCTCACCCGCCGTATGTATGATGGCCTGCAAGCCATCGGCGGTATCAATATCCTAGGCCCCGCGGAAAATCGCGGAGCTCTCATCTCCGTTGTCGTGCCCGGCGTGCATCATTATGACCTCGGCACCCTGTTGGATCAAATGGGCATTGCCGTACGCACCGGGCACCATTGCTGCCAGCCTCTCATGCAATACCTCGGCATTACCGGTACCACTCGCTATTCTTTCGCTCTGTATAATACCGAATCTGAGGTAGACCGCGCGCTCTCCTGCACCGAGCGTGCTCTGAATATGCTGCGCTGATTGTAGAATTTTTTATGCCACGCTTAACTGAAAATTTTGCTTGACTTTCAAGGTGGGAGGAGTAGAATTCTGCGCGCTTCATGGTGTGATGAAGACACCTTGAAATCAAACGAATTATTCAGCAAGCATACTATTATGAACAGTTACCGTACTCATGCGTGTGATGAGCTCCGCCTTAGTGATGCCGGCAAGCAAGTAACGCTTTGCGGCTGGGTGGATACCGTTCGCGACCATGGTGGTGTGATTTTCATCGACCTCCGTGACCGTGCAGGAAAAACTCAGGTTGTTTTCCATCCTGAGAATAATGCTGAGCTTGCTAATAATGCCGAGAATCTTCGTGTAGAATCCGTTATCCAGGTAAGCGGTACGGTAGTAGCCCGCTTGAAGACAGATGAGGTAGATGCCACCAACCCCGACCTTGCCACGGGTGAGATTGAGGTGGATGCCTCTGCCATGACCGTGCTCAACCGCGCTGCCGTGTTGCCGTTCCAGTTGGATCGCAACGTAGCCAACGAGGATTTGCGCCTCAAGTACCGTTTCCTTGACCTGCGCCGTGCAGATATGCAGCGCAACATGATTCTGCGTCACCGCATCACCAAGACCATGCGCGACTATTTGGACGAGCAGGGCTTCTTGGAGATTGAGACCCCCATCCTTTCCAAGAGCACACCTGAAGGTGCCCGTGACTTCTTGGTACCCAGCCGTTTGACTCCCGGCACATTCTATGCTCTGCCGCAGGCTCCCCAGCAGTACAAGCAGCTGCTTATGGTTGCCGGTATGGAGAAATACTTCCAGGTAGCCCGCTGCTTCCGCGATGAAGACTTGCGTGCCGACCGCCAGCCCGAGTTCACGCAGATTGATATCGAGGCTTCTTTCATTACCCCCGAGGATATTTACGCTTGGATTGAGAACATGCTCAAGCGCGTGTTCAAGGAATCCGTTGGCCGTGACATCGTTACTCCGTTCCCCCGCATGACGTGGAAGGAGGCCATGGATCAGTACGGCTCCGACAAGCCTGAGCGCCGCTTCGAGATGAAGATTACCGAGTGCTCTGACATTTTTGCCAACAGTGAGTTCCGTGTATTCTCCGGTGCCATTGCCAACGGCGGTGTTGTTAAGGCTATCAACGCCAAGGGCTTCAATCCTTCCGTCGGTCAGGTGGATTCTCTTACGCAGACCGCCATTGAGGCCGGTGCCAAGGGCTTGGCTTACATCAAGGTTCGAGATGTCAATGACCTCAAGGAGTGGAAGAGCCCCATCACCAAGCGTCTGTCTGCCGGTGAGGTAGAGGCCCTCAAGGAGCGTCTCAATATCGAGAGCGGTGACTGCATCTTCTTTGCCGCCGGTGATTGGGAGCAAAGCTGCACCATTCTCGGCCGCGTGCGTCTGGCATGTGGCGAGTTTATGGAGCTGCTCAAGGGCAATGATGAAATTGACCTCTTCTGGGTAAACCGCTTCCCCCTGTTCGGTTGGGATGCTGAAGAGCAGCGTTTCTGCGCCATTCACCACCCCTTCACCCGCCCCGTTCCCGAGGACGTGGAAAAGGTGCTCAAGGGCGAAATCTCCACCGATATCTGTGCAGAGGCTTATGACGTTATCTTCAACGGTAATGAGCTGGGCGGCGGTTCCATCCGTATCCATGAGAAAGAGCTTCAGGATGCCACATTCCGCGCTCTCGGTTTGGATGACGCCACGATTGAAGAGCAGTTCGGCCACTTGTTGGCAGCATTCTCCTTCGGTGCTCCTCCCCACGGCGGTCTTGCCCTCGGTTTGGATCGTGTTGTGATGCTCATCGGCAAGTGCGAGTCCATCCGTGAGGTGATTGCCTTCCCCAAGAACAACCGTGGTGCTGACCTGATGAGCGAGTCTCCCGCTCCCGCAGAGCCCAATCAGCTGCGCGATGTTCACATTCAGGTTAAGTTGCCTGAAAAGCTTCGCCTTAAACTTGAGGCAGAGAAAGCCGCTGCCGTGGCTGCTGCTGCAGAGCAGGCATAAGGCTAAGCCGCACCGTTAATTTCAGAATGCCCGTACCGCAAGCCTCGGTGCGGGCATTCTTCCCATCTGCAACTCATCATTGTGCCATGACTCCTGAACAACAACAAATTGTAAACGCCGCTCTGAGAGAGGGCGAGTCTTTGCTGTACGCCGCCACCTGCGGCACCGCAGCACAAGCTCCCGTTGTGGCGGCTAAGCCCAAAAGCTCATTCTGGGCTCGTTTGCTCGGTAAAAAGAATGCGGCTCCCGCAACTCCCGTTGCTGCGGCAGGTCATCACTTTTTTGCCATTACCTCCAAGCGGGTGTTGTTGTTTAACGGTACGGCAGAACCCCGTGTTTGGTTCTTCATGCTCGGTATGATTCAACAATTCGTTGAGCGTGAAAACGGCATGGGTGATATCATTTTTGAAAACGAACTCACCCCCTCCGGTGAGCGTATTCCGCTTGGATTGATTAATATTGCAGACGCGGAGCGCGTGCACAATTTGCTGCGCTCTGCCATAGATGAGGATTACATGTCCTCTCCTTGGTCTGTCTGACAATTATCTCCGCAGCTTAAAATTTCACCCCATTTACCGTTTTCGGCAAATGGGGTGTGTAATCTGAGACCGGCGCAGTTAATTACTTTTCCTGTTGCTGAATAACCGTGCGCACAGGGAAGGGGATATTGATACCCTCTTTCGCAAAGCGTTCCAGCAGGGCGGTGGCAAAGCGGTAGCGCAGCCCGTGGTAAATCTCTGTTTTGCACCAAGCACCTATATGCAGGTTAAGGGAACTGTCCCCGAACCCCACGAACATGACCGCAGGTGCAGGGGTATCCATTAAATCCGGTTCCTGTTTAATTACATCCAGAATCACTTCTTTCACCTTGGTCAAATCGCTGCTGTAATCTACGCCTACATCCAGGTCAATACGGCGGCGGGGGGAGCCTGTTATGTTAGTTACGGGATTCTTGATGAGGGTTTCGCACGGTATGCGCACCAAAGCATTATCGGGTTTGCGCAGGTAGACGGAGAGCAGGTTGATACTCTCTACCGTGCCTTCTTCACCTTCCACACGGATGAAATCTCCCGTTTTGAAGCTACGCTCCGACACCAGGAAAATACCGCTTATCAGGTTACTGAGAGAGGTTTGTGAGGCAAAGCCTATTGCCACACCCATGACACCGGCCGCCCCCAGTATGCTCACCACATCCACCCCCAGCGCACGCAGCCCCTGAATGACGGCCAGCGCACAAATAACACCCTTGAGGGCGCGTGATAAAAACTTCAACATCTGGTTGGGTAATCTGCCCGTGCTCTCCAACCCCGTGAAGATACGGCCTACTGCGGTGCACAATACCCATCCCAGTGTCAGATACACCACCAGCTCCACCCAGCCGTTTGCGGCCAGATGATGCCACGCATTTTTGCTCCATTCCATCCAATCCATACCTCTACTTTACATAATAGCTCTTCACTTGTCAACGCGTTATTCAATGGCCCCGTTAAAGATTACGGTTGATACATATCCTTCATGCGCAACTATCCTGTTTCATTTTCATGCATGCGGCGCAACTGCCGAGCTCATCAACCGAGAATGTTAACAGAGCCTATTCAATAAGCGAGCCGTCTTGAATGCCTCAGCAAGAAACGCTTATTCTATCAATCTGTTGTGCGAATCATGCGGATTATACTCGGCATCGGGTTTCAGAGCCTCGCGATACCAGTATTCAGCCTTGGCTGCATCCTGTTCAACCCCGTATCCTTTTTCATAGCAGATACTGAGATTATATCTTGCGTAGGCATAGCCTTGGTCTGCCGCCGCCTGAAACCATTTCAGTGCTTCTTCATGAGATTGAGGCACTCCTTTTCCCTGCGCATAGCAAACCCCGAGGGAGTTTTGCCCGAAAGCTTCACCTTGCGCGGCAGATTTTCGATAGTGTTCCACCGCTTTTGCGTACGATTGCTCCACACCCCAACCGTTCTCGTAGCAATTACCCAAATTGGCGCATGCAAGAGCATACCCTTGCTCGGCAGACTTGCGGTACAACTCCACGGCTGTTTCGTATGATTGTTGTACACCGTCACCGTGTTCATAGCAACAAGCCAAATTATTCAGGGCAGTGGCCTGATTTGCTTCTGCTGCCGCACGGTAGAGTTTCACGGCTTCATCTATTGATGCCTCCACACCCTTGCCGTATTGATAACACATGCCTAAATTGCATTGAGAAAGCGTATCTCCCTGTGCTGCCGCCAAGCGATACCATCGCACCGCCTCTTCATAAGATTGCTCCACGCCTTGCCCGTATTCATAGCAACAGGCCAAGTTGTGTTGGGCAGAGGAATCACCTTGCTCTGCTGCCAAGCGGTACCAATGTATGGCTTCCTCGGCAGATTGTGCTACTCCCAAGCCCTGTTCATATAAAATCGCCAAGTTGTATTGAGCATCGGCATCCCCTTGCTTTGCGGCCGGTGTGTACCAGTACGCCGCTTGTTCGTAAGATTGTTCTACGCCCTTGCCGTGTTCATAGCAAATACCCAAATTATATTGAGCATCGGCATCCCCTTGCTCTGCGGCCAAGCCATACCAGTATACCGCCTCTTCATAAGATTGCTCTACACCGCGCCCGTGCTCAAAACAAACACCCAGGTTATACTGAGCAGCACTGTCTTCTTGCTCAGCGGCTAAGCCATACCAGTATGCCGCTTGTTCGTAAGATTGTTCTACGCCCTTGCCGTGTTCATAGCAGATACCCAAATTACATTGAGCATCCGCATCACCCTGTTCTGCGGCCAAGCCGTACCAATACACCGCCTCTTCGTAAGATTGTTCCACCCCGTGCCCATACTCAAAACAAACACCCAGGTTATTCTGAGCCACACAGTCTCCTTGCTCAGCGGCCAAGCCGTACCAGTGTGCCGCCATTTCGTAAGATTGTTCTACACCCTCGCCATATTCATATCTGACGCCCAAACTGAATTGCGCATCCGCATCCCCTTGCTCCGCCGCCAAGCGAAACCAGTGTACTGCATCTTCGTAAGACTGAGGTACTCCGCATCCGTCCGCATAGCACGTTGCCAATGCATGCTGCGCATCCGCATTCCCCAATTCTGCCGCCTTGAGATACCATTGTGCTGCAATTTCGTCAGATTGCGGCACCCCGAGCCCGTGAGCATGGCATAACCCCACCTGATACATGGCCGTGGCGTCTCCCGCCTCTGCATCTTTGCGGCAGGATTGCAGTACGGACTCTGTTAACATGTCACTCTCAGATTCTTCTGTCATCATAAGGTATGTCTCGTAAATGGGTGTTTTTGCTTAATCTTGCGGTATCGGTAATTTTCGGGAGGGCGCAAAGCGCAGCTTTTGCTCCCCATTGCTTGCCGTTTTTTTACGGAACGTGCCGAACTTCATAATGCGTACCCCATTATCTTCGGCTGCGCCGTTGGCAATAGAAGCAAGCACCGCCTCTACGGCAGCAGAGGCGGTGGACCGGGTGGCACCCGGACCCATGTAGCGTTGTACACGGGCTATGAGTTGCTTTTTATTCACTTGTTTTTAAGAGCATCGCGGATTTCTCGCAGCAGCAGAATATCCTCGGGCGTGGGAGCCGGTGCAGGGGGCTCAGAGGGGGCTGCTTCCTCTTGCTTCTTAAATTTCATGCGCAGAGTGCACACAATGCGCACGGCAAAGAAGATGGAGAGCGCAATGATGAGGAAATCTACCACCGTTTGCAGGAAGTTGCCGTACTTAATGCCCTCATAGGTAAGGGAGGCCAAGCTTTTGCCATCCCCGAACAACAGGGAGATGGTGGGCATGATGATATCATTGACAAGAGAGGTGACAATCTTGCCGAATGCACCACCGATGATAACACCGATAGCCATGTCAATGACGTTGCCTTTGAGGGCGAAAGTCTTGAACTCTGACACCCAGCCCGTAGCTATATTTTTGATTTTACTCATGGTTGTTTCCGGTTGGTTGCTGAGCTTAAATCTTTTTGAATGCCTTGACACCCCATTCACGGCAGGTCCAGGTATTGCCGTCTTCACTGGTAAAGATGCATACGCCACCCGTGGCTACCTTAATGTCGTGCTCGGCGCAGAACCCGGCATAGTCGCCCGTAATGTGCGGGGCAAAGCGAATAGTGCCGTTGGATGATACGCACAGCAGAACCTCACCCTCTTGAACCTCTGCGGCAAGGGCTGTCCAATTGGCTATAATCTGCTGCACATCAACTTTCCAGCCCGGGGGTACAATAGCCTCGGCGTTCCATTTTTCAATGGCGGCTTCGCCCAAGGCGTCCAGTTCCTCTGCGCTCAGTGCAGACGGGTCGGTACCGTTGGCAGCTGCAATATCAGCACCCAGACGAGCCTTGGTTTCTTCTTCGCTGTGGTTTTCATCGGGGCCGTAGTCTACCTCAATGAATCGGGCATCGGGCTGTACGGGGCAGGGATTCCCCAGCTCTTCCGCAGCCAAGGCCGCCGTGCACATGGTGCGCTGCAAGGGGGCGGCCAGGATTCGGGTGGGGGTAAGGCCCAATTTGGCAAGGTATTTGCCGATACCGCGTCCGCGCTCCTCTTCTACAAGGGGCAAGTCGGTGCGGGAGCCTACTCGGGTGGGAGTTTCACCTTTGCGGAAGGTGTTGCCGTGGCGTGCAATGATGAGTGTTTTCATGTTGGTTGTAAGTGTAAGGTTTTTTTATGCAGGGTCTTCTTCAATACGCAGGTTGTCCATGATGTACTGGCGGCGGTCCGTCGTGTTTTCGCCCATATAGAAGCGCAGCAAATCGCGCAGGCGTTTGGCGTTCTCCAGAGATACGGGTTCAAGCCTGATATCCTCTCCTATAAAGCCTTTGAACTCCTGCGGTGAGATTTCACCCAAGCCTTTGAATCGGGTGATTTCAGGGTTGCGCCCCAGGGTTTTTACCGCCTTGTCTCTCTCGTTCTCAGAGTAGCAGTAAATGGTCTTTTGCTTGTTGCGTACACGGAACAAGGGCGTTTGCAGGATGTAGAGGTGGCCATCCTGAATCAGCTCGGGGAAGTATTGAATGAAGAAGGTGAGCAGCAGCAGGCGAATATGCATGCCGTCCACATCGGCATCAGTTGCAATAACAATCTTGTTATAGCGCAGGTCATCTATACTGCGGTCAATGTTGAGAGCAAGGTGCAAAAAGTCCAGCTCTTCATTGTTCTCCATGATGGCATTTTTATTCATGCCGAAACTGTTGGCGGGCTTACCGCGCAGGGAGAATACGGCTTGCGTTTCGGCATCTCTGGCCGTGGTGATGGAGCCGGAGGCAGAGTCACCCTCCGTAATGAACAGCATGGTTTCTTTGGCGCGCTTGTGCTTGGTGTCATAGTGCACACGGCAGTCGCGCAGTTTTTTGTTGTGCACGCGTGCTTTCTTGGCTCGCTCCTTGGCCACCTTGCCCTGCACATCCGCAACTTTTTTGCGGGTTCGCTCACTCTCTTTAATCTTGTCTTCAAGAGCCTCAGCAATATCCGGGTTGCGGTGCAGGTAATTATCCAGCTCCTTGGCCATGAAATTGCTCACAAAGGTGCGTATGGTCTCTTTGCCGGGGCCCATGGTGTTGCTGCCCAGCTTGGTTTTGGTCTGAGACTCAAAGAGCGGCTCTATCACCTTAATGCTGATGGCGGCCTCTATGCTGCTGCGTATGTCCGCAGGCTCATAGCTCTTTTTATAGAAATTTTGCAGGGTTTTGACAATGGCCTCACGGAACGCGCTTTGGTGCGTGCCGCCCATGGTGGTGTGCTGCCCGTTGGCAAATGAATAGTATTCTTCGCCGTATTGGTCGCTGTGGGTAAATACCACCTCAATATCCTCACCTTTCAACTGAATCGGCGGGTAGAGCGGTTCACTGCCCATCTCTTCCTTTAACAAGTCCAGCAATCCGTTGCGGGATACGTGGTTCTTGCCGTTCAGGTTCAGTGTCAAACCCGTGTTCAGGTAGGTATAGTAACGGCACATGCGCGTCACGTACTCCAGATTATAGGCCGCGTTCTCGTCAAACACGGTGCGGTCAATCATCCACGTTACCTTGGTGCCGTCAGCCTCATCGGTAGGCTCGGTCACATCCGTTCCCTCTACCATTTCACCGGCAGAGAACGTGATGCTGCGTGTCTGCCCGTCTCTGAAGGCCTGAATACGGAAGAATGAGGACAGCGCATTTACGGCTTTAATGCCTACACCGTTAAGACCTACGGATTTTTGGAACGCCTCATTGTCATACTTGCCGCCGGTGTTGATTTGAGCGGCACAATCGTAAAGTTTACCCAGCGGGATACCGCGGCCGAAGTCGCGCACCTCACACAAGCCGTCATCAGATATACGGATGATAATCTTTTTACCCGCCCCCATCACAAACTCATCCACCGAGTTATCAATCACTTCTTTGAGCAACACATAGGGGCCGTCGTCAGCCATGCTGCCGTCACCCAACTTACCGATGTACATGCCGGCGCGTGCGCGTATGTGCTCCTGCCATGAGAGCGACTTGATGTGATCCTCCGTATATTCTCCTGCCATATTTCGACCGCTATACTAGCATATCTGTCAGATTCTTGCAAGCAGTATTTATGCCCGCAAACGGCGATTTTCTTATTCCTCAGTGCATTTGGGCTTTGCTGTCGCGCGGATGTCTTGACAGAGAGGGGATTTTCTGCTAATTACTCAGGCATGTTTTCACTGCTTTCCGACAAACTGGACGATGCTTTTCGCAAATTGCGTGGTCTGAGCAAGATTTCTGAGTCTAACATTGCTGAGGCTATGCGAGACATTCGCATGGCGTTGCTTGATGCAGACGTGGAGTACAGCGTGGCTCGTGAGTTCATTGCTGCGGTCAAAGAGCAGGCCATGGGTGAAAAGGTGCTTAAAACCGTTAAGCCCGGTGAGCAGATTGTAAAGATTTTCCGTGATGAGTTGGCTGCTTTGCTCGGCGGTGAAGAGGCCGGGCTTAATCTGACAGCCCCCGCCCGCATATTGGTGGTGGGTCTCAACGGTGCCGGTAAAACGACTACCAGCGCCAAATTGGCACGCCGCCTCAAGATGGAGGGGCGCAAGCCTCTCTTGGTTGCGTGTGACTTGATACGCCCCGCTGCCATTGACCAGCTGGCTACTCTTGCCAAACAGATTGAGGTGCCCGTGTATACGCCCTCTGCTACGGAGAAAGACGTGATACGTGTTGCCAAAGATGCCTTGCGCTGGGCAGAGGGGCAAGAGCATGATGTTATCATTTTTGATACCGCCGGTCGCCAAGAGGTTGATGAGGAATTGGTGGCAGAGCTGCGCAAGCTTGCCAAGTTCTTGCAGCCGCAGGAGTCCTTGCTGGTGGCAGATGCCGCTACCGGTCAGCAGGCCGTGCGTGTTGCCCAAACCTTTGATCAGGCCGTGGGGCTTACCGGTATCATTCTCACCAAGTTGGATGGTGATGCCCGCGGCGGTGCCGCTCTCTCCATGCGTGCCGTGACAGGCAAGCCCATCAAGTTTATCGGCGAGGGCGAAAAGCTGGACCAGTTCGGCCACTTTGTACCCGTGCGCATGGCAGACCGCATTCTCGGCATGGGTGATATCGTAGGCTTGGTGGAGAAAGCTGCTGAAAAGCTGGACCAGGAGTCTGCCATGAACTCCATGAACCGCATGATGAGCGGGGAGTTCAACTTTAATGACTTCCTCGGCCAAATGCGTATGATGCAGAAACTCGGCCCCTTGGAGGGGCTGCTCAAGCTGATTCCTGGTTTCAATAAGCTCAGCAAGCAACTGCCTGAGGGTGCCCTTGACCCCAAGAAACTCAAGCGTATGGAGGCTATCGTGCTTTCCATGACCCCGGCAGAACGCGCTAATTACAAGTTGCTTATCCCCTCTCGCCGCCGCCGTATCGCCAAGGGCTCCGGCGTGTCTGAGATTGAGGTGAACCGCTTCATCAAGAACTTTAAGGACATGAAGGAAATGATGGGTGGTAAAGGCAAAATGGGTGGCCTGATGAAGGCCATGGGCGGTATGCAGGGCGGCATGCCCAACATGCCCATGCCCCCGCAAGGTGCTGAGGGTATGCCCGATATCAATGAGATGATGAAGTCCGGCAACATGCCCGACCTCTCCTCCATGTTCGGCCCCGGTGGTGGCATGCCCGATTTGTCTCAGTTTGGCGGTGCCAACAAGAAAAAAGGCCCTATGAGTGGCGGTAACTTCCTCGGTGGATTGTTCCGTCGCCGCCGTTAAGGTTGCCGGCTACGCTCATGCGTAAGCTATCATGTCTCACTATCATGCGCCGCTATCATGCGAGCGTAGCGAGCTATCATGCAAGCGGCTCTGCCGCGCGCAGTTTGTCCCCCCATCGGAAATCATCAGTAAAACAGATGAAGCGCGGTTTATTGCCGTAATGAAGACTGCACTTCGCTCGCAAATAAAAAAATCCCCCGGCAACACCATGGCTGCCGGGGGTGAAAAGACAGTGTGTAGATTAACTTACATGCCGACGATTTCGTAACCGCCGTCCACATAAATAACCTGACCCGTGATGCTGGCTGCACCGTCACTGGCCAAGAAAGTGGCAGTGGCACCCAGCTCCTCAAGCGTGCAAGAGCGCTGCAACGGGCTCTTTTCCTCATACACCTTGAACATGCCGGTAAAGCCGGAAACACCGCGGGCTGCCAGAGTCTGCACGGGGCCGGCAGAGATGCAGTTCACGCGGATGGGAGCCTCACGGCGGCCCAAGTCGAATGCAAGGTATTTGGCACTGGTTTCAAGCGCAGCCTTGGAAACGGCCATCAGGTTGTAGTTGGGTACTACTTTCTGGCTGGCGTAGTAGGAGAGCGCCGTGATGGAGCCGCCATTGGTCATCAGCGGGGCAACCGCACGGGAAAGTGCAATGAGGGAGTAGGCAGAAATCTGCAAGGACAGGTTCCAGGCATCGCGGGGAATGTCGGAGAAGTGACCCTCCAGAGTACCGGGAGCCTTGGGAGCAAAGGCAATGGCGTGCAGCAACATGTCTACACGGTCCGTATGCTCAGACACAAAGCTGAAGAAGTTGGCAATGGATTCATCGCTGGAAACATCCAGCTCACAGACGGGAGTATCCTCACCGAAGGATTCCTTTACGAGCTTGATAACGCCGTCTTTAAGGCGCTCGCCCTGGTAATTGAAAATGAGCTTGGCTCCGGCCTCATGCCAGGCCTTGGCAATGCCGAATGCAATGCTGCGCTTGTTGGCCACACCGGTAACGATGCCGACCTTTCCTGCTAACGGTTTATCAAGTGACATAATGTTAGTTGGTTGTTTGTGTTTACAGTAAGGGGAATTCTTGAGAAATGATACGGGCGTATGTAGAGGTGATACTGATACCCACTTTCTCCATGTAAGCTATACGCTTGAGGATTTCTTCTTCGCTCACGCTGTTATCTGTCGGCACATATTTGAGGCGGTAGTATACGTAGCCGCCGTCATTATCCAGCAGCAACTGGCCTTCGGGCAGGTTGGCGTTAAGCGTCAGCAACAGCAGCCCCAGTTCCTGGCGGTTCTCGGGTGCTACTCTCGTGCAGAAATGAACATCGAACACCAAACTGCACGGGTCTTGCAGCTCCGTGAACATGAAGGTGCAGGGCATACCCGTTGCATCTATGGGCAGGTAAGCCAAGCCTATCTTCTCCGCCTGCGGTCCCATGGTTACCCACTGGTAATCCTCATTGCGGCTCAGCAGGTGGCGGCGCACCAAGGCTAATAAATTCAGTTTTTCAGACATATTGATTGAGAAAAAGGTTCGAAACACGCAGTATAATAAAAAATACTACCCTCTGTTTGAGGGTAGTATACACGGAAGTTCGAGTATAGTCAAGAAAATGTGACGGGAAATTTTCTCGACCCTTCTATTTTATTTGTTGCTGTAGTACAAACGGGCCATTTTATCGGCAATGGAGTCCAGCGCAGCCAGCTCTTCTTCCGTAATTTCGGCAGAGAGTCGGTCAAGCTCAGCTTCCATACGGGCATTCACATCGTGACACAGGCTGAGCCCCTTTTCAGAAAGGCGAATACAGATGGCGCGGCGATCCTCTGGGTTGGGATTGCGCTCAAAAAAGCCCTTTGTTACCATGGTTTCCACCAACAGAGAGGTAGCAGGTACCGTCATGTTCAAGTGAGAGGCAAGCGTCTTGAGGGCAATACCCTCCGGCTGCTCCTTAGTCAGAATACGAATCTGACCGATGGCGGAACCTTGACGCAACGTAAGGCCGAGCATTTTCTTCTGGTGAATGGCAGGTGTCTGCTTGAATGAGTCACGGCGTATGTCATCCGTTACATTCAGCAGCTTCATAAACACATCATGCGGTTGATTGCGGAGAGATTCCATGCGCCCATTCTAATATATTTGTTCCCTTTTGTAAAGAAAAAATATTAGTAATAGTGAATAATTAACATCTCGGGATAGTTATGGGCGTTCTTGTTTTAACGCTTACCGCGCTCAATCCCGGCAAATTGGTGTTTACAAATCTGACCGTTAGTGGTAAAGTAAAGCCATGACGCACGAGAGCCCGCCGAGAGCTTGGGTAGAGGTGAATTTGGAAGCCATTGCGCACAACTTGGATGTTGCGCGCCAGGCTTTGCCGGATACCGCCCTGATGCCGGTTATCAAGGCCGGTGCCTATGGGCATGGGCTTGAGCCCGTTGCCCGCAGATTGGATGCTGACGGCATCGCCTTTTTCGGCGTAGCCAATGCAGGTGAGGCTCGCCGCCTCAGCCGTGCCGGTGTGCGTACCAAGCCCTTTATCCTCGGCCCCTCATTCCCGGAAGAACGTGAGGAAATCGTGCTTAATAACTGGTGTGCCACCATCTCCACGCTTGAAGAAGCGCAGCACTTCAACAGCTTGGCCGCGCTGTATGATAAGACCATACTTGTCCATTTAGCCGTAGATACCGGTATGGGGCGTGAGGGCTTTTTGCCGTCTCAGCTGAATGATATCGTGAATCCCTTGCTCGGCATGTCCCATTTGCGGGTGGATGGCGTCATGTCTCACTTCCCCTCGGCAGATGAGGATGTACCCTACACCCAGAATGAGATAGAGCTTTTTACGGACTGCGTGCAGCAGTTGCAGCAGCACTTCCGCCTGCGTTATCGCCACATTGCCGCCAGTGCAGGGGAGCTGGGCTATGAAATCCCCATAGCAAACCTGGCTCGCCCCGGCTTGTTGTTGTATGGCGTAGCCCCCATGGCTTCCATATACGATGGCGTGCTCAAACCCACGCTCAAACTCTTCTCCCGTGTAACGCTGGTGCGTGAGCTGCCCGCCGGGCACGGGGTTGCTTATGGCAGAACATACATTACGAATCGCCCCTCCCGCGTGGCTACCATCGGCATCGGTTATGCGGACGGCTGGCCCCGCTCCATCTCCGGCAAGGGGGGGCGCGTCTATATCAATGGGCACAGTTGCCCCTTGCTCGGCCGGGTCACCATGGACCAAATCATGGCAGATGTTACCCACGTGCCTTCTGTCGCCCCCGGGGATGAGCTTGAACTCATCGGCCCCCATATCCCCATTACGGAGGTCGCAGAAAAAGCGGATACCATTGTGTGGACCATCTTTACCGGTCTCGGCCCCCGTCTCCCCCGCGTCTATTCCTCCTGAAAACGCAAAAAACTTAAGAAAAATTCAATTTTTGCTTGACGAGAGCTCTATCATCCTGTATACTCAGCCCCGCAAGCAAGTATCGGCGGGATAGCCAAGTGGCCTAAGGCATCGGTTTGCAAAACCGACATTCGTGGGTTCAAATCCCACTCCCGCCTGCAAGATTCCTTGTTAAGACACCGTAGAGGTTCATTCCTTTACGGTGTTTTTGTTTGACTAGGGGGTGAGTTGATGATATATTTAAGCGTCAAGCCATTTATCAACCGTAAACTGCGGCAATTAATGAGGATTAATATGAAGCTTTTATCTTTTTTGTTACTGTGCGTGGGGGTGAGCAGTTGCACGCGTTTGAATTTGGTGGAGCAGTTGGAGCCGGATGATAAGCGCGTGCCGATTGTAGATACAGATATCAAACAACGCGCTTTCTATCAATTGGATGGGTGCTATTATGTGCCCCTTACCGTATATATGGGTAAGGAGGAGGTCCCGCTTTTCAGTAAACATAGTCTCAGGGGCAGAAATATCAGCTATACCCCGGATTTGTCCACGGGGCAGGTGTGGCTTTTCCCCCTCTCTGAGGATGAGGTTGCGGAGTGTATGGTGAATATCAAGGGCAAGAAACCAACGGTTGCGCCAAAACAAGCCGGGGGTGCAGCAGCACCCGGTATTGTGCCTGCCAAGGATTTTGATGGGTCAAGCCCAAACTATGTGGAATTTGATTTTTCATACCAAAATTCGGCCACATTCAATTAGCACTCTTAACCGATAGTTCTGAAAGTTGCGATAGCCATAGGCTCGGCGTTGAATTAATTTCATTTTTCGGTGAAAACCTTCGGTTATTCCATTACTCTTTGTGAAGCACCACATTCGTATGATTGGTTCAAACCATAGGCGTATAGTTCTACCCAGTTTTTTGAAAACTTCCGGGGCATCGTTTAATAGCATCCATACCATCTCTTTTAATTTTTCAATGAGCGGCGGACAATTCCTCCTCTTCACGCCCTTTATGTTTAATAGTATGCAGAGTTCTTCCTTAAACTCATAAGCTGTTTTTATTGTCGGCTTTTTCTTGAAGAGCTCCTCCAAAAGTTCTTTTTGCTTTGCTTTCAGATTTTCTCCCTTTGTTCCCAAGGCGCGCGTGATACCTCGCTGCCATCGAATAGCCGGCTCATCTTCTCGGCAGAACTCCAGGAACGTATCTATTACCAATCTTATTAAATGAAACCTATCGACCACAATTTTAGCATTGGGAAAAAGGCGCATCACAACACTTCGAAACGGAGTGCTTAAATCCATGCATACCATCTTCACTTTTTCTCTTCCTCGGAGTCGTAGCAGATTCGCATCCGAGGTCTTACTATCCTTACCCTCAAAGATTTCATAGACTCGATGATTGCGTAAATCTGTCAAGGTCACGGCAAACTTGTGCCCTTTGGTATTCCCTCTATGAATACTGTGTTCATCTATCCCCAGCACGATTGGGCAGGCATAATTCAACTGCTCATTAAGTAATCTCTCATGACTCCGGTGCAGTTGCCGTTCTACTGTGCTTGTACTTATGTTGTACTTCTCTGCTATCTTTTTATTGCTTACGCCGTTGGCGCATTCACGCGCAATGGAATCATTAAGACGTTCGTTGCGGCGTTGATTTTTCCTCAACCCAATGTGTTCACTGCTTTGTGTATATGTTTTTCCGCAACTTCGGCATTTATATCGTTTCACCTTAATCTTTAGTCGCTTCCTTGCACCATCTTTACCCTTTGCGCTTATCTTTCTTTGGTAATATCCAGCGCATAGCTTTCTTCTCCTCCACAATGAGGACAAGTTGCCTTTTTTATTTCTTTACACGGGGCTGTTTCAGATTTGCTGTAAATAACGGGCACTGTAACGAGGCGAATTTATACAAAAAGCAGTAGTCCAGCCTTGCTTTTGCTTGTAACACACGTTACAAGATGTTGATGATAAATAAAATATTCAAAAACAAAGGCTGGACTACTGCTGGATTTACTATCTCTCAAAACTGGATTTTTGTCAAGATGGTAATTGACGGAAGATATCAATTTTTCTGTCCACACTGTGGAACTGCACTCATAAAGCACACAAGTAGAGCGATTAAGATAAGGGATTTGCCTATCTCTGATAAGCATGTCACCATTTGTGCTCAAACCTTCGGTGGACGTTGCCCTCAATGCCAATCATTTTCGACTATTAGGCCATCTTTTGCACATCCGAGCATGGGATTTACCCTCAGGATGATGGAGCAAATATCCAAACGTCACCTTCATGAGCCAGCCCAGACAATAGCTGACTTCTATGCCATCTCCATCGCTTCCGTACTCAGGATTGACAAATGGGTATTGAATGCGACACTTCCACCTCCACGCCGAGACGAATTGGACACCATACTCATTGATGAGAAATACCTTGGGCCATCTCATGGGTTTGTAACCATGGTTCTTCATGCTCATAGTGGAGAGCCTATTTATATGTCCCAGGGGAAAGACGGTAAGGCTTTAGATGAATTCTTTGCCTCTTTGACTGAAGAGCAAAAGCTTGCTATCAGATATGTAGGAATCGATAGAGCCAATGCTTATAAAGCCGCTGCTTTGGCTCATCTTCTTCATGTAGAAATCTGTTATGATGCTTATCACTTAGTCAGTAACATGAATGAAGTGGTTGATAAAATAAGGCGTAAAGAAATGGCTCATCCCCCTGAATCTTTGAGAAGAAGGCTTGTAGGTATGCGTTACATTCTACTCAGAGCAAATGAAAAATTAGATCAGAGTAGCGAAGAGCACCTCAACACGCTACTTTTATTTAACCGCACTCTTAATAAGGCATATATACTTAAGGAACAATTTCGTAGCATATTTCGTTGCAACAATGAATATAGTGCTTTGCTATCTCTTATTTCATGGATTAAGATGCGTGTAGCCTCCGGGATTGCTCTACTAAAGCACTTTGCCATTGGGATTGCTGATAAGTTTAATGGTATCATGAACGGAATAAGATATGGGGTAAACTCAGCGCGAATAGAGTCGGCCAACGCCTCTATTAAACGCATCATGGCTCGTTCGTGCGGTCTAGGAGACACTCACTACCTTTTTAACAAATTAAGGCAATCCTTTTTCCTCCGACACCCATTTTTAACGCTAAAGTTACTCCCCCTCTGTCAGCAAATCTGAAAAAAATCCAAAAAAACATTGTCAATCCACTATTTTCTGGACATCTTATTCAAAATAATATAAATTCAGAAGAGTGAGCAATTTAACACATATGTACGACTTAAGCGTTGTCACGGTATGCAAAAACGCAATGCAATTCCTCCCTCGTTGTATAGCAAGCATACAGCCCTTATATTCCACAAGCCTGAGCGTGGAACACCTTATTATTGACGGGGCGTCCTCTGACGGAACTGCAGAATACCTTCAAGAGCAACTTATCCAAGGGAAAATCACTAACTTTGTCAGTGAACCGGATAAAGGCTTGTATGATGCCATGAATAAGGGTATTCATCTCGCAAAAGGGAAGATTATTGTTTTTATCAATGCAGATGATGAAATTGTAGCAAAAGGTGCAGAAGCATGCTGCGAACCCATCTTAGCAGGAAGGGCCGAATACACAGCAGGATGCGCACTCTGTGTTTCAGAAACAAATGAATCACATTTACTCAAGCCCAATATAAAAAAGGTATTATGGAGGCAACCTTATTGTCATCAATCCATGTATTGTTCCACTGAACTTTTAAGAAAAGTGGGTGGATTTGAGGCTGAAAAATTCAGAATCGGAGCAGATACTGAATTGATGAGACGACTCTATATTATGAATGTACCGTTTGAAGCAGTTTCGGAAACCGCTGCACATTTTCATGCAGGTGGAGTTTCATACAGTCCGGAGGTTAGAAGTGAAGTGTTTGAACTGATACTTCATTTTTCCCAATCATATGAGGATATAGTACAGAAGAAACCCTTTACATCATTCTTCATACTTAAACACTTGCGACGTTACGCAGTACGAAAATGTTTACAGACGGAATCTAAACATTTAAGCGAAAATGATATAAACAGAATTCGAGATTTAATTTATAATATAGGCAAAAACACCTCGCCTCTCGTTAAACTTCTCTTAAAAGCAACTCATACATGTTCTGGTGTTTGGTATAAAGCACTGCAAATAATCACTTCTAAGCATAAGAATAGATTAAACGCCGAACTCTGCAAGCTTATAAATAAATCCTTATAATCAATGACATAATTTTCACCATATAAACACATGAAAATAAGTATAGTTACTCCGTGCTACAATGTAGAAAAATACCTACCTGATTTTTTTGATTCCATAAAAAAGCAAACACACAAGAATTTTGAACTTATCTGTGTTGATGATGGCTCCACTGACAACACATGGGGTATGTTAGAGGAGTTTGCTAAACAGGACAACAGAGTAATAATTTACAAAATGCCCTACAATAGCGGAGGTTGTAAAATTCCTCGTGATACTGCAACACACATGGCAACTACTGACTGGATTATACGAGTTGACGCGGATGATTTCATGGAAGCAGCATACATAGAGAAACTCGTTCATCGCCAACAAGAAACACAATCTGACGCAGTAGCTTCTTGCTCAATAATCTATAATGAAACATCCATATCAAAGGATGAACTCACAGTCCCCGGTAAAAATTTTGATTATAACCAAATACTGTCTGGAAGAAAATGCGTAATGCTCACAATAGGGAGCTGGAAAATATCAGTAAGCGGATTACTCATAAAGCGTTCCATATATACTTCATGTGAACGTTTCCTACAAAAGAAAGACTCCATAGGCAAGGTTAATGAGGATGAATATGATATGCGAGAGATGTTAACCAAATGCTCACAGGTGGCGTTTGTCAATGCTAAGTATTATTACCGATCTAATCCCAATAGCATTACTCATCGATCACCTGAGAAGTTTTTAACTCACCGAACAGAAGAGGATGTATACAAACTGATATCAAAAAATTACGGCATTGATTCTGTTGAGTCAAAAATCGCTTTAGCGGCCTACATTCGCAACATTATGCGTACTCTAAAAAAACATAAAGTTTATCATCCTGATGTACTAGCAGCCTTACAAGAAATAACCTTCAGAGACATCATAACTGCAAAATGTAGCTTAGGTAGAAAAATTATGAATATAATACGATTGCTCTATTTTAAAAAGAAGTTCCGTTAAATAAACACGAGACTCAAGCAAGAAAATCAACATCTCTGTGATTACTGAAATTTTCGGACGGTAATGTGGGTGGAGCTGATGCTCCACCCATCTATTTTATATAGCCCCGCTAACTCATGAAGCATGTACACTAACAGCGTGGCTAAATACAATCATTCTTAAGTTGTTAACCTTACATAAAAATAATCTAATTCGACTCATGACCATGCTGACAATTTAACCGGATGCAAATACATTTTATCTGCCGGAAAATCTGCCAGAAGTTTCTGCAAATTGTTTTCATATTTTTCCAACGCTCGCTTATCTTCAGCAGTCCACATAGCGCCATCTTTAAGCTTCAACTTTGAACAAACAATAAGTTTACGTGTTGCTAAAAATAACGCAGTAGGTATGGCCAACTCTACGAATAAATTACCTGCCGCAAAGGCTCCACAGTATGAGCAAAATTTCTGCATGCAGTCTGCAGTAATAAGACAAGTATCACAATAACCACCAACCAAAGGATAATCTAACTCAATAGGCTTTCTTGGCCCCTTTCTCCATAATTTTATTGAGCCAAGTTTAAAATAGGGATACACCCTACGATATGTGCTACGAGTAATGGGACTCACACTAAGTTGATGAAATGCAAACAATTCCTTAGCATCCTCTTTGGATGGCAATATGTTCTTTACCTCTACACCATCCTGTTCCACTTTATAGTCTATGGCATCCTTAATACGCGGCCACCCTTTAATTGAGCAATTCTGCAACTCTGTATAATAGGGCAGCATACAATAATCATCAGGGATACCACAAACATCCCACAAACTATTTTCATTAATGATAGGATTAAGTATAAGGTCATCGGAAATGACAAAAAAGTGAGTAAATCCCATTGTCTTAAGCACCGTATATGCTTGAGATATATACGATTGGAACTGATGAGAAGACTCATAAACAGGAATGACATTTGGATTATCACCATCGTAAAATGGCATTAAATGATAAATATAAGTAAATGAGTTCTGATATAGCTCATGAACCCTCTTTATATTTTTATCATATCGATGATTATAAATAACTAATAACGCTGTTTTTTTCATAATAATATATTGATTAAAAAATAAACACAATCATAAAATCAGAAAGGGATTGATAATTTATAGATTCGAAGTATCACTCTCGTATAAAATCGCGCTCCCACTTAATATTTCTATTTAT
Source organism: Akkermansia sp. (assembly GCA_045634945.1). Classification (GTDB taxonomy): domain Bacteria; phylum Verrucomicrobiota; class Verrucomicrobiia; order Verrucomicrobiales; family Akkermansiaceae; genus Akkermansia. The sequence goes on along the minus strand of JAZRBG010000027.1, from coordinate 3,973 downwards.
ACATTTAGAGGGAGAACCAACGTTTAGAGTATAAGCATCTACATCTTTAGTTACTAAAGCCCCCATACCAATTACCGCGCCTTCGCCGACCTTTACACCTTTGAGTATTTTTACATGACGCGCACACCAGACATGATTGCCGATATCTATTGGTCGAGAACGATTAAGCAAGTTGCCATCTACATCTAAAATATGATGAGTATCACTACTCCATAGCTCTACATGATCAGCAAACATGCAATCGTCACCAATGTGAACATAATTATTTGTCCCCATGCAAACAACAATCACTCCATTAGCTGTACTATTTTTTCCGATAAGAACCTCGCATTGATTTCCGGTTATAATAATATCGGAATTGCATAAGTTTACATCGTCTGCTATGTACAAGTGATTATTATTTCCATCTATGTATATACAACACTTTGACATATCGCCTTTGTTTTCCACACAATTATCTTGCCCTGTTATGCGAACCTTACATTTACTGAACTTAGAAGTTCGTGAAAAATCAAGCTTATTATCACCTTTTATTCTAACACACACACCCCGAATTTTCCACATATACTTGATTATAAAATTCTTAAATATATAAAAAAAACTCATAAAACTCCACTGTTACTGAACTTTGCTAATTTAATATAATTCCTGATTCGTATATTTGGTAAACTAAGAAACAGTAAACCTTTCACCAATCCCACGCATGGAAGATACCAGATATTCGACATTTATCAAGCATATTTTTAATACTTACCACGCGTTGATATAATTAAAAATTAAAAACTAAAATTCGTCATGTGACGAGATAGTAATGCATAACGCGTTTATTTGCAGTACAATAAATAAGCTAAAACACGTACATGCACAGACGGTCTATGCAACCACACACAGTTTGACAGAATTTTGGATATATGCAAGACTTTTTCTCAGGATTTTTTGAATTCTTGCGGAAATCCTTAGCTCTTCTCTGCTCGCTCAACAAGATAACCATTTAGGTTGCGAACGTTATGAGCGTATGACAGCGAGAAATGGTCAGCGTAATGGCTTCAAACCTCGCACCATTCGAACTTCTACCGGACAAATTACACTGGATGTGCCGCAGGTAAGGAACTCACAAACTCCCTTTACCCCCATCATTCCCGGATTTGAAAGAGGCTCAAGAATTGATAGGTCACTCAATCTCGCTATTGCTGAGATGTATCTGCAAGGCGTCTCCACTCGCAAAGTCGCTAAGGTGATGAATGAGATTTGTGGAGGGAACGGAGTCTCTGCTACTTACGTAAGCCAATGCACGGCTCAACTAGATACTCTTTTTGAGAAATGGCGAAATCGCCCCATTCCCCCCATCGCTCATCTCTTCCTCGATGCCACTTATACTAAGGTGCGAATGCATGACATCGTAAGTGATTGTGCCGTATTTGTTGCCGTTGGTATTGACGCAGAAACAGGCCGTCGTATGGTGCTGGGTGTTTCTGTTGGTCTTTCTGAAGCAGCTGAGCATTGGGCGACCTTCATTCAAAGCCTCATGATGAGAGGGATGAACAGGCCTAATTGCATCACCAGTGATGATCACAAGGGGATTCGTAAAGCCCTTGCTGAAACGCTCACCGGAGTTTCTTGGCAACGCTGCCAATTCCATTTCCAGCAAAACGCTCAGGCTCATGTAACAAGCGTGCGCTACCGTAGTATCGCGGCTGCTCATATTCGAAACGTGTTTAATGCCGGGAATCGATCATCAGCCAAGCTAATGATTCAGAATACCTTATCAGTTTTCAGAGCAGATAAACAATACAAGCTGGCCAATTGGTTTGAAGAGAACATCGAAGAATGCCTCACCGTCATTGATTGCCCGCCCGAGGAGCAGAGGAGGCTCCAAACGTCAAATATTATGGAAAGCATTAACAGACAGCTTAAACGCAGAACAAACGTTATCTCCATCTTCCCATCAGAAGCTTCTTTGCTCAGACAAGGCTATGGACCTCTCTGATGAATGGGAGGGCAATAGCGGCAAGGCGTACATTTCCCCGGAGCAGCTTCAACAAGTAGCTGAAGCGTTGAAAGCAGCCTCGTCTCAGCCTAAAAATCTCGCTGCTTAACCTAAACGGTAAACGAATTTTGCGCCAATGACAGGCATTTTACAGAAAAAAGCTTGCGCCACCCTTATTTGCTCTGCTTCAGTATATAAACTATCAAGAAAAGCGCTAGCTTTGTCAACACTGTTACACTTTATCCGCGTAATCTCTAATTATGCCAATGCGTATTAACCACATTATTATATACAAAATAAGACTCTTAAATCCCTACCAAAGGCCGCAGAATGCGATTCTGCGGCCTTTGGTGTGTCGTAATGATACGGGAGGCGGGAGTGAGACTAAACGCGCGTAGAGAGAGGCTCAGGGGCTTAATTTTTGCGGGCGCGGGTCGCTTTGTTTTGGAAGGCGGAGCCGGTGGGGAGGGAGTTGAGGCGGTGGTGGGCGGCATCGGGGAGGATGAACCAGGGACGCGCATAGTCATCCATATTGTTGTATTGGGGCATGGCAGATGCCTTACCGAAGCGGTCTAAGCTCCAAGAGTCGATAACCTTGCCGGCGGCATCATAAAAGCAGAGGTTGGCAAAGATACCACCTTGTGGCACCAGGTGAGAGGGGTGAATATTAATGCCGGGCACTACTTCGCCGTGTTCATCAACAACGTAATGGCAATCTATATAGAGTTTTTCAGCAGGCAATGGCTCAATGGGGCGGGCTTGCTTTAACAGGGCTTTAAGCTCGGCAAATTCGGCCGTAGGCAACGGCGTAACGGGCGGGAGTAAGGCTTCATCCTCACAGCAGTCGCACTCTACTTCGGCATGCAATTCTGCACGCACGGAACGAGCGAGCGTATTCTGAAGCTGAGCAAAGTGGCACTGCAAGTATTCCACATGTTTGATATGCGCAGAGGCAAGCTTGTCTGCATTGATTTGAGCGGCTTCTCGGTGGGCTTGCTGCATGGGGGTGCATGCAACAAGCAGCAGGGGGAAAAGGGTAATTAAACGGTAGTTCATGGCAGGTTAAAAGAATCGGCTCGGTTGCTGAGTGGAAGCAACCGAGCCAGAGATTCAACAAATACCTAACGGTATCAGAGCACCTCGGGGGCGAGGGACACGATCTTCATGAAACCTTTTTCACGAAGCTCGCGAGCCACGGGCCCGAAGATACGGGTGCCCTTGGGGTTGTTGTCCTTATCGATCACAACCACAGCGTTGGAGTCGAAGCGGAGCACGGAACCGTCGTCACGACGAATCGGAGCGGCGGTGCGCACCACAACAGCCTTCACCACAGAACCCTTCTTGACAGAAGCGGTGGGGATAGACTCGCGGATGTGGCAGGTGATGATGTCACCGATGTGAGCCTGGTCGGTACCGGACTTGCCGATAACGCCGATCATCTTGGCGGTGCGGGCGCCGGTGTTGTCGGCGACCTGTACGAGGGATTCCATCTGGAGCATGGTATATAATGTCCTTTCCGGTTAAGATTAGTGTTTGATGATTTCGACGAGCTCCCAGCGCTTCATCTTGGAAAGCGGGCGGGTCTCACGAATACGCACGGTATCACCTACGTTGGCAGTCTCCTGCTCGTCATGAGCATAGAACTTCTTGCTCTTCTTGACGATCTTCTTGAACTGCGGGTGGGGAACGCGGGCAACATACTCCACAACGATGGTCTTGTTCATCTTGGTGGAGACAACAACGCCTACGCGGGTCTTACGAAGGCCCTGGGGCTTGGTCGTAGTAGTTTCTTCGCTCATTTTTAAGTCCTTTGGGTTCTTCGTTATTAGTTCTGCTCGGCATTAGTGCCCTCGCCGTGAACAGTCAGGGCGCAGGCGAGCTCCTTACGCACGATGCGGAGACGCTGGTTGTTTTCCAGCTGGCCGGTACACTGCTGAAGGCGCAGGTTGAAGTACTCCTCGCGCAGGCCCCGGATGTGGGCGGCGA
>JAZRBG010000026.1:0-35038 GCA_045634945.1 Akkermansia sp. | reverse complement strand
ATTGCTTACCATCTGCTGCGGGATGATTTCCCGGATGCCGAGGTGCTGCTGGTCAATTTCAGGCCGGACGGGGACAACGGCTCGTACAAGTGGTACAAGCACGATTGGCAGTATGAGGCGGAGTATTACCGGAAGCACGATGTGCCCATCCTTCAGCTATTTTGACAACCCGCTCCAGATATGGATATTTTCATCAATTCAGAAAAAAGCCCGGCATTGATTCAGGCCAAGGCAACCGGCTCCCCGCTGAGCGGGTTCAAGGTGAAGCGCGGGGCCGTGGTGCCGTTGAGTGTCACTGTGCTGGGGGCTCAGAATGCTACCGCCCTCCGCATGGGCATCAAGGCCAAGGGCCACTACGAGGGAGATCTACTCATTCTTGCGGAAGCGGCTGCCGGGGCTCAGACGGAACTGGGTACCCGCTTTGATTTGAGTCTGGTGGCATCCTCGCTTGCGCTCAATGACGCGCTCGATGTGGGCGAGGGTAAGGAAAGCTCCCCGGCCACGCTTGCGGCCATGACCGAGTTCGCTTGGATGGAGAACGGCGAAACCCGTCTTTCTGATACGCTTCAGACGACTATCATCAACGATATTATCCGCCTTGCCACGGATGCACCGGAGGCAGCTTCCGGGGAATACCCGGCTCCGGATTTGGTGGCCACTAAGTCCTGGGTCAATAGCAAGCAAGCTACCGCTGATGCCGCTGGCTTCGTGATGCTGGGAACGGATGAGCCGGTCTCCGGGAAGAATGTCCGTCCGGTGGGCAAGTCTTCTTCCGGCGGTCTGGCTGTCGATGCCTCCGGGCTTTCGGCCTACGATATCGCCGTGGCCAATGGTTTTGTAGGTACGGAATCTGCATGGCTGGCTTCCCTGAAGGGCGAGCGTGGCTCCAAGGGGGAGCAAGGCGAGCCCGGCAAGGATGCTGATGTGGAGGCTATCGTGAATCAGGCGGTGGCGGAGGTCACTACGCAGGCGTATGAGACGATGCATGCTTCCACGGCTGCGGGTACCGATAATGCAGAGTTCTATTGGTGCGAGATTTTTGCAGGGCATATCCCCACCGGGAGACTGACCTCGCTCGCGCTCCAGTGCCGTGGCGGCGCAGCCAACAAAATGAGCACGTCCGCTTGCTATCTCGGTATCTGGGAGCTCAATGACGCCGGGGAGCCGGTTCTTCTTGGTGTGTCTACTAATACCGCCGTCCAAGCGGTAGGGCAGAATATCCATTGGGCTTTTGATTCTGTTCCGCTTTCCGGGCGTACGCTCCGCCTCTGTCTGCTGCCGTCCCGGGATGCTGAGTGGCTCTCCGGTGATTTGTGCTTCGGGGCTCGCGTGTCTCCTTGCTCTGATAGCTGCTGCATGGTGATGACTTCTCCCCAGTCTTATTTGCCCCAAGTGGTGTTCTCGTATGATTCTCCGCTTCCGCGTTTTGCCCCGGCTTCGCATGTGAGCGATACAGAGCTCCACCTTTCCGCTTCCGAGCGTGCCGGGCTGGCCCAGTTGCTCGCCCGCAAGGATGAGCTGCTGGCATTGCTGAGCTAACCCATACCCCCGATTGACTATGTGCGAAAAGAGACCTAATGAACCTTGGCTGGCCTATATGTGCCGCTATGTCGTGGAGCAACCCCGGGCCGTGCTTGCGGTCATCGGGATAGCTGCCGCCATCGTGCTGTATTGCGACCTGCGTTCCTTCATCGCTGAGCAGGCCGAAGCGCAGGAGAAGACCATCCGCGTGCTGTCCGAGATGTCTGTCCGATTGCAGACTATCGAGCACCGGATGGAGGTGTACCACATGCAGCCGCCTCCGGTGACGAAGCAATCTCCACCAGCGGAATGACAGCCGAAGAAGACAAAAAGACACCCGCAAGGGTAGGACGAGTGCCGGGGCTCATTCTTGCCCAGCGTTGGGGGCGTCCTAGTCTTGCGGGTGGTGTTTTGCCTTATCTCCCCGCCACGAGGCACAGGGCTGTGGAGGTAAGGATGCTGGGAAAAATTGTCTTCATCATTATCTATCCCCTTTACTGCTAATTATACTTCCCGGTACCGAATCCGCAACTTAAAAAAGTAAGCTCATTACTAAATTTTATCAAAAATCTCTTTTAATGTGGCAGAACCAAAACATTCGTGTTCGCCGGAAACGGCATCGACTGATTTTTCCAGCTCCAGCATAATGAGCGGAAAGCCATACGAATATCCGGCTGTCTGGATGATTTCCTGATGGATTTCTGATTTACCTACAGGGGATAAGGTGCGAACTTGTTTTTCCAAAAGAACCAATTGTTCCAGCAACTGCGCTACCTTCGGAGCTGCTGCATCGGCTTCTTCTTTATTGGTAATGGAAGCAAGCGTACGGATAACTTCACGCGCACAATCAGAAAATTGCTTCAGAATTTGTATCTCAGCTTCGGCGGCAGCAAGGTCTTCTGCGGAGTATTCGCTCAAACTATGCAGAGACGGAGCAAAAAAGCAATTTTTCAGCACGTCTGCCAGCTCCGAATCCGTATCTGGGTTATTCAGTAATTCTGTACCCAGCTGAATCAGAAAGTCTGTGTAAGTGGCTAACTTGCCCCCGTTCCATCTCATATACAAAGACACGAGTTTGGCAACTTCATCGTCCTCGGGCCGAGTCATTTCCATGAACGCCTTTCTATTGTTTTCTATGGAATCAAGAAGCCGCTTCACTTCGGGGGCAGACTCTCCGGCCGACGCTTTACCATTACGGATACGCATCAGGAGTTCTCCTGCTTTGCTTAAATCTCTTTTGGCCATTTTTATAGGGGCCAGACATTGTTCCAACATTGTCTCCTGAGCTTCGGTCAGCTTGGATTCCGCGAAGCAAGGCGTTGACAGGCATGCCCCCGCTGCAAGGCTCAGGGCTGTGGTGGCAAGGATTTTACGGAAGATGGTCATAACTAAGCGTGTATCTGTCACGGGGCATTATATCAATTTCCGCCCATCTGTTCAAGCGTGGAGGGAGATTTTCTTCATTTTTGTCAATTTCCGCGAATGCTGTATTTCGTTTTGCCTGACCTCTTACAAGCGATGTAACAGTCTCCCAAATTGGGAAGCAGTTTTCACAAGGAGCTACTATCCAATATATTATAATGTGATTCCATATTTGCTTGGGCTGAACGTAGGAAAAACGAAAAAAGCGAATTCCGGGCTCAATTTTCCCAAGCTGATGGCTCGTTAATTCCACTCAAACCTAGAAACCGAATCAGAAAATAATCTGGTTCGGTTTTTGCTTTGCCTTGATTTTCAACACTTGCGCCCGCGTAGGCATTGCACGCTTGCAAGCGATGCCACCGCCCCACCGGGCGCAAAAGGGCACCAAAAGGCCAAAAAGCCTAAGCGCGCCTAAGCCCCTTTTTCTAAGCGCGAATTCATGTTAGGTTCACTAAAGAAGCCTCGAATCTACAATCTGTTGATTCTGTGAGCTTCCGTCTTCGGATAAATCCTACGCCGCGACCAGTCGCCGAGAGAAGCGGCAAGCGATGAACAGGAGCAGGGGGCTTATCCCGAACAATGATAAACGCGAGATTCCGATTCAGCTAGTCTGTGACGCCGTCGGCATTACCGGAAAGCTCCTCCGGGAAAACGGGATTGAGGTAATCAATGTTTTTTGATTATCATCCCCTTTTTTGTCTTGGCCTCTCTATTTTTCTGGGGTCAAATATGATTCTACCCTTATCTCTCTCAAAGTATAGCTGACCAAATCCAACATCCCATGACTGCACATAGTGCAGAATTATGTTAATCGGTAATCGTTCGCGTATTTTCTGCGCCAACTTAAAGCCTCTGATATGCCATTCCTTGATTTCCCCCAAGACTTCTTTTTCCTTTTCTGTCCCCTCGTCAATTTCCCTGTAATCATCAGCCAGTCTATAGAAGTCGTCATACCAATCTTGCAATCCATCAATATCAGAAAAATCAAAAGTTAAATCATTGATGCCCAAATAAGTAATATCGCCTATGCTAATACCATCCCTCCAAAAGATGCAGCCGTAATCTGCCCACATAGTTACGATATAAGCGATGCCTCTTTCAAATTGGAATTGGGGCTTTACGGTGGTATAGCTTTCAGAGGATTGTAGATACCACTCTATCAAAGAGGAAGTTAGTTGGCTTTGGTGCCAGTAAGGACTTTTTTCTATCCAATACTTGTACCCCTCTTGCTTTTTATATTCCTCAGTATAAGCATACCATTGATTTGTAAGTTTTTCTTGGTCGCGAACAGAGACCAGCATAAGAGCTACATACAAAGCATTGATAAAATGCTTTATCTTGAGGACGGCTGAATACGTTACACCATTTTCTGCGGTAACACTTAGCACAGCTATGGATGATGCCGATTCTTCATCTAAGTAACGGTATGTTTTTTCAACCGAGCTTTCGGGAATCTCCGTGAGTTCACAAGCAATGACAGCTCCCGCTCCCAATACCGCGGATGAGTGTTGCTCATCTCGGGCTATAGCTTCCATCCACTCCTTTATTTTCTGTAGGTCATCTGATTCTGCGCTCAAGTTACACTCTACGGGCTCCAATTCTCCAAGAGTGATAACAAGCGTCATTTTTCCCTGTTTCGGGGCTTCGAGAGAAATATTAAAATCATCCACCTCTCTCAAAGTGTTATGCCCCAGAGATATAACATTCTTTGTCTTCCTTACGCTCATGTCAACTTTCATTCTATCCTTTTTGCTTTCTCATAGCAAGCTCTTAATCCTGATATTGGCATGTCCATGGGGGTATGTTCAGACATTTTTTTTACGACTGAAATTTCCCTTAAATGCTATAAATACGTTATCGAAAAAGTTGAATGTCTTGCTTTGTATGTTTAGGGTTGCTATAATGCCCGTATCGTGTCCTCGTTTCGTGCCATAAGACCTTGGGCTTTGATGCTGTTTGCGCTGCTGCTAGCTATGCTGGCTGCCAGTCGAGGGGGCGGTGTAGAGGGGTGGCTGAGTGTTTTGGTTTTCGGCGTTTTGAGTATCATTGATTTTTGCGCCATTCCGTTAGATCGTCGGAGGCTTGCGCGAAAAGAGCGCGAAAGACTTGGGGCTGCCCAACTTCAGCTGGAGCGCTTAGCTTGCGTGGAAAAGCGTCTGCTTGCCGGGGAACTGGTTCGGCTGGAAGAATGGTGGGAGGATGATGACCTGTGGATAGATGAGAATGCTCATATTCGCTTGGTTTTCAGCGATGGGGAGGAAATGAATTTTGTGCTGTATCAGGACATCGCTCCTGAAATTTCCCGACTTCTTGCCACGCAGGGAATATGTAGGGAGGCGTCGTTTCGCTTAACTGCAGATTCCCACATTATCTGGCAACGATGATATAATTGCATAAGATTCCGCGAATGCTGTATTTCATTTTGCCTGACCTCTTACAAGCGATGTGACAGCCTCCCGAACCGCGAAGCGGATTTCATAAAACGCTTCTATCCAATATATTATAATGTGATTCCATATTTGCTGGGCTGAACGTAGGAAAAACGAAAAAAGCGAATTCCGGGCTCAATTTTCCCAAGCCAATGGCTCGTTAACTCCAGGCTTCGTAAAACAGCGTATCAGGTCACCTGATACGCTGTTTTTTCTACGCCACCCGTGTGGGCGTAGCAAGGGAGCCTTGCGACACGCGAAGCACCAAGGCAGGCCAGAATGGGCTGCCGGCAGGCGTAGGCGCATTGGTCTTTCAGACCAATGCGATAGAAGCCTAGCCACGGCGTAGCAAGAGCCGGAAGGGCTACGCGAAGACGGGCATGGGTGGCGTTACGCATCACCTCTTTTCGGGGTTAAGCCCAAACATTGTGGAATTTGAATTTTCCTATCACGATGTGTTTGTTTGATGTGGGGCCGTCATTTCGTCAGTAGGTGGCATGAGCGGTTGATTGGGCGAGGTGGATTTGCCATAATGCGGGCGCAGTAGGGAAGAAGTATACCGGGCTTTATCTGGCTGACGGGCTCAGAGAAGAAAACTGGAAAATTTACGGCTGGTATGATGCCGTGAAAACCAAGGAGGAGGATGCCGATGATTTGATGTGCTATGCTACCTCTGCGGCGAATCTCATTGCATGCTGGCAGAATGGCTCTAACGCGGTGGAGAGCGCGGCTCCGAAGGAGCTCTCTGAGTTTCTGATTACCGAATGGATGTATAGAGGGCCTTTGGCGCATGGGGAGCCCGATACCGATGTTGAGGCCGGTGCAGAGACCGGTGTTGCTGCTGCCGATAGTTCTATTACGTTGGGCGTGCTCGAAACCGAGGTAGTAGAGGCTCCTAAAAGTATCTTTGATATTGACTTTGCCGGGCTTCTCGTTGATACGCCCGCGGGAAAGCGGTATTATTCCTCCTCCATACAGGGGGCGGTGTAGGGGCAGGCGTCTGCGGTGACGGTTTCCGTGAGCTCCGCCTCTGCGGAGAAGAGGTACAGGGCGGAGTTGCCGTTGGGCATGGTGAGTTGCAGGTAGGCCGCGTGGGGTGTTGCCCCGCTGTGGTACAGTATATTGGTATCCGGGCGCAGGCTTTCTGCCCGTATGGACTCAATGGCGGTGTCGGCGGGCAAGCCCAGCAGGGCGGTGGTGTGGGCTTTGAGGTCTCCCTTGGCCTCCAGTATGCAGTGCAGGTGCCATGTGTTGCTTTGGGTGAAACACCATGCGCCCATTGCCAACAGAACGGCCAGCAGGGCATAGAGGGGATTGCCGTGCAGGCGGCGCGGCAGGGGCTGTTGCGGGCCTTGCAGGTGGGGCGGCAGTGTTTGCCCGTGGTCCAGCATGAAGGGGATTTCCTCTTGCTGGCAGATGCAGGTGCCGTGTTGCAGGTGGAGGATGCCGCTGACTTGCGGTTGGCGGCAGAGGTGCCAGCCCGTGGGGGTGATGATGAGGAGCTGCCCGTTGCCGGTGTAGCAGGTGCGGGGCGGCATGTTGCGCAGTTGTTCATCTGACTCGCCGGGGCGGTTGAGGTGGCGTATTTGCCACAGCATCATGCCCAGGGTAAGCAGCATGGCGGCGTAGCGTGCCTCATACGCCGCCCACATGAAGAGCCCTGCCCACAGCAGCAGGAAGACGGTGCGGCGTATGCCCATGCTGCGGTCTTGCTGCATGGCTATGGTGTCTGACTGCTCGCGGCGTTGGGCGGGGGTGGCGCTGAAGTGGAGGGGTGTGCCGCACATGGCATCTGCCGGTGGTGGGGTGAGGGCAGATTCCGGCGCGGTGGTGCCGGCGTGCCGGGTGGCGTAGTCCGTGAATTGGCAGATGCGCTCTTCCGATTGGTCTGCCAGCACGCAGCTGAACCCGCGCCCCGTGGCTAATTGAAGGCAGACCGTTTTGCCGGCGCGTGTTACATCCGTAATGCTCTCCCAGCGGAGGTAAACGGCGTTTCTGTGGGGGCCTTGCTCCAGCAGCAGGCCGCCCTTCGTAAGGGTGTAAAAGGTGTTGTTGAGATTGGCTGCGCTGCGTTTCATTTTGCTGTGCTCATGCAAGGCAGCCAGGGCTGCGGGTATGGCCATGGCCAGTGCGGTGCCGCACAAAAATGCGGTGCTTTTATCCGTGCCCAGCAGGTCATTTGCCAAAAAGGTGCCGCCTGCCAATACGGCCCATATAACGGCGAAGAGGATGAGCGCAATCTTGCGGAAAGAGCGCGTGGGGATGCTCTTGACGTGGTATACCATAGGGGGGATGGATGCTGTGGGATGCGGTTATTCTTTGCCCCAACCTTTTTCTGCGGCGTATTGGAAGAAGTAGCGCAGGATGCGGGCGTAGAAAATGCGTTTGGCAGGGGTGGCTGCGGCGCTCAGGATGCGGTGGGTCCACTCCTCGCGGTCCATGGTGTGCATGCGTGTTTGCGCCAGCTCGGGGTGGGTGTTGTATATGTTGCGCAGTGCCAGTGAGGCGCGGTTGATTTGGGATTGGAACACGTGCCGCCCCTCTGTGCGGACGCGCAAATACTCCAACCAAGCTCCTACGGCGTAGGAGAAGGTAACATTGTGCCCTGCTGCTACTGTGCGCTCTGTGGTCATACTATGAGTATAATGAGTTGAGGACGCCGTGTCAAGGTAAAAATCCGTTATTCGGGAAGCGGCGGTGTATTTGCCCCGTTGCAGGCAGGGTGGCGGGGGTGCCGTTACCTGTTGCGGGAGCCGCAGTGCGGGCAGATGGCCTCTGCCTCTTTGCGGATGAAGCGGTAGCCGCAAATGCGGCAGATAATGCGGGAGTTCTTGCGGCGCATGCGGCGTATTTTGGCTGCAAGCTGCACGGGTATGATAACGCAAATCAAGAGGATGAGACCGGCATATACCAGAACCTCAAAAAACTCATGCAAGGATATGGCGGCAAGGCAGTGCGGCATCATGGCGTGGGCTCCTTTCCGGCTGTCAGCGTGCCTGCGGGGGGAAGCTCCAGCAGTTTTTGTTCATCAAGCACCATAGAGGCGGGCACGGTGTCGTACAGCGGTTGCTCCGGTGCGGGGGTGAGGGCGGGCTCAAAGCGGCGGGGCAGTGCTTGGCCTGCCGCTACGTCTTTGCGGGAGGGGTCTGCAAAGACGGGCAGTATAAGGGGCAGGGGGCTGCGCAGTTGCATGCGCATGTTGGTAATCGCATCACTGCGGTAGGTGACTTTGCCGTGGCCTTGCGTGCGCACACGCTGCGGCATGCGCACGTCTGCCAGCAGCATGAGCCCTGCCACCAGCAGTGCCGCCAGTAAAAAGAAGAGCGGCAAACACCCGGGCATGGGGCGCGAGTGCATGGCGTGGTAGAGCAGGCTGTGCTCTTCTTGTTCTTTTTTATCCATCAGTTTACGGCGGGGCGGCCCACTAAGGAGCAGGTGAAATTGCGCAGCAGGACCATATCTATGAGTTTTTGCTGCATGCCGGCAGAAACCGCGGGGTCACATTCTATGAGGACGGTAACGTCTTCTTTGCGGCCGGTGGTGGCGGCAGCCCATTCATCCAGCTTGGCTGCCAGAGACTCCAGTCCGTTGCTCAGCAGCACGCCCTCTGCATACACGCGCGGGGTTTCGCCGGGGGCTATGGTGATGATGTGCAGGTTGTTGCGGTTGTAGGAGTCCATCACAAAGTGAGACTCGGGGGAGTAGACGTTGACGCCGAAACGGGGCAGCCTGTGCACGGGTGCCCACACCATAAAGCAGAACAGCAGAAACAGGTTAGCCCCTGCCGCTATGACAACGGGATAACCGGGGGAGCCGAGGGTGGAACGTACGCGGCGCATGGTGCTGTGTGTGGTTAGGGGGTCTGCGTGGGGTGGGGCGGGTTAAGCATCCTGCTCTGCGGGGGCGGCGGCAGGCTCTTGTGCGGTGCAGGCACCGCTGCGGCATGTGCGCTGCGGTTTTTTGTCGGCATCGGCGGTGGTGCCGGGGCGGGCATCGCAGATAAGGTGGGCGGTTTCAAGCCCTGCGCGCTCAATATTGTTGATGATTTTGCGGGCGCGGGCAGACAGGTACATGTAGAAAAGATAGCAGGGTATTGCCAGTGCAATGCCGGCGGCAGAGAGCAGCAGGGCACTTTGAATGGTGGCGGTTACCTGGGGCATGGCGGCGGCGCCGTCTGTAACGCCGGGTTGCTCATAAAAGGCAAGCATGGTGAGCAGGGTGCCCAGTATGCCCAGCAGCGGCAGTACGGTAGAGCATACCAGCAGCACGCGCACATAACGCTCTACACGGTATACCTCCAAGGCGGCGGCCTCGGTGGCAATGTCTCGCAGCTCGGAGCGCTCTAACTTGGGGCGGGAGATGACGGCTTCTACCACGCGAGCCATGGGCCCGGGGAGGCGGCGTACCTCATGCAGGGCCTCGTTGTATTGGCCGCTGTGCAGCAGGGCAGAGATGCCACGCAGGAAATCTCCGGAGTTGATGTTGACGCGGTGGTAGTAGAACAGGCGCTCGGCCACAACGGCCAAGGCCAGTACGGCAAAAAACATCATGAGCCAGAACATGGGCCCCATTGCGACTATCATTTCGCTCATATCTGCTAGGTTTCAGGTTTGGTGTGAGAGAGGTGGTGGTGTAAGTGTGGGTCAAGCAGTGGCGGCCCCGCGGTGGGCAGGGCCGCCACCGGTAAAAATCATGCTTGAGGCGTGATGCTCTCTGCGCCGAAGTAGGGCACCAGTGCGGCGGGAATGCGCACGGAGCCGTCGGGCTGCTGGCATTGCTCCAAAAGGGCTACATACAGGCGCGGCAGGGCGGTGCCGGAGCCGTTGAGGGTGTAGGGCACGCGCATCTTGCCGTCTGCATCTTTGTAGCGCAGCTTCATGCGGCGGGCTTGGTAGTCCGTAAAGCAAGAGCAGCTGGATACCTCCAGATACTTGCCCTGGCCGGGGGCCCATACCTCAATGTCATAAGTCTTGGCAGAGGAGAAGCCTACATCGCCCGTGCAAAGCTCAATCACGCGGTAGTGCAGACCCAGCTTTTGCAGGATGCATTCTGCATGGCTTGTGAGTTTCTCCAGCTCTGCAAAGCCTTCCTCAGGCTTGCAAATCTCTACCAGCTCAACTTTGTCGAACTGGTGTACGCGGATCATGCCCTTGTTTTCACGGCCGGCGGAGCCTGCCTCACGGCGGAAGCAGGGGGTGTAGGCGGTCATCTTGACGGGCAGGTCTGCCTCACGCAAAATCTGGTCGCGGCACAGGTTGGTAACGGGTACCTCTGCCGTGGGTACAAGGAACATGCTGTTGCCCTCAAGGCCGTACATGTCTTCCTCAAACTTGGGCAGCTGGCCCGTGCCGTACATGCACTCACGCTTCACAATGAAGGGTACGCCTACCTCTTGGTAGCCGTTCTCCAGGGTTTGGGTGTCGAGCAGGAAGTTGATGAGGGCGCGCTCCAAACGGGCACCGAGGCCGCGGTATACAATGAAACCGGAGCCGGAGATGCGGGTGGCATCCTCAAAATTGAGCAGGCCGCAGGCGGTGGCAATTTGTACGTGGTCTTTGGGCTCTGCAATTTCAGGCTTGGTACCCCAAACGCGCAGCTCGGGGTTGGCGGACTCGTCTTCACCCACGGGGGCGGCATCGTGCGGCATGTTGGGGATATTGAGCAGCAGGCTCTCTTGCTCCTCTGCGGCGGCAGAAGCCACGGCGTCCAGCTCTTTAATACGCTCGCCTACCTCACCCATGCGCTTCTTGAGGGCTTCTGCCTCATCGCGGCGGCCTTCTTTCATCATCTGACCGATGAGCTTGGAGGTGCTGTTACGCTCGGAGGAAAGCGTTTGCTTCTCCGTCTCAGCATTGCGGCGCTTTACATCACACTCCAGCACCTTGTCGACAAGCATCCAATGGTCTCCGCCACGCAGGCGGACACGCTCCTTTACATACTCAGGGTTTTCCCTGACAACTCGGATATCCAGCATAACACCACTATTCTACACCCTTGCGCGTTATATTCAAGCGGAAAGTGTGACAAAACACAATTTGGCCCCGTAAATTGTGATTAATCTTGCTTCAGGGGCAGAGCTATGTTACTCTTTGCCTCGCAAATATATCAGGGTATTATGTTACAGAACGAATACATCAGCATTGATATCCGCACGGCCGGGCGCGCATTTGCCGGGGTGACGGTGCAGGATAAAGTGAATGGCCGCAGCTATGATTTGGGCCGTGAGATTTTCAATATTCAACTGCAAGAGGCCAAGACGGATGAGGCTTGCTCCAAAAAAGAATATACGGATGTTTGCCTGCCGCTTACCGCGCTTGATTTGATGTGCGGTGAGGTGTGCTACACCACCGTGGCGGCAGAGCCCGCCGCCCGCCGCCTTGCAGACCGCCGCGCAGCGCAGCGTGCAAGTGTTGCTTTTGCCGTTACCACGGATGGCTACAAGCTGGAGTGGTGGGCAGAGCTGCGTGAGGGGCAACCCTATTTCCGCGTGGGGTTGGATATTACCCCCATGCAGTTTGCCATGCCCGCCCGCAAGATTACGCTGTTGAACGTGGTAGCCCCCGAGGCCCGTGTGGAGGGCTCTGTGAAAGGTGCGCCTGTGGTGGCAGGTGGCAACCGCCTGTTTGCCGGTGTGGAGAGCCCCCTGAGCAAGGGTGAGGTAACGGCAGAGGGCTTTGCCTGCTCTTTGGAGCGCACCACGCACTTGCCCGCCCGCACCACCAGCCGTATCTCTGCCGTGATGGGCTTTTGCCGCCCCGGGCAGCTGCGCCGCACGTTCCAGCTGGCATACCTCAATGAGGAGCGCGCCCGTCCCTACTTCCCGCTGTTCAATTACAACACGTGGTATGACATCGGCTACTTCTCCCGCTATACCGAGAAAGATGTGCTTGATACCGTACGTCTTTTCGGTGAAGAGCTGGTGAACAAGCGCGGCGTGGTGATGGATTCTTTCTTGCTGGATGACGGCTGGGATAACACGGAGACCCTCTGGCAGTTCCATGATGAGTTGCCCAACGAGTTCCGCGAAATCCGCAAGCTGATGGAGAGCTACGGCTCTGCCCCCGGTGTGTGGTTCTCCCCCTGGGGTGGGTATGGCCAGCCCAAGCTTAATCGCTTGGCCGCCGCCGGTGATACGTATGAGACCAACGAGCGCGGTTTTGCCCTCTCCGGCCCCAAATATTACGAGCTTTTCCGTGATATGTGCCTGCACATGATTCGTGAGCACGGGGTGAATCAGTTTAAGTTGGATGGCTGCTCCGGCATGGCAGACCCCGCACTGGGTTCCCGATTCGGCTCTGACTTTGAGGCCGCCATCAGCTTGATTGATGAGTTGCGTGCAGAGAAGCCCGATATTTACATCAACCTCACTACCGGTACTTGGGCCAGCCCGTTCTGGTTCAGCATTGCAGACTCCGTATGGCGCGGCAACTGGGACCACGATTTCTGCGGTGTGGGCACTGCCCGCCAGCAGTGGATTACCTTCCGTGATGCCATGATTTATGCCCACAACGTGAAGATTTCTCCGCTTTGCCCCATTAACTCCCTCATGACCCACGGTGTGATTTACAACAAGGGTGCCCGTGGTCTCATGACCACTGAGAATGATGACTTGGCAGATGAGATTTGGAGCGGCCTGGGCCTCGGCACGCAAATGCAGGAGGTGTACATTACCCCCGCCATGTTGAAAGACCATGAGTGGGATACGTTGGCCGCCGCCGCCAAGTGGACCCGCGCCAACGCCGGCACGCTGGTAGACAGCCATTGGGTGGGTGGCGACCCCGCTGCGCTTGAGGCATACGGCTTTGCCTCTTGGAGCCCAGCCAAGGGTATCTTGGTGCTGCGCAACCCCTCCGACCGCGAGCAGGAGTTCTCCTTTGACCCCGCCGCCGTGTTTGAGCTGCCGCTGGGGGCACCGCTGCGCTATGCGCTCACCTCTCCCAAGGGAGATGCGCTGCCCGCCGAAGCTGTGGCCGGCACACCCACCTCTCTGCGCCTTAAGCCCTTCGGCGTGCTCGTTATAGAGGCAAATCCGCAATAAATGCAGCAGCTTGCATTTTCGGCGAGGCTCTCGGGCTCTCATGCTCGGGAGCCTCGCTTTTTGGTGGCTTATTTTTCACCATGTGTGGTGAAAATGAGCCTGTTTTTTACAGAAAAGCTTGGTTGAGAGGTTCGTTTCATCATATACGGAGAAATGACAATGGGGGAAAGCAAGATTGACAAGTGATGATTTCTTGGGTATGATGCCGGTATGAGCGAGTTTGCTGATAAAGTGGTGGTTGTGACGGGGGGTGTGCAGGGGATTGGCCGT
The DNA here is from genome assembly GCA_045634945.1 of Akkermansia sp. Classification (GTDB taxonomy): domain Bacteria; phylum Verrucomicrobiota; class Verrucomicrobiia; order Verrucomicrobiales; family Akkermansiaceae; genus Akkermansia. The sequence goes on along the minus strand of JAZRBG010000026.1, from coordinate 21,358 downwards.
TGCATAGCAGAGATGTTCCGCGCGGCGGGGGCTCATGTGTGTATTTTTGATGTGCAGGAGAACCCCTACTTTGTGGGCGACTTGGCAAAAGAGGAAGACCTGCGCGCCTTTTGCGCCAAAGTGATTGCAGAGTATGGGCGGGTAGACTACCTTATCAACAACGCCGCACCGCTGTTCAAAGGCTTGCCGGACTGCTCTTGGCAAGAGTTCAATTACGCCCTGCAGGTGGGGGTGGCAGCCCCGTATATGCTCACCCGCTTGTTCATGGAGCACTTTGCGGCAGGCGCGGCTATTGTGAACTTGTCCTCCAGCCGAGACCGCATGAGCATGCCCGGCACGGAGTGCTACACCGCTGCCAAAGGAGGTATTGCCGCGCTTACTCATGCCTTGGCGGTATCTCTTGCCGGGCGGGTTCGTGTTAATTCCATATCCCCCGGGTGGATAGAAACAAACGGGGTGCAATACAGCGGGGCAGATGCCGTGCAGCAACCCGCGGGGCGTGTAGGCAAACCGGAGGACATTGCAGAGATGGTGCTCTTTCTCTGCTCCACCAAAGCCGGATTCATTACCGGAGAAAATATCTGCATAGACGGCGGCATGACCCGCCAAATGATTTACCATGGCGAGCATGGTTGGAACTTGAATTAAACATCTGCCTTTTTTCATTATGGGAGCCTACCCCGCCAAATACAGTGGTGGTGAGACTGTGTGCATCGGTGACATTGCCGAGCTCCGCTTGCCCGATGGCCGCGTGCAACAGGTACGCATCGGCACGCTGGATTATTTGTTGAATCAAGAGGTATTGTTCGGCCGCTTGCCACAGGCAGACCTCCCTATGCTGCACCTGTTTACCGAGCTGCATACCCCTGCTTGGCATGGTGTGATGGAATACCCGTCGGTGTCCATGAACCCGGCAGATATGCGGTTGATTCGGCGCTCTGACAAGATTTTTTACAATGATGGGCGAGAGATGCTGCCCGGCGATGTTGTTTGGGATAGCGGCATGCATCAACTGTTCCGCTTAGAGGGTGTTTGGCGCAAAGATAACCCTGAACACGCTTGGTATTTTGAGTTGCACCCTGAGTCTGACTTTGTGCTCAGTTTCGATTCTTATGAATCCGGTGGCTATGGCTATATTTGTGATTATGCGGATGCCGAGGGGAACCGCACTGCTGGGATGGATCACCTCATTTTTGTAGAGCGAGCCCCCCGCGCTGCCACTACGGAATAAAAACGGTATTTTTACCGTGCATACAGTGCTTTTTGGGTGGAAAAATCTCCCGATTTAAAAAAGTCCCTTGGGTTTTTGCAACGGTAAGCGTGAAAAGTCCCTTGGGTTTTTGCAGCGGTAAGCACGAAAAGTCCCTTGGGTTTTTGCAACGGTAAGCATGAAAAGTCCCTTGGTTTTTTGCAAATTGGTATTGACAATGAATAAAAAACGAATATACTGATTTTTGAGGAGCGAAACAATGAAAAGAAACGCCATAGAAGAGCTTAAAAAGTGGAAAGAAAATCCGCGCCGAAAGCCTTTGTTGTTGATGGGTGCACGCCAAGTCGGCAAGACTTGGCTGATGAAGGAATTCGGCCGTCAATGTTTTGAGCAAGTCGCGTATGTGCGTTTTGATAACAGTGCGCGTGCCCGCGATTCATTCAGTAAAGATTTTGATATCCCGAGATTGTTGGAAACGATTTCCATTGAGGGTAAATGCCGTGTATCCCCGGATAATACCCTGATTATTTTGGATGAGATACAGGAATGTCCGGCGGCATTGACCTCTTTAAAGTATTTTTGCGAGGAAGCAAGAGAATATGCCATCATGGCTGCCGGTTCGTTGCTGGGGGTGGCAGACCATGTGGGTACCGGCTATCCCGTCGGCAAGGTGGACCGTATGGATTTGTACCCTATGAGCTTTATCGAGTTTTTGGCCGCAACCGGCAATGAGCAGTTGGCAGAATTATTGCAAAAGCGGGATTGGCTGTTGATTAATCATTTTGCGGATGCGTATACACGCTGGTTGCGCACGTATTTTTATGTGGGGGGTATGCCGGAAGCCGTGCAAGCGTATGTGGCTACATCTGATTTTGAAGAAGTACGCCGCGTGCAGTTGGACTTGCTGAGTGGTTATCGCGGTGATTTCAGTAAGCATGCTCCGACAGAAAGTTTGCCCAAATTGAATATGGTGTGGGATTCTGTTCCGCAGCAGCTTGCTAAAGAAAACAAGCGTTTTGTGTATGGAGAGGTGTACAGCGGGGCCCGCCGTAAAGCATTGGAAATACCCTTGCGCTGGTTGCAAGATGCGGGGTTGATTACTGCCGTGCCTCGGGTCAAAGTTCCGCGTTTGCCCATGTCATCTTATTGGGAGAGCGGAATCAGTAAAGTGTATACGCTGGATGTAGGCTTGCTGGGGGCTCTTTCTTTGCTGGATGCCGGAACCTTGCTGGAGGGTGATGATGTTTTCCTTGAGTTCAAAGGGGCGTTGACGGAGCAATTCGTGCAGCAAGAGCTGCGTGCATCTTGCGCTTTGGCTCCCTGCTATTGGGCCAGCGAAGAAAAAAATGCCAAGGCCGAGGTGGATTTTCTCTGTGCCGTGGGGGGCGGTATCGTGCCCATAGAGGTGAAATCTGCTGCTCATACCCAGGCAAAAAGTCTCATGGTGTATTGCCAACGCTTTCAGCCTAAAAAAGCAGTTCGTACCTCGTTGCGTCCATATTCCACTTCAACACTGGCGTTCAAAAATCCTCAATTCAAGCATGAATCATGCTTGCTTACCGAGCTGCCGCTCTTTGCTGTTTCTGCGTTGAAAGCGGAGCTGAGCCCCGCCCATTCTACAGCTGCGCTTTAATGGGCAGGGTCGGCAGGCGGGGGCGCATCGGGGGCAGATTGCTCCCAATGAAAAAGAGATACACCCCCGAGGATGGTGCCCAAACACACATTGCCCACCACCATGGTAGGCAGGTCTATGCACACGGCGGTTACAGCGGCCAAGGGGTAGGCGTATAAGGCGTGCCAATCTGTTTGGGTGGGGCCTAAGGTTGCGCTATCCAAGCCGGAGAATATGTTGTACCCGCTGTTTACCGTAACGGGGGTAGCGCTTTGCGGTAATTGTGTCAAAAAGGGGGTGTCTTCAGGTTGGTCTTCATGGTTGTACTGCATACCGCCCCCGGCGCATGGGTGTACCTTGGCTTTTCTCCAGCCGTGCTGCACGTTTGCCCCTGTAATCAGCTCTTTAGTTGTGCCGGCTCCACCCAAAAAGGTCAGGCAGACATGCGGCAGCTTGTAGTCGGTTTTGCAGCGGGTTTTAACACAAGGCGCATAGTACTCGCTCCCCACGCGCATGAATGTTACGCGGCTATCATTCTTTTCCGGTGCTCCGTGTAATTCTCGCTCGTATTTGGGGGTAAACAAGGTGGCTTCTTGCCACTCTCCCCAAGCCATGACGGCGCGGTAATTTTGGCTCAGGCAAGAGCAAAGGGCGGTGCCGGCTAGGGATGCAAGGACGGAAAATCTTAACATGCGTGCATTGTAACATAAAAAAAATCAATGTCTAGCAAAAAGTCTTGATTTGCCGGTACCGGTGTGTTATGCTGCGAAAAACAACACCGTTAAAGACCATGTCTCTAGTTCCGTTTCCCTTAAATGAAGATGAACAAGTGCTTTATAAGCTGCACTCCCAAAGACCCGTCTACACCGGCAAAGATATTTTGCTCTATCTGATACCCGGGGATTTTCTGATGTTGTTGGCTTTTTATATTGCTTTTGAAATGGATTTTCCGGTGGTGATTCCGGCGGATATACAGGCATTTTTGTCTGAGCCGCTTGCACTGATTCTGATGTTTGTGTTCGGCGTATTGTTGCCGCTTGCGCCGATGTTTCACGGCTTCATGCGTAGCCGTACCCTCTATGTTTTTACCAATCAGCGTGCCGTTATTTATCACACTCCCAACCGAGAGATTGAGTTAGAGGTGCCGGTGGAGGCCTTGGCCGATATGAAGTTGGTGAAGCATGATAAAGGCTTGGTCAGTCTCTTGTTGTGGCAGCACCAACAGGGAACGGTCGGTACGGATGTTTTTGTGAGAAACGGGTTTGAGTATATCCCGGAGAGTGTATTGAAAGATTATCCTCACGTACAATAACTCCGGTTTCTCCTTTCAATTCTGAGCGCGCTCTTGTTATGATGATGAATTGCCGATATCTTATCATAAGCCTGTTGACGGCGGTGGGCCTGTGTGCATGCAGCCCTGAGGTGAAAACACTCTCGTTTCCACAGGCTTTGCATGATATGCAAATACCTGATACCATGTACCGCGGTTTGGATTATATAGGCACGGCAGACGGTTATCACTACTTTGAGAAAAAGCGGGAAGTTGCGGCAGATTTCACTTTCCGTATTCCGGCAGCAGAGTATACACCGGCGCAGCAATTTGCGTATCGTTCATGGTTTCCGCAGCGTGCGGAGGTCTCCCGCGAGTGGTCTGACATGGTGATGGATATCATTCCGCAAGACCGTAGCTTTCGTTATGTTATCGGCGGGCAAAGTTATGACCGTGCTGCGGCGGTGCCGCCCCACGTGTGGCAAAAGGTGCGTGTGGTGATGTTGCCCTATAAAGCGGAGAATCTCAATACTCCCGCCAAGGCAAGTGTTGCGCCTTATCTCAAAAAGAATCGGCAGCCGGTCTATATGCAGCCCATCAGTGGGCTTGCTCCATGGGAGCAGCAAGGGGATTCCGGCCGTGCTGGAAACGGGGCTATCAGCAACACCGCTTTGGATGCTCTTTTTGAAACGCAGCGGTAAAGCATAGCCGTCCCCCTTTCTCCTGTTTAAACAAAACGGGATAAGGCGTCATCCTTATCCCGTTTGAAAAGTGTGTTGTTTGCGGCGCGTTTACACAAGCTGAGCGATGAGCGTCTCGCGGTCGCCGGGGCAGAAATCCATGGGCGGAATCTCCGGCAGCGTGTAGCAACCTGCGGCCAAGCGCATGCTGGCGCGGGCTGCGCATACCATAACCTGAGCCGTGAGCGCAGGGTTGTTGATGCGCATCTCAAACTTGAAGATTTGGTTCTGCGTGGTGCCGGATACACCCTTGCGCTCCATGTATACGCCGTGGCCCATGTCGCGCAGAGAATCAATGTCCGGTACCTGCTGCACGTGGGTATCATCGTGGCAGAAATAATCATCGGCCTTGATGGCGGCCTCTACCTCGGCAAAGTCGGCACCGTCCTCCAGCTGTACGTATACCATGCGGCGGTGTACACCGGAACCCGTGGGGATGGTGAGGGAAAGCGCATCTTTAACACCTGCCTTGGAGCGTGCTACCACGCTGTGCCCCATGCTCATGCCGGGCCCGAAGTTGGTGTAGGTGATACCCTTGGGGGCCATGGCCAGCATCATGGTGCGCATCACGGAGTCTGAGCCCGGGTCCCAACCGGCGGAGATTACGGCTACGGCGTTGCTGGCCTGTGCCTGCTTGCCGAGAGAACGGCGCAAATCTACAATGCCACCGTGAATATCATAGCTGTCAACCGTGTTGATTCCTTTAGCCAACAGGGGCAGGGCCGTCTCTTCTACGCTGCGTGTGGGGGTGCAGAGCAGTGCCACATCCACTTGCCCGAGCTCGTCGATGTCGGTCACAGTTTTGATTCCATGTACGGGGGCGCTCCCGGCGCGGCGTACAATGCCTACTAACTCCATATCCGGTGCGGCACGCAGTGCATCAACTGAGTACTTACCGATATTACCGTATCCTACGATGGCTACCTTAATCATCTTGTGTGAGGCGTGTGTTGTTGAATGCTTGGCGCGATGATGGCTCCCGCGCTTCGCTGTTATTGTAGCGAATTCTTTACCCCAACGCAAGCGCAGACTTTATTGTTGTCACACTTTTTTTAGAATTATTCTGATAAAAGGTAGGCAGATGCGGCTGCGGATGTGTGCCGGGGGTGCCCCTTTTTTGTTCTCATGCGTTGATGGCAGGCTGAATGGGAAAACTCATTTTTAACGCGGATTCACAATGCTTCATCCTTGTATTTTGCGGTGCAAATTGCTATAATGCCCGCAGTGGGTGGCAGCGTGTAGCGGGAGCCATCTGCACCACTTAATCAGACATTCTCCAAGATGAAAATTCTCTCCTTTCACGATATAGTATCCGCCGGTAAGACCGATAAACACGGGCAAATGAAGCTGTTTTCAGCCCTGCAATGGATGCAGGATTGCTCTGTGCTCTCTTTTATGGAGGATACCGCTTTTTGTGAATGGCTGAGTGCTAACCACGCCACCCCCGTTGTGAATTTTCGTCAGTTAGAGGTGCTGCGTGTACCCTCATTAAGAGAAAAACTCACCTGCACATCATACGTTTATGATATACAGGGTTCATTTGGCTACCGAAACACGGCCATTTACGATGCTCAGGGCAATGCCTGCTACAAAAGCTGGAGTATTGCTGCCTTTGTGAATCTTGAAAACGGGCGTCTTAACCGAATTCCCAAAGAAAGGCTGGCTGAACTTCAATTTCCGCCCCGACTGGATATGACGTATGGCTCCCGCAAAATCGTGCTGCCGGACGCCCCGATGATATACCCGGAACCATTCAGGGTGCAGAGAAATGATATTGATTACAACAACCATGTCAACAATGCGCAGTACATTCGCATGGCTGCGGAGTACCTGCCGGAGGATTTTCCCGTTTGCGGCCTGAGAGTGGAATACAAGCGCCCCGTTTTGCCCGGCAGCGTGATTTCTCCCTCCGTCATCTATGGTGCTGATGCTGTTTATGTGGCCTTGGCGGTAGAAGAAACAATTTGCTGCGTGGTAGAGTTTACCGCCCGCAGCTGAGGGGGCTTGCCCCTCTATATACATTACACTCCGCCCCCGTTGCGGGCTTGTTGCCGGCAACCGAGAGAATGCGTGCCTGCGGCATCCGCGTGACGGCAGGTGGTGGTGTGCTTACCTTTTACCGGCCATGCGCGCAGCCAAGGCTATATAGGTGGCAAGCTTGGGGGATGCGGCCAGAATCTCTTGTACCGCGGCTGAAAAGGGAAGGGCGGTAACGGCCTCTGCGCGTACCTTGCCGCCGTTTTTCACGGCATCCATCAAAAATTGCCCCACAATGCCCGCAGCTGCTTTATCTGCCATGAGGTTTTGCATGGGCTCTTTCAAATCCGCAGGGCAATTAGCCTGCAAATTCTTGAGTGCTTTTTTACGTATGAGAGAGGCGGTAAAAAATTGTAATAATCCCATAAAAAATGTGTTTTAATGTTATGGTAATATACTAGAGATAACTCTACTCAATGTCAAGAGAATTGCTCATTCCTTTCAAATTAATGGCGTATACCTATACAGTGCGGCGTATCTTGTTCTTTACAATGAGGCTATATTGTGCTATGCTCTGCGGCGCATGAAAGCTCGTCAACTCATTTATACACTGCTTATCACATTGATGATGGCATGCGGAATCATCTCTTGCCAGCAGACTACACCTTTTCAACAGATACCGCGTAATGGGTTCATTACCCACTTTGAGAAGAGCGATGGCACTCGCATGCCTTTCGCCTCCTATTGGGATATTTCTGACAACCAAGACTGGAATGAACGTGTGATGGGACATAAGAATAAGTCTCAAGCCGTATATGTAAAGCCCGTTACACTGCAATACTTTCAGCCGGGAACTACCCTGAATGCTTATTCTCCCGAGGTGATTCGCCTGAGGGATTACTTCCGTAAAAAGCTGATGGAGGAGCTCAAGCGTCAGGATGCTTCCACTAACACGTTCCACTTGGTTGATGCCCCAACTTCCGATTCTTATACCGTGGAGATTGCTTTGCTTTCTGCCACACCTACCCGCATCGTTAACAATGTTGCCTCAACTGCTGCCGGTTTTGCTGTAAGAGGTGGCGGTTTCCTCGTGTCTCGCGCCAAGGATAAAGGTACCCTCAGTATGGGTATACGCTTTTACAACCCGAAAGGTAAGCTCGTTGCTGAGACGGCAGACTTTGAATACGGGATGCAATCCATACCCGGTATGATATTGGTGGATAGCAAAGACTTCCGCCCCTATGTCTACCACCAGCGTATCATTGATGAATGGGTAAAGGAAATCTCCACCGTCTTCACCACCGTGCACGAGCACCGCATCAAGCGCCCCTGGTACTCCCTGAATCCGTTCTGATATCCCTTAGCCAGCCCTGAGCTTGCATCCATCCGGCTCAGGGTTATATATAGAGAGAGACTGCGTAGTTTATCCGGCCTCGTCAAGCAGAGCATTAATCACCCCGGTGAGCTCCCGCCTGATGAGGCCTGTTTATTTTTGCGAGAGCTCGCGGCCTGCCCAAACAGGCTTCTCTAGAGGGGGGGCAATTCCGTCGGCTTGGTACGTGGTGTATATCGGACTTTTCAAGGTGCAGTCCGGGGATAAAAGCGGGCATATGGCTGGCAATGGTGTTTTTCTATACACGAACAGGGAGAGAGTTGAACAGCGATTATATCTGCACGGTAGGCATAAAAAAGCCGTTGCCCGTGAAACAGGCAACGGCGTATGTAGAATTAATGAGCAGGGGAAACAAAGCAGCTTATTGTTTCCGCCCTCGTCATGCAATCACTCTGCCTTGGTGATACCGCAAAGCTCTTTCCACTTCAGGAGAATGGAGGCATGGCCTTGAGCAAGCACCTTGCCGTCGGCATCAACAACAATGGCAAAGGGAATGGCATCCGGCATGAAAACACCGGGGAAAGTAAGGGCTTGCGGAGCTTTGACGTAGATGGCGGTGAGACCGGCGCGATAGTGCTCAATGTATTTTTTCACCATCTTTTCGCTGCGGTCACAGCCAATGACAATAATTTCTACCTTATTTGCCTTCATCTCCGCGTATTGCTCTACAATGCGGGGCATGATGGAAAGGCAGGGGCCGCACCATGAGGCAGTAAAGATGTAGACGTAGTGCTGAGCATCGGTCATCGGCGTGCCGGTGACAAACGGGGTTTCCTTTACTGCTTTTTGAACGGCAGGCAGCGGAGCGGCAGGTGTTTCTTCAGCAGCCTGGAGAGGGGCGGCTACAGTGAGAAATGCGGCCACGGCAGCGATGTAATGTTTGATGTGTTTCATCATGTCTGTATCATACACCCTATTCATCACCATGAAAAGCTAAAAATGCACAGGACAAAAATGAGGGCGCAAATAATTTGTTTGCAGAATAACGCCACGGCAAGGTTGCCGTACTTGCATCTGCCGGTGGAAATTGCTATAATGCCTTGCACCTTATAAGCACCATGAATCATAACGTACAAGAGAATATAGACCTGCGGGAGCCCGTGGCGTGTTGGTTGAAACTGCTGTGCTCCCTTATCGCGGTGTTGTTACTGGTTTTTTGGGTGGCTTGTTTTCGGTGGTGTGCTGCTGATGCGGACACCGCATTTGTGATTCGCCTGTTTGTTGTTGTCATGTTGTCTCTACCTATCCTGCCGTTCATTGTAATGGTGTTGTATTTTTGGTGGGGTAAAAAACATATGGGGGTTCAAGGTAACTCCGTGATGATACATCTGGAGCTTCTGGGGTTCAAGCATTCCCGCTGCATTGTGACGGGCCGCAACAGTCGGCTTATTCTGCGCCGTGTTACCATCATGGATCACGATGCCCCCGGAGGATGCACCCCAAAGCTGGAGCTGTATATCACAGATACCTATGGTAACAGATGCCGCCTGTTGCAGTTTGCGGAATCTGAAAGAGCGCGCGTACTTTCCATTTGCCATGAAATCAGCCTCCGCTTGCCTGAGTTGAAGCCGTTGCAGGAGGAGTGAGCCTTGGTCCGATTGTCAACATGTATATGTTAGTAATGAAAAGATATTTTGTGTTGGTCGGTCTTGTTCTGCTGCTGATGGCCGGTTGCCTGCTGTTGTTGTTATGCGGGGAATCGGTGTATGATATTTCCCTTTTTATTCCGATTATCGTTAATGCGGTGTGGTGGTGGGTGCAGCGCCCTATGCTGAATCGCAGAGCTGTTTATGGGGTAAATTTGGGCATGATAGCGGTAGGTGTGTTGGGGGTGATTTTTCTCCCCTCTGAGTGGGGGTATCTGAGTTTCGGGTGTTTTGAACTGGCATTTTTTGCGTTCATCTGCGCCATACTGATGCTTGGGGCAGAGGGGGTGAACATGCCGGAGTGCAGACGCCTTGCGATTGAAGCTGCTTTGCCTGCGCGTGAAGTGGCCGGTGCGTGTTGCTCTTGTCATCTTTCGGCTGGGCTGGTGGTGGGTGCCATTCAAGAGCGTATGGACGGCTCGCCCGGTGATGCGCCGGGCTCCGTTGCCGGCAATTATGAGGATGCAGAACGTGATTGGGACTGCTATGTCAAACCGATTTCCGATGCCGAGTGGCTGCTGCATTTGTGGACGTTTGATACCTTTTACCTTCGGGACAGGGAGATAGCGGCTATCTGCGAACACCATGCAGTACCTCTTGATGGCGTGCTGATGGGGGCAAAAACGAATGCTTTCTGCCTGTGTCTTGCGGGCCGTCTGCACATTTACCCGTCCTCCGCGTGTGAAGATGTGTCTTTGTTTCTCTCCCTTATCACAGAATCAGCAACAGCACCGTGCTCCGGGCTTGAACAGGGTGGGGTAAATTGATATAATCCCCCCGCAGCAGATACACCTGAAAATGAAATTGAGCGATACAGACCTGCCCCTGCGAGACCGCGAATGGGTGGAGAGTGAGCTCGCCGAGGGCGAGGCCTTGCTGCTGGTTTGCAAACCGGCCATCTCACTGTGGAAACCGGGCTACGCCTACCGCATGTTCTTTGCAACACTGTGGAATGGATTCCTTTTCGGTATCATCGGTGGGTTGGTTGTCACTCATATTGATGCTGCCGAATTGTTGGAAAACTTGCTCCCGTTCTGCCTTTTCTTCGCCTTGTTTCTCCCATTCTATCTCATCGGGATAGGGTTTATCATCAGTCCGTGGTGGGAGCGCGCTAATGACCGCCGCACCGTGTACGTGCTCACCACGCAGCGCGCACTTGTGTTGCGCCCCTCTACCTTTCGGCGGCGGCCGACCCATCGGCAATTTCCGTTGGCGGATGATATGATAAAGTCGGTAAAAGAATACCGCAACGGCCGCGGGGATATCATCCTGGGGTATGATGAGCACCACGGCAAGCGCGGGGTGAGCCTGTTGCCGGTGGGCTTTTTGTTTGTGGAAAACGTGCGCAGTTGGGAGTCTCGTATTCGTCAACATCTTCCCGCAGCACCACCTCCCGCAACTACAACGGCGGATGCCACAGCCCCCAAACGCCCCAAGTCCGATTATGTTCCGCTTGCCGTGGTGGGGATACTCTATGCCGCCATCTATCTGGTGAGGCGGTTTTGCTTGTCAGAATCATGGCCTCTCAGCAAAGGCAATGATACCCTCTCTCTCATTTTCGTTGTGCTGATTTTCGTCATGTCTGTCCGCACCGTATGGCGTTGGGGCAGGGCAGTCCGGGCTTATCATCGGCAGTCGGCCAACGCTACCCCGCAAGCACCTGCAAAAGAGAAATGAAACAGCCATTACCCCCCCAAAAAAAAACGCCCACAAATAAAGATTTTATGCGTTTTTGGGGAGATGAATATCGGGCGGTAATTCTACCGAAACAGTCCTATGCTGTAATACATCTAATTTAACTGGGAGCGTATTCCCGTGTATGCTAAAATACACTTCATGGACAAACAAGATATTCTGAAAGCCCTCGTAGACGCCGCGCCCTCAATTTCGTCTCCCTTATTCGCGCAATTTTTAGAGTCGCTGGCAATCTCCTCCACTAAAGAAGATCCCATCGACCGTCAGGAAGCATACCATAATGATGCGTTGGACTATTTTGAAAAAATCGTCACCGCGTTCATTCACCGATACAGCGTCTTTTTCGTAGACCCCGGTTCCTGCTGCGAAGCTTTCCGGCTTGCTATTGCTGCGGATAAAGTTCAATGTCACCAACAAGCCAACAAAGCCCGTAAAATGCGAGATGAACAACCATCAAACGGGCTATGACATTCCATAGATATAGAAACAGTCATTGATGATTTTACCCGTTTTCTCTTCCCTTTCTCGGCTGTCATCATTAGCTCGGATAAGCCTGAGGCGTTTGTTGTCGCGGCGTCTACTCGGCATGGCAAGGAAAAGGCCTGAGGCGCACGCTGCGTGCTGCCCTCAGGCCTGATATGTTGAAAGTATGCGGTTAACTTCAGCCGATGGTGCCGTAAGTTATGTTCCCGCAGGTGTTATGAACCCGGGGCCGGTAGCGGTGTCCGGCAGGGCATCTACAGTGGCACCGGTAGTATCATAAATGATATAGCGCTTACCATCCCAAGATACAGCCATCACGGTAGTGGCACCTTCCGGTAAGAACACATCCGTGGAGGCGTTGTCCTTCCGGTTGAGCCCTCGCAGGCAGATGCGCACCAGTTTATTGCCCTTGTACACCTCAAAGGCCACGGCGTTGGCCCACTTATCCGCCGGTACGGTGAAACAGGGGGCAGGCTTATCCTTAATCTCCGGGGTGAAATCCGGGCTGGGGACAATGGCAAGTCTGTCGCGGTATATGCCCACGTTATTCACGTTAATATAGAAGATAACGGGGGAGTCCGGCTTGGGGTACTGTGCGGCAACCTTGAGGGCGTCGGCGCACATGTCCTCGGTGATGGTTATCCAGCGAGAGCCGTAATCATTCACATAGCGGTTCATGACAGCCAGCATGCCGGTATGCAGGAAGAAGTCCGAGAAGTCAAGCTTGGCAGCGTTGCAGCAGCGGTTGAGGTAACCCATGCGCAGCTGACCCTGGGTCCATTTGCTTTCATCCGTATCTCGTACATTCTTGAAGATACGCGGGTAGAAAAGCTTGTCACCGCGAGCTACCGTGTTGTACAGGTACATCTGCCACATGGGGCAGAGAATGACGAAGCAATCACCGCAGCGCTCACCGGGAATGCGGTCTCTGCCATCATCCGGACCGCGCTGGAACTGCCAGAGCTCGCCGTTCACAATGGCACTGTTCACATAGCTGTCAAAGCGGGCACCGCGTACCCAATAGCCTTCCAGCGTGGGGCACACTTCATGCTCCAGTCGCACTTCTTGGGGATTGAAGGTCATGTTCACCAGCTGGGAGAAGAGGTTCACCGTGCTTTCTGTGGTGCCGGGCCACATCATACCCGGTCTAGTCTGGTTTACATGGCCGAACTCGTGGGAGGTTCCCCAAGCACCGTTGCGCTTTACCTCATCCACATCCACCAGCCCCGGAGTTTCGGTCACCACATAGGAGCCACCGAAACCGTCTGCGTGCATGTAGGTGCGCGTGTTCCAGTTGGTGCGGCCCATAATATGGTTGCCGGGGTGTATGCCCTCCCATTCCCAGCCGAGCAGCTGCTGTTCCAGCCTCATCTGCTCATCATACAAATCGACGAGTTCCACGCCCTTATCGGGGCAGCGTTTGCGCAGAGCCTTGGTATCCAGTACCCACTGGGTACGCTCACCCATGATGTCCAGCCACTCACTGTCGGCATTGGCCAGCAGTCGCTTCCACGTGGCGTTATCATCGTGGTGCGTAAATACACCGTTAACGCGGCCACCCTCAATATGCAGGCGAATGGGGGGGGCCGTATTCGGCTCGGAATCACGATAGTTCACATAAACGTGGCCGAAGAACGGCGCGGTGAAGGAGTTGTCGCCGGGTTGGAGATTGAAGCGGATTTGCCCGCCCGGGAAACCGAAGTCCTGCAATATCAGCTCCACCTGCGTGCGCGGATTCCCTTCCATGCGCACTTTGATAACATCACCGGTTTGATAGGCGATGCCGGTAGGATTCTCAAAGCTGGAGTAATTGGCAATTTTAAGCCTTTTTGAGAGCTCTTCTATCGGTTTGTAAGCCCGGTATTCGCGGTGGCGATATGCCTGTTCCATCTGTTCGGGCTTACTGTTAAGCTGAGAAAAGTCCGTGTACACGGGCATGGCATGCAGAGCCAATACATCCGGGGCTGTATTGCCGGCAGTAACCTCGGCCGCAGTTGAGGGGAGCGCCGCGCCCAAGCCGCAGAGCATCAGTGAAAGTATGGTGCTTTTTTTCATGTGAAGAAATGGTGTGTTGTTTGTCAGAACAAGTGGCGAACGGCAGGTGCAGCCACATCTTTTGCCGTCTCGCCGTTTTGGTTACGGGCGTTCACATCGGCCCCGGCGCGCAGCAGCTGCTCTACGATATTCACCTTGCCGGAGGCCGCTGCGTGGATAAGAGGCGGTGTGCCGTATTTGCAGGTGTTCAAATCCATGCCGGCATCAATAAACAGCTGAACAATCGTGGTCCAGCCGCGATCAATGGCCAGATTTAAGGGAAGCCCGTTGTGCGCGCCATCCGGGCTGTAGTTGATGCCCTTGTAGGCAGGCAACAGGGCTTTCACGCATTCTACCCGGTTGTTCCATACGGCATCATGAATCGGCATGGCACTGTTGCCGGCTTGCTGCATGGGGTTTGCCCCTGCTGCCAGCAGAGCCGTTACAACAGCCGGTTGATTGTTGTCTACCGCTATGTGTAACACGCTGCGGCGGTTGGGTGCAATGTAGTTCACATCAGCACCCGCAGCAATGAGAGTTTTCACCAGCTCCACATCACCCTGACTGCACGCCAGCATCAGCAGGGACATAGAGTTGCTCTCGTCCAGAATGTTCGGGTTGAACTTGCGCTGCGGGTTATCCAATACCGTGCGCAGGGGGCGCATATTGCCACTTGCCACAGCGTGGCAAATCTCAATTTCCAGCCTTCGTTGCACCATGGCATCCCGCAGAACCCGTATGGTATCCGGAGCCGTGACCAGCTGTATGGCGGTTTTCCCCTCAGCGTTCCGAACCAAGGGGTCAGCCCCGGCTTGCAGCAGCAGGGCAAGGCACTCTGTGGCATTCTTGCGCGCTGCCAGATGCAGGGGGCAATTGCCGAGCTCATCAATCTGATTCACGTTGGCTCCCTCTTTGAGGCGGGCTGCCAATACTTCAACATTCCCGGCTTCGGCGGCCTCCGGTATGGAGTATACGCCATTGCTGCGGTAAATGAGATTCGGCAGCGCGGGAGCCGTGCTTTGGTGTGGTGCATTCTCTGCGGCTGTCAGAGCCGGTACAACGCCCAGCAGAAGCGCAGAGAGATGATGTGTAAGATGGAGTTTCATGCTTGGTTGAAAAATGTTCCAGTCCATCTTATACCATGTATGAGCTATAACGAAAAGAAAAAAGTGCTATTTCCCGAGAATAAGCCGGCCCCGCCTGTACAATAGCAGGGCCTTGCGGGGTACAATGCGCCCTTGTTGCGGTCACCCCGCTCAAGCGAGAGATGTTATCTAAATATTGCGAATAGTGCCCCTTTGCAAAATCATCTGCCCCATACGGGAGACTGCCTCTGTGCTTGATAGCTATGGCCAAGAGTACGAATTCCTTTCCAAGAGACACGATAGATAATCTTTCTTTGCCTTTTTGTTTCTACACTTGCGATACGCTTTTCTTGCTTCATAGACATAAACGCCTCTGTCCTCTTCTTTTATTTTAAGCACCATATGTATATTATAGTGCGTAATTCTGTCCAAACGAGACTTTTTCGTCGCTTTAGGGATAATTTCGGTGCGCATATTTTTGTCCTAACGCG
The DNA here is from genome assembly GCA_045634945.1 of Akkermansia sp. Classification (GTDB taxonomy): domain Bacteria; phylum Verrucomicrobiota; class Verrucomicrobiia; order Verrucomicrobiales; family Akkermansiaceae; genus Akkermansia. Next base: position 5,722 of record JAZRBG010000026.1, on the reverse strand, counting down.
CATCCACGATACGATTCAAACTCGCGCTTGACATCTAATGTGTTTTTTGTATAATCCGGGGAGGGGGGCGTACCTCTGTTCGCCATTCTTCGACTTTCTTCAGAGCTCATTATTTAACATTTTCTAGTAGAAAACAGACATATGAACACCATATCTGAACCTAAGCCACGTATCGAGTTTATAGATTTAGCCAAAGGGCTCTGCATTTTTCTTGTAGTAATGAAGCACTGTGGGGCACTGCCTGAAACATCTATCCTCTCCATGCTTCGCATGCCGCTTTATTTCCTGTTGTCGGGCCTATTTTTCAAAACCTACGGCGGCGTAAAAAATCTTATTCTTAAAAAAACAAATAAATTGGTCATCCCCATGGTAGCCTTCTACATGTTGGGTGAGATTGCCTTCCTGATACTGAATTACTGGAAACCTGAGCTTTTGCATACACAGGATCGACAAGCATTTATTGACTTATTCACAGTCAGAAACTTGTATAACTTGCCCGTATGGTTCTTGCTTGCTCTTTTCTGGAGCAATGTGCTATTCGTACTGATATCGACAGTAATTAAGAATGATTATCTGCGCGTTATATTGATTATTGTTATCGGTATGATTGGATACAATCTGGGGCAGTATCGCATAATGCTGCCACTCTTCATAGATACCGCCATGACGGCACTGCCGTTTTTTTGTATTGGCTATTACCTCAAAAAAACTCCCATATTGTACCCAAACAGATTTGACCACTACAATTGGCTATTCTGCCTAGTCTGTGCCCTTATCGTGGCATGCAGTACATTTGTTCCGTCTTGCGGACATAATTCATATTTCACGAACAAATTATCCGGTGGGTTATGGGTATACATCTTCTCTCTGGCCGCTGTCATGTGTGCACTTTTCCTCTGCAAGATGATTAAGCGCCTTCCCCTTATATCATACGTAGGTCGATATTCCATCATCATTTTGGTGCTTCACTACATCCTGATGCGTCCTGCAGAATTTACAATCGTCTCGATTTTCGGGGACGATTGCTCATATCGTGGAATACTCATCTTCGTCATTACTTTCGCAATAAATATTGTGTGTATACCCTTGTGCCTGCGTTTTATCCCTTATCTGGTCGCACAAAAGGACCTCATTCGTACAAAGAATTGAGTCACACTTTCGATACAAAGTTTGAGTTTGGCCCGATTTTGGCTTGTTGGTGGCGGTTTGCTCCCGACATGAGGCGAGAGGTTTGCGGCTTTGCTTTGTTCTACAAGAATACGCTCGTCCGGGAATACTTCGGCCCGGATATGCTCAAGGAATTGACCCGCACCGCCCGCGAAAAGGGGCTGATGTGAGCCCCTGCAGGCGGCAAACAGGCCAAAAAGCCACCTTGCAGGGTAGGACGGAGCCCCGGCTGACCAAGGGCTCCACCAGCGGAGATTCCTAGGCTTTTGCCCGTCTCGGCGTATCAACTAGGAGCCGGAGTCTGTTTTTGAGCTTAGCGGCAAAGAATTATCGCCCGGCTACGAACTAACAGCTTGCAGAGGCTCCCGGATTCTGGTAACTTGACACCGTAACAAATACACGCTTTCCACACTATGAATATGAGACCTTTTGTATGTTCTGTTCTCGCTTCCGCGTTCCTGCTCCCCATGCACGCCATGGGCAAGAGTGAAGACCGCGACCCGTTGGGGCGTACGCCACTCATGAAGCTGGTGGGGCGTGAGGTCGCAACCGTTCAGCAGGTGCAGCAACTCCTTGATGCCGGGGCTGATATCAACGCCCGAGACAATGCCGGTAATACCGTGCTGATGCGAGTCTGCCGTGTGTGGTGGTATTGCCATGAGGTGCCGGGGGATATGGATGTGGTTCGTTTTCTCGTGGAGAAAGGGGTGGAAGTGCATGCCCGTAATGCGGCCGGGCAGAATGCGCTGGAGGTAGCCATGTGTTCCCATGAGTCAGACGAGGAAGTTCTGGCCTACCTCCGCGAGTTGGGGCTCACTCACCAGCTCGGCGCAGAGCTTGCCATGGCAGCCGGTCAAGACTGCCCGGATGACGTCAAACGCTTGCTGGCTGCCGGTGCTGACCCGAATTTTGCGAATGCCGCAGCCTTACACCTGAGCCTCAGCGTAGGAACCTATGGCCTTCTCCATGAAAACGAGATGGTGCGCATGCTGTTGGAGGCCGGGGCGAATCCGAACCTGTGCGCGGAGGAAATTCTGTATTGTGCGGCGCATGGTGCTTCCGACAACGCAATCAGGCAGATTTTGGCGAATGGCGTGGATTTCTCTGGCATTGAGGTTGATATGTCGTCCGAGTGGATGGCTATGAAGTAGATATTTTCTATAACCCGCGAAGAACGAAAGTATAACCTAGTGCTTGCAGCTGCTTCAGAAAAGACCTTTTAAGTGCTATTTTAGAGTGCTTATAAATTTACACAAATGTAATTTTTATGACACCGTGTATTCTTGGTCTGACCTTCAATGACTTAACTTAATTGAATCGCCATAAAAACAAACATTATAATATTAATGACTATTTGCTACGACGCAGAGCATATTTATATATTGATTATGATGGAACTATAGATGTTTATATTGTCAAATCGAATACAGAAAATAGAGTCACTTTGGACTTGTAGTCCAAAGTGAGATAAGAAAAAGGCAGTGTGAGTTGTTTAATATTCCCGCGACCGTAGCCTCAATACCACCATACTGGCGAAGAACAGCAAGGGAAGGAATAAAGCCAAAGATAGCATTGGACGAGTTACACCTGACTGATTCATGTCTTGGTGTAAAAAAAATCCAGTATGGTTAAAATTCAATATGGCATCATAGCAGACAGACTGCCGGATAAACCTAGTTTACTACTTTCTTTCGAGAGGAAATCCCAGGAATGAAAGTACAGATTTTATGTAAAGCATAAGCACAAACAAAAGAAAAAAGGAGCATGCAAATACTTTTCAGTGCAGTCTGGGCCACGGTTGAAGACGGAATAAACTTACTTGTTAATGCATATACACTTTCATGACAAAGGTACAGCTCCAGAGAAATACCCCCTATCCATTGTAATGTTTTTTGAATGGTAGACGCCGCTGAAGAAATCATTTTGGACATCAACACGCATGCCAACGGTAAAAATGGGACAAACATCAACCACCCCATATACAGGAATATACCTTTGAAGCTAGGATGAGTGATATTTAATAAATAAACACTTAACAGTGTTAAACTTATCACCATAAAAACAAAGCCGCATATAATGTTTCTTTTCTTATTCTTATCAAAAAAAATCGGGTCCTGTTCCATAAGAAATGGAACCATCATACCACATACAAAAGCGGGAGTTCTGGCCAAGGTCCACGATGTCATTGTTGTCGATAAAAATGACGATTGTGCATAACCTGTATTTATAAACCACATAATTACCACTGAACACAGAATCATACACCCATATACGATTTTTTGCTTATATTTTTCGATAAGCTTATAGATTATGGGACTTACAAAATACAGAACAAGCAATGTCCGTATAAACCAGAGTCCTAACCCGGCGAAATTCAAGTAATCATTCACCATTTCAAATCGGCATGAAGGGAGCCATTTCAGACCGATTCCTGCGATAATGGCGGCAGGCATAATTCTAATCAACCGTCTTTTATAAAACAAAAGCAACGGCTTCTGCCCGTTCATATGATTTTTTAACGAGTAGTAAATGCCAAAGCCGGATAAAAACAAAAAAACATCTACACAAAGAAAACCAAATCGAAAGATCGGAATTAAGGGGAGTACATGGGTATGATGAAATATCATGATGACAATCATACTTATTCCCATGATTTTACTTCGATTTTCCGAAATCAAATTATTCATGGAGAGCATTATAAACTCAGGAATCCCAAAGTCAAGAACTTTAAGATCTTCTGCAATAATTGGGGACTTTTTTCAGATTTGCTGACAGAGGGGGAGTAACTTTAGCGTTAAAAATGGGTGTCGGAGGAAAAAAAGCCACCGCGAAATAAAAAACTTCCTCAAAACCGAGCTGGCAAAGTTCTTTGATATCATATAAAAAACACCCACCCGCCGTAGCGGATGGGGCTGAATCACGGCACTAACAAAGCCCTAGCGATTGGGGCGTGATGCTGAGATACTCCTCATCATCCGCCGCCGTCATAGCGCGACGATAATGCCTCACAAGCATACGCTCACTATGCCCGAGAATATCCGCCGCCGCACTCTTACCCTGCGTCACACTCAGATTACTGGCAGCCGTGTGCCTGAACGCATTCTTCGGTATCTTAAAGCCCGCTTTGCGTGCCGAACGCACGCAAGCCCCCAAGCGGTCCTCGCGGCTCTTATCCGTATCAGTAGTAGCCTTCACAATGAACTCATCAGACCCCAACGGAGCCCCCATCTGGGCAAAATAATCTAACCACGCAGCCAGAGCAGGCGAGATAGGAATCACACGCGCATTATTAGTCTTCGTAATAAGACGACTCAGATAAATCTCCTCACGTCCACCGGGGCGAATATCCGACCAACGCATACGCGCACGCTCAGCAGTACGCACTCCGCACAGAACCCCGATAACAACAGCCGGCAGAATATCTCGCCAAGACTCAGACTGCGCGCACCACACCAGCATACGCTTCACCTCGGCACAATCCATCACCTCGGGCTCAGCAGTAGTGCTGGTATCAATCGGATCCATCACCGCAGTTGGGTTATAATCCGACTTAATAATACGATGCTTCACCGCATAAGAAAACACCGCCCGAATCAGATTGAAATGCCCGGCCAGCGTCCAAGCGGCAGGCTGCCCGCCATCGCGTCCGCGCAGCGTCTTCAAATAGGCCTGAATATCCGCCTCCTTAAAATCATTGATACGCTTATTTTTCCAACGCACGCACAACTTCCCGCCCAGCAAACACTGCCGGGCATAATGTCTCTCCCCCGAGCGCGTCTTTACATACGCAAGATACTCCTCCATCACCTCCGGAAAGAGCGGAGCCCCGCACGTAGCCGCCTTAGCAATCTCAATCCCGTGCAAAATCACATTCAGCACCCCATAAGGCGCCATCCCTTGGGCAATACATTCCTTTTCATACTGCCTGTAAAACTCAATCGCCTGCCGCTCCATAATCGACAACGCTCCGAACTCAGCACCATAAGAAGTAATCTCTTTAGAAGTTTGCTTTGCCAGTGCATTTGCTTGCTTAACACCCTCGGGCGTAATAGCAAAAGACTTAGTTTGCGTACCTCCGTTAGCGAGGAACACACGCACAATAAGCTTATCCACACCGTGCCGTTTCCAAATCTGAACCCCGGCATTAAGAGTATAGAGCTTACCGTCAATCTTCACAGCCCCATCGAGAATACTCGTCTTACCCGTCCGAGCACCCTTTGCCTTGTTCAGCACCTTTGTACGTGTTGTAGTGCCCTTTGAGGCACTCAAAGTCATATCTTGTATCATAATGTATTCGTGAACTATTTATGGGTTTATCCTACAGCAAAAATTTGCTGATTGATATGTGCGATTTCGGCAGAAAGCACCCATCACACCCAGAGACCGAATACAAGGAGCAGAAACGACAATTTTGGGCTCTTCGTCTAACATTGTGGAATGAGCCGCTGGAGAAAGAGAAAAAGACGGAGAAAAGTAATAGAGAAAAGCACAAAAAGATTGAGCATGGAGGAGAAATCTCCTACCATGCTCGGTGTTGTGTTTTTGAAGTACTTGA
>JAZRBG010000025.1:0-43368 GCA_045634945.1 Akkermansia sp. | reverse complement strand
CCCACCCCTGCTGATACCACGCCCGTTGTAACGGCTACGGAAACAGTTAACCCCAAAGATGTTGCCCACAAGCTGGTACAAGTAACCAGCGGTGATAATCTGCGCAAAATTGCAGAGAGAAACAATGTGACCACAGAAGCTATTTTGGCCATTAACCCCGAGATTACCAACCCCAACATGCTGGTGGCCGGGCACAAGATTCGCATTCCCCTGCCGGCAGATTCTCAGGAAGCCCGCGATTTGAACGCTGCCCGTGAGGCAGAGCGCATTGAGAAAGAAGGGCTGGATTACACCATCAAATCCGGCGATACTCTCAGCAAATTGCAGCGCAAGTTCGGCACCACCGTTGCCGCCATTCAAAAGCTCAACAACATGGGCAACAGCACCAACCTGCGTGTAGGCCAGAAGATTAAGATTCCGGCCACGGAAAAGGCTAAAAAGGCACTGAATAAATAAGCCCGCTGATTGCTCCGGAATATGACCGCCCGCCTCAGTATCATATGTATCTGGATTTGCTTCATCGCTCTGCTGATTATCGGCATTGTGATGGTGGCCAGTACAAGTACGGGGGTGTCCGGCAGCACGGAGGCATCCGTAGCCCTTACCAGACAAGGCATTTTTGCCGGTTTGGGCTTAATGGCGGCACTGGTCATCAGCAGATTTGATTACCACCACCTGCGCAGATTGATATTTCCCTGGCTGTGGGTGGGGTGCGTCATATTGCTGGCAGCCTGCTTCTCCCCCATAGGCAAAGAGGTGAACGGCGAATACCGTTGGCTTGATTTGGGCGTATTCACCTTCCAGCCCAGTGAGGTGGCCAAGTGTATTCTGATGATAACGCTGGCTCACTGGTACACGACACACCGCGAGGTTGCAGGCCGTTTCTGGCAGGGATTCGTGTGGCCGGGGGCATTGTTCGGGATTCCGCTGATGCTGATTTTGGTGGAAAAGGACATGGGCACCGCCGCGGCCTTGGCCGTATCGGGGTTCTGTGTTATGTTTGTAGCAGGGGCACGCACATGGGTTTTGGGCTTGGCCTTGATTATCGGCTTTTTGGTGCTGTATGACCAAGCTACCGGCAGTGCCAACCGTATGGAGCGTATTTACGCCTGGACGGATACCGAGGCACACGCCCGCGGAGCCGGCCGCCAGCAGTGGATTGCCCACCTTGCCATTATGGAAGGCGGGGTAGAGGGCGTAGGCCTGGGCAACAGCGTATACAAATACGGCAGTTTGCCCTTTGCGCACACGGACTTCATCTACGCTATTCTGGGTGAGGAGTGGGGCTTTATCGGCTCCGCCGGTGTGCTGTTTCTCTTTACGCTGATGACCATGTCCGGCATTGTGTTGGCCTTGCAGATACGAGACACCTTCGGGCGTTTGCTTGCCGTGGGTTTGGTATGCACCATATTCTGGCCGGCATTGCTTAACATGATGGTGGTAACGGCCATTTTACCCAACACGGGTCTGCCGCTGCCGTTCATCAGCTACGGCGGCACCAACTTGGTGTTCACCATCGTTTCCATAGGCCTTCTTACCAGCATACAGTGCAATACTCCGACTATCAGGAAGAGTTATATGCCCCTGCGAAGACTTCAAGACAAACACCACAAACATGTCAACCCAACTTAACATCGTTATTGCCTGTGGCGGTACAGGCGGTCACCTTTTCCCCGGCATTGCCGTAGCGCAACAGCTCAAAGCCATGGGGCACAACCCCGTGCTGCTTATCTCCCGCAAGGATGTGGATGCAGAGGCATCCAAAAAGTACGGTGACTTGGAGTTTCACACCGTGCAAGCCATAGCCAAGCCCCCGTTGCTCTCCCTGCGCACACCGGGCTTTTTGTGGAAACTGCTGCGCACTTACCTTACCTGCAAGGGGATTCTGCGCAAGGTAAAGGCAGATGCCGTATTGGGCATGGGTGGTTTTACCTCTCTGCCGCCGGTGCGTGCCGGTAAAAAGCTGGGTCTGCGTACCTATGTGCATGACAGCAACGCCATGCCCGGCAGGTCCAACCGCATGACGGCCCGCTGGTGTACCTCCGTTCTGCTGGGTCTTGAAGAAGCCGGCAAGTATTTCCCGGGCAGCCACTGCATTACTACCGGTACCCCGGTGAGAGAAGAGCTGCGCAACCTGCCCTCCCGCACTGAGGCCCGAGAGCGGCTCGGGCTGCCGCAGGACAAACCCGTTATCCTTGTCACCGGCGGCTCTCAGGGTGCACGCAACCTCAATTCTCTGCTGATTGAGGCTGCCAAGGCAGACCCCGAGGTGCATTACTTTGTGATTGCCGGCAAGCAAGATTACGAGCGCGTGAATGCCCTTGCAGGCGGTGCCCCCAATATCAATGTCATCGGTTTCTGCTCTGACATGCCTGCCGCCTATGCCGCGGCAGACGGTGTGATTGCCCGCGCAGGGGCTTCTACGCTTACCGAGCTTTCCGTCATCGGCAAGGCCTGCTTGCTTGTGCCTTTCCCCTTTGCGGCAGATGACCACCAAACCTACAATGCCAAGGCATTTACGGAGCACGGTGCCGCCGCCATGTGCCAACAGGCAGATTTGACCAACGAGGTAGTGCATGATTTCGTACACAAAGTCATTCTGCAACCGGAAGCCCGCACTGCCATGGAGCAGGCCATGCTGGCGCAAGCACGCCCCGATGCCGCCCTTTGCATAGCTCAAACCATTACGGCACAATAATTTGCCGCCCTCGCCTCATGAAACCGCTTAAAACGGGTCTTTTCGTTGTCATGCTGGGCATTTCTGCCGCCGTGTGCTGGAAGCATTTCACGGCAAAGATGCCCCTGCATGCGGAAGACGGCCACTACACGGCGGAGCAGGCAAAAGTACATTTGGAGTCCCGCGGCATTACCCAAGAGGCATACAGTGCCAAGCTGCTGGAAGCCGCCGCTGCGGGCGATACGGAACTGTTGACGCTGCTGGTGGCGGCACAGCCCGGCAGTATGGTGAAAGATGAGCAGCACAACACGGCCCTGCACATCAGCGCAAGAGAGGGGCATCTTCAAGCCTGTGATTTGCTGGCCTCCTCATTTCAGGCGGTCATGTGCTTTAATACGCAGGGGCAAACACCCCTGCACTTGGCCGCGCAAAACGGGCACACGGCCTGCGCGGAGCTGTTGTTGCAACGCAAAGCCAACATCGGTGTCTCAGACATTGACGGCTACACCCCTTTACTGCACGCCATCAAAGGGGGGCACACGGACTGCGCAACCATGCTGCTGAGAGCCGGAGCCTCCCCCCATGCCCGCACGGGGGATGGGAAATCTGCCCTGCAATTGGCGGCCCGGCAACCGCAAATTCTCACTCTGTTGGAAGAAGCTCTGCGCGCTTCAAAAGAACAGGCGGAACAGGATGCCGTTTTGAATGCGGGCGTCTACCTGCCCACGGTCAATTTATACTCCGGCAAGCCGATTGCGGATGCCATTCTCAAGGGAGATGCAGCAGAGGTAAAAAAACTGCTTGCCGAGGGGCTTGATGCCAACCACAAGTATGCGGACAAGCAGCCGCTCGTGGTATTGGCTACAAGCCGAAACAACCCGGAAATTCTTAAATTATTGCTTGAAGCGGGGGCAGATGCGGATGCCAAAGCCACCAACGGAGAAAATGCCCTGTACGCCGCCATTGAGGGCGGGTATGCAGAGTGTTTGGATATACTTCTTGACCGAGGTGTGGATGCTAATGCACCCGTCAACGGCAGCCCCCTGCTCCTCAGCGCGCTGGAAAAGAACAACACAAACATTATAGACCTGTTGCTGCAAGCGGGCGCCAAGGTAAATGAGCCCATCGGCAACGGAGAAACGCCGCTTATCTATGCTGCGCAGCGCGGTCGGGATGAAGTGGTGAAATTGCTGTTGGAAGCAGGGGCAACCCCCAACTATGAGGGGCATGAGAAAACAGCCCTTATTGCCGCCGTTTCTCAAAAACACGCAGGTTGTATTAAATTGCTGATTGAAAGCGGGGCAGATGTTTCATTCATACCCTCTCACAAGAGAACGGCTCTGCACCACGCCGCCATGGTGGGAGACCCCGTTTGCACGGAGCTCTTGCTGCAAGCCAAGGCTAATCCGAATGCAGAAGACAACCGCCGCGAAACGCCGTTGCACTACGCCGCCGCGTACGGTCACCGAGACATTGTGCAGCTCTTGTTGGAGCACGGAGCAACGCCGGATTTCAAAAATACGGACTCAGCCACGCCCCTGCATTTAGCTGCAAAAAACGGCAACGCCGCATGTATAGCTTTGTTGGCAGAAGCCGGTGCCGACATTGAGCACAAATTACCCAACGGCTATACCCCCCTGCTCAATGCAGCTCATTACGGCAAAAGCAGCAGTATTGAAATGCTTGTCTCTCTGGGGGCGGATTTGACCGCTACGACAGAGGCCGGCGAATCTGCCGCGGAAATTGCCCGCAAACACGGGCACGATGCCTGCGCCCGAGACATTGCCGTAGGCATGCTGGCCGCGGCAAATATCACCGCCATTGAGGAGCCTACGCTTGTTAAGGCCATTCAGGCCAAGCAGGATGACGTGGTAAAACTGCTTGTGGATGCGGCATGCCCATTCGGTAATGATTCCCTGTACGCCGCTGCGGGCTCCGGCAACTACGAGGTCTTGGCGTACCTGATTAACCATAAAAAAGTGCTCAATACGGATACGGACCCGGCGAAATCACCGCTGCATGCGGCAGCTGCCGTGGGCAGCACGGATTGTACGCGACTGCTGATTCTCAAAAACACGCCTGTCAACCTGCGCAACGATACTGATAAAACCGCTTTGGATATAGCCCGCCAGCAAGGGCATACGGAATGCGCCCATTATCTGGAAACGGTTCAGAACTTGGCGGAAAAAGGTTACACCCCTGACAACTACAATGAGTCTTTGCTTAAAACGGCAGACAAGGGCGACCACCTGACCCTGTCCCGACTCATTGAGGCGGGCGCAGATGTTAACTGCAAAGACAACCGAGGCAACACGGCTCTTCACAAAGCAGCTCCGCATCGTGTTGTTACCGCTGTAAGAAAACTGTTGGATGCCGGAGCCAACCCCAATGTACTGAATGCAGATAAAAAGAGCCCCCTCCTCATTGCCGTGCAGCATAACCGCAGCGCAACGGTGAGAGCCCTGCTGGAGGGTGGTGCCGCTTGGGATTTGATGGGTGATGCGGACAACGCCGTCACCTATGCCGTTAAAGAGAAGAAAGAGGAATGCCTGCAAATTCTTCTGGCGGCGGGTGCCTCCGTAAATGCGCAGGACCGCCGCAAGAAAACCCTGCTGCAATTGGCCATCAGCGGTCAATCTCCCCAAATAGTGAAGATTCTTTTAGATAAAGGGGCAGACCTTTCCGTCTCAAACGGTGAAGAACCGCTTATTTTCTCCATCATCAAAGAATCTTCAGCCGAGATTCTCGGGCTTCTACTTGACCAAGGTAAAATCAACGTCAATTGCATCAATGAACAGGGGGAATCTCCCATTCATGTTGCCGCCCAGCAGGGTAACGCAACCATGTTGGCTCTGCTGTTCAAGCAGGGATTAAGCCCCTCCATTACGGATCGTGAGGGGCTTACCATCATGCACCATGCGGCAAGAGCCGGGCAGGCAGGCCTGTTGCAGCAATTGCTGGCAGCCAACATACGTGCCAACGTAGAAGATAAGCGCGGGCGCACACCCTCTTTCTATGCAGAGCAGGCCGGGCATGCCGATTGTGCAAAATTGCTCAAAGAAGCAGAAGAAAAAGAAGACTTCCACTTCACAATGCCGAGGTAGCACACTTGGGCAAAACCACCGTGGCATCTGCGCGATGCGCCAGCCATATATCCGCATAGCGCAGGGAGGCCTCTACCACCACGTGCATATCCAAATAGCGGTAACAGCCCAAACGGCCTATGAATGATACCCCCTGCTCCGCCTCCATCAAAGGTAAATAGGCGGTGAGTTTCTTCAAGTCTGCCGGCATACGCTTGGGGTAGAAAGCGTCATCTGCACGCGTGGCCTCGCGGCTGTACTCATACAGCAGAACACTCTTGTCATGCTGCTCCCACGGGGAGAAAAACTTATGCTCATGTGCGCGGGTAAACGGCACACTCATGTCGGTATAATTCAGCCAACTGCAGCCCTGCAAATCCCCCTCACCGCGCTCATAGCGGAAATCCACGGTGCGGTAGCCCAGCTCACCCTCGGCATAGTCAAAATAGGCATCCAGGGGGCCACTGTAAAACACATGCTCAAACTCGCCGTTTGCGGCACGGGTGTAGTCGGTATTCAGCTTCACCTCAATCAGCGGATGGTCAAGCATGTTCTGCACCAAGGCAGTGTACCCGTGCATGGGGTAGCCCTGGTACTTATCAAAGAAATAGTTATTATCATAAGTAAAGCGCACGGGTATGCGCTTCACAATATCCGCAGCCAGTTCTCGCGGGCTCACACCCCATTGCTTGATGGTGTAGTCACGGAAAAAGGTTTCATAAATCTCCCGCCCCACAAAGCGCAGCAGCTGTTCCTCTGCATTGGCGGGGGTGGTAATACTCTTATCTTGCAGGGTCTCAATGAACGTGCGAGCCTCAGCGGGGGAAAAACGCTTACCGAACAGCTGATTAATGGTGTGCAGGTTAATAGGCAGGCTGAACACCCCGCGAGCGTTGGTGCACATGGCGCGAGCCACACAGCTGTACCATGTATCAAAACGCTGCACAAACTCCCACACGCGCTCATTGCTTGTATGGAAGGTGTGCGGGCCGAAACGGTGCACCTCTACCCCCGTCTCTTCATCGCGAGAGGAGTAGCACATGCCCGCCACATGCTCGCGGCGGTCTATCACCAAGCTCGGCACACCGGCATCTGCCAACGCACGCGCTAACACGCTGCCTGCCAAACCTGCGCCTACTATCAATACTCGTTTCTGCCCTGCCATATCTGATGTAAATATAAGGGGGAGAGGAGAACTGAGCGGTTCATCCTCTCCCCCAACCCCTGTTAGAAAATCGTTTCTCCTATCAGTTCAGGTGCATGGGCATCAGCACATACAAGAACTCATCTGCCACGCGCATCACGCCCGGGCTGGAGGAGTCAATCAGGTCAAGCGCAATCTCACCGTCGCCCACGGCCTTGAGCGGGGCAAGTATGTAGTCTGCGTTGAAGGTGATGGAAAGCTCGCGGCCATCGTAATCAATGGGCACTTCTTCATTAGCCTCACCCACGTTGGCGGCACTGGAGAGCACCTCCATCACACCCGGGGCAAAGCGGAAACGCACGGTGTTGGTCTTCTCGGCAGAGAGCAAAGCCACGCGACGTACCGTCTCATTCAGGTCAGAAGCGGGCATCACGATGCGCTCGTTGTAACGGCTGGGGATTACCTGACGGTAGTTCGGGTAATTGCCGTCAATCAGCTTGGTAACAAGCAGCGTGTCGCCGAAGTCGAAGGAGGCCAAATTGCTGGTGATGCGTACCATCACATCGCCCGCATCACCCAAAAGGCGGTGCACCTCAGCCACGGCACGGCTGGGGATGTCAATGGCTACCTGCTGGGATTCGGGGAACTCCAGCTCGTTCTCAAACAGAGCCAAGCGACGGCCGTCCGTTGCCACGAGGGTCAGCTTGCCATCCTGGAAGCAGGTGTAAATACCGTTAAGCAGATAGCGTGTGTTGTCGTTGGAAATGGCAAACTCCGTGTAGCGGAAACCGCGGTTGAGCATGGCCTGGGGCACCTTGAACTCGCGAGCCTCTTTGAACACGGGCAGGCTGGGGAACTCCTCAGCAGCCAAACCGTTCAACTTGAACTGGGCGCGGTTGCAACGAATGGTGGCTACGCTGCCCTTGGTGTCCACACTCACCTCACCGTCGCGCAGCTCGCGGATGATGCTTTGCAGCTTCTTGGCAGGCAGGGTGATGGCACCCGGAGTCTCTACCATGCAGGGCACCTTGGCCAAGATAGTAAGCTCCATGTTCGTGGTGGTCAGCTTCAGCTCGCCTTCCGCTGCCTCCAGCAGCACGTTAGAGAGTATGGGCATGCTCGGACGCGTGGATACCACGCCCGCCACCTTGTTCAACCCATCGAGCAGTACTTGTTTGGCTAATGCTATCTTCATCGTCAGACTCCTTGTGTTTGCCATCATTTTACAGGGTTTCCCCACACCTTGCAAGCAAAAATATGCAAAAATCCTACATTTTCTATCACATTTTTTCCTTGTGTGCCATATCTTGTGCTTTTCACCTCCCCTACCCCTGTATCTGCCACACCGCCATCTGCCTTTTATTTAAGAAAAGTTGAGTTTTTGCCCCGACACGATAAAAAAAGCAGGTATCCGCTGATAGAAAGGCGGATACCCACTGAGAAGAAAGCGTTTGAATCAACTGAGAAATCAGAGTGCCTTGAGGGCTTCTACAGCGGCGTCAAGGGTGGCGACATCCTCAATGGAGATGACGGTTACATCCTTGGAGATGCGGGCCATCATACCGGCGAGGGTCTTTCCGGGGCCCATCTCAATGAAGAGGGTGTGACCTTGGGCCACGAGGTCTTGCATGGAGGCAGCCCAACGTACGGAGCCGCACACCTGAGCACCGAGCATGGCGCGCACGTCATCCGTGCTTGTGATGGGACGAGCTTGATAGTTGCAGTACACGGGGCAAGCGGGCATCTGCATGGGCACGGCCTCAAGCTCGGGCAGCAACTTTTCTTGTGCGCTCTTCATGAAACGGCTGTGGTAGGCGCCGGCCACATTGAGTTTTTTAGCCAGTTTGAAACCGGCGGCCTTGGCACCGGCCACGGCTTTGTCCACACCCTCTACGGAGCCGGACACCACGGTTTGCCCCGGGCAGTTAAAGTTGGCCACATCAATATCACACTCGGCAGCAAGTTTCTCTACAGCCTCATCATTACCACCGATCATGGCGGCCATGGTGCTGGGGGCAGCTTGGCAGGCTTCTTCCATGTAAGCACCACGCTTCTGCACCAGCTTGAGGCCCACCTCCATACCGAAGGTACCGGCAGCTGCGTGTGCAGTAAACTCACCCAAGCTCAAACCGGCGGCGGCAACGGGCTCAATGTCTACCTTACTGCGCAGCACCTCATACAGGGCAAGGCCATGCAGATACAGCGCAGGCTGGCAGTTGCAGGTGCGGGTCAGCTCGGCATCCGGCCCGTTGAACATGATATCGGTAAGGGAGTAGCCCAGGGCGGCGTCTGCCTTATCCATCATCTCGCGAGCAGCGGGATACGTATCGTAGAGGTCTTTACCCATGCCCACTTTCTGGGCACCTTGTCCGGGGAAAAGTATTACAGCTTTCATAATCGGTGTATTCAGCAGGTTTGCTCGCTACATGTTATCTCATATCTCAATATCCGTCAAGTATAAATTTGCAAATTCTAGAGTTTACTCAAAGTTTTTTCTATACGGCAGGTTTTCAGGCTCAAGCGGCTTGACAAAGGGTGCAGAAAAAGGCAAAATAGGCGAGATGAACGAGCGCAAATACTTTTACGTGCGAGAGGGCAGTGCCACCCCGGCCGGCCCACATACGCTGCCGGAGCTTGTGCGCCTGAAGGCCATGGGAGAGCTGACGGATGACTCATTGGTGGCAGAAAGCGGCGCAGGTGAGTGGAGCAAATTGGGGGAGATAGCGGCGGCACACGCTGCCGAGCTGAGCCAAGCCCCCACGGCACTGCCCCCTGTACCCGGAGCCATCCCGTTGCCGCCCGTACCCGACAGAGCCCCTGCCCGGGAGGTACCGGAGACCGCCGGCACCTGCCCCAACTGCGGGCAAGAGATACCGCTGCATGGTCAACCGGTGTTGCCGGAGCACTGCCCGCATTGCAATTTGCTGCTGCGTGCAGAAAATCCTGAAAGCTTTTGGCAACAGTTTGTAGTAGCACTCAAAAAAATGTTCGTTATGCGAGGCCGCGCCACGCGCATGGAGTATTGGGGCTTTTACATTTTCTCTTGGGTTATCACCTATTGCATCAGCATACCGATTACCATGGCAGAGCTTGTATACCTGCCCGAGGAGCAGTTAGAAAACTACGGTGTTCATTATTTGGATGCAAGCTTCTGGAACAGCCCGGCGGGCGCACTGCAACTGGTACAAATAGCTGTCAGCCTCTTCTTCTTTATTCCCGCAGTCAGTGCCGGGGTGCGCCGTTTGCACGACATAGGCCGCAGCGGATGGTGGTTGGCGGCTCTTTACATTCTGCCGTTCACCCTGATAATCCCGATTATATGGCTCGCCTCCAATACAGCTCTGAGTCTGATTACCATGGGCATCATCGTTCTGCTTGCCATCATACTGAGCATCACGATGCTGGTATTTCTGTTGAGCGACAGCCAAAAGGGACGCAACCGCTACGGCGCCTCCCCCAAATACCCGTGGCTGTAACACCATGACGGAGATACGCCGAGGCGCGCTGCTTAACTACACCCTGCTGCTGTTGCAGATAGGCGTGCCGCTGCTGCTTACACCTTTGGAGATGAAAACCCTGGGGGCAGCAGAATACGGCGTATACATGCTGGCCTGCACCATTATGGTGCGCCTGTATATGAGCGACTTGGGGCGCACCACCACCACCAGATTTTTGAGTGAATACTACGGGCGTGGGGATACCGATGGTGCCGCGCGTTTCTTGGGCAACATGGTCACGCTGTACGCGGCCATTGGGCTGGGTATTCTGTTGCTGGGGCTGGGTATTTACCCGTGGCTGGGGGATATTTTCCCCAAATTCACGGCAGAAGAGCTGGGCACCTACCGCATTTTGTATCTCATGACCCTGGTAAACGCGGCCATCATGTTCCCTGCTCGCAGCTTGGCAGGTGTGGCAGATGCCCAACAGCGTTTCACCATACCGGGCATCATTGCCGTTGTTACCTCTGCCACCAATGCCTTGGGCACAGTGTTGCTGTTGGTGCTGGGGGTACGCTCCGTAGGTCTGATTACGCTGAGCATCACAACGGGCATCATTGCCCTGCTTTGCAATGTAATGTACTGCTTTGTAGGGCTGCGCGCGCGCATCTCGCTCAGCGGGTGGAACCGCAGCATCTGCCGGGGTATCTTCATTTTCTCGTTCTGGATGTTCCTTAACCAGCTCATCAACATGCTCAATGCCGGCACAGGTAACTACATTGTAGCCATTACACAAGGCCCCACTGCTGCAGGCATTTATACCAACGGCTTGAGAATTTACGGCATCTATTACCTGCTGGCAGGCGGGTTGTCTGCCCTGTTTTTGCCGCGAGTGGTGCACATGGTCATCAGCGGGGCCTCCCCGCAGGAACAAACGGACGCCATGGCACGCCTTGGCCGTGCCCAGCTCATGATATTGGGGGCCCCCCTGCTGGTGCTCATCTTCTTCGGCGGAGAGTTTTTCCGCTTGTGGGTGGGGCATATTCACGGGGCAGATGCAGAGCTCAGCTACCACATTGCCCTTTGCCTGGTGATACCGCAAACTTTCGGGCTGGTGCAGGCCTTGGGCTGGCAAATATCTCAAGCCAGAGACGCCCTGCGCCAACGCGTGCTCATCACCGGCTTCAACAGCCTGCTCTTTATTGCCGTGAGCTTCTTTGTATGCTTATATTACGGCATTGCCGCACAGGCAGTGTGGGCGGCGGTTTCCATCCTCATTCAGCTGGCCATGCTCAACCTCATTCACTACCGCGGGCTAGGGCTCAAAGTAGGGCATTTCTACCGATGCACTTTCCGCGGTGCTCTGCCCGCGGCCTTGGTCTGTGCCATTATTTGCGTGGCACTCAACACTCTTATCCCCCTGAGCGGTTGGTGGGGATTAAGCCTCAAACTGGCCCTGTTCCTTGCCACCTACCCCATCATCATCTCCCGCCTGTACGCCACCCCGCAAGAACGCCGTCTGCTGCAATTCAAATAACGCAAAATATCGGGGAAAAAGCCGTTTTTTCTTGACGCGGGCAAGATTTATTCTATACTGATAATATATCGGCAGATAGTCGTTTTGCCGTTATCAGCAAATTAACGGAAGGAGATACCGAGCATGAGATTCTCACACCTGAAAGCAGCAGCCGTCATATTAAGCAGCCTGCCGGCATGGGCACAGCAAGCTGTACCCACGGCAGCCCCAGCCCCCGCCGCCGAGCCGGAGGAACCTGCCGGGCCGGATGCCGAGGCTATTGCCGCGCTGGAGCAAGCCGGAATCTCCCGCCGCCAATTCAACGCCGCGCTGGTACAAACCGCATACTCGGGAGACGCTGTTACCATGCAAACCCTGCTGGATGCCGGGGCAGATGTAAACGCCAGAGATTATCAAACCCGCGGTACCGCCCTGCACGCCGCCGCGCATGAGGGGCATGAGGCATGCCTGCAAGTGCTCATAGGCCATGGTGCCAATGTACACGCCGTGAACAGAGATGGTGAAACCGCTCTCTTTGTGGCCGCCAAAGCCGGGCATACGGAATGCGTGCTGGCACTGGTTGCGGCCGGTTCCGATGCACGCTGGAAAGATGATGACGGCAAATCACCCCTGCTGTGGGTTGCCCGCAAGGGTGATACAGAATGCGTGAAAGCACTGGTAGCCGCCGGAGCCGTACATGACCTGCTCACCGCTGCCATTATAGGAGATGTCACCATATTGCACCATTACCTGAGCCAAAAGAGCAATGTCAACCAAAAAGACGATGAGGGAAATACCCCCATCATTCTTGCGGCAGAGTTCTCCCATGATGCTTGCGTGCAGGCTCTGCTTGCAGCGGGGGCAGACCCCGACCGTGCCAATAAAATAGGCACCACCGCCCTGCATGAAGCCGCTGTTAACGGTGATGAAGATATCCTGCAAGTGCTCATTGCCTCCAAAGTCAAGCTCAATGCCCAAGACTCCTACGGTAACACTCCCCTGCACAATGCCGCCACCAATGGCCACAGCAAGTGCGTGGCTCACCTCATTAACGCAGGGGCAGATGTGCACGTCACGGAGGTGTACGGGGCAACCCCGCTGGCGTGGGCTGCCGCCAATGGTCATGACACCGTTGTAACCATGCTGCTTACCGCCAAGGCAAACCCCAACGCCACCAACAAATACGGCGAGACCCCGCTCCACGAGGCCGCTACCAAGGGGCACCTCAAAGTTGTTAAACTCTTGCTGGAGGCCGGCGCAGACCCCAACGCGACGGATGTCAACAAAGCCACCCCCGCACAGCGCGCAGATACCTACGGCCATACCGAGTGTGCCCGCTTGCTCCGCAAAGCTGCGACTCCCGCCGCCGCACCCGCGCAGCCGGCTAAAACACCGGCAGAACCCACTCAACCGGCCAAGTCCGTTACCACCCCTGCCACCGGTGCCTCCAACACGGCAGCAGCATCGTAACCGGCCTACCCCCTTTTCTCTCACATATTACTTACACCTGATAAGCCGCACCCGTTGTGAAACGCGTGCGGCTTAACACTGCCGGTAGAGTATGTTTGTGTTTTCTCTACCCTTGCTTATTTGAGGTAAATTTTACCGTGCGACAGCGTATCTTCCTGATTATCGGCGGGTTGATTTGAGCCTATAAGATATGTGAGCTCACCTATAATATAGGGGCTAGAAGGCGGCTGCACTTTACCGGCTGCCGTAGTCTCTCTTGCCGAAGATGGCGGACCCGACACGAACAATGGTAGCCCCCTCCTCTACCGCTACGGCGTAGTCATGGCTCATGCCCATGGAAAGCTCCGGCAAGGGCAGTGGTCCGCGGGCACGCAGAGTCTCAGCCAAACCACGCAGGCATGCAAAGGCAGGACGAGCGGATTCCGGGTTTTCAGTAGGAGCGGGTATGCACATCAGGCCGCGGATTTCCAGATGCGGCAGGGCGGTGAGAGCATCCCACTCCTCTTGCAAGCCTGCGGGGGTAAAGCCATGTTTGCTTTCCTCTGCATCCACATTAACCTCAAGCAAAATGCGTGCGGTTACCCCCAGCTCACCCGCAATGCGGGAGATAGCCTCTGCAAGTTTGCGGCTGTCCACCGCCTCAATGAGCGCAAAACGGTGCTCTAAAGCCTTGCGAACTTTATTGCGCTGCAAGGGGCCGATGAGGTGCCATTCACAATCCGCAGGCATGGCGGGCATTTTCTCCATAGCCTCTTGCAAGCGGTTTTCACCGAATAAGCGCTGGCCATCGTTATAAGCATGCATGATATCGCTTACCGGAAAAGTTTTGCTCACCGCCAACAGGGAAACACTGCCCGCGGGGCGCCCCGATTTCTGCTCTGCAGCGGCTATTTTTTCACGAATCTCGGCTAATTGGTCTTGAATGTACATGGCTACTCTTACATTACCCCAGCCCGCAGACACTTGCAAGCTCAAAATGAGAAAATTCACATTCTGATATCAGCGTCAAGCAAAAAATGGGTGCATGGCGTATTTTTTGCTTGAAGTATGGGAGTATGAGAGTATACTCAAGGCAGGTGCAACCGGCATACGGCGAGGCGCGCACAGCTGCGTGCCCTGTACCGGGGGCATGACTCCGTTAAATACATGAAAAGGCAGCGGGCGTGAGAGGAGTGTTATTCACCACGCAAACTGAGCCGCCACAAACAATACTTAATACACAGCATGTCTGAACATTACACGCAAGGCAGACAGGGACAGGGGGCCCGTCATCGCCGCAACCAGGGACGCCACCGCCGCCAGCGCATGCCGCGCCCTGCTGAAACACCTAAGAAAAAGCCCTCGCTTCTGGCTCGTATTCTGCGCTTCTTCGGATTCGGCAAAAAGGACAAGAACGAGAAGAACTATAAAAAGCACGATAAAGGTAAAAAGAACACGCCCCCTCAAAAGGTGCGTATTGCCAAGACCAATAACCGCGGTGGTAATCCCGCCGCCCCGCGCCGCCGCCGCGCTACATCCACACCGCCCACCCGCAATGCCCGCCTGTATGTAGGCAATCTCTCTTACGAGGCTACGGAAGCAGAGCTTGAGGATTTGTTCAAGGGGTTCGGCAATGTGAAGAGTGTGGAGGTAATCTACAACCCGCGCACGTACAAGAGCAAGGGTTATGCCTTTGTGGAGATGCACCAGCTTGAGGATGCCCGCAAGGCTGCGGAGGTGCTGCACGGCCAGCCGTTTATGGGGCGTGAGCTCATGGTGAGTGCCGCCAGCGAGCGTGCCGAGCAGACGGACGCCCCTGCTGAGCAGCCTGCCACGGAGCCCGCACCGGCAGAGCAACCTGCTCCCGAGGCTCAACCTGAAGCCCCGGTGGAGGAAGAAAGCTGATACCGGCCTAGCAAAGTCTTATTCTGAACAGCCTGCATGTTACCGTGCAGGCTGTTTTCTTTTTTGCGACAGCGTGTGATAAACGGTTTTTCTTTGCACTTGCCAAAACAGGCCTGCCCTATTATAATAGAGCCATGCAAACACGAGTCATCATACCGCTGGAAGAGTTTCCCGAAGAGGGGTTGGTACTGCAAGGCGAGGCAGACGGTGCGCTTTTCGACATAGACAATACCGGGGCTCGCAGCGTGAGCCCGCTGGAGTACGAGCTGGAGGCCAAGCTTTATGATACTGAGCTGCTGGTGACGGGCAGTGTGTATGCTACCTTCTGTATGCGCTGTGACAGATGCTTGGAAGAATTTGAGTATGAGGTGGAGATTGATGACCTGACCCTCTCTTACGACACGAAGGGAAAATTTGAGATAGATTTGACGGAAGACCTGCGAGAAGAGGTACTCTTGGAGCTTCCCGGATACCCAAAATGCGAAATTTCAGGCCTGAAATGCAAAATAAATGACATAATTGGTGATTTTAGGCTGGACAAAGACCCCCAATCGGGTGTAGAATCCCCTGCCCCGAGTGGACAAAGCGTCTGGGATGCCTTGGATCAGTTTCCGAGTAAGTAGGCACCGTGGCCCCACTCAACATCACAGTAAATCTTAACACACACACAATACTATGGCAGCTCCGAAACGCAGAACGTCCAAGATGAAGCAGCGCTCCCGCCTGGCCGCTCAGGCCTGGAAGGCCCCCAAACTCGGCAAGTGCCCGAAGTGCGGCGCCGCTGTTCCCGGCCACACTGCTTGCATGCAGTGCGGTACCTACAAGACCCAGAGTGGTGCTGAGGTAGTGGTAAAACTGGTAGACTGATTCTGCCGGAATTGAATAACCCCTGCTGAAAGACTTCAACCGCCCCGCAGATTTTGCTGCCGGGCGGTTTTTTGTTGACATATGTATAAAAAATGTGCTAGAGTATAGGCGAACTTCACAATATTTGCATCTATGAAGCTAGCTCTCGATGCCATGGGCGGCGATAATGCGCCCCAAATCAACATAGACGGTGCTAAATTAGCTCTGGAGAAGATTAGTACCCTCGATAAGCTTTACCTTGTAGGCGATGAATGCATGCTCAAAAAGGCATGTGACGCCGCCGGTATCAGCACCAATCCCAAGCTCGAAATTGTCCATGCAGATGAAGTAGTCAGCATGGAAGAAAGCGGGCTTGTAGCCGTACGTCAAAAGAAGAAGTCCTCCATGAGTATATCGGTGGACATGGTGAAAGACGGCACGTGTGATGCCGTGCTCTCTGCCGGCAACACCGGTGCAGCCGTGGCCGCCAGCACCATCAAATTGCGTTTGCTGGAAGGCGTGGAGCGCGCAGGCATTATTTCTCCCCTGCCCAGCCAGCACGGGTACGTGTTGGTGAGCGACACAGGTGCCAACCCGGATGCCAAGCCCAGCCACCTGGTGGGATACGCCGTAATGAGCGCCCTGATGGCCAAGTACGTGTACAACCGCCCCGTACCCAATGTGGGCGTGATGAGCAACGGCACGGAGGATTGCAAGGGCAGTGCCTTCTCTCTGGAGGCCTATGCTATTCTCAAGAATCTGTCTGACCGCGGCTTGCTTCCCTTCAACTTTATAGGCAACTGTGAGGGTCATGACCTTTTTGAAACTGACTTGGATGTGGCTGTAACGGACGGTTTCACCGGCAACATCTTGCTCAAGAGTGTGGAGGCCACAGCCAAGGCTTTCGGGCACTGGCTCAAGGCCGGTATCATGCAAAGCTTTATGGCTAAAATGGGTGCATTGCTCATGAAACCCGTATTCAAAAAGCTTGGTAAGCAGATGAGTGCCGACACCATTGGCGGCTGCCCGCTGATGGGTGTGCGCGGTGTATCCATCATTGCCCACGGCTCCGCCAACGGCACGGCTATCCTCAATGCTTGCCGCATGGCAGACAGCATGTGCACCAACAGCATCAATGAGCACATTGTAGAGATTATGGCTAAAATTAACGCCGCCTTGCGCGGTGAAGAGGCTATTGCGTAAATAACTTTAATAAAAACAATCCCCCGTTGCCCATAAAACTCCGGCAGCGGGGGATTTTTTATGATATAGCTGATTAATGCCCGGTAGCAATATAGCGCTGTTTGGGGCTATTGGGTTTACCGGGAATCATAGCCTGCAAACGCCCCTGCTCTATAAGAGCACCTATATATAAATTAACCGTGCGGGTTTGACGAGTTACGCCGATGTGCTGCATAATTTCTGCGCTGGAACGAGGATAGGAGCAAAACTCCACGACTGCATCTTGTTTGGCAGCCACCGCTTGCTTACTTTGTTTGCTTACACGGCGTTCTTTATTCGCTTGAGTATTTTTAATATCTTTATTCGCTAATTCTTTCTTTATTTGCTTTTGTTTTTTCTCCCAGCTGTAATAAAGGTCATCTACGGTTTCTTCTGCGGTGAGAATACCTACCTCTTCTTCATTTCTCCACAGCGTTACTTTAAAGCATTCCTCCTGTTGGAAAACAGGTTTACGTAATCCCCAATCCAAACATTTATCAACAATATCAGATGTGCCCGTTCCCATCTGCTCAATATAACCTGCCAAATATGCTCCATGAGCCACTTTGGGGTTATAAGGTACGGAATAGTGAGGACCGTTCAGTCTATCAGGGCTGAGTCCATAGGGCAGTTGACCGGGATTCCACACCTCTACACGGTCACTGAAAACCATCACCTGTACGGCGGCATTGCTTGTGTAATCTCTGTGCACAACGGCATTGACGATAGCCTCCGTCACGGCTTCTCTCGGTATTTCCGCCTTTATGGGAACCACCGTACTGAGGGCGCGGGTGCCCACGTAGTTGTCTATACGGGACATCACAAAATCAACGGCTTTATCCACAACTTCAAAAACGGTGCCCTCGAACAAATGATGAGACGGTATGGGTTTGCACACCGTTGTACCGTAAAAATGGGCACATTTGACCGTGGCAGCCGGGAAAAAATCTTGAGGTCGCTTACCGAAAAGCAACACGGCCGCATTGGTAAGCCTGCCGCCTTGAGTCAATAACCCCAAGTGCGTCAAAATGCTCTCTACTCCGGCACTCATCGGAATCGGAAAACCGCGGTAAGCTTTAGCCAACATAATGAAATGAGACATTTTGGCGGTGTCTATATCCTCCAATGTAGCCCCATGGCACACAGCATCATCGAACGAAGTTTTGCGAATATAGTTCTTTTCAATCAGAAAACGAACAAGGGCAGCATAAACCGCAGCTTGTAATTCTGCATAATTGCCGAAGCATCTGCGTATAACACTTTGTTCTGCCTTTGATATGAGTGCTTGTTGCTTGGGATGGCGTTTTTTTGCAGGGTTCGGGGTTGTAATGAAGATAAGCCGCAACTTATTGCACAAAGTTGCCATATCAAACTCTCGTTCGGTAGGTGAGACACCTTCTGCATCTTCATAACCGTAGCGCAGGCCATACAAGCCGATGTAAATATCACAGTTTCTGACCTCGTTCAGGTAAGCATAACTGGGCGACACCCCCATGGCCGGAGTTTCCTCAAAGATATAGGGCTCAAAGAATCCACCTAACAAAGCGTCTTCGCGAATATAGTCAAAGAGCATTTTACGTTCTTCGCTGAACTCTGACTGTACGCTGCTTATGAATACTTTAATCGCCATAATACGCTCCTTTCTTCTTTGTTCGCCATTATTATAAAGCAATTAGCGAATAAAGTCAATAGAATTATCAACTTTATTCGCGTTTATTCTAAAAAAGAACAAAGATTCTACTCAATTACCGTCCACAGGCGACCATTTTTGGCATGAATAAGGCGTATATCCAGATCGAAAGCGCGGCGAAGGTTTGCTTCGGTGAGTACCTCAGCCCGTGATCCATAGGCAAGAATATCCCCTTGGCGCAGAATCATGCCGCGATTAAAGGTAGGTAAGATGTCCTCAATACGCTGAGTAATGAAAATGATGGTAAGCTGCGGGTGGGCCACAGCAAGCTCATCAATCGTATTAAGCAAGAACTCACGCCCGGCGATATCGAGATACACACTGGGCTCATCCAAAATCATGAGCTCGGGGTTAGTCATGAGCGCACGGGCAATAAGCACTTTCACCTGCTCACCACTGCTCATGGTGTGTACCTTACGCTCCATCAGGTGAGTAGCGCGCAGGGAGTCCATAAGAGCAGCGGCACGCGCTTCTTCCTCCGGTGTGGCGTCTCTGTACAGGCCAATGGTGGCATCCGGGCCGGAGAGCACCATCTCACGCCCCGCCCACTCGCGGTCACCCAACCACTGGTGCATCAACGGGCTCACCCACGCAATACGCTTGCGCAGCTCTTGCAGATTAACGGTACCGAAGCGGTGCCCCAGCACCTCTACCGTGGCTCCGAACACCGGCCAAGCATAGCCCATGAGCATGCGTACAAGGGTTGTTTTACCTGCACCGTTAGCCCCCAGAATAAAGCAACGCTCACCCCGTTTCACCTGCCAATTAATGTTGTGAAGAATCTCTCTGCCGGAGAGAAACACCTTGGCGTTTTCTATGTTGACCGCGTTCATGAATCGTTTTTTATGAAAAAGCGGCTCCCACATAAACCGTGAGAGCCGCCTGCAAAATCACTTCCGGCAAGCGTATCAGTTACGCTCAAACAGGGCACGAATCTTGCTGCCCACCACCTCCACGGGGTGCTCGGCAAGAGCTGCGCGCTTGGCCAACAGATTGGGAGCACCGGCGGCAGCCTCTGCCAGCCATACGCGGGCAAACTCACCGCTCTCAATGCGCTGAAGGCTCTCCTTCATCTTCTCCTTCACCTCCGGGCCGAGAATCTGCGGGCCGTTGTAGTACTCACCGAATTCTGCCGTGTTGGAGATTACGCCATTCATGGCCTGAATGCCCTTGTTGTAGATGATGTCTACGATGAGCTTAGCCTCGTGCACGCACTCAAAGTAAGCCATCTCGGCAGGGTAGCCGGCCTCAATAAGGGTCTCGAAACCATACTTCATGAGGTCTACAAGACCACCGCAAAGCACATTCTGCTCACCGAAGAGGTCTTCATAGGTCTCTTGCTGCATGGTGCACTCAAGCACGCCACCACGGGTCAGGCCCTCTGCCTTAGCCATGGCCAAAGCCACGTTCTTGGCGTTACCGGTGGGGTTCTGGAACACAGCGATGAGGCCGGGGCAACCGAAGCCCTCCTCAAACACGCGGCGAACCTCCGTACCCGGGCCCTTGGGAGCCACCATAATCACGTCTACATCTGCCGGGGGCTCAATGGTCTTGAACACGTAGGCGAAACCGTGAGAGCAGCACAGAGCCTTGCCGGCGCACAAACCGGGCTTAATCTGCTCGGCGTATACGGAGCCGTGCATCTCATCGGGCAGCAAAATGTGGATGATGTCGGCAGTCTTAGAAGCATCTGCCACGCTCATCACCTCAAAGCCGTCCTGCACAGCAGCATCCCAGCTCTTGCCGGGACGAATGCCGATGATAACATGCACACCGCTGTCACGCATGCAAAGAGCCTGAGCACGCCCCTGAGCACCGTAACCGATAACGGCTACCGTCTTACCGTTGAGAACGCTTACATCGGCGTCCTTATCATGAAGTATCTCCATTGTTTTTATATCGTTAGAATTAAAACCTTTCTGCACCCATGAGGATGCACGTGCCTAAAATACCATTATTTCTTTCATTTGCAAGAAAAAAGAATGGCATATTGCATATTGAATCTTTAATCTTTTACGCTCGTAATCCAACACTTGACATTGTAATAAGGCAAATACCCGATTGTACCCAATATCGTGAGAGGAATATCTGCCACGGCGGCAAGAGGAGCCAGCAGCCAGCGGTCGGTGGCTGACACCTCGCTCTTGGCATCCTGATACACGGCCCATGCAGCATGGTCATTGTCGCTATCCTCAGCAATAGGCAACACCGTGCTGCTGACCAACTGCAACCCGGGGTCATTCAAGGTATCTACTTGGGCTTCCCACTCACGCCAAAGGATAGTCTTTTCTCCCAACGGGTGCCTAAACTCTGCCGCAGGCGGGGTAATACCGCTGAACACCAAATCATCATACCCTACAACAACATATCTCTCTACCGGCTGCAACGGCACGGAAACAGCATCATTACCCCATGTAAAATGCTTTTTATCAATTTCTCCGAACACGAAGAGAGGGCCGGGTTTACGCTCCGAGTTTACCCTGCAACGGTGCACGTAAAACTTTTTACCATTGGCTGCCGTGTACTCCACAATGCCACCCAACAGGCTCTCTGAGCCCGTGATTTTATACTCATCGGAAGCCCCGCTCACGCGGTCTGCCAAACGGCTTTCCATCCCCGCCCACTGGCAAGATGAAAGTACCGCAGCTACCACTGACACCACACTGAAAAATTGACGCATATTCATTACCGCAAAAATGAGAGATTCACGAATCTATCACAGCAGGCGAACAGTTGTACAGCACAAAACGCGACTTCAATAACATTTAGTGCGCCAAGGTATCCTCAACAATACCTTGCAGGCGGTCATACTCCACCAAGGGCAAGGCATAGTTGGTGGGAGCCTCCTCCTGCACGCTGATCTCATGCAAATCCAAGGTAACAGTCTTGCCATCTATGGTTAAGATACGCAACAAAACAGGCGGCCATTCAAGATCATCCGTAAAATTCTCCGCCACCTTCAACGGCACCAAAATCTGGGCCATTTCCTCAGCCGCGTCATGGGGCAGCAAAATGCGGGCACTTACCTCCCCGGTGTCGGTATACACCTCAAGCATCATCACATCATAATGGCGTATGGCATGTTGCACCTCTGCCACTTTTTCCGTAGCCAGCATAACACACTCATCGTAATCCTGCAATTCAGCCACGGCAGGCAACGCTAACATAGCCCATGAACTCAATATAGCTATTCTTTTCACGGTATGAAACTATAAACCAAGTCCCGCCACCTGTCAAGCCGTCACTTTCACGGGCAAATGCCGCTATGCACCGGGGTATTGTGAACTATTTTACAAAAAAATGCAAAAATGTTGAAAGAAACGCGAAAAAATCGCCGTACATATATAAGCAGACAGCAAGCGTAGTTGCAAGATACTTGCAAAAGTGAGCACTTCATACTTGCATTTTTATCATCATCTGGTAGAATTACCACAGCGCAGAATATACAGCTTACACAGCCATGGACAAACTCATCGTAGAAGGTGGACACAGACTCAGAGGAGCCGTTAACATCAGCGGTTCAAAAAATGCCTCCCTCCCTATTCTCGCCGCAGCCTTGCTGACGGATGAGCCCGTGAGAATCTCACGTGTACCGGATGTTTCCGATACCAACTACATGATTCAGATATTGAGCCAGTTGGGTGCCTCCGTAGAGCGTTCCAGCGGCACCGTGCGTATTGAATCCCCCGACGGTATCAGCAGCAGCGCCTCATACGAACAAGTACGTAAGATGCGCGCTTCCATCTGCCTGCTTGGGCCCATGATGGCACGCATGAAGCGTTGCACCCTTCCCCTGCCCGGCGGCTGTGTTATCGGTGATCGCCCCGTAGACCTGCACCTGAGAGCCATTCAGGCATTGGGTGCCAGAGTGCGCGTAAAGGGTGGTAACATGGTCATTGAAGCCCCCAATGGGTTGGTAGGTACCACGGTAGACATGCGTGGCGACAGCGGCCCCACCGTATTGGGTACGGATAACCTCATGATGGCTGCCGTATTGGCCAAGGGTAAGACCGTTATTGAGTCCGCCGCGCGTGAACCCGAAGTGATTGACCTTGCCAACTTCCTCAACAAGATGGGTGCCCGCATTGAAGGCGCAGGCTCCCGCACCATCACCATTCACGGTGTAGAAAAATTGCACGGTTGCGAGCACACCGTCATTCCCGACCGCATTGAGGCCGGCACCTTCATGGTGGCAGGTGCCATGTACAGCGATGGCATCACCCTCAACCGAGTATGCCGCGAGCACATGAAGAGCATCTCTGACCTGCTGGTAGAGTGTGGCCACGTAGTGGAGTACAACGAGGACGGCACATCCGTATTCGTAAAACCGGGTGAACACCCGCGCAGCGGCAAGATTCTCACCAACCCGTACCCCGGGTATCCCACCGACATGCAGGCTCAAATGACGGCTCTCTTTGCCGTTACCCCCGGCATCAGCGTGGTGAAAGACACCATTTTCCCGCAGCGTTTCATGCACTGCTCAGAGCTTAAACGCATGGGTGCCAACATCAAGGTAGACAACGGCACGGCCATCATCACCGGTGTAGAAGGGCTGAGCGGAGCCCCCGTAATGGCCAGCGACCTGCGCGCCAGTGCGGCTTTGGTTCTGGCAGCCTTGGCAGCTGAGGGCACAACAGAGATTCACCGTCTCTACCACATTGACCGCGGCTACGAGATGCTTGACGAAAAACTCGGCATTCTCGGTGCCCATGTGCGCCGCGAGCTTGACCCCGAGGGCGGCCCCCTTGAACCGTAATCAGAGATGAAAAAATTTACAGCAGCAGCCATCCTTGTGCTTACAGCCATAGGGGTGGCTGCTCTGATTTATACGGAAAGTGCCGATAGCCCGGCTGAACGCGCCGCCCGCATGAGAGGCTGCCTGCTTTGCCATGGGGATGCTTTTGCCGCCAAGCCGCTCCGTTGCCTGCAAGAATGGCAACACGGCACACCCTTTACCCCCAAGGTAAGAGAGGCTTTGCTGGCAGCGCACCCCTCATTACCGGGAGCAGATACAAAGCTGCTCACGCAATACATCGTCACTCAACAACTCCCACTGCTGGCAGAAAACCGCAAAGGAGAACGCGGAGCCTCTTTATACGCTGCCAAATGTGCAGCCTGCCACGGCAAAAACGGGGAGGGGCAAGCAGGCAATTACCCACCGCTGGCGGGCTCTGAGTGGCTCACTCCCTCTCCGGAACGCCCCACGATTGAAAGCATCATCCGCAATGGACTGCAAGGCCCCATTACCGTAAAAGGAGAGCCCTGGAACTCCACCATGCTTCCGCCGGGTGTCACTGAAAAAGATGATATCCAAGCCATCACAGAATATCTGAAACGCTTTGCAAAATAACACAATAAGCCCGCAATCTTTTACAATTGCGGGCTTATTGTATATATCAATGAAAGTTACTTAGCCATCAGAGCCTCAATGTCGGCCACATCCAGCGGGGCGTTGGGTATCAGGTCCTCTGCATGGTCGGCATGAATCAACACATCCGTCTCAATGCGGATACCGATATTCTCTGCGGGAATATAGATACCGGGCTCAATGGTCCACACCTGATTTTCAGCAAACACGGGGTCAGCGGGGCCTACATCATGCACATCCAGCCCAATGGGGTGAGAGGTACCGTGCATAAAGTATTTGCGCACGCACAGCGGGTTCTCGGGGGCGGCATCCACCTCCTCTTGAGTCAGCAAGCCCAGCTTCACAAGCTCTGCGGCCATACGCACGCGCACAAGACGCTCGTACTCGGACTTCCTGAGCCCCGGCAACATAATCTCACGGGCATAGCGGTGCACAGCAAGGCAAGCCTCATACACAACCTTTTGACGAGGCGTATACTTACCGTTGGCTGGGATAGTGCGGGTCATATCACCGGCGTAACCGGCATACTCGGCACCGATATCCAAGAGAATCAGAGAACCGTCCTCACAAGCCTTGTGGTTGGAGATGTAGTGCAATACGCAGGTATCTTTGCCGGAAGCAATGATGGGATGGAACGAGAACTTGCGGGCGCGGCGACGAATGTATGCAGCACTCAACAGAGCTTCAATCTCCCACTCACCCATACCGGGCTTTACTTGGCTGAGGATTTCCACCCAACCTTCCCCCGTAATACGGCAGGCCTCACGCAACTGCACCAGCTCTTCCTCAGACTTCACCAAACGCATGGCTGCCAGAATATCGTACAGGCTCTGCAATTTCACATCGGGGTAAGAAGCCAGCAAAGCAGCAGCCATACGCTCATTGCGGGTCTGCACATAAGTAAGGCGGCGGGGGTGGTTATCACGCTCCAGCCACACCTCTTTGGCAGCGGGCACCCACGCAGCCAGCAAGGCATTGTACTCATCGGTCCAACGAACATCCTCAATACCGCACAGGGCAGTGGCATCCTCCTTAGTCAGGCGGGCACCCTCCCAAATAACAATATGCTCATTCGTTTCACGCAGTAACAGGGTATCCTCATGCTTACCGTCCTCCTGCACACGCATCAACAGCACCGTTTCCTCCTGGTCAATACCGGTCAGGTAAAAGAGGTTGGCATTCTGGTGGTGAGCAAGCGTACCGTCTGCATTGGTGGGATAAATATCATTGGAATGCACAATTACCAAGCTACCGGCAGGCAACTGAGCAGCCAATTTATCACGCGTGGACTTGTAAAATGAAGCGGGGATGGGTTCGTATCTGAGCGTATGCATAATAGTAACTCCTTGTATGCCCCCATTATACCCGTGTCCCCCCTGCACTGCAACCACAAATCGTGGCTTGCGCGCCCAAAATCAGGATTGCCAGCCCCGAAAAAATCTGCTATCATGAGCCTCAGATGAAAATAGACCACGCAACACTCAATTTCCGGTGTCCGGATGAAGATTTTGACACCATGATTGAGTTGTGCGAACAAAATGAAATGTCTACCTCAGATTTCATCACACAAGCCATACTCATGTATACCGACTTTGCCGAAAAAGAGGAGCACAACAACAGCATTTCGGCAGTAACAGTAACAAAAAACTCAAATACCACCCATGGCTAAGATACTGGTAGCCCTCAGTGGCGGCGTAGACAGCGCCGCAGCCGCAGCCCTGCTCACCGAGCAAGGGCATGAAGTTGTTGCCGCCTACATGAAAAACTGGGTGAATGAGGAAAACATACCCGGCGAATGCCCGTGGGAGCAAGATATTGAAGACGCTTTGGGCGTATGCCGCAAACTGGGTATAGAGCTGCGCGTGGTAGATTTGATTGAGCAATACCGCAGCCGCGTTGTCAATTACCTGATAGAAGGCTACCGCAACGGCTCCACCCCCAATCCCGATGTACTGTGCAACCGTGAGATGAAGTTCGGCGTACTGCTTGACTACGCGTTGGAGCAAGGTTTTACCTCCGTAGCCACGGGACACTATGCCAACCGCTTGGACATTGCGGGCGAGGGCAGCTACATTCTGCGCGGGGCAGACCGCAACAAAGACCAATCCTACTTTTTGGCACTCATGCGCCCCGAGCAGGTGGCACACGCCGTATTCCCCGTAGGCCAAATCACCAAGCCTCAGGTGCGTGAGATTGCCCGCCGCTTTGCCCTGCCCAATGCAGAGAAAAAAGACTCCCAGGGCATTTGCTTCATCGGGCAAGTGAAAATGAGCGACTTCCTGCGCCACTACCTGCCGGATAACCCCGGCGATATCGTAGACCTCAAGGGCAAAAAACTGGGGCGGCATGATGGGCTGCACCTCTTCACCATGGGACAACGCAAAGGGCACCATGTGGCCTCCCCTCGCGAGGGCGTGGCTTACGTAGTGGTAGGCAAAGATTTGAAACGCAACCGCCTTATTTTGGGCTATGAGGGAGAGGAGACCCCGGGACTGTACACCCGCAGTGCCGTCATCGGCTCCGTCAACAATACCATATTGCCCCTGCCCGAGCGCGTTATGGCACAGCCACGTTACCGCGCCGCAGCAGTACACGCCACCTGCACCCCCATTGCAGAGGGCCGCTACCGCTTGGATTTCGACGCACCCGTGAGAGCACTGGCACTGGGGCAGGTTTGCGCCGTTTATGCCCCTGATGCCGACCGCGGCGAACGCCTGCTGGGTGGCGGATTCTTTGAAGAAATCCTATAAATACAAACTTATTCCGTTAATCGAATCATAACGGGAATAACCTTTTCTACTCGGTCAGAAAGGACGGAATCCGCGGATAAGGAGCCATCCACCTCAAAGATGCGCCACTGAGAGGTTGCACCATTCACGGCATAATCAGGGGCATACCCCACATAGCGCACCGTGCGGCCAATCTGCGAAGTAAAGTCATTCTCATCAAGAAAGAAAATGGGCGTGCGCTCAATGAAATCATGAATTTCCTGTTCTGCATAGACCACTGGTTGTTGATAAGCGGGCTCCAGTAAAATGGTAGAATTCCCACCGACAGGCACATAGGAACGATAACGCACTATCGGCGACCACGGCTTACCTCCCTGCCCCTCTCGCTTATAGGTAATGGATTGCACTTTGTTGACATCAGATACATCAACCGTTACAACCACCTCCGTTTCATTACCCTGCAATTGTAACGGCACCGCTATATCCAGCTCTCGGGTTTGTGCCAGAAACAGCTTTTCCCACTTCAGGTAGCGAGCCCCCTTCAATTCACTTAAAGCAGAATCCTCAATGAAAGATTGCAAATCACCCGCCACATCTTCAGGTGTAACATCATCATCCGCAGCCATGTCAACGGCATTCTCCAGTTGTTCTTCCAACTGCCGCACAGACTCGTATCGAGCCACGCATTCAGGAATACGCTTATGCTTATATGTATCCCAATAAAGCACGGTAGCCGCTGCTGCCATTTCTTCAGCTTCCTTCTCATACTGCTCATCATTAGGCTGATTGATGGTCACAACAGAATCTGCACGCAATAAAGCCTCCATACGAGCAGCAGCCCGCTCAACCTCTTCCTCACTATAGTTCGGTATTTCCGTAATGGGAGTCATTTCTTCTTCTTCCATCTCGTACGTATAGCCGGGCTTTTCAGCATCCACTTGCTCCGGCTCAGCAGCCTGTACGACCAGTGGCAACAAAGCGGGGCAACGCCGTTGCAGTGAGGGATACATTGAATGCACCGGCCCGAATTGAGTCACGGTTGACGGAGCCTCAGCATTCAACTGCTCCTCCGGCAACAGGGGGAGGAGCAAATCCAGCAATTCATCACCATGTTGCCTGTCTCTTATCCGTTGGGCGTACTTCAACTTCAAGCGGTCACGGAACATGGAATCGTTACTCAAATAAAAGAGCCCGCAATACTCTTTCGCAACATCATCAGGCACAACATCCTGAGAATGGGTATTACCCATCATTCGGATACAATAGGTCGCCATTTCCGGCGTGGTGTTACCGCGAGCCAGCAAAAGGCGCAAAGCCTGCGGACAATCAGCCATGGCCGCCAAGGCCACGGCAGGGTGGTCATGCAAGCAATCCGTTTCATCAAATGAAGCATAACGGCAAAACAACTCCACCAACGGCTCTACCTCCGTTGTTCCCATGGCAAAACGGAACAGCACCCCGGCAGGTGTCATACCACTCTTGCCGCGAGCACCCCAATTCAGCCCGGGCGTGCTGAACAACCGTTCTGCCATCTGCCGATACTCCTCACGTGTGCGCGGCAGCGGATGCACAGCTTCATGCTCCTTTTTTCCCACCAAGTAATACTGCATCAGCAGATTTTCCATGAATTCTTCCGCCATCTCAGGGTGGGCACGCAACACATCTCGGTAGGCTTGTATCTTTTTCTCCACCGTATCACCACTGTGCAAAATGTTGTACAACTCTACGGAGCGGGTTTCCATATACTCCTCCGTGCGGTCATAGGATGAACGGCCGAACTCTTCAGATTCATCCTCCCACTGTAAGGGAGCTTGAATAGTGCCTATATTCCGTGCGCACAGCTCAGCAAAAAACAGCTCATGCGGGTTCTCCGCAGCTTGCATCATGGCATGTACACGCGCCTCCTCATCTTTGGTACAAATGGCAGATGAAACGGGGGCACCTATCAACAAAAGAGAAGCTATCAGGGTAGAGAATTTCATACAGAACATTATACTACGGCATTACACCATAGCAAGAAAAATTTCCTCAAGGCTCAAACATGCTTTTATCGCTCAGCAGTCAGCATTACCAGTTTGCGGGCAAAATCCACCAAGGCCAAGGCTCTGTCCGTTCTCAAATAGTCCGGATTCAGTCCCCAACGCCCCAAACGCCAGCGATCCAGGGCATCAGAATCCTTGAATACCTTGTAGAGTTTCACCACCAACTCCGCAGAATCCGGGAACGCCTCTCGTATGGCAGCCTCGCCACGTTCATCATGGCGGTCATGGTACCGCATCAGGTACGCTGCCTCGGGCAAGAATGTGACCTCCTGATGAGTCTTGCAGAATTCCTCATAAAAATCAGCGGCACGTGCACCGTGTCCGGTATCCTTACCTTCAGATTCTCTGCGGGTATCATGGAACACAGACGCATGAGCCAAGATATTAAGCGCGCGTTTATTGTCGCCCACCTCACCGGCAGCTATCAACAGGGCATACAACAACACACGCTCACTGTGGGCCGTAGAATGAATCATACTGTCAGCCAACTGAAACGGAATGGATTGATACATATACTCAGCCCATGTTTTAAAACACTTACCCACGGCAGGCGGCAAGGCTCTCACAAACTTACTCGGTACTATCATGGTATTACTCTACCATATTCATTGATGCAAAACAATACAAAAAAACAGCGCACGAGCCGTAACTTCGGCACGTGCGCTGAAAATGTAAGCTTAATCAGAGAATCAGTCTTTCTTCATCTCGATACGGCCGGAGCAGCCGAACCAACCATCATTACAACGAGCAGTGAGCTGCACCTCAACCTTAGCACCCTTGGGCACGGAAGGCACGTTGAACTTGACAGTCTTGGTGTTCTTATCGGCAGGAGCATCAGCCTTGGCAACCTCTTTACCATTGACAAGAAGGCGATAATTACGAGTCACCATACCGCCGTTGTCCACGGGAATCAGAGAGAAGGTATAAGTACCGGCTCCGTCAACGGACTTCGTAACATCCACACGCCAATCTTTCTCGAAACCGAGGGTTTGGTCACCGCTTTCATAGAAATTATTCTTGATAACGGTCACGGTATCCGGGCTCCAATAGTGAATCCAACGCTTGGCACCCTTGGCAATTTGGGTTTTGGGGTCAAGCTTCACAATCTCCTCATAAACTTTGATAATGGGCTTGGTATCACGGTTCTCGGGGGTGGAGTTGGATACAATGCGCTCACGCAACACGTAGGCCAAACCGGCAAGCCATTGTTGGCGGCGGTGGCGGTACTTGTCCTCTTTCATGAGCTTCTTGTCCAGCATCCCGCGCACATAGGCCTCTGCATCATCAAACTTGCGTTCTTTACCGCTGAGTTTGCCGTCTTTACCACCGTTGAGAATCCCCTTAATCTCACCATACATGGCCAAATGGTCCATAGCAAAGAGAGACTTATAGCCGGTGTCGTCCTGCGGGTCATGCTTACGGATAATACCGGTAAGCGCACCACAGCGTACGGCAAACTGAGCAGGCAGCAGCTCCAAGGCCTTACCGGCCGCATTGGCGGCATCAGCCCCCGTGGCTTTGGCTGCCTCTTGTGCCAGTTTGGCCACCTCGGGTGCTTTATCTGCCAACTTGGTAAGCTTTTTCATCACCTTTTCAGGAGATTTGCTCACTTGGTCGCCATCATACTCAGCCATAAAGGTGCCATCGGGAGCCAACAATACCACGGCGGGCAAATTGTAGTGCTCAATGGGCAATACCTTTTTGCGAACATCCACCTTCAAGCCGGTTTTATCATCAAACTGGCCGAACACAAATGTTTTAGCATGCTCTTTTGCCACGGCTTCCCATGCCTTGCAGAACTCTCTTACCTTAGGTTGCCAATCGGAGCCATACCAAACAACCAAACAGGGTTTACCCTCTTTGGCAGCCTGTTCTTTGGCAGCCGGAACCTCGGGGAAAGACAGCGTAGCAGCCTCACTGACCAACATGGCCCCCGGCAGGAGCAGCGTTGAAAGTACAATATGTTTCATATCTTGTTGTGCGGGGGTTATTTAGTGTAAATGACAAAATGGGAGATATGGGCAAAATCGGGAGCAGCGTTATCAAACTCCACCTTAACCCACTTACCGGGCGTACCATCGGCAAACTTCACAACCCACTCCTTGGGCATGTTGTCCGTAGTTTCGCGCGGTTTCCAAGTAGCACCGTCTTCACTGGTGTAAACGGTAGCTTTCTTCATGCGGTGCTCGCTGCCATCAGTCTTGCGGATAATGCAACCCGTAAGGGACTTGCGCTCCGGCAGCTCCACAATCATGTGCGGTTTTTCCTCCTTGGCGGTGTGGCACTTACCACCGGTGGGGGTAGTAATGTCGGCATGCCATGCCGGAGAATCGTAGTTAGACGTGGTGGAGATACGGAACATGGCGGCTTTGGCAACCTTACCGGGCAGCTCCTTGGCCGCTTTAAGCTCGATATTGACGGGGCATTTACCGGCAACCTTAACGGCGGCTTCGGTAATGGAGCGGAACGCGGCAGCAGAACGAGCCTGCTCGGCAGCAATGATGGCCTTATTGTATGCAGCCACCATCTTCTTGGTCTGCTCATCGTCCATCTTCCCGCCCTTACCGGCAGAGGCCGCAGCCTTGGAGAAAGCCTTGCTGAACACAGCCTCATTGCCGCCCTCAACATAGGTCTTGACACCCCACTCCAGCACTTTGCCGAAGGTGGTGGCATCTTCTGCCCCCATGTGGGTAGCAAACAAGGCAGCCAAATACTGCTCGCGGGCAGCATCTGTCTTGAGTGACTCCGCCTGCTCCTTCATCACGGGCTCAATATTCACAGCCCAAGAAGAGGGCGTGCCGGAGATGACCTTGTGCATCTTGCCGTATAGGTCGGCTTTCTGCTCATCGGTCATGGCAGCAACGGTATCTTTCAAGTCCTTAGCCATGTCAATAGAGGCAAAACCATTCTTCTTGTACATGGGAATCACCTTGGAGAGGTACTCATATGCTTGATCGGGTGTAAGCCCCTTTTCTTTAAGCAACTTATGGTACGAAGCGCGGAAGAACGGATGCAGGGGGGAGATTTCCAGCGTCTTTTCCCACATGGCAATAGAGCCCTCCTTGTCACCGACTGCCTCCATGGCCTTGGCACAGAAACTGTGACGATAGGCCTTTTCAATGGTGGCATCATCCTTAAATACAGTCTCCATCAGCAGGTAAGAGGTGGGAGCCTGATTACCGAAAATGCGGTTATGCATACCACCATCCGGGCCACCGAAACCACCACGCCAGTCACCGCGTTTAATGCGGAAACCATAGGCACAGTGTCCGGGCTGGCCTACCGTGTAAGACGGTATACCGTGAGCCATGGCGGCAACGCAACCCAAGTGAGACATTGCGCCGCATACGCCACCATTGCGGTGAGTGGCCTCTGCCCAGCTGATATCGGCAAAGGGGTAATTATACATACCACCCTGTACGGAGTCACCGAAGAGGGACGGATCCGTATAAATGGCTGCCCAGCAGGCATAGTCATAACGGTCCCACGGCACATTGATGTTTTCCAATGCCCATTCAAAGGACTGGTCATCCCAATCCTGCTGAGGAATACCTACGGTAAAGCGCAGCTCCCAGGGGCGCAATTTCTTATACCCCGGGTGCAAAAGCCCGCGCTTGGCATTTTTCTGGAAGAAATTGTAACGCCATACCGGGTTATATCGGTTCGGGTTCTTCTTGGCAATGGGCGGGTTCGGGTCAGTCTCACCACCACCCCATACAGAGGCCAAAGCAACGGCAAGGCCCTTATTCTTCACCTTGCCTTTTTCATCCTGCCAAATGCGATAGAGAACATCAATACCCACATTGGTATGATACGGCACCAAGCCACAGCCCAAGTACAATTCCAACCAATCAGCATCCGTTGCAAACTCGGCTAAGAATTTACGCTTGGCCTTGGCATCGGCTGCGTATTCCGTCATTACGGCAGGGTCAGTCGTGCGTATTACCTCCAGCAACATGGCCATGTGTAATACATCTGCGGATTCAGGGCGGATTGTTGTACCCTTGAGCGCGGCAATCAATGCACTTTGTGCCTTGTTGTAGTCACCGCTGTCAATAGCAGACTTAACGTCCGCAGGAAGCTCACCCGCTGAGGCCACGGATGCAGATGCCGCCACCGTTACGGCAACGGCAGGCACTACAGGCATAATCCCCAGAGAGAGCAATCCAATACGTTTCAACATTGTTCGTACTGTCATGATGATTCATCATTATCACTGTTAATGAGCACTGTCAAGCAGAAAACCCGTAAAAAGCATAACATTTTCACAAATGCCCGCCGATATGAAAGTTTTGTGTTGCATTCACGGGGGCGTATATGATAGCATGCATAAAGATAAGAACAGGACGCAACATGGACGAAGAGCAACAGGTAGCAGTTCTTGCGCAGCGCATACACGAGCTTGAAAGTGAGCTTTCGTGCGCGCGCGCTCAGCTCATCGGCGTCCATTCCAAATTAATGTTTGCCCGACAATCTTTTTATGCGGACCGGCATACGGAAACGGCACTGCGTTCCACATCCGTTGTTTCCGTAGATTCTGCAAAATCCGCCGCGGCACCGGATTCTCACATTCACATAGAACCGCTGCCCATACACCACCCTCTGCGGCGCAAATGGGCCTTAGGCAAAGGGTTAAAAGATACCAAAAAGGGAGAAACCACACAGCGCATCTGCTTCACCGGACATCATGCCCCCGGCGGAAAACTCAGAATCTTCGGTTTGCTTGCAGACGGCGAACCTTGGGAGCACATCATTCCGTTTTCGGATTTGGCGGCAGATAACGGCATCATCATAGGCAGAGACCCTGAGGCCGTTCATCTCGTGTTACCGGAAAACGGCGTCTCCCGCACTCACGCACGCATCGAGCTGGGCAGCACAGGCCTGGTCATTACAGATTTAAACTCCACAAATGGACTGATGGTAAATGATGAGCACATCAACAACTACAGTCCGCAAGTTCCGCTGAGCGATGGTTCTACCATACGATTGGGAGACACCATTCTTCGAGTAGAAATTATTTACGGCTCTGCCGAGCCCACCCCAAAAAGCACCATATCATGAAACTAAACCACTACATTACATCCCTGACACTGGCCTCCGCAAGCCTCACTGTTGCGGCTGAGGCACCGGCCGCATCAGAATTGCTTTGGTATAAGCAACCGGCCGTTGTAGACAACGCCGCATTGCCCTTCAGCCATGCCGGTAATCTTGCCGGCAAATCCACCAAAAATCCCATGAGCGGCAAGCCCGATGCATGGGAAAGCCAGTCGCTTCCCGTTGGCAATGGCCGCATAGGCGGCACCGTTTTCGGCGGCGACAAGTTGGAGCGCGTCAACCTCAATGAGGTCAGCCTCTGGAGCGGTGGCCCCAATAAGCCCAAAAACGGTCACAACTACGCATACGGCCCCAAGGCCGGCCAAGACCAATTCGGCAGCTACCAACCCTTCGGCAACCTGTATGTGAGTTTCAATTTCAAAGGCAACACCGAAAATTACACACGTTCTTTGGATTTGAAGAAAGCCTCTGCCTACACCACCTTTACTGCCGGCGGCGCACGCCACACACGTGAGTGTTTTGTAAGCCGTCCGGACAATGTGTTGGTATATGCCGCCAAGACCGATGAAAAAGGCGGCATCACGGCAGATATTGCCCTCACCCCGTACCATGATGTCAAGTACAGTGTCAGCGGTAACACCATCATCATGAAAGGCACACTGGCAAACGGCCAGGTATTTGAAGGCAGAGCCCTCGTCAAAGTCAACGGTGGCACAGCCACGATTAAAGGCCAAGCCGGCGATGTCACGGTCAACTACAAGCAAACCGGCAATGGCAAAGACAGCATGATGCCCGATTTCTCCGCAGACAACGTCCCCTACATTCACGTAGCCGGTGCAAACTCCGTAGTTATCCTGGTATCTATGGCTACCGATTACAAGATGGACTACGATGCAGGCTGGAAAGGCAATGACCCCACCGCCACCAACATTGACATCCTCCGTGCCGCAGAAAAGAAGAGTCTCAAAGAACTGCGTAAAGCTCACCGTGATGATTACAAGCAATATTACAACCGCCTGAGCATTAACTTGGGCAAGAGCTCTGAGTCCGTTGCAAAACTGCCCACCGATGAGCGCTTGGCCCTCTACCGCAAGAACGGCAAAGCCGACCCCGGTTTGGAGGCCACCATTTACCAGTACGGTCGCTACATGCTCATCTCCGGTTCTCAGCCGGGCAACTTGCCTGTCAACCTCCAGGGTATCTGGAATGACAAGGTGCATGCACCTTGGGCGTGTGACTACCACAACAACATCAACCTGCAAATGTGCTATTGGGGTGCAGAGGTAGCCAACCTGTCTGAGTGCCACAAGCCGCTCATCGACTTCATTCGCGCCATGGAGAAGCCCCTGCATGAGATGACCAAGGCAGAGTTCGGTGACCATGTACGCGGTTGGACCACCCGTATCTCCCAGAATCCTTGGGGCGGCGGCGGTTGGATTAAGTGGAACCCGCCCGTCAACGCTTGGTATGCCCTGCACATTTGGGATCATTACCTCTACACGCATGATAAAGCATACCTCAAAGATGTAGCATACCCCCTTCTCAAAACAATCTGCCACTACTGGGAAGATGAACTCAAGGAAGTAGGCGCAGAGGGGCAAGGCCTTAAAACCACGGCAGGTAACAATATCGTTGATTTGACGGCTGCCAAGCACCCCGAGCTCAAGGAAATCAAAGCAGGTTCCCTGGTATGTCCCATGGGCTGGTCTCACGAATGGGGCCCCGTAGAAGACGGCTGCGCCCATGACCAACAGCTTATTTGGGAGCTGTTCGACAACACCATTAAAGCCGCCGAAATCCTCGGTGAAGATGCTGATTGGGCCAAAACACTGGCAGACAAGCGTGATCGCCTCGTAGGCAACCGCGTAGGCCGCGATGGCTACCTGCAAGAGTGGATTGTGGACCGCCCCAACATGGTAGCCGGTCAGCGTCACACCTCTCACCTCATCGGCGTATTCCCCGGTACTTCCATCTCCATGGCCAAGACCCCCGAGTTTGCCAAAGCTGCCATGAAGAGCTTGGAGCTTCGCGGTCTCTCCGGCGACAACCGACGCAGTTGGACCTGGCCGTGGCGCACGGCTCTCTGGGCTCGTTTCGGCAACACGGAGCAGGCATACAGCATGGTACAGCATTACATTCGCTACAATCTGCTGGACAACCTCTTCGGCAACCATCCCCCCATGCAGATGGACGGCACCTTCGGCATGACGGGTGGCATGAGTGAGATGCTCCTCCAGAGCCATGCCGGTCAGATTGAGCTGCTGCCCACCCTGCCCGCTGCATGGAAAAACGGCTCCGTCAAAGGCATCCGCGCCCGTGGCAACGTAACCGTGGATATGGAGTGGAAGGACGGCAAAGTAACATCTTACAAGCTGACTACCACCACCCCCAATCCTGAGCCCGTTAAGCTCATTGTCAACGGGGAATCCAAAACCGTCACCCCCAAAGTGGTGAAGTAATCCTCCCCCCGACTCACTTTTACCCCAAGCCACCGCGATACATATCGCGCTGGCTTTTTTTCCTCACCCTGAAAGAACGGGGCAAAATGACGCGATTGAGGCGGATACGGCTTGCGCATAGGGGGTAAAGAATGGTATAGTAGGTACAGCATGAGTGACAAACCTTTTCTGAACAGTGATTTGTTGGTAGAGTGGAGCAAATTGACTCCCGAGCGCGCCCGTGTAGAGATACGCGAAGCGATTGAACAGGCCAAGGCCGCCGTAGAAGCCATTTGCAAGGTGGAAGAGCCCACATACGAAAACAGCTTTGCCGCGCTGGAGGCATCCGGTGCAGAAGTAATGCGCGGCTGGCACCGCCTGAGCCACCTGAGCAGCGTAATGGACAGCCCGGAGGTGCGCGATGTCATCAATGAGCTGATGCCGGAGGTTGTCATCTACTCCTCAAGCGTGACCCTCAACCCGCAGTTGTATGCCGTGCTTAAAAAAGCAGCCGCCATGCCGTGGGTAGCAGAGCTCAGCGAGGTAAAGCAACGCTTTATCCGCGAAACACTGTGCGACTTCCGCGAGAACGGTGCAGACCTGAGCGATGAACAGAAAGCCCGCTTTACCGAAATCAGCACCAAATTGGCCCAGCTCTCTCAAAGCTTCGGCGAACATGTGCTGGACTCCACCAACGCATGGGAATACGTAACCGATAAGGAGGAGGAACTGGCAGGGCTGCCGGAATCCGCCCGCGAGAACGCCCGCCAAGATGCCCTTGCCAAGGGCTACGGCACGGCAGAAGCACCGCAGTGGCGTTTCACCCTGCAATTCACCTCCGTACAACCCGTGCTCACTTTTGCGGACAATGAGGAGCTGCGCAGCCGCATTTGGCATGCCATGAATGAAAAAGGCACGGGGCAATATGATACCACGGGCTTTATCAATGAGATACTCACCCTGCGCGCTGAAAAAGCTGCCATGCTGGGCTATGAGAAATACTCTGACTATGTTACCTCCCGCCGCATGGCAGGTACGGGCATGACTGCCCTCAACTTTGTCAATGACCTGCATGACCGCGTAAAACCCGCTTTCCTGGAAGAACAAGAGGCCATACGCCTGTTTGCAGAGCAGCAAAGCGGCACCGCCATGCCCGTAATGAAACCGTGGGATGTAGCCTACTGGAACGAGAAACGCCGCAAAGCCCTCTATGACTTCGACAGCGAGGAGCTGCGCCCCTACTTCCCCATGCAGGGGGTGCTGGAGGGCATGTTCTCCATTTACTCCGGTTTGTACGGTATACGCCTTACTCAAAAGCCCACCGCCTGCATTGCAGAGGGCGAGCCCCTGCCCGAGGGAGCAGTAGAAGTATGGCACCCCGAGGTATTGTTCTATGAGGTGCATGATGAGGAGAGCGGCGAGCATCTGGGCTCTTTCTATGCCGACTGGTACCCGCGTGACAGCAAGCGTGCCGGTGCTTGGATGGACTGCCTGAGCTGCGGTTTACCCCCCATGAACGGTAACCCGCGCCTGCCTCACCTGGCACTGATGTGCGGCAACATGAGCAAACCCGTGGGCGATAAACCTGCACTTCTCACACATTACGAGGTTCAAACCGTGTTCCATGAGTTCGGGCACCTGCTGCACCAATTGCTCAGCAATGTAGAGGTAGAGAGCCTCAGCGGTTGCAACGTGGCTTGGGACTTTGTGGAGCTGCCCAGCCAAATCAATGAAAACTGGTGCTGGGAGAGCGAGGCTCTGGATCGCTTTGCCCGCCATTGGGAAACAGCAGAGCCCCTGCCCGCCGAACTGAAAAAGAAAATGCTGGCAGCCCGTAACTACGGTGAGGCTTCCTTCTTCATGCGTCAGCTTTGCTTCGGCAAAATTGACCTTGAACTGCATACGTTTACAGAAAAATACATCAACCGCAACATTGAAGAGGTAGACCGCGAGATTCTGGCAGACTACCGCGTTGCCCTCACAGAGCAAGGCAACAGCTGCCTGCGTTGCTTCTCCCACATCTTCAACGGTGGCTATGAGTCCGGCTACTAC
This sequence comes from Akkermansia sp., assembly GCA_045634945.1. Taxonomy (GTDB): domain Bacteria; phylum Verrucomicrobiota; class Verrucomicrobiia; order Verrucomicrobiales; family Akkermansiaceae; genus Akkermansia. The sequence goes on along the minus strand of JAZRBG010000025.1, from coordinate 4,716 downwards.
TCCTACAAATGGGCAGAGATGCTGGAGGCAGATGCTTTCTCCCGCTTTGCAAAAGAAGGCATCTTCAATCCCGCCACCGGCAGAGACTTCCGCCGCTGCATTCTGTCTCAGGGCAACAGCCGTCCCGCCGCAGAGTTGTACCGTGACTTCATGCAGAGAGACCCGGACCCCACCGCCCTGCTCACCCGCAGCGGCATCAAGTAATTGACCGTTAAAGCCTCCCTCCCCATCCTAAAAATGAAACTTTCTGCCACGGTGGGATTCCTGCTGACTACGGCTGCTGTCCTTACGGCACAGCAGCCGCAGGAGGAAACGGCAGAGGCAGAAACAACGGCAGAAAATCTCCCGCCGCAGGAAGACGGGAAAAACAGCTTTCAACGCCTGCATGCCAAACAGCTGCGCAGTGCGATGGAAAACATAAGGCTGGGGGCCCCCATTGAGTCCCGCAACAAACAGGGCATGACCGCCCTCATGTTGGCCGCAGCTGCCGGGGATGAGGCTACATTCAATGACTTGCTGCACATTCACGGTGCCAAGATAGAGTCAGAAGCCCCCGGGCGGGTCAATATGCTCATGCTGGCAGCAGCCGGCGGTAATGAATCTATCTTCAATACCGTACAGCGTATGCTGCCCGGGGCGGAAAAACGCACGGACACCACCGGCACACCGCTGTTTCACTATGCCTGCATGGGCGGTAATGAAGAGATAGGCAACCGCATTCTGCGCAGCGGGGCAGATGCCTATGCGCTGAACCGCAAGGGGCACTCTGCCATTTTGTATGCTGCACGCGGGGGCAATGTGCACTTGTTTCATACCCTGCTTAACCGCGGAGCAAACCCGCACCTGCTCACCAAAGACGGCTATGACCTGCTGATGGCAGCGGCACAGGGCGGTGAGTTCGCTCTTGTTCAAACGGCACTGGATATGGGCCTGAAACCCAACAGAGCAGACGCCAACGGCAACACGGCACTGATGGCCGCGGCCGCCAATGCCACGGCAGATGTCGTAACAATCCTGCTCAGGCAAGGTGCCAATCCTTTTGCCCGCAATAAGCAAGGTGTCAATGCAGCCATGCTGGCAGCAGCCGCAGGCAATGCAGAATCATGCCTGATGCTGGGCGGCCGCGCAGATATGGAGCCGGATGCCGCCGGGCGCTCTCTGCTGGTATACGCCGCGGCAGGCGGCAGCCGAACACTGGTGCGCAAATTGCTGGAGCAAGGGGCCTCCGTAGAAGAGGGAGACCGCCTTGCCCTGCGCACGGCCATTGCAGCGGGTAACACGTATGCCGCCATGGAGCTGGCCGTGCTTTTGCCCGATGTTTCCCGCAAAGACCTGCATTCCATACCCATCAAAACGCTTGATGATGCCATTGCCTTTACCTCATTCTTGGCAGAGCGCAGCAAAAATCCCAGTGACCGCGCCGTGGCAGAAGCACTGCTGCAACAGGCATTAAAAGCCGCTCAGGACCCCAAGGCCCTCTCCGCAGCCGGTAATGACTCTCAAGGGCGCACGCCGCTGCAAAACGCCATTACAGGCCATTTTCGCAGCTTTGTGGTATTTCTGATAGAAGAGGGGGTAGATATAAACGCCAAAAACGCACATGGGCAAACCGCCCTCATGACAGCCGTGGAGTCCGGCGGTTATGAGACCGTTAAAATTCTGTTACGTGCGGGGGCAGACCCCAATTTGATGGACAAATCCGGCTACACCGCCACGATTTTGGCCGCAGAATACGCCGATTTGGCCGTTTTCAACCTGCTGATGGATCACGGAGCCAAACCGGACATATACCGCCGTGGCGGCCCCACTGCCCTGCAAGCAGCCATGGTGGCCGGCCCCGAGGCGCAGGAAATCGTCAACCGACTCACCGGCCGCCCCACCTTGCCCACCAACGCAGCAGATGCCTACACGGAGCTTTGCCGCGCCATGGATGAAAACAAGCTTGAGCGTTTCAGTGCCATTCTGCGCGCACGCCCCGAGCCGGATTTGACGGATGCCGAGGGCAACACCCTGCTCATGCGCGCCGTAAGCACCGATTGCGATGATGCCTTTGCCGCGCTACTCATAGAATACGGGGCCAACGTCAGCGTGCGCAATCGCCACAGCTTCACACCGCTCATTTACGCCAAAACACCGGCCAAACGCGCCATGCTGCGCGCCGCCGGTGCCGTTGAATAAAATAGGCTCCGTTAAAGATTACAGTTGATACCTATCCATCACGCACAGTTTGATATTCATGCGGCATAGCCGCTTAGCTTCGATTGTAAACGAAATTAACAGCGACTATAAATAAAAAGCCCGCATAAGCGGGCTTTTTAAAGATACGAGCCGAGGCTCTGCTACCATACGGCTGACTATTTTTTAGTATAATAGCGCACGTAATCAATCTCAAACTGAACCGGATAATCCTTGGGGTCCGCTTTTTCAGGCCACGTACCGTCACCGCCGATAGCAGTGTTCATGATGATGTAGCAAGGGGTTTTGAGGGGATTATCGCCGTTGGGATAATTGGCATCCGCAATGTTGACACGGCCAACCTCTTTGTCATCTATCAGTATGCGCATGACCTCATGATCCCACTCCAGAACATAGGTATGGAACGCCTTGCTGTAATCATTGAAGTTGGTGGTGCGAATCACCTTGTGCTCCTGATTACCACCGTTCTCACCCCAGCGGAAAATGGAATAGCATGTGTTGGGCTCTTGGGAAATGTGCTCCAAAATATCAATCTCACCATTGGCCGGCCAACCGTAGTTGTTGACGTGCATGGTCCAGATAGCAGGCCACACACCCTTGCCTTTGGGCACTTTGGCGCGGAACTCCAAGCGACCGGGAGCTTCAAAATGCTTCACATCCCGCGTGGTAACAGAACCACTGGCAAAGGGCTGGTGCTTGATTTTCTCCATCCAGGCAGAACCGCCCTCTTTGTATGTGCTGTTGGGCGTTTTAACGGCCTTGGAAACAAGAATCAACTTACCGTTACGTACCTTGACACAACCTTTGGTATAGGCCTGAGACGCACCGGGATTGCGAACAACACCCAACTCATACGCCCACTTTTTTTCATTGAGCTTTGAGCCGTTAAACTCATCACCCCACTCATATACCCAGCCGCCCGGCAGCGTCTTGGGTACTTTAGACTTGGGAGCGGCATCCACCACAGGGGCGACCAACAGGGCCATGACTGCTATTATGTTGCGTATCATGCCGCAATGATAGCAACTACTCCACGCCCTGACAAGCAAAAAAGCGGCTTATGTAAATCTCTGCTTATTTTGCAGAGCTGTCTGCGGCAGTATCCTCTTGCGGTGCGGCCTCCGTTGGCTGCTCCTCCGGCACGGTATACCCCTGCACCAATACGGCAGCGGGCTGCAACAGCTCAGACACATAGTCACGCGGACACTCAACCGTGTCCGCAGGGAATACCTCCATGGTAAAGCACGGTACAGCGGGCTCCTGCGGCAAGGGGGCCGGAGTTACGGGGGGATGGGTTGCCTTGAGCCAGTTGACCACGCCTTTGCCGATGGTGCGGGCAAGCTTGCGTGCATTGGCATCCTTGGAGATAAAATCAATATGGCCGCGGTTGTTGACGTAAACGGCCTCAAAGATAATGGCAGGTATTTTTTCTGCATCCAAGGTATTCATCCACCCTGCACCGGATTGAGACCCGATATGACGGGGCATTACCTTAATACCCTTTTTAGCATTGGGCATGCCATCGGGTTTGTCCAAGAGGTCTGCTCTCATGGCTTCACACACAGCCTCACCCAAGGCATTGCCATGTTCTTTATTGCAGATGATAAGACCGGTAGGAGGGGTGGTGGACCACTTGGAGCCCACGCTGTTAAGATGCAGAAACACCACACAGAGCGCGTTCTGATCAATGGCATAGTCGGCACTGATCATGCCGGCTCCTATGTGCTCGGGGTGGTGGGTAGAAGAGTAGCGTTTGGCATTTTTATCCGGTTTATTCAAGTGAATAACCCCGGACTCTTTGTTGTAGGTAGCAAGGGGCTCTTTGGTAGGAGCCTCGCTGCGGTTGATGATAATGCAGGGGTAGCCGGCGGCTTCCACCTCCTTTCGCACTTCAATGGCGTACTGAGCCCAAAAGGCGTACTCATTGATTTTACCATCGGGAGATTCAGCCCCCGATGCGGTGTACTGATGGCCGATGTCGATGACAACGGGACGTTTTTCTATGGGCGCCCCGGCAAAAACGGGCATCAGACACACGCAAACAATGCTGAGGAGGTGGAAGAGCCGTCTCATATTACTCGTTTACGGGAGCTTCCTTGACCTTGAGCAGCAGGTAAAGAGCGTCTGCGGCCTCCTTATCGCCACCGATGCACTCGATGGGGGTCTTGCCGGCCTCAGTCTTGGCATTTACATCTGCACCGTTATCAATAAGCCATTTCACAAGCTCAACATCGCCACTGGCGCAAGCATAGTGCAAAGCGGTGTTACCCTTGGTCTCGGTGGTGGTCACGTTCACATCCTGCCCCTCAGCAATCATGGGCAGCAGGGTCTGCAAGCGCTTCTGGTACAGCTGGGCAGTAGCAGCCTTGGGAGCAACGGCGTTTACGCGGTCCAGATAAGAATTGACAGTAGCGGCACGCTCGGCAGCAATGCGCTCGGCCTCTGCCTTGGCAGCAGCCTCTGCAGCAGCGGCTTCTGCGGCAAGTCGCTCAGCCTCAGCCTCGGCAGCAGCCTCAGCAG
>JAZRBG010000024.1:0-45926 GCA_045634945.1 Akkermansia sp. | reverse complement strand
CCAGTGCGGAGCAACCGCTACCGCCAGCAATGCCCCCTGCTACTTCAAGCCGGGCAGCGTAGAGCTGCTTACCCAGAGCTTGGCCATTGCCGCCTCCGGTGCACCTGAGCTTCCGTTCTACTTCTACGATATTCCCGTGCTGACCCACGTGGGCTTCAACCCCTGCAAGATGATTGAGTCCTGCGCCGCCAGCATCCCGAACTTTGTGGGTGTTAAGTTCACCAACCCGGATTTGGCCCTGTACATGGATGCCCTTAACTACGACGGCGGCAAGTACGACATTCCGTGGGGTGTGGACGAGTGGTTCCTCGGCGCCTATGCCACAGGTGCTAAGGGTGGTGTAGGCTCCTCCTTCAACTATGCTCCCAAGCTGTACAACGACATCATGAAGGCTGTGGACGCCGGCGATTTGGCTGAGGCACGCCGCCTGCAGCAGCTTTCCGTCACCATGATCAACATCATTGCCGGCAAGGGCTACATGGGCTGCTGCAAGTACCTGATGAGCGAGTGGACCGGCGTAGACTTCGGCCCGGCACGCCTCCCGATGGGCAAGCAGGACAAGGCCACCCTTGAGGCTCTGAAGAGCGAGCTGAAGGCAATCGGCTTCTACGATTGGGCTATCTATCAATAACCTTTAACACCGCTTTCCTCATGGACACAAAAGCACTTGGTCAATTTTACAAGGACAAGCTGCTCAATGAGGTAGAGCCGTTCTGGTTTCCCCGTTCACTGGACACAGTGAACGGGGGTCTCTACCACTGCTGTGCACAAGACGGCACCTTGGTAGACACCGACAAGAACGTATGGGCACAGGGCCGCATGGCTTGGATGCTCCTTACCTGCTACAACAGCATCGAAAAGCGCCCGGAGTGGATGCAATACGCCGAGAGCGCCCTCAAGTTCCTTGAAGAGAAGTGCGTGGACCCGACAGACGGGCGCATGTACTTCCACATGACGGCAGACGGCACGCCCATCCGCAAGCGCCGCTATGCCTACAGTGAATGCTTTGCCGCCATTGCTTGGGCTGCCCACTACGGTGCAACGGGTGATGCACACAGTGCAGAGCGCGCACGCCATTGGTTTGATATCTACGCCGATATCTTCTTTACCCCCGGCAAGATGGCCCCCAAGAGCACGGGTAACCGCCCGGGCGAGAACTTGGGTTGCCGCATGATTATGATTGTGACGGCACAGGAGCTGCGCCGCTATTTGGGCGATGCAGACGGTTTCTATACCGCTTGGATTGACCGCTGCATTGATGACCTGCAACGTCTCTTCCTGCACGAGGATATTCAGGCCGTGCTGGAGAATGTAGCCCCCGACGGCTCTGTGATTGACCACTTTGATGAGCGCATCCTCAACCCCGGCCATGACATTGAAGGCGGCTGGTTTGTGCTGGAGGAAGCCCGCTACCGCGGTGGCGACAAAAAGCTCATTGAAATTGGCTGCAAGATGATTGACTGGGCACTTGCCCGCGGCTGGGATAAGAAATACGGCGGCCTGCTGTACTACACGGATGTATACAACAAACCCGTGCAGGAATACTGGCACAACATGAAGTTCTGGTGGCCGCACGATGAAGCCCTTATCGGCACCTGCCTGGCTTATGTGATGACCGGCGATGAAAAATATGCCGAGTGGCACCAAAAGATTCACGACTGGTCATTTGAACACTTGCAGGATAAGGAACACGGTGAGTGGTTCGGCTACTGCAACCAGGACGGCACCACCACCAACGGCCTCAAGGGCAGCATGTGGAAGTCATTCTTCCACCACCCGCGTATGCTGTGGTGCTGCGCCCACTACTTCGGCGCCATTGACGCCCCCTGCTCCGACAAATAATTCATACACAATAAAATAACACGACATGATTATAGGCATTCTTAATTCCGGAGGTGATTGCCCCGGCATCAATGCCGTCATCGAAGGTTACGTTTCAGCCGCGTATAGACGCGGCTGGCGCGTAATCGGGTTCCATGATGGTTTTGAAGGTTTGCTGCCCGTAGCCGGCGGTCGCCGCTACGAAATGCTCACCCCGTACAAGACCCACAAGATTCGCTCCCACGGCGGCACCATTTTGGGCACCACCAACACGGGCAATTTCAAGGTCAATATCAACAAGCTCGGTCGCGCCCGCGTGGAGCCCGAGATTATGGCCAAAGCCACCAAGACCATCACGGCTCTCGGGCTGGAGGCTCTTGCCGTTATCGGCGGCAACGGCTCTGCACGCACGGCCAGTCTCCTTTCAGACGAAGGTCTGCCGGTGATTTCCATTCCCAAGACCATCAACAATGACCTGTGCCCGGCCTCTGACTACACCTTCGGGTTCCAGAGCGCAGTATCCGTGGTATCCGAAAGCATAGACCGCATTCGCACCACGGCTAATGCTCACCAGCGCATGATGGTGGTTGAGGTAATGGGTGACCAGTCCGGTTGGATTGCCCTGCACAGCGGTATATCCTCTGCGGCAGATGTCGTGCTCATCCCCGAAATCGAGTTCGATTTGGAAAAAGTGGTAGAGTGCATCAAGGCTAAGAAAGCCAAGGGGCAGCGCGAGATTATCGTAGTAGTGGCAGAAGGTTGCCGCCTGAACGGCAAGCTGGTTACCGTGCGCAACAAAGAAAACGGTGATGAACGACTCGGCGGCATTGGTAACCGACTCTCCAAGATGCTGGAAGAAATGACCGGCATTGAGACACGCTACTGCGTATTGGGCCACACCCAGCGCGGCGGCAGTCCCTGCCCGTTTGACCGCATTCTGGGTATCCGCTTCGGCGTTGAGGCAGTGAAACTCATTGAAGAGAAGCAATTCGGCCGCACTATGGTACTCAATGGCCACAATGTGGACAGTGTACCCATTACCGAGGCCATTGCAGAGCCCCGTACTATCACCCTTGATAATCACACCGTACGCACGGCCCGCGAGTTGGGTATCATTTTCGGCGACCTCACCCCTGAGGAAATGGCCCCGAAAGCCTGCCCCCCGAAAGGCTGCAAGACTAAAAGTAAGAAATGAACAAAGCGATAAACAGGATTAAAGGTATACTGTGCGCAGGAACCGCAGTGATGCTGGGAGCCTGCAGCCAGATATTCCCCGCTAAAACGGCCGCAGAAATGTCGCCGAGCTATATTGTTGTTGAGACCAACAACGAGCGTGTACTCTTCTCGGAAAACGCTAACGAGCGCCGCCCCATCGGCATGCTGGCCAACATTGCCACCGCGTTGGTGGTGCTGGACTGGATGAAAGCCGAGAACCTGAGCATGGACACCATGCTGACCGTACCGCAGGCAGCTTGCCGCTGGCCGGGCTCTAACATGATGCAACTGCGCCCCGGAGACCGCATCAGCCTCAGAGATGCCCTGCACTCTACCCTGATGTGGGATGACAGTGCCGCTGCCACGGCTCTTGCCTGGGCATGCGGGTACAAGCTCAGTCCGCGTGATCCCGAGGGAGCCTTCCTTATCCAGATGAACAAGCTGGCCGATGCCATCGGCATGAAGCAAACCACCTTCAAAGGCGTGAACGGAGCCGTGCGCTCTACCTCCACCGCCCGAGACATGGTACTGCTGGGTATATACGCCATTGAGCGTCCGCAGGTGCAGACCATCTGCTCCAAAACGGACTATACTGCCCACGTAACGAACGCAATGGGCACACGCACCGTGCAGATTACCAACACCAACCGCTTGCTTGCAAGCCAAGGTGTGGACGGTATTCGCTCCGCAGGCTCCGGCACCGCCGGGTACTGCATCATGGCCTCAGCCAAGCGCGGCAGTGTCAAGGCGTACAACCCCACCCTCGGCAAACAATCCACCTATGCACAGCGTCTTCTCGTCATTGTGCTGGGCATGCCCTCTGCCGACACTCGCAACAGTAAGGCCGCAGCCCTCTTGAAAGACGGTTGGGAAGCATGGGAAATCTGGCAAACCACCAGTGATACCTCTGATCCCTCCAAGTTTATTCGCCTGCCTAAACACTAACTTTTTTCACATCATGAATATCGGAATTCTCAACGCCGGCGGCGACTGCCCCGGACTTAACGCCGTGATTGAAGGTGCCGTAGGTGCCGCAGCCGCACGCGGCTGGAAGGTCATCGGCTTCTATGATGGCTTTGAAGGATTGCTCTCCACGCCCGAAAACGAGCGTTGGCGCGAGCTTACCCCCGAAAACTGCCACAACATCCGCTCTATGGGCGGCACCATCCTCGGCACTGTCAACAAGGGTAACTTCACCGTAAAGAGCGGTGTGGGTGGCCGCATGCAGATTGCTGATGAAGTGCTGGCTCAGAGTAAAGCAACCGTAGAAAGACTCGGCCTCAAAGCCCTTATCGTGGTGGGTGGTGACGGCTCTCAGACCATCGGCAATGAGCTGCGCGCCATCGGCCTGCCCATCGTGGGTGTGCCCAAGACCATCGATAATGACTTGGGTGCTACGGACTACACCTTCGGTTTCTGGACCGCCGTATCCGTGGTCAGCGACAACCTGGACCGCCTGCGAACCACGGCTGACAGCCACAAGCGCATGATGGTGGTAGAGGTAATGGGCCGCCACGCCGGTTGGATTGCTCTGTACGGCGGTATTGCCGGCGGTGCAGACGTTATCCTCATCCCCGAGATTGAGTTCAAGCTTGAAGAAATCGTCAAGAAGGTAGAGCTGATGAAGGCTCTCGGCCAGCGCGAAATCATTATCGTGGTGTCTGAGGGTGCAAAAATCGGCGGTAAACTGCTTACACTGGACGAAGAGACCAAGGGCGAGGTTCGCTTGGGCGGCATTGCCTCTTTCCTCTCCACCAAGCTCGAGACCATCACAGGCATCGAGACCCGCTACTGCGTGCTCGGCCACGTACAGCGCGGTGGTTCCCCCATTCCCTTCGACCGCGTGCTCGGTGTACGCTGCGGCGCCAAGGCCGTAGAGCTTATCGAGCAGGGTAAGTTCGGCGAGACCGTAGCCTTGCACCGCAATGACATGGTATCCATGCCCATTGAAGAAGCCGTGCGCACACTGCACCTGGTAGACGGCGAAAGCCAGCTGGTGGCAGAGGCCAAGGAAATCGGCATCTCCTTCGGCGATGATACCCCGCTGCGTATCTGATTGACGCCAAACATTCAAATAACAACCGCTGCTTCTTCGGGAGCAGCGGTTGTTGTTTATCAACAGAGCGGCCAAAGCCACGAAGTTTCACCGCGCACCCAACGGGCGCGGGGTGATAAAGCAAGCTCAATTCAAACGCAATAAGCTTTGCGTGGGGATATGGTAATACAAGGCAGATTGGGGCACAGGAGCCCCGGTTTGCAGATTTTTCTCAAAAAGCAAGATTTGCAAATTGCTCGGCTCGGACTGTGTTACAGACACATAAACCCCGGGCATTACATAAACGGCCTCCATAACACACCCGAAGGCTATTTCACCCTTTTCATTCAATTTTGCCGACATAAAGCGGCAGTGTTTCTCATCTGTCGAAAAAACATGTAAGCCGACAGAGGTATACGGCTTACTGAGATAACCGTGATACTTTGATTGCCAAAGCACTTTATTCTCCGCATCCCATTGTTCCGCTTGCGTATCGGTACGCGCATAGCGGGCCATCAGGCTTTTTTCCTCCGGCGTCATTCTCCGGGTTATGGGGAATGTGCAGGTGGAGAAATCCACACGCACCTGCTCCACCCGAATCATATTGCGGCTATCGGGCACGGGATTCCAGTGAGAAAAATAGGCGGCATCTGACTCCATTTTGACAAAGAGAAATGGTTTCACCGCTTGCTGTACCCGCTCGGTAAACGCACGGCGAGTACCATCTGACAATTTCTCACAGGTAATGTATCGCAGCGTATGCCCATCCTCTGAAATCAACCAAACACATTCATTCAACACCCGCACGCCATCCTTGGCACGCATGGAGAACGCAAAATAATACGCCCTGTGCTCAGCACTCCACTGCTCGCGCGTTTGATGCATCGCGCTACCGAACAATTCTGCAAACAGCCCCTGCACCTCAGCCACGGCAGCCGCCTCCATAGGTGCCTCTCGGCATGCATAAACAGGCTCCTTCGGGGCACTTATACACCCCATGGCAATGGGTGCAGACAACAACATACTGAGCAGTAATTTTTTCATGATGTATTGTTTTGAGAAAAATTATTCTTCGATGGGTATAGTATATTGATGAGAGCTTTGTATCATCGGGTGCCCGGTCTGCGGGTCTTGAGCCAAAACCAACACCGCAAAATCACCGTGCCCAGGAATACGAGATGCCTTAACGGCCGCATACAGACCGGGAGCCAGGCGCCTGTATTGCGTAACCATACCGGCCCTAAGTTCACGACCATCCCAAGAGGCAGCAATAACACACAGCGTTTTCTCATCCTCCGAGAAAACATATAATCCACCCCTGATTTGCGCCCCCTCAACGCGAGCCCGCCAAAGGACTTTCTTCTCCGCATCCCACCGGGCAATGACACCACCGGCGTTTTGTGGCATTCGGTGAATATAATAGAGCACCAGTGCCTTTTCCTCCTCTGTCGTTGTTCTGGCAGCAGAGGCATAATCTTGGTAACGGGCGCACATTTGCTCTACGCGTATGGTATTGCGGGCATCCGGCTCCGAAGACCATCGGGAGAAGTAGGCTGCGGTCTCCTCCCATTTCACAAACAGATAAGGAGCCACAGCCTTTTGCACACGCTCCGTATAGGCAAAACGGGTTCCATTTTCACGTTTCTGACACGTCAGGTAGCGCAATGTGGTGCCATCTGCCGAGAGCAACCATATACACTCATGTAACACCGTGGTATTTCCCTTGTCTCGGCTACGGAACGCGAAATAATACGCACCACGCTCAGCATCCCATTGCTCTCGCGTTTGCTGCATCGAACTACCGAAATAGTGTTCAAAAAGAGGTTGTAAAGCCCCTGCCTCAGTCTCTGACACCTCAGATGAACGACAATGAGCATACACGGACTCCTCCGCCGCAAGCATTGATACGGTAGCGCATGTAAACAGGCATGTAAGCAAGCGTTTTAACATGCTTGCTCATATAACATATTCCACCTTGCATTTCAAGCTCAAATCATCCCAACGGTTGCGAATGTTACAGTCGTCTTTTTAATCAGTCTTGATACTGTACGGATTTTTACTCGACAGTAAGGGTGCATTCTGGTAGGATTAGGCGCGTAAAGACAAACAGATATGGTTACAACGGAATACCCCCACGGACAAGATTTCCCGATTCTGCGAGTAGAGACAGCCTTGTGTTCTGCTGAGATTTCACTGTATGGTGGCCACGTGCTGCAATGGACCCCCACCGGGCACATGCCGGTGATATTCATGAGCCCGCAGGCCGTGTTCCAACAGGGTAAAGCCTTGCGTGGCGGTATTCCCATCTGTTGGCCGTGGTTCGGTAAGAACACGGAGGACGCCACCCTGCCCTCTCACGGCATTGCCCGCACAGCCTTGTGGCAACACGCCGGCACCGAGGAGCTGGAGGACGGCACGGTACGCATTGTGCTGGCCTTGCCCCCCACACAAGAGCTGATGCCCAGCGGGGCCCTTATCATTGAGCTGGGTACGGAGCTGGTGCTGAGCCTGCTCACGCTGGATGTGCAGCGCACCATGCCGTTCTCTGCCGCCATGCACACCTATTTTGCCGTAAGCGACTACGAGACCGTGGCTGTGACAGGCTTGGAGGAATGTGACTTTACCGAGTTTGCTGATGATGCCGTGCCGCATTGCGAAGACCCGCTTATCCCCGCCGGGCATATAGACCGCATTTACCACCCCGTGGCAGAGGAGCAGCTAATCACCATTCACGACCCCGCTTGGGAGCGCAGCATCAACATCTTCCGCGCAGGCTCCGGCTCTGCCGTGGTATGGAACCCCGGTGAAAAACTGGCAGCTGAGATGGGCGACTTGGGTGCCGCGGCCTCCCGCGGTTTCTTGGCTGTGGAGACCACCGCCGTACCGGCAGAAAACCTGATGTTGCGCTGCGGCGAGACGCACCGCCTCACCACCCGTATTCAGGTAGTATCCATCCGCTGATTGACGGCACCACGCAACATGATAGGCTTCATCAGAAAGTGCAGTGCCTCCCCACGCGTGCTTAAAGGCTTGCTTGTGGTGCGCAAGGTGTTGCGCATACTGATATGCCCCGTGCTGTTTATTTTATTGATGGGGGTGCTGTGTGTCACCGTGGCCGAAACCTGGACCACCATGAGCACGGCCACCTCTTGCCATGATACCCCGCAGGCATGCAAAGCTGACAAGGCCGTGGGGCTGGTGTTGGGTTGCACCAAATACATAGGCAAACGCCCCAATTATTACTTTTTGGGGCGCATGCAGGCTGCGGCAGAGCTGTGGAAATCCGGCAAAGTGCGCTGCATCATTGTCTCCGGCGATAACAGTGAAAAATACTACAACGAGCCGGCGGATATGGAAAAATCGCTCATCGAGTTGGGGGTACCCAAAGAGCGCATTGTGCGAGACCACGCCGGCTTGTGCACCTATGACTCCGTATACCGCGCCAAGCACATTTTCGGGGCAGATAAGCTCATCATCGTCAGCCAACCGGCCCATGTGAGCCGCGCCGTTACCATTGCCAATTATCTGGATATACCGGCAGAGGGCATCAACGCCCCGCTGGCACCCATTAACTACTCCTCATGGTTCCGCGCCTGGATTCGCGAGCGAGGCGCACGCGTCTCTATGGTGTATGACCTGCTCAGTGGCCGCAAACCTACTCACATGGGTGATAAAATCTCTCTTCCGTACTGACCATTTTTGCTATGAAAAACCTCATCACCTGCTGCACAAGTGCCGGCATTGCCGAGTGGGTATGCTGCCCCGGCAGACAAAATGCCACCTTGCTCACCGGCTTGGCCGATTGCCCTTATATACACCGCTGGAGCCAAGCGGATGAACGCACCGCCGCTTACTTTGCGTTGGGGCGTATTCAGGCAACGGGGCGCCCCGTGATTGTAGTGGCCGGTGACGGTGCCTCTGCAACATCTCTTACCCCCGCCGTGGTGGAGGCCTACTACCAGCGCCGCCCCCTCATCATCATTACCGTGGCAGACCGCGAAAATGCGGGCGGCTGCGGGGCTCCCGGGCATATTGAAACGGAGGGGCTCTTCGGCATGTATGCCCCCACCTTGGAGCTGCAGCTGCCTTGCCCCGTTTCTGCCTTGCCGGACCTTGCGGCCATGGCCACAGAAGGGTTCCCCGTACACCTGAATCTGCACCTCAACGAAACACCCACCTACGGCATTGATTACAGCGGCTTGCAGCTGGGGGATGCCCCCAAGGCACCCAGGTTCCGCGGCTCTGTTGCAGATTTGGCACAAATGCTGCGTTTTCATTCTTACGAGGGGTTGGTACTGCTCATCGGTGGGCTGGAGCCCTCTGAGCAAGAGCCGGTGCTGTGGCTGGCCCGCACCCTGCGCGTACCCGTAGTGGCAGATGCCGCCAGCGGGTTGAGAGAAGAGCTCTCTGCCTACATGCTGCACGGGGCGGATAGTATCTTGCTGCAAACCCCGCCCCGCTATGTACTGCGCGTGGGCGATGTGCCCACCTGCGAGTTTTGGAGCGCGCTGGAGGACATGCCCGAAACGCAGGTATACTCCATCACCCGCACGGGGTTCTCCGGCCTGTGCCGAGACAGTTTTGTGATTGAGGGCGAGCCGGAACAGGTAATGAAAGCACTGGGAGACGTGCCGCACACCGGTGATACCGAGCGTTTACTGCCACGCAGCCGCCGCTTCTGCGGGCGTGTGGAAGAGCTTATGCTGGCCTACCCTGAGAGCGATGCCGCCATGGTGCGCTATTTCTCTAACCACGCCGGCATTGCAGATGTGCTCAGCTTGGGCAGTGCAACCACCATACGCCTTTGGAACCGCTATGCCCAAACCAATATCCCCACTGTTTACCTGCGCGCCAACAACGGCACGGGGGGGGCAGACGGTACCGTATCCGCCTTCTTAGCCAACAGTACCGATGCCGAATACGCCTGCTGCCTTACGGGTGATTTGTCTTTGCTGCGGGACTGCGCCGCAGCCTCCATGCTGCCGCAACTGCCCCCCTGCAAGCGCGTGGTTGCCGTGCTGAACAATGAAGGTGCCGGCATGGCCTACACCCCCGGCATGGACGATGAGCTGCAACGCCTTATGGTGCAGCCCCCCGTCTTTGACATGAAAGAGCTTGCTCACCTTTGGGGTGCAGAATACTACGCCATTCACTGCGAAGCTGACTTTGAGATTCTGGATTCTCTGGAGGACAACGCCTTCGCACTGCTGGAAATCATACCCGACCCGGAGCAAACCCGCGCCTTTAATGCCTGCCTTTAATATCATGCGCCTCATAGCCCTACTACCCTGCCTTTTCTTGTTAAACAGCTGCTCTTTCTTCGACTTCAACGCCGAAGAAAGCTCCTACTATGCAAGTGTAAAAAAAGCGGGCATGGTTCCGCTGCTACCCGAGGAGCTTTACCCCGACTCACCGGAGAAAGCAATAAATCACCTCCCCGAGGCCGACGGCACTCCTCTTTATGCCGGTAGGGTGATGAGCGAAACAGAGCGCGACCCCCTGCTCTCTGCCATGCAGCATGCCACCCATGTTTGCATTGAGCGAAAAAGAGCTGTTGACCCGAGCGACCCGTGGCAAAAGAAAATAAGCACCACCCGCACAGCCCCCATCCCCATGACGGCGGAGGCACGCGCGCTTGCCACCCACTGGGCCACTGCCCCGCAATGGCTTTACATGCAACTTACCCCGCAAATAGACATCTACGGATGCTTTAATGAACGCGACCACTACATCTTTTTGAATGCCAACGGTAAAGAGCTGGGGCGCCTGAGCGAAGGCATGCCCTACTGCCACCCCATTTGCAAACCCGCAGGGCAATCTCATTATGCCCACATGGCAGACGAGCTCGCCACCGCATTGAGCGTTGAAGATAAGGCGCATTGACAAAATATTTCTCAATTATTGATATAATGCCCCGCACAACACAGCAATGGAGGAAACACCCGGCGGTCATCATAATAGGCTCGGTCTCAGCAACATGGCTGATTAGCCGCTTGCTGATGGTTGACGGTGCAATGGATGATGCCCCCTATATGGCAGCATTCTCGATGCTGGTGCTTGTACTGTGTTCTATGCTGCTGCCTAGGCTGGCAGTTATTAAGCCCCGACTCAAGCGCACGCTATACAGCCTGCCTATCTGCTGGATATGGGGCGTTGCGCTCATGATGTTGTTGGGCAGTTTCATTGATTGCTTTGTGTCCATCCACCCCGAGGATGTCTGCATCATTTCGTTTGCCTTCTTAATACTGCCGCTCGGGATGTTCGGGATTATTCCCACCCTGATTCCGTATTGGATTATTGAAAATATGGCCGATTAGGTCTGAACCAGCGGCACAATGCGCAGACCTAATCTCAGCCATGCAGCTGCCCCCGCAGGAAAAACTCTTTACGCCAACAATGGGCACTGACCTATGGACTGCTAACTAAGTAGACTATGTAAAAAATACCGCCCATCAGCATGAAACCTAGGGCGGGGCAAAACAAGGCTTGGTACACCCTCTCGGACTTCTGTTACCTATTACTTGCGGCGACGGCGGGCTGCCAGCCCAGTCAAGGCAAACAGAGCAAGCATGACCGATGAGGGCTCGGGTGCAATGTACGTATTGAATACGCGCAGATTGCCTGAATGAGAATCGAAGTGCAACTTTAATTCCGGAATTTCGGCCAAGTTGATGAAACAATTAGCGGCATCAACCGTCCAATCATCCACATCGGTGTTATACTCTATGCTGTTTATCGAATTAGAGTCCTGTATGCATACAGATTTCAAGCCGCTAATCAATGTAATCTGCTCACCCTCTCTTAAATTAAGGATTTGATTTAAGATGTTACCCTCAAGCTCTAAGTTAAAGCCGAGAGTCAAATTCCCTGAGATTGTAGCATATGAATCGAGGCTTAATATACTCGATGACATCATTACCACATCGCCGAGAATAAGACTCACATCATCAATTTCCAATGTGTTTCCTGCATGAAGAGTGAGAGCATATCCATCTACATTCAGTGTAGCATTCTTCACTGAAACCGTTGCATAAGCATTTTCATGTACTGTAATTCCGGAGCTCTCGAATATAGCCCCATCTTCTACTCTCAAGGTACCCCCATGCAGATTTGTCATAGTGTTGATTTCAGAGGTTCTCGACGCCAGAACTTCCTTTTGGGTTCCATGTATTTCACCCTTTATTGTATATAAATCACTTACTGTTGTTGACCCTGTAAAGATGATATCCCCTGATGACTTATGGAGAGTACCGTTGTTGTCTTCGTAATCTGCATTAAAGTTAACTGATACGTTGGTGCCTACGTAAATGGAGTCATAAAAAGTAATATCAGAGCCCTCATTTGTTGCTAAATTGAAGCTATTTGCGTACGAGCTTGAATCTATATATATGCTTCGCAGCTGGTACGAATCTCCGTTTTTTTCATAGTTTTTTGCAAATGTAACATTACCATTTCCGACGATACTGAGATTACCGTCAGTATAAATTGCGCCGCCACAGGCAGATGAGACAGCCGTAGAGGAGCTTGCAGATACTGAATTCTGTAGAAAAAGCACATCTCCAGTATTATGAGAAATATCGATAGTGCAACCAGAATATCCGGAAATTGCACCTCCATAAGCAGATGAGGAATATGCAAATTGCTCATCTGTTGCTGATGTGGTCGCCGAAGTCATATTGTTCAGGAATGTAACATTGCCTTTATTATGGGATATGCTTATATCAGCCTCCGCATATATGAAACCTCCATATGAATAGGTACTGTAGTTAGAATTGCTGAAACTACAATTTTCAGATATGCAAACATTTCCTGAATTATAGCAGATTTCAGTTCCACCATTAATGGCACCACCATACGAATATGTTGCGTAGGGCGATTTCGATGATGTACTGGCGATAACTGAATTATTGTTAAAACAAATATTACCTGTATGGTGAAGTATAGCGGCACCGCCATCAACAGCACCACCATAAGCACGAGCAAAAGCACGGTGGTAACCACCAGAGCACGTAGCTTGGGCTACATTATATGAGAACTTTATCTCACCCGTATTGTACAACGCAGCAAGTCCTCCGCATATTGCACCACCGTAGGCTTGAGATTCGCCGAAAGAATTTGATGAAGTTGAAGAATTATTTTCGAACGAAATCCCATTATGATTCTGAGAAACATTTAATCCTCCGCATATTGCACCACCTTTTGCATAATAGGTAGCAGTGGTAGTGTTATTTCTAAAAAAAACACCCCCCTCGTTGTGAGTAATGGATACTCCGTTAAAGCCGTATATTGCACCACCGTACGAGTGATCTTCACCGGTTGCATCTGAGCCTGAGATGCATGAGTTGTCAGAGAACGTTACGGCACCCTCATTGTGTGATATACATAAAGTATTATTTGCTTGAATGGCTCCACCAAAACTAGAAGTATAGGTGGATTTGACTTCATTTGAATCAAACGTGACGTTTCCAGTATTATATGATATATCTACATTGTAGCCGTATATCGCACCTCCGTATGAACTCTGCAATGTCGGTATAGCGGTTGCCATATTATTGAGAAATAATATATTCCCGTCATTGTATTTTATTCGCAACTCATTTTCGCTGTATATCGCTCCACCATATGCAGCATAGGACGCACTTTGTACAGAGTTACCAGTAAACTCAATATTCCCATTGTTTGATAATTCGATAACTGAACTTTCATCATAACCTGAAAATATAGCCCCACCTGAATCGGATGAGGTTTTATTTCCTGAAAAGAGAACATCAGGAGAATCGTACATGTTCTCGGTGTTTTTGGTCCCAGTTATGTACAGTTTTCCATATACTCCCATGTTTATTGCAGAACCATTACTGGAGACAACCTGATTGCAGAAACTTAATTTTTGAAGAGATTCAAATGACAAATACGAAGGCTGTTCAAAAACGGTTGATTCTCCATTTTGAAAACAGACGGCTATGGGCATATTTTCATCCTCGCTTGTAAATACAAGAGAGCCACCTGTGACCAAGGGAGCAGATGCAGACCAAGAAGAAATTATAGTTGGCGAAAAGCTTAAACTCGAACTAAGGTAAAATATATACCTATCAGTCTCAGCATTGCAGCTATAATCTATTATATCTTCTTCATTTTCGATATATTTTATTATATAACTTTCAGAAGATTCCATTGCATGAGTCTGTATGGCGGATGTTATAGTAAGCAGACTCGGAATAGCAAGCTTTAGGGAAGAGATAAGGCGCAGTTTCATTATAGCGTGAAAAACTCGTTTGATAATGAAGTAAATAAAAATAGCAAGTGTTAAAACAACGATTCTCCGTATACATCAAATATTGTTAGGTGTCAAGAAAAATTAAAAGCATACAAAAATTACGGGTAGCCCCCTCCCTCTCCCGTATATGCCATTTATGGCAAACGGCGGGGCATATTGCCAAGTCCCTAAAAAGGATAGCCTCATCAGAGACACAAAAAAGCCCCGCAGGTGCGGGGCTTTTTTGTATTCCGGAGCGGGGGGGATCCGAACCCCCGGTACTGTTTAACGCAGTACGTCCATTTAGCAAACGGGTGCTTTCAGCCTCTCAGCCACCGCTCCATGAAGTATGTGCCGATGATTATACAGGAGAGAGCCCCGCTCGTCAACACCAAAATGATTTTTCAGCAAAAAAGTATGACACAAGAGCAAAATCACACAAAAAGTATCGGATATATGATGAAGCCGAAGTAATTGCTTGACAAGTGAGGAGAGAACGCGTACAATGCGTGCACCATGAAGAAAAGACTGCGCAAGAAATACCGTGTGGGCGAGTTCCGCGAGCTTTGCTTTGAGTTTACCTTTGACTACAAGGGCGACATTGAATCCCCCGAGTGCGAGCAATTTTTGCACGCATTCGTAAATGACTGCATTGAGGCTAACGGGCTGAATTGCGAAGGCAACATGACGGATGCCGGCTGCAACATTACAGCCCGCGCCGAAGATGCGACCCAAACGAACGAAGCCCAGCGCCAAGCCGTTAAGGCATGGTTGGAGGGCCGCGAGGACGTAGATGTCAAGTCCTTCGGCGAGCTGGTAGATGCCTGGTACAACTTCTGATGAAGTGTGTACGGGAAAATCTGCCCCGTAACAAGTTAACCACCGAGCGTGGGCAGAGCCTACGCTCGGCACACATACCCGACACAGAACAAGAATGAACGACAAGCAGACAACAGAAAAACCCATGTTTAACAAGGGGCTCAAGGGCGTTATAGCTAATGAGACCGGGCTGAGCGACGTACGCGGTGAAGAGGGACGCCTACTTTACTGCGGGTACGAGATTGAGGATTTGGTAGACCTCTGTTCTTTTACGGAGATTATTTATCTTTTGCTCAACAAGCGTCTGCCCAACCGCGATGAGTTGGAAGGACTGGAGCAACGCCTGCGCCACGACCGCGAATTGCCGCAACCCATTCTTGATTTCTTCAAAACGGCCACCAAGACCGCCCGCCCCATGAGCGCGCTGCGCACGGCTGTTTCTATGCTGGGTATGTATGATGACCGCACGAAAGACCCGACGCAGATGAAGGAGATCGGGCTTTCTCTGATTGCCAAGATACCGGTGATGGCGGCTTACTACTACCGCATATGCCAGGGGTTGGATTTGCCGCCCATCCGCACGGATTTGGGTGAGGCTGCCCACTTCTTGTGGCTTCTTAAAGGCACCGAGCCCGATGAGCAGGAGGCAAACATTCTGGATGTAGCCTACATTCTGCATGCAGACCACGGTATGAATGCCTCTACTTTCTCCTCTCGCGTAACGGCATCTACCCTGTCAGACATGTACTCCTGCATTACGGCAGCTATCGGCACCCTCAAGGGGCCGTTGCACGGCGGTGCCAATGAGGCTGTTATTGAGATGCTCAAGGAGATTGGCAGCGAGGAGAATGTGGAAGAGTACATCAACAACAAGCTGGCCAACCGCGAAAAGATTTTCGGCATGGGCCACCGCGTGTACAAAACGCTGGACCCCCGCGCCCCGCAGCTGCGACGCATTGCCATCCGCCTGACGCAAAAAATCGGTGAGCCTAAGTGGATTCGCATGAGCGACAAGATTGCACGCATGGTGCGCGCCCGCAAGGGGCTCAATGCCAATGTGGACTTCTACTCTGCATCGGTTTACTACAGCTTGGGGATTCCCACCCGCATGTTTACAACCATCTTTGCCATTGCCCGCTCTGCCGGTTGGGTGGCACAGATTTTGGAGCAGTTGGAAGACAACACCCTCTTCCGCCCGCTCTCTCAATACATTGGCCCGGATGACCCCTTGCTGGTGCCGATTTTGGATATGCGATAAACTATTTCATTTTTAAGCCCTTTTTCCTACCGAAAAAGGGCTTTTTTTTACGAAAAAAACATATTTTCACAAAAAAAGCTAGCGTTAACTCTAGCAGTATGCTAGAATAAAACTGTTCCCGACAGGGGAGAGACGTAACAACAAAATACTATCAACGGATATGAACGATCTCACGAAACCTTTCAAGCGTCTGCCGGTAGCCCTTATCGGCACCGGTTCTTATGTACCCGAGACCCGTCTTACCAACTCTGACTTGGAGAAGATGGTGGACACCTCAAACGAGTGGATTATTGAGCGCACCGGCATTGAGGAGCGCCGCATAGCCGCCCCCGGCGAAAAGACCAGCGACATGGCTACCCAAGCAGCCCTGCGCGCCATTGAGTCCGCCTGCATCACCCCTGAGGAGATTGACCTGATTATTGTGGGTACCGTAACCCCGGACACCTTCACCCCCTCCACCGCCTGCTATGTGCAGGCCAACATAGGTGCCGTGAACGCCGCCGCCTTTGATATCTCTGCCGCATGCTCGGGTTTCCTGTTTGCGCTTAAAACAGCCGTACAGTTCATCGGTTGCGGTCAGGCCAAGACGGCCCTCATCATTGCCTCCGAAAAACTCAGCCACATTGTGAACTGGGAGGATCGCAGTACCTGTGTGCTGTTCGGTGACGGTGCCGGCGCAGCAGTATTGCGCACCGGCACGGGCATTGAGGGCGACAGTGCCGTGTTGGCCTCCGACATCGGCTCCGATGGCACGCTGACAGACCTGCTGATGGTGCCCGGCGGTGGCTCTGCCATACCGACCACGGAAGAAAACATTCACGAAAAACTTTACACACTGGCCATGCGCGGCAATGAGGTGTTCCGTCATGCCGTAGCACACATGAAAGATTCTGCTCTGTCCCTGATTGAGCGCACCGGCATCAAGCCCGAGGATGTGGCACTGGTGATACCGCACCAAGCCAACCTGCGCATCATCAATGCCGTGGCTCAGAGATTGGGTATTCCGGTAGAGCGCGTATTCATCAACCTGCAAAAGTACGGCAACACCTCCGGTGCAGCATGTGCCATTGCGCTGGATGAAGCCGTGCGCGCCGGCAAGGCAAAGAAAGGTGACATTATTCTTCTGGTTACCTTCGGTGCCGGCCTTACCTGGAGCAGCGCAGCCATTCGCCTGTAATTTACAGGTTAACCTCTTACAGCATTTCAAGACCGCAGAAACGGGTGAAAGAGCCTCCGTTTCTGCGGCACTGCTGTATATACTCGCACCGTACATCTCATGCAACCGTCAATCACAGGCTATGTGAGTCGCAACTCTGTCTTTAAAGCAGAATTGGCGCGCCTGCATGGGGATGACACACGGGAGAACCCGCTGATATTTCCGCGCAGTTGCGCAGCATCTTTGTCATTCATCGTGGCATTGATAGCTGCGCAAAATAAAGCCGCGCGACGCATTTGGGCCATAGCAGATGCCCTGCCCATGCAAGAACGCATAGCAGCCGAATTGCCGCTGTGGGATACCGAAGCCATTTTTGTACCCGAGCGAGAAATACACATCAACAACGGCCTCAGCGACCCTGATTTGGCGGCAGAACGCTTGGAAGCGCTGCGCGCCATCACTACCGATACCGATACAACACGCGTGGTTGTGGTAACAGCCGCGGCACTTAACCAACAGGCACCGGTATTTACCGCAAACTCGGCAGATACCTTAACACTGCGCGTAGGCGTTGAAATATCCCCCGAAACGCTGACGGAACAACTGGCGGCACACGGTTTTGAGCGCGTAGAGCAAGTCATTGCTCGCAGCCAATGGAGCCTGCGCGGCGGTATTCTGGATGTCTTCCCCCTGCAATCTGCTTGGCCCTTGCGTTTGGAGTTTTTCGGCGATGAGCTGGAAAGCATACGCGCATTTGACGTAGACAGCCAACTATCGTTCCGCAAATTGAATGAGGCGGATTTAGTGATGGACGAGCCACCCGCCGACCGTCTGCTCAGAGACCTGATAAGCCCGAATGATTGGGTCATAAGCTTACCCGGCTGCGGAGAAAGCGGAGACGTGCTGGTATTTGACACCCCGCCCGAGGTGGCAGACGTGGTACCGGAGCTGGACAAGCTCAACGAGAAAGACCCGTTGGCATTCTTCGGCACTCCCCTCGGAACATTCGATACCGGTGACTTTGTGATGCAGGAAGCCCGCAGAGCCTTGGCTCGCATGAACCTGCAAAAGTGGAAAGACGAGCAATGGCGCGTCATCATGTTCTTTCCGCATGAAGGTGAAAAACAGCGTTTTGAAGAAATATGCGGAGAGGATGCAGCATGGTCTGCCGTGCAGAGCCGCGATGGTGACCTCCCCTTCGGCTTCACCGTACCCGGTGCCAAGCTTGCCGTATTATCGGCAGCAGAGATATTCGGGCGCTACACCTCCCCCCATGCCAAGCGACATGCAGACCGCGAAGACCGCCTGCGACGGGAGCGTGCACAAGCCCCGCTGAGAGAGATTGTACCGGGAGATTTTGTTGTGCATGCCGCCCATGGATTAGGCAGATTTGAGGGCATTGTGCAGGACGAGAAAAGCGGCGAACAAGAACTGCACATACAATATGCGGGGGGCGTTTTGCTGCGCATACCGCTCAGCCAAGGGCATTTGGTTTCCAAATATGTGGGTTTGGGGGCCAAGAAACCGGAGCTCTCCAAATTGGGAGATGCCCGCTGGAAACGCGCCTGCCAGGCAGCAGAGCGCGCCATACGGGACTACGCCGCCCAGTTGCTGGAGGTGCAAGCAGAGCGAGAAAGCAACAATGGGTACGCCCACCCTGCAGACTCCTCTTGGATGTGGCAGTTTGAGTCCTCATTCCCATACCGCGAAACGCCGGACCAGCTGAGAGCCATCAACCAATGCAAGGCAGATATGGAGTCCTCCCGCCCCATGGACCGCCTTATCTGCGGTGATGTGGGATTCGGCAAGACGGAGGTAGCCATACGCGCGGCATTCAAATGCGTGACGGGCGGCAAGCAAGCAGCCATATTGGCCCCCACCACCGTGCTGGCGGACCAGCACTACCGCACGTTCCGCAGCCGCATGAGCGAATACCCCATTCGTATTGAATTGCTCAGCCGCTTTACCCCCGCAAAAAAGGCGGCAGAAATCATTGAGGGCATGCGCAACGGCTCTGTGGATATTGTGGTAGGCACGCACAGGCTCATCTCGAAAAACGTCAATTTCAAAGATTTGGGGCTGGCTGTCATTGATGAGGAGCAACGATTCGGCGTACGCCACAAAGAGCAGTTCAAACGCATGTTCCGCATGGTGGATATGCTCACACTGTCTGCCACCCCCATACCACGCACCCTGTATGTGGCACTGATGGGGGCGCGTGATATGAGCACCATAGACACCGCGCCCCTTAACCGCCTGCCCGTTCAAACGGCTGTATGCCCCTACAATGAAGAGCTGATTGCGAGAGCCATTGAGCGAGAGTTGGCGCGCAACGGGCAAGTATTCTTCCTGCACAACCGCGTTTCATCCATCCACAAAATGGCAGAAACCCTGCAAAAACTGGCTCCCAAAGCCCGCATTGTGGTAGGCCACGGCCAAATGGATAAAGGTGATTTGGAGTGCGTGATGAGGGATTTCATCAACGGCAAGGCAGATATTCTGCTCTCTACCACCATTATTGAGAGCGGCATTGATATTCCCAACGCCAACACCATCATCATTGACCGTGCAGACCGTTTCGGGCTGGCTGATTTGTACCAGCTGCGCGGACGCGTGGGACGCGGCGGGCACAGAGCCTATGCCTACCTGCTGCTGCCGGAGGGTGCCATGTGCACGGGAGATGCCCGCAAGCGCGTGGCCGCCATCAAGCAATATACCGAGCTGGGCAGCGGCTTTAAGATTGCCATGCGGGATTTGGAGATTCGCGGTGCCGGCAACTTGCTGGGCACCCAGCAAAGCGGGCATATTGCCGCCATAGGCTTTGAGCTGTATTGCCAACTCTTGCGCCAATCCATTGACCATTTGCAGGGTAAAGCACCCGCCATACGCGCAGAGGCGCAATTCAAGGCAGATTTTCTCTGCGTGAGCGAGGCTGCCATGGCCACAAGAGCGGATGCGGATAAACTCATAGGTGCCTATGTGCCGTCCACTTGGGTAGAAAGCACGCAAACCCGCATGAGCTGCTACACCCAACTGGCCAAAGCCATGACCATTGATGATGTGGATGACATTGAACGCCAGTGGACTGACCGTTTCGGCAAACTCCCGCGTCAGGCACGCAACCTGCTCATCAGTCACAAAATCAAAATCCTGGCTACACGCCGTTTGATTTCTCAGGTAGAAATATCCGGGCAAAAGTTGTTGCTCACGCGCAATAATGACTACATTACGCTCGACAGACGTTTCCCCAGACTCACAAAAGTGCGGCCAACGGATAAATTGTACGAGACGCTGCGATTCCTGCAAGAGATGTAAGCGGCAATACGCAAACGGCCGTTAATACTCATCACCCCCGTGCACACTCTGCTCTATGGGCACATACGCCACCGTTACCTCCGTAATGCCGGTGTGAGGATAAACAATGGTATTACCGCCCATTGCGGCGGCGCGGCGCTTGATGGCCTGCATCATTGCCTCATTACCGAATTGCAAAGCGGCATCATCATGCACGAAAAAGCGGCCTACGATGATTGCATGGGGATTATCCGGCAACATGGGCAGAAACTCTACCTCATACGGCTCTACATGAGGACGCTCGCCGATGATGGGATCCGGCACAACCTCCCACTTTTTCACAATGCCGGGTTCACCGTTTTGAGAACAGCTCAACAAGGCCAGCACGGGCAATATCAGCATCAGTGTTTTCATGGCTACTCGGGCATCAATAATCACCTGCTTCTTCAAACATGCAGCGGAACACTGCGCTGCCGTCTCGCAACAAATCTACGCTGATATTATCTGCCGTAATCTGCACACGGTATGCATCATAATCCGCCGGGGGCTCGGGGCGAAAACGCCTCACCTTCTCCGGAGAAAGCACGGCAGTACGCAAAACACATACCAACTGAGAGTTGCGCATGCGGCGCATCTCTGCATAATTGGATATCGGTAAACGGAGAGTCGGTAAGTTCGTTTTGCTCACGCGCATCACTATACTATATTTGAACCGTTTGTCAAGCGGTATCGTTAAATATAGAGTTAACTTCAACTTTATTTCATCAGAAAAAGTAAGATATTTTCTGAATCTAACCTATTTTTTACTTGAAGAGGGGCAATGTTAGCGTTAGAATGCAGCTATGGCTCAGATTCATCCTACAGCAATAATAGATCCGACCGCCGAATTGGCGGATAATGTAATAGTAGGGCCTTACTGTGTAGTAGGCCCGCATGTTAAGCTCGGCGAGGGCTGCGTGTTGCATAACCATGTGGTACTCGGTGGTCCCTCCACTTTCGGCAAGGGCAACGAGTTCTTCCCGTTCTGCGCAATCGGCTTGAAGACCCAGGATCTTAAATATGCAGGAGAACCCACGGTTTTAGAGGTAGGTGACTACAACGTATTCCGAGAAAACTGCAATATCAACCGTTCCACCACGCCGGAGACCAAGACCATCATCGGCAGCCACAACCTTTTCCTCATCAACAGCCACTGCGGCCACGAGTGCCATGTGGGCAACCACTGCATTTTCTCCGGCTACGCAGCAGCAGCCGGGCACTGCACCATTGGCGACTGGGTTATTGTGGGCGGCTGCGCCGGCTTGCACCAATTCACCCGCGTGGGCGATCACGCTATGATTGGCGGTTGCGCACGTATTACGCAAGACGTAGCACCCTACATGATAGCAGAGGGCAACCCCGCCCAATTACGCACCATCAACAGCGTAGGCCTGCAACGTCGCGGTTTTGCAGACATTGATATCCGCGCACTTAAGTTTGCCTACCGCAAGCTTTTCTTGGACAAAAAATCCGTCGTAACAGACAGCATCCCCGCAGTACTGGAAGATGAGAAATACGGCAGCAACCCGCACGTATTACGCCTGATTGAATTCCTGCGCACCTCTGAGCGCGGATTCCTCCGCTGATGAAACGCCATATCGTATTTGACCTGGACGGCACCTTGGTAGACTCCCTACCGGGGATAGCAGAGGGCGTAAACCGCTCTCTGCGTGCACTGGGTCTGCCTGAGCACAGCCCCGCAGCCATTCGCACCATGATTGGCAGCGGGGCGGCCAATTTATGCGGTAAAGCCTTGGGGTATGAAGACGCCGCACACACACCGGCGGCAGAATTGGAGGCCATGCACGGGCATTTTCGCACCATATACCCCACCTGCTGGCAGGGGCAATATACCCAACCCTATCCCGGCATGGCAGACTTGCTGACCAGACTCAGCGGGGAGGGAGCTATGCTGGCGGTACTGTCCAACAAGCCGCACGATGTAACGGAGCCGATGGTAAAAGCACTGTTCCCGCACATACCGTTCAGCTGCATTTTGGGCTATACGGGGCAATTTCCCCGCAAACCGGCACCGGATTCTTTACAATATATTGCAGAGCAATGGGGGGTACCGGCAAGCGAGGTAACACTGGTGGGAGATTCACTCTTTGATGCCCGCACGGCAGAAAACGCCGGCTGCAAGGCGGTATTGGTGGCATGGGGCTATGCAGATATCTCTGAACTGGCCACACATGGGGCACCGATTTTCGGCTCGGTGGATGAACTGCACCACCACCTGAGCAACAATTGATTATCAAACTATGGATTTTATTATTTTTGCTGCTGCAAAACCCTCCATTGCCTACGCGCGGCAAGGAGTTGCTTTTTTTGAAGAACGACTCAAACCGTTCGGCAAGGTAGAAATACGCTATGTTAAGGCAGGCAGCTCAGAAGAAGTATCTGCCCGCTTGCTGGAGGCCAGTAAAGGCTGCCTGCGCATTGCCATGGATGAGCGCGGCGAAAACTGGACCTCCCGCGAGCTGGAAAAACGCGCCAAAGACTGGCAAATGCGTGCAGTAAAGCATGTGGCATTCCTCATCGGGGCGGCAGATGGCCATACCCCTGCTCTGCGACAACAGTGTGACCACGTGCTCTCCCTGGGGCGCCACACCATGCAGCACGAGCTGGCACTGGTGGTGCTTTTGGAGCAAATCTACCGCCTGCACACCATGCTGGCAGGCACCCCATACCACAGAGATTGAACAGGCATTGAGCAAGCAAATGCCTATTTGTTTGACAGCACCGCCCAATGAAGCGGAAAAGTCTTGCATTTCAGGCGAGAGTGTATTATAGTCTCGCGCGACATGTCAGAACGTAAAAATCCGTATCCTTTTGATGTTTTTGAACCCAAGTGGCAAGCCACCTGGGATGCAGAAAAGACTTTCAAAGTACTCAACCCCGGAGAAGAGGGATTTGACGCCGGCAAGCCCAAGTGCTATGTGCTGGATATGTTCCCCTACCCCAGCGGTGCCGGCCTGCACGTAGGCCACCCCGAGGGCTACACGGCCACCGATATTGTGAGCCGTTACAAGCGCATGATTGGCTATAACGTGCTGCACCCCATGGGCTGGGACTCCTTCGGTCTGCCGGCTGAGCAGTACGCTATCAAGACCGGGCAACACCCGTCCATCACCACCTACGCCAACATTGACAATTTCCGCCGCCAGCTCAAGATGCTGGGCTTCTCCTACGATTGGGACCGCGAGATTGCCACCACCGACCCCACCTATGTAAAGTGGACCCAGTGGATTTTCCTGCGTCTGTACAACTCTTACTACAACGAGGAACTCAAAAAGGCCTGCCCCGTCAGCGAGCTAGAGGCCAAAGGCTGGACCCGCGAGCAGATTGATAACGTGCGCCTTGCCTATGTGGCAGAGGGCATGGTAAACTGGAGCCCCGACATGGGCACCGTGCTGGCCAACGAAGAGGCTGAGGAATGGAAGAGCAAGGGGCACATTGTGGAGCGCCGCAAGCTGCGCCAGTGGATGCTGCGCATCACCGCCTATGCAGAGCGCCTCATTGACGAGCTGGAGCCGCTTGACTGGCCCGAGAGCATCAAGCTCTTGCAGCGCAACTGGATCGGCAAGTCCAGCGGTGCTGAGGTAAACTTTGACTGCCAAGGCAACACCATCACCGTATACACCACTCGCCCGGACACCTTGTTCGGTGCCACCTACATGGTACTTGCCCCTGAGCATGAGCTGGTAGACAGCATCACCACGGCAGAGCAAAAAGCAGCCGTAGAGGCATACAAGGCAGATTGCGCAGCCAAGAGCGACTTGGAGCGTACCGAGCTGAGCAAAGACAAGACCGGCGTATTCACCGGCGCATATGCCACCAACCCCGTCAACGGCAAGCAGATTCCCATCTGGATTGCTGACTACGTACTCACCGGCTACGGCACCGGCGCCATTATGGCCGTGCCCGCACACGACAGCCGCGACTTTGAGTTTGCTACCAAGTTCGGCCTGCCCATCATCCAAGTGGTACAGCCCGACACGGCAGACACCCCGTGGCAGAACTTCTGCGGCTATGACGGCACCATGGTTAACTCTGAGCACATTAACGGCTTGAGCGTAACCGAGGCCAAGAAGCAAATGACTGCTTGGCTGGAGGAGAAAGGCTATGGCTGCGGCAAGGTGAATTACAAGCTGCGTGACTGGTTGTTCAGCCGCCAGCGTTACTGGGGCGAACCCTTCCCCATTGTATGGAACACCAAGGATGGCAACCACTACGCCATCCCCGAGAGCGAGCTGCCCCTGTTGCAGCCCGAGATGGAGGACTTCAAGCCCAGTGGCGACCCCCGAGGCCCGCTTGTTAAGGCTACGGAGTGGATTCAGTACAGCGAGGACTTTACCCGTGAGACCAACACCATGCCCCAGTGGGCAGGCTCTTGCTGGTACTACCTGCGCTACCTAGACCCCAAGAATGACCAAGCTTTCATTGACCCCGAGGTAGAAAAATACTGGATGGGGGGCAAGAACCCCGGCGGTGTGGACCTGTATGTGGGCGGCACCGAGCACGCCGTGCTGCACCTGCTCTATGCCCGTTTCTGGCACAAGGTGCTGTATGACTACGGTTTGGTATCCACCAACGAGCCGTTCAACAAGCTTGTTAACCAAGGCCTTATTCTCGGCGAGGACAGCCAGAAGATGTCTAAGAGCCGCGGCAATGTGGTAAACCCCGATGACATTGTGCGTGAATACGGTGCAGACTCTCTGCGTCTGTATGAAATGTTCATGGGGCCGCTCAAAGAGGTTAAGCCCTGGCAAACCAAGGGTGTAGAAGGTATCAGCCGTTTCCTTGCCCGCGTATGGCGCGTAGCCATGGTGGAGAATCAGGAGGGCGAGTGGGTGCTCTCCGGCAAGATTACCGCTGCCGACAACGGCGAGGTGACACCCGTGCGCAAGGAGGTACACAAGACCATCAAGAAGGTGACGGAAGATATTGAAAGCATGAGCTTTAACACCGCTATCTCCAAGATGATGGAGTGCACCAACGCCATGACATCTGCTGCCACCGTAACCGTAACGGATTACGTGCAGTTGCTGCATGTGCTCAATCCCTTTGCCCCGCACCTTACAGAGGAGCTTTACAGCATTCTGCGTGAGCAATTTGCCACCCTGCCCGCCTGCCAGCTGTGCCAACAAAACTGGCCCGCCTTCAATCCCGAATACCTGGTGGAAAATACCAAGGAAATCGTGATTCAGGTAAACGGCAAGCTGCGCGACAAGATTACCGTGGCCGCCGATGCCTCTAAGGAGGAAACCGAAGCCGCAGCCTTGGCCTCTGCCCGCGTGCAGGAGTTCACCAACGGCAAGACCATCCGCAAGGTTATTGTAGTTCCCGGCCGTCTGGTTAACATTGTAGCCAACTGATAAACCTTTACCCCGCCCCTCATCATAAGATACGATGAGGGGCGGGCTTTTTTTGCAAATGAAAAAGAAACAACTACCCGCAAATCAGATTACCGTGCATGTATACGGCAGCAGGTATGAGGCTGATAAAAAAGCGGCTAATGCGGCATACCACAACCTTTTCAACGGCAAGGAGATTCAGTTTCCACGCGAAGGCGCATACCCCCATAGCTACGGCATACCCATTACCGGAGACGATGAAGAAATCAATAGCTATGTGTGGAAGTTTATTTGCATGGCAGACGTTTTACGCACCTACAACCATAAAAATTACCGCTTTGTCGTGCATCATTTTGACGGGTTCTCCATAGAAGAGACGGTACCCCTGTTTTACCAAGCCTTCAAAATACCGAACATCACCTTGCCGAGAGAATACCATGCGTATCTTGAAAGCATTACAAGCAAAAAAGGCTTGCCCACGCTGCAAGACATCAATATACACGATTCTTTGGACGAGAGAAGTGCAGTTCGGCACTTTTTAGGCAAAACGTTGGAAGACATCTACCGCGCTCTTGAGGAGGACATTGACTGCTGTTGCTCTTTCATGGAGAGTTTTTACTATTTAGGCCCCAAAGCCTTTGCCTATTATGTCAAGGCATGGGAGCAATTCTACCGAGACTTCAGAGCGGGGCACTTTGCCCACAAAGATTACGGGGAAAGCATGGTTGCAGAGTCTACCCTGCATTTTCTGAGTCAACGCACCTTACTATCCGCCGAAGAAGAAACACACCAAGGGCGAGAATCCATACTCAACCTGCTCACCTATTGCGAGCAGTATTACAGCAATGCTGAGTTTGAAGAAGACGATGCCCTGCCCCAATGCAAAGAAATAAGAGAAACGCATCAAGCGCTCATCAAGTAACAACTATGAGTTGTTCTCGCCCGTGTGCTTTTGGATAATGGCATTGCGGGCACGGTTGGCCATGTATTTTTGATAAAAAACAAACAGCATACCCAAACACCAACCGATAATCATGCCCCATGCCGCACCTTTGAACGGCACATCCACATGAATGAGGGCGCCTATACCCGTGCCCAAAGCCGTGAGCATGACCGTAATCTGAGTGACGATAAGTGTATGGCACACACTGCGTATCATGCGGTTGGTAAAGGCGTGATCCGCGGCCTGATGCTCTGCCAACAACTGCCGAAGCAGTGTGGTCACTTCATCTTTTTGAGCACCTTGCACTTTATCGGTCGGTATTTGTTTATCCTCACTCATGCTGCTATTATACTCCTTTTGTAAGGGAAATCAATTCGCTTTGGCGCAAAGAATAACCCAAAACACCCCCGCTTGGCAAGAGGTAGAACGCAGAAATTCTAAAAAAAATTAAAAAAAAGATAATTCGGGGGTTGACCTTGACAAAAGGTATGGTAATATGGTGACACGTATGCATGGTGATTTAGAAAAACTTGTAGCAGCCGGTAAGATACCGGCAGACTTTGCGATGCGCTTGGACAAATTCTCTCCCGCCAACTACGTCATGCACCCTGAGTGGGGCGTTGGCAAGGTAGAGGCTTGGTCACTGGCCAAAAATCTCGTAAAGATTGACTTTGAAAAAAAAGCTCATTACGTAATGGGCCTCAAGCTGGCATTCAACCAGCTCACACCTGTACCCCAAGGCCACTTCCTGATTACCTGCTTTGACGACACCGAAGGTTGCCGCGCCAAAGCCGAAGGAAAAGACACCATTTTGGAGTTCCTTGCTTTTGTATTAGAGCACAACTTCTCCCTGCGTGAGGGTGTAAATGAAGTACTTGAAATGCTGCCCGAGGACTTGGAGAAGTTCTTGAGCGGCCGCATCATCCCCGAGGAGAACTGGAAGGCATGGTGGGAGAAAGCCCGCGCTGCCATGAAGGAGGATCCGCGTTTCCGCCTGCCCACCAAGAAGGGCGAAACCATCCGCACCCGCGAGGCTTCCAGCGCAGCCGAGGCTCTGCTGGCAGACTACACGGAGTCTAACTCTTTGGAGAGCTGCGTACGCATTATCGACCAGAGCCACATTGAAGCATTGGCCGGCGAGTACAGCATTGCAGCCAAGCTGGTAAAAGCCATGGAGGATGACATTGAGAAGGACCGCACCGAGCCGCAGCACGTGCTGGAGCTCATCATCATTCGCGATGACATTCTGGAGGCTACCACCGGCAATGATGCCGCCAAACAGGCTCAGTTGGATGCAGCTCTCAGCGAGGAAGGCGTAAACGAGCTCAAGACCTTGGCCGACAAGTTGCAGACCATTCCCTCCGAGGAGCTTGTACAGTACATCGGCGAGCTTTCCGTTGCCCGTCAGAACAAGGTATACGAGGCACTGCCCGAGTCTTACCCCGACAGCTGGCTGGCCTACACGACCAACATTTTCCTGTTCGGCGGCGCCAAGGTAACGGCTCCCGCAGCAGACTTCATTATTGCCAAGGGTGGTAAGGAGCAGCTGTTTGCCGACCTGACCAACGGTATTTCCCGCCAGACCCTCAGCCCGGATGTACTCATCTGGATTTGCAACGCCCGCAACGGCGTAGCCAAAGAGCTGGTAGACAAGAACAAGATGCTCTTGGGTGCCCACATCATCAACACGATTGAGCGCGACAGCTCAGAGGGCGGCCCCAACCGCGCCCTGCGTCTGCGCAACAGACTGTTGGAAGACAAGGACTTGGCCCCTGATTTGGTGACAGGCATCTCCGAGCTGGAGGCTCGTCCCTTCGCCAAGGCTCTGTATGACTCCTCTGCCCTGCCGGATTTGGATCGCAACCTTCTGTTGGCTAACATGATGAAGGTGCACCCCTCCCTGCAAGAGGTTGTACTTGCCCGCGTGCAGGTTAAAGAGAAGCAGGCTCTGTATGTATCCCTGCGTTCTTATGCCGCCCGTAAGGCTGAGTACGAGGAGCTCATCAATGTTAAGATTCCCAAGAACAAGCACGACTTGGAGATTACCCGTGCCGAGGGTGACCTTCGTGAGAACGGCGGTTATCAGGATGCCAAGGCTACACGCCAGGTGCTCATGCGCCGCTCCGAGGAGCTCTCCCGCTTGCTGGCACAGGCTGAGCCCACCGACTTTGCCGGTGTATCCTGCGAGCAAACGGGTATCGGTACTCAGGTTACCTTCAGCAACAACAAGGGGCTTGAGGCTGTTTACACCATTCTCGGTGCTTGGGATTCCATCCCCGAGCAGGGTGTTGTTCCCTACAACTCCAAGTTGGGTGCACGCCTTATCGGCCACAAAGTGGGTGACTCCGTGCGTATTCCGCTCGAAATCGGCGGCACGCAGCACAAGATGACCATCACGGGCATCGCCCCTGCTCCCAAGGAGCTCATCTTCCCCGATGAAGAGGCCTGATAACTGAGCATCATTTCAGATTTTCACCCCGCCATGCATGAGCATCGGCGGGGTTTTTGTATACCGTTTTAACGGATGCAACACATCATTTTGAAAGAACAGCTTGACAAAAACACCAACTGAGTGTATAGGAATGCGCGACAAAAACGCAAAGTTCTATGGAGACTCTTTTAAGTAATCCGACACTGGTACTCTTCACCATCCTCTTTTTGGGGTTGGCACTGGGTAACATCAGCATCAAAGGCATATCACTGGGCAGCTCGGGTGTTTTATTTGTAGCCATGGTGGCAGGTCACTATGGGCTGAGTATTCCGACGGGTATATCAGCCATCGGCACGGCATTATTTGTTTATTGTGTGGGTCTGGGTGTAGGTAACCGTTTCTTCGCCTCACTGAAAAGCCGCGGCAAAAATTTGTTAATTTTGGCAAGCTCCATTGTGTTGGCGGGATGGTTGACAGCTTGGGGACTGTGTGAGTTGATGGGTATTGATTTGACCGTGGCCGCAGGACTCTTTGCCGGAGCCTGCACCAGTACCCCGGCACTGGCCGCCTCCTTGGATGCCGCAAAAGCCGCCGGGTTTGATGAATCCGTCATCAACATCGGTTACGGTTTGGCTTACCCCTTCGGTGTTATCGGCATTGTGCTTTTTGTGCAGCTGCTGCCCCGCATCCTCCACAAAGACCTCAGCAAAATCGACAAAGAAAAAGACACCGACCCGCACGCTATCATTGCACGCAATGTCTGCTGTACCAACCCCGAGGTACTGGGCAAAGACCTGCAAAAGGTAATACTCAGCACCGGCATGAGCAGCCGCGTAACCCGCATATTGAGAGACGGCATACTGCGCCCCATACGCCCCACGGATACCCTCAGCCTTAATGATGAGGTTCTGATGATCGGCGAGCGTGAAAAAATAGCGCATGATGCAGCCATTCTCGGCCACTTCATCAACAATGACAGCAATGCCCTTATTTGCAAAGATGAAGATGCCCAAGTCATTGTACTGGCAGATAAAATAAGCAACAGCACCCTGAAAGATTTGGACACACTGGGTAACTACGGCATCACCGTATCCCGAATCACCCGCCTGGGCAATACCTTTATCCCCTCTCAGGAAACGGAAATCATACGCAATGACGTATTGCGAGTGGTAGGCTCCCCGGAGGCCATCAGTGTGTTCAAAAAAGAATGCGGGCACCGCAGTGCTGCCATCAACGCGGCAGATGTACTCTCCCTGACGGGAGGCTTGGTGCTGGGCTTACTCTTGGGCAGTGTAACTTTCAGCATCGGTGGCGGCAAGGGTTTCTCGCTGGGTATGGCCGGTGGCCCGTTGGTAGTTGCCCTGTTGCTGGGGCACTTCGGTAAGATTGGCCCCATAGCCGGATTCATGCCGCGCCCCACACGCGTACTGGTACAAGAGCTGGGGCTTATGCTCTTCTTGGCCGGAGCCGGTATCACAGGTGGTGAAAAACTGGTAGAGACACTGGCTGCCAACGGTTTCTCCATGTTCATGGTGGGTGCCGTCATTACACTACTGCCGCTTTTCATCGGCTACTTTGTAGCCCGCAAGCTACTGAAAATGGACATAGCCGAAACTCTGGGCTGTATTTGCGGCTCTCAAACCTCTACCCCCGCTTTGGGGGCAATTACCTCCCAAACAGAGAGCCAAGAGCCGGTTATCGCCTATTCTACCGCATACCCCATAGCACTGATAATGATGACAGTGCTGGCACAGCTGCTGGTAGAAATGGCCTAGCCTTTACCGTAAACTTTTCATATACGGGGGTGATGCATTCATCACCCCCGTTTTTTTGCTTTTTTTATTATGAAAAGAAAAGTAAAACTTGCAAAAACGGGTAAAATATAGTAGGCTATGGGCAGCACAAGCCGAGTCGCACGCGTGCGCGCCTGCGCAGGCTCAACGACAGACCTGTGCTGAGGTTAACTAATTATCAGCTATGTCAAGTACTCAAAAAACTCTGATTAAGTTGTTTGTCGTGCTGCTCCTGAGTGGCAGCGCGCTATTCCTGCCGGATATGATTAATACCCCGGAAGAAACCATCATCAACCCGATTCAGGCACGCGTTGTTGCTCTGTTCATCTTTGCGGCTTTGATGTGGATTCTGGAAGTCATTCCGATTTGGACAACATCCGTTGCCGTTATTGCTCTTACTCTGTTCACCACCTCTAATCAGTCTCTTAACTGCTTCAAGACGCAGCGTTTCGAGATGAAAGACGTGTACAGCGTTGTAGAACGCGTTACTGCCCCTGAGGCCTGCCCCACGGCAGTGAAGAAGTTTGTGGAAGCCCCGGATCCCCAGACCCCCGGTGCCAAGATTTTGGAGTCTCCGCTCGCGCAAATCAAAGCAGACATCAAGACCAAGCTCAACAAGAAGGGGCAGCTCACCAACGATGACCTGTACATGGTAGTTACCAGCAGCTACATGAATTACGCAGACAAGTGCGCCAAAGCTGCTGCCAAGCTGGGCAAAGCAGAAAACAAGACGGAGGCCGACAATCAGCTCATGGCTGATTACACCGCATCTGCAAATGAGCTCTACGCCGCTGCCAATAACTTTAATGCTCCTGAAAACCGCAAGGCCCTCAAGGACATCAAGATTGTCAATCTGACCCAGCAAAAGAGCATTTTCTCTACCTTTGCAGACCCCATCATCCTTCTCTTCCTCGGTGGTTTCTTCCTGGCTGATGCCGCCACCAAGTACCGTTTGGACGTAAACCTGGCACGCGTATTGCTCAAGCCCTTCGGCACCAATCCCAAGTACGTATTGCTCGGTCTCATGACCGTTACGGCCGTATTCTCCATGTTCATGAGCAACACGGCTACCGCTGCCATGATGCTTGCCCTGCTCACCCCGGTATTGGCTCTCTTCAAGCCTGAAGACCGCGGCCGCGCAGCATTCGCTCTTTGCATTCCCGTAGGTGCCAACTTAGGTGGCATCGGTACCCCCATCGGCACCCCCCCCAATGCCATTGCCCTCAAGTTCATGCAAGACATCGGTCTGGATGTATCCTTCGGCAAATGGATGGCTTTCGGCATTCCCTTTGTGGTGGTAATGCTCCTTGTAGCATGGTTTGTATTGCTCAAGATGTTCCCGATTTCCCAGAAGAGCCTGGACCTTTCTACCGAGCTGAAAGGCAAGTTCCTCAAGACCCCCAAGGCATTCATTGTTTACATCACCTTCATCGTTACCATCCTGATGTGGGTAATTCCCAAGGAGTACCATGGTCTTGACTCCAACTCCGTAGCCATTATCCCGATTGCCGTATTCTCCATCACGGGCGTTATCACCAAGAAGGACCTGAAGGCCATGAGCTGGGACGTGCTGTGGCTGGTAGCCGGTGGCTTCGCCTTGGGTGTAGCCCTCAGCGAAACCAACTTGGCCAAGGACATGATTAACGCCATTCCGTTCGGCACTTGGAACTCCACCATTCTGCTCATCGGTGCAAGCTGCATTTGCCTCTTCATGGCCACCTTCATGAGCCACACGGCAACGGCAGCCCTGCTTGTTCCCATCCTCGGCGGTGTAGCCAGTGCCATGTTGGCAGCCGGCTCCATGGACAGTGCCGGTGCCGTAGCCTTGCTGGTAACGGTAGCTTTTGCTTCCTCTCTGGGTATGGCCCTGCCGATTTCCACCCCGCCCAATGCCATGGCTTATGCCACCGGCCACATTGAGCAGAAGGGCATGGCTATCTCGGGTACCATTCTCTGCTTGCTCGGTCTCGCCATCACCATTATCATGATGACCCTGCTGGGCAGTGCCGGTTTCTTCGGCTGATAAACAATTAACCGCACATTATACACACGATGAGCCTGTTGCCCGAACATCTCAATGAGCCGCTGGTGAGACTCAACCGAGTCTACTTCAGCGACCCCGGGCGTACCATCAGCATCTCGCAGGGTGAGATGCTGGTGGAACAGGGGCAGGAGTGCCACCGCCTCTACCTGATACTGGAAGGTGCGCTGGTGGCATACCGCCAGGCAGAGACCATCAGCGGCACGGATTTACCGGTTGCCATGGCTCGCAAGCACGAGGTATTCCGAGCCGGGCCGGGCTCATACGTGTGTGTGCAGGCATTCTTCTCCCGCACCTATCACAGCTCCAATGATATTGTTGCGGTAGAAGACACCAAACTGGCCTACATAGACGACACCACCCCTGCTGTGGATGAAGCCACCCACGGCACCTTGGAGCACCAGTTCATTCCCGTGCTGATGCACGAGCTGGCTGCGCGCAATATACGCATATTCAGCCACGCCACGGAAAAAGAAGAAGCCCAGCGCCTGTTACAACGCGCAGAGATGGCCTCTACCTTGGCCCAACTCTCTGCCGGCATTGCCCATGAGCTCAACAACGCCGTGGGCGTTATCACGCGCCGCACAGAGTTTGTGGCAGACCACATGGCCGAATTTTTGGAAGAAGAAGACAAGTTAAACGCCAAGCTCTTCCGTTTCGGTTACGAAGACACCTCATTTGTAGCAGCCAGTGAGCTGCGCACCTTGGCCCGCAAGTATGAGCGCGAGCTCAACTTACCGCAACCGGCAGCCAAGGTATTGGCCCACATTATCCCCGATACCAAGACCTTGGTCAAATACGGCCCGGATTTCGTGCGCCACGTCAAGTTTAATTATAAGTTCTGGGAGTTGGGGCATGACCTGCGAGACATGCAGGTAGCAGCCAAACATGCCACGGGTATTGTACGCGCCGTCAAACTGCTGGGCGGCGGCAACTCTACCCGCCAAGAGGGCGTAGACGTGAGAGAATCCGTCAATGATGCCATGAACCTGCTCACCAACAAGCTCAAGCATGTTACGGTAGAGACAAACTTGCAGCCTTGCCCCACCATTACGGCAGACCTTACCGAGTTGGTACAGATATGGACCAACATTATCAACAATGCGTTTGATGCCATGCAGCAGGCAGCTACCCCCTCCCCCACCATCCGCATTGCAACCAACTCTTTTACAGCCGAGGGCATGCACTTGCTGCCTGAGGAATATGTGCAGGTTTCCATCACCAACAATGGCCCCGCCATACCTGAGGAAATCCACGAAAAAATCTTTCAACCTAACTTCACAACTAAAAAACTGGGCTTGGACTTCGGTCTCGGGCTCGGGTTATCCATTGTCCGCCGCTTAGTGGACAGTTACAACGGCACCATCGAGCTCAACAGCACGGATGGCGAAACAACCTTCTCTATCAACCTTCCAACCACACAAATCAATGGAAAAAATTAATATCATATGCATCGATGACCAGCAAGAAGTGCTGGATTCCGTAATGAGAGACCTGCGTGCTCTCACCCCGCTCATTCGTCTTGAGGAAGCCTCCGGCGTAGAAGACTGCCTGAGCCTCATGGAGCAGATTGACGCTGACGGCGACTTGGTAGGCCTTGTCATCTCTGACCAAGTGATGCCCGGTGCCAGTGGCACAGACCTGCTGGCCAAGGTAGCAGCCGACAAGCGTTTTGCCAAGACCCGCAAGGTGCTGCTTACCGGCCAAGCCACGCATGCAGACACCATCAACGCCATCAACGAGGGGCATATTGACAACTATATCGAGAAACCCTGGCAGCCCGAAAAGCTGCTGAGCGTTGTTAAGAAGTTGCTCACTCTCTACGTGCTTGACATGGGTCTTGACCACACGGAATACATGAGCGTACTTGACCAGCAGACGCTTTTTGCCAAGCTGCGCTAAGCTACAACAAACAGTTATATGAACAAAACTCTCTTACTCCTCGCTGCACTGCCGGTGGCTATGCCGGCAGTGGCAGGCGAGGTTACTACCGACTGGGCAGACGATGTGAAAAAAGCACTCGTTGTCTACGAAAATAAAGACACCTTCATCAACAAGGTGAACTTTACCTACCGTGAGCAGTGGCAGATGGCCTCCGTACAGCCCAATGGCAGCAATGGTCTGCACCTCAGAGACACGGCATCTCCTTTCAACAGCGAGTTCCGCCGCTCTTGGATCGGGCTTAACATGATGATGAAATCCGGCACGCAGTTCAACATCATCGGCCGCATCGGTGGCTTGCCCTCCCGCAATACCTATACCATAGGTAAAAACGCACGCACCAAGCGTAATTTCACCTATACAGACATATACTCCGTTTGGGTGAAGCAGAATATCTCTGCCGTAAAAGGTTTGAGTGTAAAAGCCGGTAAGTTTGCCCCGCTCTTCACCTCCGACTATCGCATGTCGAACGCCAATATCCCCTGTGTGGAGCGTTCTTATGTAGCCAATCAGTTCAACATTGATACCAACTGGGGTGTTGAGCTTAACTACACCACACCGGACAAGAACGACACCGTGTTCCTGCAAGTGATGGCTAACGACCGCGCCTGCGCCAGCAAGAGTATGTCCCATAAGGATGTATATCGCGATGGCCGCGGCCTGAAAGGCGAGTTCGGCTGGGAAGACAAGTGCTTCCTCATTCTCGGTGGTACACATAAGTTTGACGTCACGGAGAACGGCTACCAAGCCCTCTCTGCCGAATATATACATGACTTCAACAACGCCTACCACAATCGCCGCAAACCCGGTGAAAACAACTACGGCTTGGGCTTTAAAGATGCCATCTCTTTGGGGTATGAGGTAAAGCACGGCAAACTCACCTTCATGGCCAATGCCATTGCCGCATTTGAGCAGCAAAACGGCAACGGTACCAACAATGTGGGCATTCAGCTGCAGCCGGTGTACGCCGTACACCCGCAGGTGGACCTCGTCTTCCGCTACAACGGCATGACCGGCGATGGTGCCTGCAAATTAGGCGCAGACCGCTACATCTGCACGCAAACCACGGCCGCCCCCTGGGTAGACAGCCTGCATGCTTTCTACTTCGGTGTAGACCTGTATGCCTCAGCCAAGCACAAGGATGCCACCAAGCTCATGTTCGGCGCAGAGTACACCACTGCACGCAAAGACGGCGCAGATTGCTACAACGGCTGGGAGTTCACCACGGCTATTCGCGTCAACTTCTGATAGCTTTTCCAACCTATCATTGATACAAAAAAGCACCGAGTCATCACTCGGTGCTTTTTTGTGCATAATCCAGAAATTGCAATCTGCCGTCGGGCAAGGATTGGAAGTGGCGCAAGAGGCATTGGTGCGCCGGGAGTGAGGGCGTATAAATACCGTGCAACGTGGCCAGGCGTTTCTCAAAATGCTCCAAAACGGCGAGTCGGGGAGTTGAGGTTGCCACATAATCCAGAGCCCCGGAGATAAGCTTGTACCATTCGGGGTTGCCGTCTCCGGGTTCTACGGTAGCCATCAGCAATCGGCAAAGATACCCGGCAAGATACAGGCGAGACAGCTCACTGCGCAGAGGAAGGCGGGGCGTGATAAGCTCTGCACTGTGCAGCGTGGCCAAGTCTCCCTTGGCAGGCATGCTGAAGAGCAGCTCACACTCCAAAAAAGAGTCTATACGGCCGGTAAAATCGCTACCCGGCTTACGGGCATTGCGTGCAGCCGTGCGCAAAATACCATGCGAGGCAGTACACCATACAACAATCAGCCCGTGGTCTCCCAACGGGCTGAGTTTGAGAATGGTACCTATATCTCGCTCTTTCATGCAGCAGAGCCGTATTAGCTGACGGGGTTATTTGGTCAGCGATGATGCGCCGGAGAACTTATCAAGCAGCTTGGAAAAAATAAGAGCCTGCTTGTAAGTAGACAAGTACGCATCATTCTTATAAATCTTATCAGCTGTTTTCATTTCGTTCAGGGCGCGCGCATTGTCCTTATCCATATAGGCCAATATGCAACGGCTGTAATAATAAAGGGGCGTAAAGGTCAGCGGCGTTATATCTTTTACAAGAGCTTTGGCCTCCTCAACCTTATCCATCAACACCAGGCAAAGCATTTTTCTGAAGGTAAGAGTATGTCTCAACGCCTCCATATCGGCCTTATACTCCAACTCATCAAGCAAAATATCAATTTCTTCAACACATTGCTCATACTTGGCAGTACCCAGATAATACAAGGAATAATTCAAGTTACATACGGAATCATCCGGATACACGGCGCGAACTTTTTTCAACCATGCCTCGGCGGCATCAAAACACTGCTGAGACAGCAGGGAAGATGCGCGCAAATTCCAAACATTGGGGTTTTTATCGTAGATGGATTCACACACATTCAAGCTGTTTTCGCACACATCGAATGAGCCCTGCGCATAAGCCCACTTGGCCATGGCAAAATAGTTCATGTAGCGTTGGCGCTCTTCGGCAGGCAAATTAGAAAGCTCGCTCACCCAGTCGGCAATGTAATCCTCATCCTGTTCTTTGCGGGCAGGCTTGTCCGTACCGTCGCCAAAAACATCTACCGTGGGCAAATCGGCAGCCCAAGAAAAGGATACGGCGGTCATCGCCAACAATAATACTAATTTTTTCATACGTGTTTATTAAGTTTTTGAAGGATTCGAGAAGTAATAGCCTCCGGTGTAAGACCGTGTTTGGCTCTCAACAGCTCAAGGGTACCATGCTCCACGAAGGCATCCGGCCAACCGATGGGCAATACCTGAGTGGATATGGATTCACGCATCAACAACTCTTGCACGGCACTGC
Organism: Akkermansia sp.; assembly: GCA_045634945.1. Classification (GTDB taxonomy): domain Bacteria; phylum Verrucomicrobiota; class Verrucomicrobiia; order Verrucomicrobiales; family Akkermansiaceae; genus Akkermansia. The sequence goes on along the minus strand of JAZRBG010000024.1, from coordinate 7,699 downwards.
CGAAACCACCTATCACGGTGTGGTCCTCAAGCGTGACAACCAATTTGCACTTTTCAGCATAGCTACACAGGCAAGCTTCATCCAGAGGTTTAATGAAACGTGCATTGATGTGTGCACAATCAACACCGGCAGCCAGCAAGTTTTCTCTCACTTGTGCAGCAACGGCGTTCATATTACCCAATGCCACCAAAGCAACCTCGGCACCATCTGCCAAGACCTCAGCTTTACCGATGGGCAAAGGCTGCGGCGTTTCCGGCAGGGCAACACCCTCACCACAACCACGCGGATAGCGAATGGCACTGGGGCAGTGGTTGATTTCATTCATTGTGGCAAGCATATGGGCAAACTCTGCCTCATCAGCAGGCTGCATCATGATGATATCGGGAATGCAACGCAGCATGCTGATATCATACAAGCCATGGTGCGTGGGGCCATCATCCGGCGACAAACCGGCGCGGTCCATACAGAAACGCACGGGCAAATTCTGCAAAGCCGCATCGTGGTGAATCATATCCACCGCACGCTGCATAAAGGTAGAATACACGCCCACGTAAGGTTTGAGGCCTTGGGTGGCTTGGCCGCAGGCAAACAGAGCCGCATGCTCCTCTGCAATTCCTACATCAAAGAAACGCTTGGGGAACTGATTGCGGAAAATATCCAACTTGGTACCGCTGGGCATGGCTGCCGTAATGGCGGTGATGGCGGGGTCATCTGCCGCTAATTGAGAAAGCACCGTACCGAACACCTCAGAATACGTAAGACGAGAAGCTGCCTTGGTGGTGCCATCCGTCACATTGTATTGCCCGATACCGTGGAACTTGGTGGGATTCTGCGCAGCGGGCTCATAGCCCTTACCCTTTTGGGTAATGATATGCAGCACCACGGGCTCATTCTGACGCGTGGCAATGCGGAGCACCTTCTCCAAACGAGCAATATCATGCCCATCTATGGGGCCGTAATAATTAAGCCCCATCTCACGGAAGAAGCTCAGCGGGTTAATGACGGCTCTGGCCGCAGTGACCAGCTTAGAGGCTTGGTCTCTCATGCTCTTGCCGGCAAGGCCTTCAATAAACTTGATAGACTTATCACGCAACCAAGTGTAGGCAGAGGTCTCTTGCAACGAGGCAAAATAACGAGCCAAAGCACCTACGTTTTTATCAATGCTCCACTCATTATCATTGAGAATAAGAATAAATTTGCGGGTGTGAGAAGCTATATTATTGAGAGCCTCCAGCGTAGTACCGCAGGTAAAAGCACCATCACCCACCACGGCGGCCACATGGTAATCCTCCCCGGCCAAGTCACGGGCAACGGCCATACCCAGCGCGGCGGAAAGAGCCGTACCGGCATGCCCTGCCCCATAGGCATCATGCTCGGATTCACTGCGCTTGCAGAAACCGGAAATACCACCGAATTGGCGAATCCCCGTCATGGCGGCAGCTCGTCCGGTCAGAATCTTATGCACATAGCATTGGTGAGAAACATCAAAAAGAATCTTGTCTTTCGGGGTGGATAATACGCGATGCATGGCAATGCACAGCTCCACAATGCCCAAATTAGGAGCCAAATGGCCACCGGTAATGGCCAGGGTTTCTACCAGATAATGGCGAATCTCTTCTGCCAGCTGCGTCAACTCATCCGCAGACAAAGCATTCAAACTCTCACCTTCACTGAGCCGAGCCAGCAAGGGGGGTAAATTATATGAGGGAGAAGTCATTTTCGTCATTCTTTCTAACCTGAGGTTTATTTTCTGATTCCGGAGCTGCGGCAGGATTCTCCAACACTTTAATGCGCAACTCGGCTGCATCCAACAATTGTCTGCCGTTTTTCACCAGCTTGAGCCCTTCTTCTACCAAACTGATGGTTTCTTCCAAGCCGGTATCGGGGCTTTCCAAGCGGGCGGAAATTTCCTCAAGTCGTTGCATGGATTGCTCAAAACTGAGCGTTTTTGAAGATTTGGGAGGCATGACTTTATGACGTTGGAACTTAAATCATTAACGGGATTGGCGGAAGGAGCGTTTGCGATACAAAACGGCTGCACCGGCATTTAACGGAATCAATTCATCAAATTGTGCAGGAGAGCCGTTGTTGGCCACATTAACAATATCGCCCAGCTGAAGCGGGCCGCTTCCCTGTGCGCCCTGAGTGGGTGCAAAATTGTTCACAAAAAGAGAACTGCGGGGGTCAAGGATGGCAAGCGGCAAATTAAGAGCCAGGGGGGTAAAGTCTCCCATGTTCTCAGACACCGCAGTAAAGCCGCCGGGACGACCGCTGCGTCTGAAGTTGGTGGGAGCGTAGGCAGAGGGGATAATGGGGTCGTATGAAGAAGGCGTAATCAAAATACCCTGCACTGATACACCGGTGGTAGATAAAATCTCATCATTGAGTTTCTGGTAGGCATCCAAGGTGCGCGGAATCCACACCGCGCGTCTGTTGCCGTACCAGGCAAGCCCCCATGGCTGGTCTGTGACAATGACGTCATAGTCATTGGTAAGATCACACAATTTGCAGTTCATGGCAGGGGGATAGTACGGCGGATAATGAGGGGCACCCTTCTCTCTGAGCCACACACCGCGGTACAGGTCGGACGGGAAACTGGCAATGGTAGACCCGGCCGTCAACAACACGATGAAGACGATGGATACGCCACGCAGCTGGCCGAATGTGATGTACTCTGAGTTCAGGCGTGCCATGAAATTGAACATCAGAGAGAAACCGTACGCCACGAACAACGGGGCAAAAAGAATGGCCAACTGCCCACTGCTCAGCGGGGTATCCGTACCATACAATGCCATGCCCATGAGGGAGAATGCCCACATGCTGAGCAATGCCCATTTAACGCATTGTACACCGCTGCGCTTGTAACGGAAGAAGAGGGCGAGGCAGAAGAACGGAGCCACCAAAACAGACCCGCAATTCACATAAAGGCTCTTGATTTGGGCAAACACGGCACCCACAAACTTAAGCACCAGCATGGAGTTATCAATCCCCGCATCCTGTGAGTTGATAGAGCGCATCAAAGCCTCAGAACTGCCGCCGAAACAATCATAAATACCGTAGAAGGCGTTGCCGAAATAGCTGCCTACCGTTTTATGATTCATCCACATGGAATAGGCGCAGAACACCACCAAAACAATAAGCCCAATCAGGCCGTACATACCGTAGGGGCGGAAGTAGAAGGAGCAGAACACCAAATAACCGATGGCAATCCACACGCTCAACCACCCGCTCAGGCACATGAGTGCCATGCATACAAAGGAGAGACCCAAGTTCAACGGCAAGCCCACATGATCACCGTTGCGCATGGCATTATTGGCATTCAGCAAGAAATGCATACCGGCCAACAGGCAGCAAAGCATCAACGGCTGCGGCAAACCGCTGATGGCGTAATCCAGCATCAGCTCGCTCACGGCAAAACAACAAACCGTGGCTGCCGCCACAATCTCATCAAACAAGCGCGTAATCAAGGCATAAGCCAATACCATGGCAAGCAGGAAATACGCACAACTTACGGCAGAAATAACGCGGTCCGCATTGTAAAGGTTCTGCATGGGTTCCCCGTTTTCGTCCACGGGTATGCGGCTGGCCTCAAAATCACTGTTACCCGTTATCTTGAGCGCAGCAGCCATGCTCACGATATTGAGCGGGGCATGGTTCACGTCTCTGACGGTGTTCAAATCAAGGGGGGCAGTCCCGTTTCTTTGGTCCATTTTCGCCAGCTCAAACGGCCTGTAAAACTTTGTGACAAAGCCCTCACCATTAGCCACGGAACGCGCGATTTGAGCTTGGTCCATCACCTCCGGCTGATTAAGACCTTTATAGCTGAGGAACAGCTTAAAGATACACATGAGAGCCAACATAATGACAACTACCAAACGTACGGAAGTTGTGATTCTCTGCTGTTTTGAAAAAGCGAATATTGCCATATGCGATTATGATAAGAACTGCCGGAACACGCTCGGAGACTCAGCCATCTTGCGTTGCAGCGTGCGTCTGTTAATACCGAGAAGCGCCGCAGCCTGAGACCTGTTACCCTTTGTATGCTCAAGCGCGCGCAGTATAGTGTTCTGTACGATGTATTCTAAATTAAAAGAGCGGGTAAAATCAAGCTTAAAGTCTGTGTGTATGCTATTTTGGGGAGCCGGAGAAAGCGGCACCGCAACCGCCGCGGTAAGATACTCCGGCAAGTCTGCCGTATGGATAAGGGCAGAGTCACTCATGACTACACCGTGCTCCATGGCCGTGCGCAGTTGTCGCACATTACCCGGCCAGCTGTAAGAGCGCAGTATCTCCAGGGCGTCTCGGGTAAGTGTTTTGGGGGCTTTGTTGTTTTCTTTGCAAAGCTCCTGCACAAACGCATTGGCCATCAGCACAATATCCCCCACTCTTTCTCTCAGCGGCGGCAAATGCAGAGAGATGACATTAAGACGCTGGTACAAATCCAAACGGAATGTACCGGCAGCCACCATCTCTTGCAAATTGCGGTTAGTAGCAGCCACTACTCGCACATTCACCGCAATGGGCTCATTACTGCCCACGCGCTCTATGCTTTTCTCTGCAAGCACACGCAGCAATTTTACTTGGGTGGGTATATCTATCTCCCCTATTTCATCTAAGAAAAGCGTGCCGCCATCCGCCTCTTCAAAACGGCCTTTGCGGCGTTGCATTGCCCCGGTGAAAGCCCCTTTTTCATGGCCGAAAAGCTCACTCTCCATCAATTGCGGGGAAAGAGCCGCGCAGTTTACCGCCACGAATTTGCCCTTGGCACGGGGGGAGAGGGAGTGTATGGCCTTAGCCACCAGCTCTTTACCGGTGCCGGTTTCACCCTCTATCAACACCGTGGCAGTCGTGGGGGCCACTTGGCGTATACGGTTGAAAATGCCCTGCATTTGCGGGCTGTCTCCCAGCATGGAATCCAACCCGCCCGTGGGGCGTAAGGTTGCCGCCAGTTCCCTGTTCTCTGCCTCCAGAGAGCGTGTATGGGCAGCGCGTTTCAACAACAGCTCTACCTCATCCAGATTAAGCGGCTTGGTAACAAAATAATAGGCACCGTGGCGTTTGGCTTCGGCAGCCGTGGCGGGGCTGCCGTAAGCCGTCATCATGATACAGGCCGGCGCTTGGGGAAGAGTTTGCGCATAGTCAATCAAATCCATGCCGCTCTCACCACCCAGGCGCAGGTCCGTAAGCATGATATCCACCGGTTCGCTCTCCAAAATGGCACGCGCCGCCTTGCCGTTAGCGGCAGCGTACACTTCATAGTCGTCCTCCAAGGCACTGCACAGCACATCTCGCGTGGCCTTTTCGTCATCTACAATGAGCAGAACCGGTAGCATATAATGAACAGGTTAGTAAATTAAATCAGCCAAAGGCCTTCAGTTTCATCAAAACCGAACATGATGTTAAAGGCATGCACACCCTGGCCGCCTGCCCCCTTAATCACGTTATCCTCAGCGCTCATCAGCACCAAACGGTTTGTGCGGGCATCTACCGCCCAGCCGATATCCACAAAATTAGTGCGGGTTACATTCTTGGTATCGGCAGGTTTGTTGAGACCCATCAGGCGCACGAAGGGAGCCTTGGCATACGCTTGCTCCAAACAAGCCGTTACAGCCTCAGCCGTGGCACCGTCTGCCAATTTAGCCACGGTAGTGGTCACAATACCGGTATTCACGGGCATAAGGTGCGGGGTAAAGGTAATGGTCACGTTGCAACCGGCTGCACCGGAAAGCTCTTGCTCAATCTCAGAGAGGTGGCGGTGGCGCGGCACGCCGTAGGCACGCATGCTCTCATTGCACTCACAATACAGCAGGCTTACATCTGCCTTGCGGCCGGCACCGGATACACCGCTGCCACTGTTCACCACAATATCCTCAGGCTTCACCAAGCCGGCTTTCAGCAACGGCACTAAAGGAAGAATGATGCTGGTGGGGTAGCACCCCGGGGAACCCACAATGCGAGCCTTCTCAATCTCTTCTCGGTGCCACTCAGGCATACCGTATACGGCCTCTTGCATCAACTCAACATCCGGGTGCGGCTTGCCGTAAAACTCTTCATACACGGCAGGGTCATTCAAGCGGAAGTCGGCAGAAAGGTCAATCACACGAATCCCGGCCTCTACCAAACCGCGGCCGTACGCAGCACTTACGCCGTGAGGCAATGCCAAAAAGGCAGCCTCTGCCCCCGTGGCGGCAATGGCGGGTACATCTGAATCCGTAAATTTCAAATCTGCGCCCGGCACATGGCGAAAACGCGGAAACAGGTCACAAAGCTCCTGCCCTGCGTACTGGCGAGACGTGGCGCATACCAATTCTACCCCCGGATGGCGCAAAAGTATGCGCAAAAGCTCCTGACCGGTGTACCCACTGGCCCCGACTACGGCAATTTTTACCTTTTTCATGACAAAAATGATTATATCATGAAAAAAATGTATTGACAACTGTAAAAATTCATGTATAATTCCCCTGTCGACACGCTGCAAGGCGCAAGACAAACAAATCCTCAACATTCGGGCAGTAGCGCAGTCTGGTAGCGCACTTGCATGGGGTGCAAGGGGTCGTGGGTTCGAATCCCGCTTGCCCGATACTGAAGGGGCTCAGTTGAAAAACTGAGCCCCTTTCGTTTTTCTCATCCGACCATGGCTAAAAACAACCAACGCACACAGGCAATTGCATGCAAACTTCGCAATCTTGCAGAGCAATGTGCTCACTTGCCCACCCAAGAACAACAACAGGCATATTATTATGCCGGCAAGACAGAAGCCGATTTTTTACACGCCATTTCTACCGGGGATTCTGCGGTCCAAACTCACGCCACCCACATCATCCTCACCGGGGAATATCTGAGCAACCAAGATGCCGATATATATAACGCCATCATACGCCCGGCCATTCATGGGGCATACCGCCAAGGCCTGCTCTCCCCTTCTTTACGCAAAACCTGGCGCAGCATAGAAGAAGCAACCCTTGCGCAACTGATGGTAATGGGATATTTTACCGAACCGAGCCCGGAGCAAGACGCGGCGCGCAACCATCTTGCTCACCAGCACCGTTTAATGAAAGAGCTGTTTGATATAGACACTACAGATTATTATTTGGAGTTTGATGAATGGCCGGCAGTGCAAGCCCCCAAAAAGCTCATTGCCAGGCTCTGCGCCAATGGGGCCATACCCACAGACTGGCAAGAACCGCTCTGCAACAGTTCTCTTTCTTTATTGATGGATTTTTACCACGCAGAAGAGGGGGACTTTGCAGCAATCCCCCGCCTGCAACACATCCCGCAAGACTACACGCAAAAACAATGCTACTTCTTCGGGCGTGAAAATAAGCGCACGGCAGATTGGCTTATCGCCCCCTTTCATGAGCTGGAGGAGTTATGCGGCCTGTGCATTGCCGCAGATGGCAGCTTTTTCTGCATAGCCACCGAGTGGCAAGAATACTACGGCAAGGTGTTGCATTAAAGCAAGCCGGTTAATGGGTAAATCATTGAGCGGCTGATTTTTCCTTTCGAAGCGAGGAACTTCAGTCCCACAATTTATTCACCGTTTGATTGCCACGCCCCGATAGCGGGACTGAAGTCAACTATGAATTTGAAATATAGGTAATTATTTTACAAGCGCTGTCTTGTGCCCTAAATTTGGGCACAAGACTTGGGAAAGGGGGCGGCGCATGCCAGCCCCCCCTTTCCCAAACCCTATCCCCCA
>JAZRBG010000023.1:0-47358 GCA_045634945.1 Akkermansia sp. | reverse complement strand
ATCCATTCCATATCATCAAGAACGTGAATGATGCAGTAGATGAGGTGAGAAGAGAACTGTGTAAGAGCCTAGAGAAAGAGGAGAAAAAGCTTGTAAAAGGAAAGCGTTACTTATTTCTCTGCGGGGAGGAGAATCTGACTGCGGATAAACGAGAAGAATTGGATAAGATGCTGCAAATCAATCAACCACTACAGGAAGTATATCTACTCAAAGAGAAGCTCAGGCTCGTATTTCAGTTTTCGAGCTTCAAGAGGTGTGCTACCGCTTTTGGGGAATGGATATCGTTGGCTGAAGCGTCAACTTTAAAGCCATTCAATCGTTTAGCAAAAACGCTTTCAAGGCATGCACCGCAGGTGCTGAACTTTTTCTGATATCGGCTGACCTCGGGGCGAATTGAAGGGATGAACTCAATGATTGCCCGCATCCAACTCAAAACCCGAGGACTACCCTCCATTGATTATCTCCGACTCAAACTCAGGCAGCTAACTTCCCCGTCATTCACGCGACTTTTTTGACGCAGTGCCCTAAATTCATTTATCTTACAACGGGATTCTTCTGTGATTCCATTATTTTTTGAAAAGCGCCACATGCAAATGATAGGTTCAAACCATTGACAAATAGTTAGACCTATTTCTTGAGGAGTAGTATAATTAATTTTTACGCTTCTATTCTTTCTCCTCAATAATGTGCACAATTTGATAACCATCTCCATTTTTAATTCGCGAAACACGTTGCAAGTATAGATGCCGTTAACAAAAAATACAGGCAACGGTCTACCTCCATGCCCCATCGCATGAATACAAACTATATGAAAGCATTGTAGGTAAAATGAGATTCCAGACTATTGAAAACATCTTTTTTGTACGCGCATTGCTATATCACTAACAAGGATAGTGATAATGAGGGAAAAGAAAGAGGTGAACAGCAGATTATCAATACCTAGCTTATTTAAGAAAACCGCGCATGTAATATAGCAAGGCACATGAAAAAGATAAACCGGATAGGTAAGTAGCGACAGATATGAAAGGGAATGAGCTACTTTCGCATTTACCTTCCAATTTCTACTGTAAAGCAAAGGAAGAAGCAGGGTATACATACAGACAACGATAAAATCGAAGTCAAACGTATAATTCCAGAAATGTAAATCTGCAGCTTGTTTCACCATCATAGACCATATACTAAACACAAGGAAAATCGCAATAAGAAATATACAGATGATATTAACAATTCGGCTAAGAAGGATTTTTTTATAGTATTTTACGAACATCTTGGCGGCAACAATGCCCGCTATAAATTGCCAACTACGAGCAAGAGGGGAGTAATATAGACCACATCCATGATCGCTACTATAAGGGACTTGCTGAAACAATCCCCATGATGCTAATATGCAGATTATCCATAAACCGTATATCGCGTATTTCTTCTTATAGAACCAAAAAAGCATAGGTGCACACAGAAGCATAAAAAACATAATACCCATGAACCAAAGGGGCGCATTGTAGTAACCTATCAACTTTGCTATATTGATGTTTGTCCATTCCTTTAGTTCCCATGTTGGCAATATGGTATATACACTAGAATTTATGCAAACGCGCAAAGACGTGAAAATAATGCCGACAATCAGCGCAACGAAAAACATGGGCAAGAGACGAGTGACTCTACTATCGTAAAAGCGAGAAATATCTAATTTATCCGTCCTCTCGAATTGTAACCCAAGTAAAAAACCACTCATTACAAAGAATCCAAGAACCATAAATGGTCCACTGGCTGGACGAATTGGGGTAAAATGATGAAAAACCACACCCGTACACAGGATAATGCGAAGTACATCTAGAAGTGTAGCCCTGTTTGTTTGTGTTGCTATCTGTCCCATTCCGGATATTATTACTGTTTGATGACTGAAATCGGTAATTCTACTTTTGAACTCCTTTAAAAAATGATCGCCATGAGTATATACATATTGCTACCTGATGTCCAGAAAATTTAACAACATGTCATAACTTGAGAGAGGTAAATTAATTACACCGCTATGAATGAATAGGGTGCCATACATGATGAAAGAGGATATATCAATTACAAAAAAACAAAACACACTCTGGGTTTGTTTCAGATTTGATGGTAGTAGGACATAGGCATTTTAGTCCGTTTTAGAAGCTTGCGATAGTATATTTGACGCAATTTTAGAAACAAATACTCTACATCGAAGATATCGCAGGCTTTAGATTGGATTCTTTTGATCGTAGCATTGGTTGCATCTATTCTTGCCGAGTTTATTTTATGCCGTATTCCATTGATTATCTTATTAAATTTTGAACTTATTCCTTTTGCAAAATGGATGAGCTGTTTGACTTTGCTCTTCATACACATTTTTATCCATAGTATAAGGCGTCACGTTGCTGTATTTTCATCACTTGTCTTAAATACTTGCCGGAATTGTTCCTTTAGTAGGTATGCAATGTAAAGGCTTTGATTGAGTGTGTAGAGGGTGCGCAACTCTTGCCTTGCATCTTCGGATAGATTTTCTCTGCCTTTGAGCAAAACATAGCGTTTGCCTTTCAAAAACAATCTACGCCGTAAGGTGCATGAGCCATGATAGTACGTCGTATTTTATCCAGCACCTCATTCATGTTACTCACTAAGTGATAAGCATCGTAGCAAACATGAATATGTGGTAGGTGTTGCAAGGTGGCAGACCTGTATGCATTGGAACGGTCTATCCCAAGATATTTAATCTTCTGCTTGTCCTTCTCGTCAAGATGCTTAAAGAAAGAATCCAAACATTTACCATCTCGTCCACTTGTTAATGACAATGGCTCACCTGTTTTGGCGTTCATTACCATGATAACAAAACCTTTACTCAGCCCCAAGTATTTCTCATCGATGAGAATACCCTCTACGGCTTTGTTTTTGGGTTTAGGAATATCTTCTTTTAAGACTTCTTTATCTATCCTTAAAACGGTCGGATATGCTACTTTATATTCATCTTGCAAATAACGCGTCGGAGCATGAATAAGGTGTCGGGATAGTAACATCATGATACGCTATGTAAAGCCATATGTCGGATGACATATGGAGGGCCTCAGGGAATGAAATCGCTCGCACTTACTGCAATATCCCTTCATCGTGTCAACATAAAGCAGCACTTCCCGTTCTAATATGGGTAAATCACGTACGCTAATTTCTCTTTATGAATGCATTCCGAGCTCGCTTTCAGCTGTAGGATAATAAAAATTGTATCTATCATCAAATGAAAGCTTTAGCTCAATACGATTTTGGAGGACAATAGCGCTGGTAGCAGTCCAGCATCTTGTTTTATCATCAGCTCTTTGTAACGAGTGTTACAAAGATAAGCAAAGCTGGATTGCGACTTTTTTTGTCATAGAATGGTGTCTGAAGCACCAGCAAATCTGAAACATACCTGTTTTTTGTTTCGATATTTGTTTCTTTTTTTTGCGAGTCCTTTTTCAAAAGTGTTTGGAGATTGTGAAGGGGGAGCTTGGTTGTGGTTGCTGTCCGGCCAAAGGGGCTTCGATGGAAGTTTTTGGACTGTTCCCGCGACAGAGTTTATCTTTGAGTGCGTATGTGATGCTGCGCCGGTGAATTCATTCTGTCATTGTATCAATCTATCGTTGTAATAGCTGGTTTAGCGCATCATGTACCGGGTAAGAGGTTATCTATATTCAAATACAGGCGCCACTTCTCAGTGTGCAGTATATCTGCTGGGAAAATTTGAGCCCATGCAGACTTTGAACAATGTTCTTTGCCGGAATATTATAGGAGATTACTTTTTTACGGCAATGGAACGTACTTTGATGTCTTCTCCTGCTTTACGAATCAATGCTGTAATTATTTTGTGACATAGAGTTACTGAGCTCAGGTTCCAATATGCATATATCCTGTTTTTGGTTGAGTGGGAGAGCTCAGAATCAGGTGTATAGTTATTGCTGAATTGGGAGTTGAGAAGATTGTAATGAGTATATCAGTATTTATAATCAATCTTCACAGATGTATCGGTTGCATCGAAAGGATAGGAAGCTCCATTTACCCAAACTTTGCAGGTGCCTTTAGTGAATACGGCGTTTCGGGAGGCGGGGTGACCGTCAGGTTGTTTCTCTGTACTGAGTACTTGTATTCCCAATTGGTAGGCCTCGTATTTGATATCCGCACTGCCGGTTTGAGATTGAATTTGCGGAATGTATATAAGACTTTCGCCGTTTGTCGGGGTGGCTGTGTACCATATCCCGTTGAGCTGGGCTTCTCCCACAATTTCTTTTCCGAGGCTTCGCACACTGAAGGTAATGGCAACATTGCCGGACTGAACACCAGGCGAGGTTACCGTAAAACTCATGTTTTTAACAATGAGTTCATTCTCGGTGGCGTTTCCTATGGTATAGCTCATCTCGGTAGCCGTGCAATCTGCCGAGATGACAGCTCCGTCTGCGGTTACGGCGCCGGTGCTACTGCCACCGCCACCACATCCGCTCAAGCAAGAGATGCCTGCTATCATTAAAATATAAGCAAATTTCATACCGGTTTCGGTGTTTGTTCGTGTTTAACTTTATCTTTTGCCGTACATCTCTTCGTAATATTTTTCGTAATCGCCGGAGGTAATGTTATCCATCCACTCTTGATTATCCAGATACCAACGGACGGTTTTTTCAATGCCCTCTTCGAATTGGAGGGAGGGTTGCCACCCCAGTTCGTTTTTGAGCTTGGTAGAGTCAATGGCGTAGCGCAGGTCATGCCCTGCGCGGTCGGTAACATAGGTAATAAGGTGGTCACTTGTTCCCTCCGGGTTGCCGAGCAGGCGGTCAACGGTTTTGATGAGCACCTTAACAATGTCAATATTTTTCCATTCATTAAAGCCACCTATGTTGTAGGTATCACCCACTTTGCCGTTGTGGAATATCGTATCAATGGCGCGGGCGTGGTCTACCACATAAAGCCAGTCTCGTACATTTTCCCCCTTACCGTAAACGGGCAGGGACTTACCGTGGCGAATATTGTTGATAAATAGCGGTATAAGCTTTTCCGGGAACTGGTAGGGGCCGTAATTGTTGGAGCAATTAGTTACCAACGTGGGCATGCCGTAGGTATCATGATAAGCTCTCACAAAGTGATCGCTGGCAGCTTTGGATGCACTGTAAGGGCTGTGCGGGCTGTACTTGGTGGTTTCCATGAAAAACTCGCTGCCGTAGGGAGCAGGGGCTTCGGGTTTATCCAGCTCCAGCGCGCCGTATACTTCATCCGTAGAGATGTGGTAAAAGAGCTTTCCTTGCCAATCGCCGTTCCAGTATTGGCGGGCTGCCTGCAACAGGCTCAGCGTGCCCATGACATTAGTGCGCGCAAAGGTAAACGGGTCTTTGATGGAGCGGTCCACATGGCTTTCTGCCGCAAGATGAATCACGCCGTCAACGGCGTATTCCTGCATAACGGTACACATACGCTCGTAGTCGCAGATATCTGCCTTAATGAATGTGTAATTAGGCGCGCTCTCAATATCTTTGAGATTGGCAAGGTTGCCGGCATAGGTGAGGGCATCCAGGTTAATGATGCGGTACTCAGGATATTTGTTGACAAAAAGGCGTACAACATGCGACCCGATGAACCCGGCTCCGCCGGTAATGAGGATATTCTTCATGAAATGTGTATCACTTGATTAAGTCCAGCAATTTTTGCCCATAATGGCTGTTGCTCATGGGTAGGGCTACTTCCCTGAGCTTTTCCGCACTGAGCCAGCCCGAGCGGTAGCCGATTTCTTCCAATGCTGCCACAAGGAATCCCTGGCGCTTTTGTAAAACCTCCACAAAGGTCGCAGCCTCGCTCAGGGAGTCATGAGTGCCTGTATCCAGCCATGCGAATCCGCGCCCCATGGTGATGACTTTGAGCTGCTGCCTATTGAGAAATTCTTGGTTTACACTGGTAATCTCAAGCTCACCACGGGCAGAGGGGGTGATGTTTTCTGCCACCTTTACCACCTCGTTGGGGTAGAAATACAGCCCCACTACCGCATAGGATGATTTGGGGTGTTGGGGCTTTTCCTCCAGTGAGATGCAGTTGCCCTGGGCGTCAAACTCGGCCACACCGTAGCGGGATGCGTCTTCCACCTGGTACCCGAATACCGTAGCTTTTTTCTCATTTTTTGCCGTGTTGACGGCGCGTCTCAGCAATCCTGTAAGCCCGGGGCCATGGAAAATATTGTCACCCAGCACAAGGCAAACATCATCATCGCCGATAAAATCTTGCCCTATGATAAAAGCCTGCGCCAAGCCCTCCGGCTTGGGGTGTACGGCGTAGGTAAAATGCACGCCGTAGTCAGAGCCATCCCCCAGCAAACGCTGAAATCCCGGCATGTCTTCAGGGGTGGAGATGATGAGAATATCCCTAATCCCCGCCAACATCAGCACAGAGATAGGATAATACACCATGGGTTTGTCATAAATGGGCAACAACTGTTTGCTTACCCCCTTGGTAATGGGATAAAGTCGAGTGCCCGAGCCGCCTGCCAATACGATGCCTTTCATGAGAAAATCTACCTGTCCAGCAGGCTATCACATTTTTTACGTTATGTAAAGAAAATTAGCCGTTGATGCCGAATTTGCTTGAGGCATAATCAAAATTATGCTAGATTGGCAACACTATGAAATACGTGTCTCTGGTTTTATTATTGGGTGGTAGTGTGTTACCTGCACAGGGTGTAACGGAAACTGCACAGGTGGCTGCGGTAGAGGCAGACCAAGCGCATACATGTATTGCTGCGGCAACCGCAGCGTTGCAATGTTTGCATGAAAACCTTTGCGAGCTGAAAACGCAAGCCGATATCAAGGCAGCTTTGCCCGGTATTGAAAAAGCCATACGTGATTACGATGCCGCCATGGCATCTGTCCCTGCGGAGTGGGTGCCGCAGGAAAGTGATTTGACTGATTGGCGCAAGGCGCATCGTGCTTTACGAACCTTGTGTACGGGAGACGATTTTACCGAATTAGTTTGGCACAATGATGCTCTTAAATATCACTTGTTGCTCAGTTCTGCTCACTTACCGTGCTATCTGCATGAAGAAACGGTAGAGTTTATGATGATGACCGCCTCCGGACTCGGTATGGAGAGTTCGGCCGACATGAAAACGCATACAGATAAGATACGTGCAGAAGCTGCACCGCGACACGAGGAGTTCATGCGTTCTCATGCGGCGGATTATACCGGCGGCAACGGGGCAGATGAAGCTTCTGCCATTATTTTGCGCCCTCTGACAGAAACGGATAAAGATCCGGATGCGGATGAAACCGAAGAGTTGCGTCAGCGTTTGATTGCAGACTACATGCACACCGTTTATCCTCAGTTTCAATGCGGATACGGTTTTTATGAGGCTGTTCCCGATGGGGCATTTTATCACATAATGGCGCAGTATGCCGGCTATTATGAAAATGAGAAGGGCGAGCCCCGCCTGATTACGTTCTACGTGTATTTTTGTACGGATTTGCCTGATAAAAGAGAGTAAATGAGGCGCTTTTTTCAAAAAATTGCGTTTTCACTCAATAAAAATCGATTCTGCGCAGCCTATAGGGGTGAAAACGCATGAAAAGAGAACCGACAGACGTCGCCCCCGACGGCATACAGGGTGAGTCCCCTGATTGGGAGTCTTGGCTTGATGCCCACGGCGCGCGTCTGTTGCTGTATGCCCGCCGGCAAACGCGTACCGAGGCAGATGCCGAGGACCTTTTACAAACGGCCTTAGTTCAATTGGTGCGTACGGTGGAGGGCGGCAAATTCCGTATGTCGGCAGCACAGTGGCCGGCATACGTTATCAGTTGTATCAGGCGCGATGCCTGTGACTTATACCGCGCAGACCGTCGCCGCCGTACTTCTGCGGCTGCGGCGGCAGAGGCCGCACCCAAGGTGCAGGAGGATACCCCCTGGCTGACAAGTGCCGCAGATGCCGAGCATGACCGGCAGCGTTTGGAAACCGCCTTGCGCGCCATGCGCCCTGATTACGCAGAGGTGGTTATTTTGCGTGTGTGGGAGGAGCTCTCCTTCCGCGAAATTGCAGAAATATTGGGCGAGCCCTTGCCCACGATTGCCTCCCGTTATCGCGCCGCCATGCAGCTGCTGCGCCAACAACTAACCCCTGATTTCCCTGATTTATCATGATTGCTGACGATACAGAAAAACGTAGCCCCCTTGGTGCGTACTCACCTGCTGCCATGTCGCCGGTACTCAGAGACCGCCTTTTGGCTGCTATGAAAGAGGCTGCGCAGGAGCCGCGCGAAGCTTCCTCTCTGGCTGCGCAGTATCAGCCCGCACCGTTGCAACAGCCACAACGCCAACGCTTGTTGTCTGCCATGCTGGCCGCGCGTACGCGTCCTGTCCATCGCTACCGCGCGTGGTGGGTGGGCAGCAGTGCCGCCGTAGCCGCTGTGGTTGTTGGTCTATTCATGTGGTGGCCGCAGCAAGCTCTCACTCCTTCCGTAGCCGCCAAACCTGCGGCACCGCGTGTTACCATGACCCGCCAAGTATTCGGTGCAGATGCAAATACACATTGTGATACCTTTTTGATGGAGGAAGAAGGCGAGACTCGTCTCGTGATACGCGTATCGGAAAACAAACCCGTGCTTTTGCCTGATGATGTGATATGATGCCCCGCTTCATCCAGCTTTGCCTCACCGTTTGCTTGCTGATTTTTTCACAGGCATACGCGGCTGTTGTGTTTGGAGTGGTTCCTGCAAAGGAGTCAGGGGCAGGGCTGGTGGTAGAACGCGTGGCAGAGAATACGCCTGCCCATGCTGCGGGCTTGCAGGCCGGGGATGTATTGCTCCGTCTTCAGGGGGAGACGGTTACGGATGCCGCATCGTTACGCAGGCTCCTTGCGGCGTATAGTGCCGGTACGGTAGTGCGCGTGCAGTATTTGAGGGATGGAGTACAGGCCGTGGCCTTGGTAGAGCTTGTTGCCCGTCCGGTACCCGGGGCCACACAGTCATATACGGAAGAGGTGGAGATGAGTGCAGCGGTTCAAGTGCAATTCATGCAGGCAAAGTCTCGTTTGCGGATTCAGTTGAGCCATTTGCCGTATAGAATGGATGTTGCCCAAGTTCAGGCAGATATGCAAGAGCTGCTGGTTTTGGCGCGCAGTATTCCCGGTAAGCATCCGGGGTGGTTACAAGGCAGCAGCATAGAGACTACGCTTTCCTTTGCCGATGCTGAGGGGCATGTAATGCTGCGGTCTGAAAACGGAGAATTGTATCTGGAGTTGTCGGATAAACAGGGAAACCGCCTGTTTTATGCGCCCATAGCCACACCTCAGCAGCGTGAAATGCTGCCGTCTTCAGTGCAGCAGCGTTTGCAAAAACTTTGATTTTCTTTTAACTGAGTCGTAATAGCCCATACCTGAGTGGAACCTGCCTGCGGAGTATTCCCGGGCAGGTTTTCCATTTTTGTGTCAGTTTTGATTTGTTGTGTAGAATATGCGTGTCTTTTTGCGTTTAATGAGGTGTAGACTTAATTTCTCAATCATGAAAACTTTTCGTATTTTGACGTTGGCTCTGGGGCTTGTGGTCTCCGCTTCGTTTACGGCTTCGGCTCAGGATTTCGGTGTTTCCACCGGTGATGCCGGTACCGGCATTTCTATGGATGGCGGTGAAAAGAAATCCAAGAAAAAGAAGAAGAGCAAGAAATCTGCTGAAAAGAAGTCCTCTGTTTCCGCAGTAGGCAAGGCTGCCGGTAAGCTCAAAACATTCAACGGCAAACCCTCCAAAAAGGCTTTGGTATATGTATACCTTCAATCCGCTTCATGGTGTGGCCCCTGCAATAAGGAAATGCCCGAAGTGGCCGAAATTTACAAAGAAATGAAGAAAGATGGCCGTGCCGAGATTATTTTAATCGGGGGTGACCAGACAGAGGATGCCGCTAAGAAGTTTTTGAAACAGTACAAAGCCAAATTCCCCGGTATTCTCCTCGGTGGTAAAAATGTGGATAAGCTTCCCGGCTTTACTCCCGCAAGTGGTATTCCCCATGCTACCATGGTAGATGGCGAGGGTAAGGTGCTGGCGGATGGTTATCCCTCTTCTGTTCTGGCTCAATGGAAGCAGACCGTAGAGAATCTGGATACTTCTGCCGCTGAGGAAGAGGAGGAAGAAGAATCTGTCTCTGAAGAGTAAAATCACCATGAAAAAAACATGGTTCAACATGTTGGGTCTCTGCTGTGCAGTATTTGCCATGACGGCTTCTGCTGCCGATGAGACTGCCTCTGCTCCCTCTGCTGTGGCTGTTGCTGCTCAAAAGGCCACCATCATCAACGGCAAGGTAACCCCGAATGCTCAGGTGTATTTTTACCTGCAATCTGCCTCATGGTGCGGCCCCTGCCGCATGGCTATGCCCGGCGTGGTAGAGACCCACAAGGAGATGAGGGCAGATGGCCGTGCCGAGGTGATTCTTGTTAATTACGATGCAAGTGCAGAAGAGGGGAAGGCTTATATAGCATCTTACCTCACGGATATGCCTACGGTGCATTATACAGACCTGAATATTGATGCACTGCCGGGCTTTACCCGTTCTCGTGGTGTTCCTTTTGTGATTGTGGTAGATGCCGCGGGCAACGTGTTGGATAAAGGTGCCCCCACCCGCATTGAACAGTGGAAAAAGTACGTTAAGTAACCCGAATCCTGCCCCCTTTTACGGAAGAGCGGTGGTTTGCGCCACCGCTCTTTTTATCTTAAATGACATCCGGCGCCGCATTCGGTGCCGTATTTTTCTTAGTCGGGCGAGTAGCACGAATACGGTAAATCAGGGGTAGTTCATATCCCTCACCTCTCAGGGCAGGGGGTATGATGAGCTCCCAACGATTGCCCGGAGGTATTTCATCTGCCACGTCAAGCAGTAGCTCGGGGAGGTCATTTTGTGCGTTAATGATACGGTCTCTTACCCGCAGGTACATCTCCGGCCCCAGCTCTTCTTCTTCAATAAAACGGGCTTGTAAAAAGGGGATATTGCTCTTATCCCCACTATGTGTACGGCATAGAATCCCATTGCTGAGCTTTATCGTACCGGGTTGTTGCTGTTGCAAGAGCATGATATCGGCAGCAATGCGGCGGTGCTGCATGCGGCGTAGCTCTTCACGGGCTTCCCAATAAGCGGCGGCGGCTTTATCCATTTGTTGAGAAAATTGCTCATCATCCGCATTCATCATGATAGGCAGCAGTTCTTCAATGCGTGCTTGCAATTGTGGGCTCGGCTCATCAATCACACGGGCGGCATCCATGCCGCTCAGAAGGCTGCGCTCTGCAATAAGCTCGGGAGATTCGTGAGTAATGACCGGCAGCTGCGGCGATTTCTCGGCAAAATAAGCACGGGCCTGCTGAATTTGCTCAGCGTCAGAGGCTTCTCGCATGGCCAAAATCTCAACGGTGTGAATGTTGTTTTTGAGCAGGGGCGCGGCATCTGCCGCATCCAACAAACTTGCAGGCATTAAAAAGCGCCAAGCACCCCCGCGGGGAGCCTCATAAAGAGCTTCATCCACGGCCTCGGGGGTGCCGCTGATAGACACATTGTAGCGTGTGCCGGGTATGCTGCCCATCAGCAGGTGGGCACGGCGGGCTTTGTAATTTCGGCTTTCATCCGGCAGGATAAAGCAGTCATACTGCAAGCCGTTTTCCAAGCATGTTACCCCGCTTTGTGCGGCATGCGGGGTAAGAAAATCCGCTGCCTGAATTTGTTGTATCACATAGTCCTTTTGTTGTTGATAATAGGTGAGTACGCGTACCGCACTGAATCCATTGCCACCTGCCAGTTGTTCTCTGAACCCTTGCATGAACAATTCCCGGTCCACCTGTTCAACATTTAAACCCTCCTTGATTTTCATCAGGTGGTAGCGCACGGCAGATACGGCCTGCATGGCATCGTATTCCTGCTTGGCTGTTTCCAATCTCTGCACGGGGGATACTTCTGGCTGTGCCATAGCAGGGCACAGCACAGCGGCCATTGTAAGGAAAAAGAGTCGGTTCATGGACGGTAATATTCTGCGTTAAGTAGTAATTGTTCCAGCTGTTCGGGCAGGCGGGTGGTATCGCGTTTGTAAAAATCGGCACGCAACACGGCATCCGGTACATCGGGGTGGTTGCTGAGTACGGACAATACACGCTCCGTGGATTTAATGCGCAGCATATATTCCCCATGGCGCATGTGCAACACGCAGGTGGCATATTCGTCTTTTTCTGCCAGCCCGGCATTTGCCAATTTAAGCAAGTGTCGCCGCACGGCGGGTATATCTACCGTCTCTTGGCCATGGGGCACCAGCAGCAAGAGCAGGCGGTTAATCTCGCTTGTTTGTTCTTTGTTGAGTGCGGGCTGTGCGTTGCGGGCATCAAGCACAATGCCCAGCTCCATCTTTTCACCATGGCGCAGCAGTTCCAAGTGCAGTGTTTCGCCGGCGGTTTTGTTTTGTACAATGGCTGCCAAGTCTGCAGGGCTGTGCAGGGGCTTGCCATCTGCCCTCAGCAAAACATCCCCACGGTGCAGGTGATGCGCCGCTGCGGTTTGCGGCGTAATATCCCACACCGTCAGCCCGGTATCTGCGGGTATGTGCGCAGCATATACCTTTTGTACCTCCGGGCGGGTAGGTTCTGCACGCACACCCAGCAAGGCGGGTTGCGCCACCGCCGGCATGGCGATAATCAACGGAATAACGGCTTTGAGTATATTTACCATGCGAAATCTGCGTGTATGGGTTTAGTTACCTGATTGGCCGGGTTTTTACAGAACTCTAACACCTCACGGCGTTGCTCTGCCGGCATGGCTAACGTGCGTATAAAGCGTATGGTGCCATCCGTAGTCAGTACGCTGATAATGTAGTCATTCGGGTAAGCTTCGTTGGTCTCTTTAAAGGCTTTGAGTAGCTTGCCGTGTGTCGTCTTATAATATGACGAATTATCCGGGGTGATTTTCCATTTCCAGACGCGGAAACTGTCATCTGCCTCAACTTTTTCTACCACGGGAGCCGGCTTGGATTGAGGCTCTGTTTTGGCGGGGATTTTCTTGTCTATATCCAGCAGCATGTGGGCCGTGGCTTCGGCACGGGTGCCGCGTACGGAAAGCAGTGCACGCTTGACCAGAGCTTGGTTGCCCGTCATCTTGCTGCGGCAAATGTCGGCAAAGGCGCGGTAGTAGCAAATGTGGGCGTGATCCGGGATAAGCCCGTATGGTGTGGCGTTAGAGATACCGTCTGTCAGCAAATACTCATAGGCAAAGACGGCATCCTCCCACATACCCTCGCGGGCAAAACGCAGTGCCAGCTCGGGGGTAATGCCTGCGGTGCGTCCCCAGCTGTGTATGAGGTCACTCTTCATCATGTTTTCGTATTGCGTGCCGTGGGCGGCTTGGTCTTCACGGTAGGCGCAGTATTCTTCATAATTGATACGCAAACGCCACATAGCCAGCAGCAGCGCATCGTGTTGCAGACGTTGAACCTCTGCCGGGTCGGGTTCCAACAAAGCCATGGCTTCTCGGTAGGCCGGGGTGGTATCCGTGTCGGCATGTTCGGCCATTTTGGCTAACATCTGCGCAGCGGTGTCTTTTTGGTTGTCTGACACCAAGGCGCGTATCAACTGCAAGCCCACGGGGGCAAACTCACCGCAGAGATAGCGCGAGGGGCATTCTTGCCATTGCAAAATGGGGGCCGTTATCCCCCAGCGGGAGAGATGCAGTAAAATGGTGCCGGTGAGTTGCGGAGAAATATCACCGGCATGCTCCCGTGCCAGTTGCATAAATGCGCAGATGGCTTCTTCTCTTTCTGCATCCGTGGCGGCAAGGGCGCGGCTTATGTAAGCTGCACGCAGCAAATTGCGCCCCAAGTCATCCTCATGTCCCAAGCGTGCAATACGCATTTCATAGCGCAGCCCCAGTGCCTCGCCGTAATCAAACAACGGCGCGGCTTCTCCCTCATAATGTTCAAACAAGGTGAGCAGTGCCCGCATGCTGAACCCGCGTAATTCTCGCTGGCAGATAATCAGCGGCCACAAGTTATGCTTGTTCAGCAAGCGCGCTAAGCGGTTGCAGGCTTGTTGCAGTTCTTGGGTGTGCCCCTGTTTCTCCAACATGGCCAGTTCAAGAGTAAGCCTGTGCATGTATTGCGGCACCTTGCACAGTGCCTCATTGGCAATGGGGTTGGCGGTTTCTCCATGCACATAGTGAATACTGGCGGTATCATCGGCAAAATCCACCGTTACACCGTCTTCTTCAAAATACATCGCAATGCGGGCAAATACCGGTATGGTAAGAGAATCTTGGTGAGGACGTGCCAATTGACACAAGTCCAGCTCCCTTGCCAGCAGGTGTCCGGCAAAGCCTTCCTCTCTGGCTTGGCGCAGCAATTTCTCCAATTCCTTAAAATCTTTATCATAGGCGGACAAAACCGTTTGAACTTCGCCATCCGGCAATTCCAGCAATTTGGGTTGCCACTGCGGCAGTTCAACGGCTGAGGCATCCGGCCAGAAGGGGCATACACCATAAGGCGTTATGGTAACAGGCATCCAAGCACTGCACCCGCCGCCAATGGCCAAGACACACCGCGGAGCCAGTGCCTGCATGTGCGGGGGCAAATCCTCCGCCTGTTTGATGACGGCTTCCATGGCTTTGGAGGTGGTGCCGAACGCGTACGGATTCAGTGCCGAAAGGCAGCAATCCGGCACATCATACCCCGTGCGGCCTTCTAGGGTAACACCCTTGAAACACAAGTAGTCATGCAGCGCCTCCGGTTTGCGGCGCAATAATTCAAACCCGGGGTTATCGAGAGTGCGGGCAAGTGTAACGGCAGACTCGGTGTCTCTCCAAATCATGGTGAAGAGCAGGTTGCTGTGCGGGTGCTGTTGTTTTGCCTTGCGGTTGCACACTTTGCCTCGCAGTGCTTTTTCTGCGTGCAAAAAGCGCAGGTAGCTTTCATCAAAATGGGCTATTTTACCGGCTTCTCTGTCAGAAATCTCCACCCGTTTGCCACCCTTGAAACTTTGCAATTGCAATTTCATGGCCATGGCAAAAATCTTGTTGCGGCCTTGCCCATTGCAATAATGTTTTAATGCTGTGCTCAGCAGGTACAGCTCATCTATGCTGAAGCCGTCTGCCTCTTGCAGCATGAAGATAATGCCTTTGTATATTTCATCCCCGTCCGTGTAATCGCGGAACAAGTCTCGCATGCGCAGCACGAACTCTCGGCTCGGTGCTTGCTCGTACGTGGCGTTGGGTATTCTGTCCTTCAACAAATGCCTATACCGCAGCAGGGGCATCGCCTTCGGCAGCTCATCTTTTTTGCAGAAGGCCTGTGCGTAGCTTTCAATGTAAGAGTTTTCTACCGTATTTTGGGTGAGTTGGTAGAACAGCTCATCGTCATCGGGGTTTGCCAAGTAGGTTTTGAACTTGTCTAAATAGGCAGCCGTGTAGGGGCTCAGGTCTTGTAAAATACGCAGGCGGGTTTCATTGTCTTCTGTTTCAAACAACGGTGCAATTTGCACCTCTCCCCCCATCGGTTGCAGCGGCTCTGTGTGCGAATAGGTGGTGAATGCACAGAGCTGTTGCACGGTGCATGCCAAGGCTGTTGCGGTAAGCGGTAAAATTGTTTTCATAAAGCGTCGGGCTTGTGAAAGAGGGAGTGAGAAGCCGGTTGATTTTTCATGCGCGGAATATAAAGAGACCAATAAAACCCATTGCGTTGAGAGGGCGCACCGGGTGGCGTTTCGTATAGGGAAAGATTCATGTAATGGATGTAGGGCAATTGCTCTTGTATAACCGCGCTTCTGATGAGGACATGGCTGCCGTACAGATCCCGTAACTCATGAATTTGATTGTAGATGGCCTCATCGTAGAACCCGTCTTCACGGCAATAAGCAACCAGAAACACATAGTGTTTGGCCCAGCGTTTGACGGCATCCGGGTTCTCCCTCATGTAGTCTCGAAACGCGGTATCCAAACTGCTGCCGCGCCGGTTCAAAAACAGCACGACAACAGCCGTGTGGTGCAGGGCAGAGTAGCACACGGCTTCATTGACATTTTCTGCAATGTTCAGCGGCGGGGTGTCTCCCTGCGGCGTGCGGTCTGCATGTTCTCTGAGCAATTTCAGCGTAGCCGGGCTCACGGTGTACCAATTCTTGTTGGTAGAGGCATATTCTGCCGAATACTCCGTATTGGGTACATACAGAGTTTGCAGCTTGCCGTCTGCCTTGGCAACCAAGGCAATGATGGCGGAGGCGTTTTCGTTGTAAATGGCAGACACAATGCGTGCCGGATATTTGCCCCTGAAATAGGCATCTATCGTGATAAACTCATTGCTTTCATACCAGCTGCGCACATACTCAATATCATTGTCAGATAAATCCGTGATATAGGCATGTATGGTTCTGCCCTTGGGTGTGTGGAGCACCACCATGGCTCCGTTGCCCCAGGTCCCGTGTATACCCGCCAATGTAGCCCGCAGCGGTGTGTGGGCTATGGGGTGCCAAGTGCGCTCCTCTGCCGGTGCCAGGTAATTTTGCTCCGTCATCTCAAGGCGCGGTGCCCCGAACTCTTCTGCACGGGCAAAAGAGTCAAATCCATGCGCCGCATGGCATATCATGAGCAGGGCACTGATAATCGTAATAAAGTATTTCATTTTGCTGCCGGAAGTTGGAAAAAGATAAAATCAATGTTGAATGGCTTGTAGTGTTTATCGTCTTGAAGGGGCGTTTGCCCTACATACACCGGTACCATCACGCCGTGTCCTTTTTGGGCAAAGTATTGCTTGTACCCCTTACTGCGCAGGCCGGGTAATATATGATCCTCTTCGTAAAACTCTTTCATCAATTGTTCAATCACGGCGGGGTATTCGTCCATCTTTGTGCCGGTCGGCAGCGGTAGCGGGCTTTCAACCCTCAAGCCCGTGCCTTCGGTGATGTTATGGCGTTTTTTGTAGGCTTCTATGCGCTCCTGCGTGCTCTTTTGTAACGCCTTTTTGGCGTTGTAGGATGCTTCATCTACGGCAAATGAATCGTACCAATGGAAGAACCTGTCGTGCGCTTCTTGGTTGTACAGCTCACTCATCCAAGAGCTGCGGTTTCTCATGATGCGGTCTATCACCGGGCCGTAGCCATAGAAATCTTGCAGGTAAAACTCAATGACGGCTTTACGGTGTTTCTGCAACAAAGCGTGCAGGTGCAGGCTGCCTGCCGGGGTACTTTTCAATTGCTTTACCCAAGCTTCAGATTCATCCAAGGCCTTAATGAACTCCTCCGCCTCCGTCGGCTTCAGTTCTGCCATTTTATTCAGAATACGGTTTTCCAGCAGTTGCAGTGTGGTGGTTTCTGCTGTGGTCAGCGGGGTGTTGATTTCCGCATCGTTGAAACGCCCCTCTTGTTGCGTGACAAACAAAAACAGGCGTACCGAGCCATGGCAAGCCGCTGCCACTTCTTGCTGCAACAGTTGGTTGTACTTGGCCTGTGGCACCTGTCGCAGGGCATAGTGCAGGGTGCCGTCGGCGTAAAATCGTTCCGTGGTGGCGGCATCGGGCACCACCTTGCGGCAAATGCTTCGGTAGTGCAGCTCTGTTTCTTTGACCTTGCGCAGAATAGGGAGCACCGCATCGGCTGTTGCTGCATCGGTGATACCTTGCAAGGCGGTGATGGCTTCTTCCATCACCACGCGCAGGTCTTCCGTTGCTTGCAGCAGCTCCAGTTTGGGGGAGGTAAGGCTCCTTTTGATAATAGTGGGCAATTGGTCAACCTGAATCTCAGTCTCGGATTCAGCCGCCCACGCATGCATGCCCGCGCACAGTGCCGCAGATATGCCGATAACTATTCCTCGTTTCATACACCTATATAGGCTCATCTTTTATGAAATTTATTGAGCACCGTACCATTTTATCATAAAAAAAATCGTTTTAATAGGTAAATGTTGAAAAAACAGAGGGCTAACATCGAGATTGAGCTCGGAATCAAGCTTTTTTCGCTTGCAAGATGCGGGGGAAACCGCTAGAATAGCCAAAAATTGAGTTATTCAGTAGCATGTCCGGTAATATCATTAAAGTAGTGCTGCCCATCTTGGTGTTTTTAACCACGGTGTCGGTGACTACCTGTGCCAAGCCGTACGGGTCGGTGGGAAAAGCCTCGGTAGAGGAGGTAATGCGTGCGGATGCCATTGCCGTGACTCCTTGCATACCCGGGTGGTTGCTTGAGGCGCACCAGATTCACCGCTTGAGCAAGACGGAGTTCCGCGAGCTGTGCGCCGTTTTGCGCCGCTCCGAGCTGCAGTCGGTACATGAGGAGCATTACCGTACGGAAAATGTAGGCCACCACGAGGGTACCCCGGACCGTGTGTTTTACCTGTACGCCAGCAGTGGGCAATGCTTGGGGGCAAAAGTAGTGGGTGAACTGGTGGTGTTGGATGATTTTGAAACAACGGAGGAGGACAGCCGCGCATTGTATCGCCTGTTGCGTCCGCACCTCGAAAAAGTGCTTGAGGACCTCTGATGGCTGAAGAAAAAAACGGATGCCGACGCCGGCCGTGGTGGGTACCGGTTTTGATTGCGTTTGTCATTGCCGTGGCGGCAACCCTTTGTAATTTAAGTTACATCAGTCCTCATGTAACGCCGGGGATTTATCCTCAGCCTGATACAAGTTTTATAGGCCGCCGTACGCAGGTGCGCCTGCCTGCCGAACAGGCAGAGGTTGCCGTTATTTTTATAGGCGGTTTCGGGGATGTGCTGACGGCGAATTTCCGATGCGTGTATGAGGGTATGCCCCTGTTGCCGTGCAGCGGGCGACAAGTGCGTGCCTGTTACGCGTGGGATGGCGCGCAGGGGCATTTGTTGAATCATGATACCCACTTGGCACAGCAAGATATCAGAGCCTTTTTGCAGGTGAATCCCGGGGCGGATTTGGTGTTTGTGGGGCACAGTTACGGGGCTTCGGCCGTCATGGACATTGTGCGCCACCTGGAGGGTGCCCCATACGGCAAAATTGTCGTCGCAACGCTGGATGCTGTGAGTTGCCGCGCCCGTTCTTATCCCCGAGAACGCGCCAAGGGTGTGCAATACTGGGTAAATGCCTACTGTGCCCCGTATCGCTCGCCCATGGATGTAGCCGCCCGCGTGGGTGGGCCATGGCGTGCCTGTGAGCAGGCGGATGCCAACCTGTGTTTCAGCGGTAAAGCTAAAGACAGCCAAGGCAAACCGTACAGGCACTCTCGCCCCCAATCCTTATTTGCAGATACCCATGCCGCCTACGGTGTTTCTGCCCAAGAGCTTTTGTTTGAAGCTTGCAAGCGTTTGGAGATAGGTGAAAATCAAGAAGAGAAAGACGCTTCCCATGAGTAAACAAGTTCCATTCTTTGCGGTGGTGGCTGCCGCTTTGCTGTGTGCCGCGTGCTCGCAACAGCAGCAGGTGGTTGCACCCGGCATTTATCCTGAGCCGGAGACCGGTTTCTTTGACCGCCGCGCCCAGGTGCGCTTGCCGCAAGAGCAGGCAGATGTTGCCTTTATCTTTATAGGCGGTTTTGCGGAGCAGGTGCTCACGCATTTGCGCTCGGTGTATGAGAGTACCCCCGTGCTGCCCGTAGGCGGTAAACAGGTGCGCGCCTTTTACGCGTGGGATGGCGGCCGCGGTTGCCTGCCGTTTCACAGTACCCGCCTGATTCAACGAGATTTGAATGAATTTTTGAAACTCAATCCCGGTGCGGATTTGGTGTTTGTGGGGCACAGTTACGGCGGCTCTGCCGTTATGGATGTGGTGCGTCACATTAAAGGGAATCACGGCAAAATCATTGTCGTGACTTTGGATGCCGTGAGTTGTCGAGACCGCTCTTACCCGCGTGAGCGGGCGGAGAAGGTAGACTATTGGGTAAATGTGTATTGCCACCCTTACCGTCACCCCAAAGATTTGGCGGCCATGGTGGGTGGGCAGTGGAGAGAATGCCCTGCCGCAGATGAAAACCTGTGTTTCAGTGGTAAAGAAAGAGATGACAAAGACCGCCGTTACCAGCACGCTCGCCCCGATTCGCTTTTTACGGAGGAAAATCCCGCGCGCGGTACATCTGCCTACCAATTGATGCTGGATGCCTGCAAACGCCTCAAAATAGGAACCCCCGGCAAAAGATAATATGAATACCCCAACTTCTGAGAATACTCCCGTATGGGAGCGTTTGCAGCAGGAAACAGCCGCCCTGTTGCACTTGCAACCCGAATGCCGCGGGCAGGTGCACCCGCTGGCGGTTGTCAATGGCGTGCTGGAGCTTGGGGTGGGCTCCGTCATCAAAGCCGGAACGGTGATTGAAGGCCATGTGCGCATCGGTAAAAATTGCAGCATCGGCCCCAATGCATATCTGCGCGGGCAGGTGAGTGTGGGGGATAACTGTGTGATAGGCAATGCCGTGGAAATTAAAAGCAGTGTGTTGGGTAACAGTGTGTTTGTGTCTCATCTTACCTATATAGGGGATTCTTGGCTGGAGGATGATATTAACGTGGGAGGCGGCTGTATCTTCAGCAATTTCAGGCATGATGCCGGAGAAATCCGCATGCTGCACCAAGGTGTTCTCATGCCCACCGGCCTTAATAAATTGGGGTGTTTTGTGGGGGCTCACAGCCGCATAGGGTGCAAATGTGTGATATTGCCCGGACGCGTTTTGCCACCCTGTACTCAAACGTACCCGGGTACGGTGTATACCGGCAGCAGTGCCGACTCCTGATTGTTACTGACGCACACAAGGGCGGTAGTTGATGCTTTTTTGCTATGCAAACCCGCTAAAATATGTTACATTACAAGTGCATGAGCCAGACCGACATCATTTGTAAAGCCACCGCCGATACCTTTTTGCGTTTCGGTATCGTGATTCTTGCCCTTTTCGGCTTTTCTCTCTACTTTGTGTATGACGGTGCCATAGGCTATGCCAAAAAGAATGAGGTGATTTGCAGCTACAAGGCTTTTGCTGATTTGGGGGAGGCTGCAAACAAGGAAAAAGATGCCGCTGCATGGCGTGCTCAGAGAGAAAAATCCCCCTTGCTGGTTACGGAAAAAACGCCTGAGGGTGCCTTGCTTGCCGTGCAGGGAGAGTCCCGATACCCGCTGCCTGCCGACTGTGAGGCCGCAACACAATGCCCCGAAGAGGTGATGGATTTGCAGGCCATGCAAGATTGGCACGCCTGCTGGGAAAAGTACACCGGCCGTAAGGGGATGCCCATTAAACCCGGTGAGCACCCGTATGATTCCGGGGCTATTCGAGAGCAGTGGATCGGTAGTGTGGTGGGCTTTTCTTTGGTGGTGTTGGGGCTGTATTTTGTAGTGCGCACCTATAAACGTGAGCTTGCCTTGCGCGGTAATGTGGTGACGGCTGCCGGGCAACAGTTCCGTGTAGATGAAATTTCTGCTATTGACCTGCGCCAGTGGGGCACCGGCTTTAAGGGAATTGCCTATTTTACCGTCAACGGTAAAAAAGTGAGAATTGACGGCATGACCTACGGCGGTTTCAATAAAGATAAAGGCGAGCCTGCCGAGGCGTTTATGAAGGCTGTGCTTGCTCAGTATAAAGGAGACATCATTGAGTACGAACAATCAGATAAAGACGGAGATACCGCAGGAGCCTGAGGAGGCTCAGCTGCTGTCGGTAAATACTCCGCAACGGCTTGCCGGTACGGTGGCGAGGGCATTGTGCTCCCGCCGTTTTGTGCTGGTGGGGCTTGTTGTGCTGATAGGTTTGCAACTTTTGTTGATGGCCGTGGGCGTGGCTCAGCGCTTGTATACCATGGCCCCGCAAGAAGAGCATGAGGCTTTGCGCCGCGAGCTGGAGCTTGCGCGCCTGCAAACCCTTGCGGCAGAGCGTCGCGCTGCTCAGCTGGATAAGGCCCTCAGCCAAGCTGTGGATTTTGCCGGTACCGTTTACCAGGGGTCTGCCGGTATCGGCGGTTCAGCTTCATCTAATGCTCAGGTAACGCCTGAGCCCCCGGTTGAAGAGGTTATAGACCACAATGCGCCGCCCCCTCTGCGAGCCGCAGATTATGAGACCTTGGTGTATGAGGAGACCGGGGTGGTCATTGAACACGGTAATGATGTGTTGCCCGATGCCGTTGCCGATACCCCCGAGCAGACGGCGGCTAAGGCTCGCCTGAAAGCAGAAGATGCTGAAGATTTGGACCGTTTGATTCGACAGGGTATTGCCTCCTTGGTGCAGGGGGATATGCGCCGCTGTGTGCTCAGTTTTGAAGAGGCTTCCCTCATTTCCCCTGAGCATCCTGCGCTGTTGTACTACTACGGCATGGCGTATGATAAACTGCTTAACCCCGAGAAAGCAAGAGAATACTATACGCGAGTGTTCAATATGCGCAGCTCTGCCGGTAAGTACTTTGAGCGCGCCTCTCGCCGCCTGAAACACGGCTTTGACCAGCCGTCCGATATGCGTGGCAAGGTTTCATTCGGCCCCTACACGCACAGCCACACTACAGACCCCGAGACCGGCGAGCGTGTCAGCATGCGTTTGCCCATACTTGTGGCACCGGAGACGGAGCTTTCCCCGCAGGATATTTTCATTCACATTCAATTCTTTGTGCTGGTGAACGGCCGCACGATTCGCTACTCCCCCACAGACCCCTCCGTTATGTGGGAGAATGAAACGCAGGATTGGAGCGATAATGAAGAGAATATCATCATCTCCTATAACCTGCCGGTACTTACCAAAGAAGAGCAGGATGCCTATGGAGAAATGACCTATTACGGCTTTACTGCCAAGTTCTTCTATAAGGGTGAACCCATAGACTGCATCAGCAATCCCAGTGCCCTTATTCTGCATGAGCAGCTTATCAATGCAAGAGAGGCTACTCGCAAACATGCTGCCCCGGCATCTCTGCTGCCGGATGACGGGCTGGCACTGCCTGTTGAGGGTGAGTTGCCGGACTTGTCTGCTGCTGTGAATGAGACTCCTGCCGTTGAAAACGGTGCTGCTGATACCGGCACTGAAGAGGCTGAGCCTTCCACCCCTTTCGCTGAGTTTATTGAAGAATTAGATCCCTCTACTGATGAGTAAGCCCGATTTTCAGCATTTGCCCACTCGCTTGGGTGTGTATACCCTCACTCGCCACATCGGCAGTGCAGGGGAGGCTGAGCTGTACTTGGCTAATCAAAGCCATGTGGAGCGAGGTGTGGTGGTGGAAGCGTTGCCATACGGCAGTGACCATGAGTCGGTGGAGCGATTTTTAGCCTCGGCCAGAGCCCGTGTGGCCGTTATGCTGCCACATGTTACGCAGGTGTTTGAGTCTATGGTGTCAGATGATATTTGGTATCTGACTCAAGAACGCCCGGAGGGACGCAATATAGCCCGCATTGCAAAAGAAAAGGGCTGTTTGACCCCCACTCAATTGTGTGCCGTTATTGAGGCCGCGGCAGCCTTATACAATGCCGCGGCAGAGCGCAATGTTGCAGCCGCAGGGGTGCCGCTGCATGCCATTTACATGAGTGCTGATTCCGGCGTGAGTTTTCTGTCTCCCGTGCGGGTGGGCGAGCATGTCCCCGAGCTGGTAGAAGAGCAGCAGCGCACATTGGCTGCCGTGTTGCAGCCTTTCTTGCCCGCACAGGGCACGCCGGGACAAAGCCGTGTGGCTACCTTGGTGGATTGGATGGAGAATGGCTATGACGGCACGCGGTTGGAGTGGAGCGCATTGGCAGATACCGCCGCCACCGTGAGAGAGCAGCTTGCCCCACAATTGCGCAAGGAACATGTGGCCGGGCTGGGCGGTAAAACCCGCGGAGCCGTGCTGCGACAGTCTAAGCGCAACCGCCGTAAACTCGTCAAAACTGCTATAATGGCCGCCATCGGCGCATGTGTGGTGGTGGTAGCGGCCGTGGTCGGTGCCGTTATGGCCCCGGCGGAGGCAGAGCCTTTGCCTGCCAACGATGGCAGCACCATTCTCTGCAACCAAGGGAACCGCGCCGTGAAAGTGGCCGTACGCCCCGTTACGATTCGTGAGTACCGTGAGTTTTTGCTCGATTTTGAGAGCGAGACGAAGCTTAACCGAGACCAACGCCGCCGCCTTTTGACAGATGTGCCCAAGGACTCCGTAGACCGCAGACCTGCTGATTGGGATGCATTGTGGGCTGCTGCCAACAATGGCAAAAAGTACAACGGTGTTGTGCTGAGTTTGGATTCTCCCGTGCAGGGCGTGTCATACTGGGATGCCTTGGTATATGCTCGTTATCGCGGTGCAGAGCTGCCCTCCGCCCGCCTGTTGATGACGGCGCGTGAGCTGGGCGGGGCAGAGGTGTCTGTGTGTGAGTGGACCACGAGTATCAGCCCGGAAACGGATATTTACAAGGCCGGTACCATTATTTTGCCGGCGGAGAAAGAGGCAGAATCCACCTTAGAACCCAATCGCTCGGCTCGTGACCCTCGCTACGGTTTCCGCCTGGTTTATCCCTGAATCTTCTTAATTTATAACCCGAACCCATAAAGATATGAAACATATTATCAGACTCATGATGTTGCTGCTCTGCCTGTTGGCGGTGGGGCAGGCCTCTGCACAGGTAGATGTGCGTGTTCACCCCGTACGCAGCGAGTTTCTGCTGGGTGAG
Source organism: Akkermansia sp. (assembly GCA_045634945.1). Classification (GTDB taxonomy): domain Bacteria; phylum Verrucomicrobiota; class Verrucomicrobiia; order Verrucomicrobiales; family Akkermansiaceae; genus Akkermansia. Next base: position 22,801 of record JAZRBG010000023.1, on the reverse strand, counting down.
GGCGTTGCCGTGAAACTCAAAATTACCAATCATACCGATACGGCTTTGGTATTAAGTAATTCTCCCGATCGCCAGTGGTTGCACTTCACCCTGACGCGCAGCGGATCTTCTCAGCCCCTTGCCCCCAAGGCTATTCCTTCTTTCAAAAAGATTGTGGTGAATCCCGGCTCTTCTCACGAGGTGGTGGTTAACCTGCGCCCCTACTTCTACTTTAACACCGTAGGCAGCTACAAAATTGTGGCCACGGTGCGCCTGCCCGACATGCAGACCACATACAGCTCCAACCGCGCTTCTTTTACCTTGGCTAATGGCGGCAGTGTCAGGTCTTTTGTCATTCAATCTGCCGGTAAACGCCTTAAAATGAATGTTAAGATTATGCGCGCCGGTGAAAAAGACTGCTTGTTCGGTCAGGTGGTTAATGCGGACTCCGGTGCTGTTGTGGGGGCTTGCTACATGGGGCAGTACCTCAACTTTATGGAGCCTCGCGTGATGATGGACCGCAAGCAAAATCTGCATGTGCTTTGCCAGTCTACGCCCACTTATTTCACCTATTCCGTCATGGGGACGGATGGCTCCCGTCGCAGCTATCAAGTATTGCAGCGTACCGGTGGTCCGGTAGACCTTATTACGTCCGGCGGCTCCATCAAAGCCATCGGCCTTACCCCTGCCAAGAGACCGCAAGCAGACGATTTGCCCGGTATTCACTCTACTTCCGACCGTTGATTTATTCATCAAAAAACAACCATTTTATAACTTTATGTCATCTCCAACCATCGCTATCGTAGGTCGCCCCAATGTGGGCAAGTCTGCCATTTTCAACCGCATGGTTGCTCGCCGTATTGCCATTGTTCATGACCAGCCCGGTGTCACGCGTGACCGTCTCAGTGCCCCCTGCCGTATTACGGATTATGATGCGCTGGTGGTAGATACGGGCGGTATCGGTTCTACTCTTGATGACGGCTTTGCCACTCAAGTACAGCGTGAGGCTGATATTGCCTTGGCTGCGGCAGACCTCATCATGTTTGTGTGCGATTGCCGAGACCACCTCACCCCCATCGACAAGACCATTGCCACACGCCTGCATAAGAGTGAAGTGCCGGTGCTGTTGGTGCTCAATAAGGCTGATACGGAAAAGCAAGAGCTCAACCTCGGTGAGTTTACTGAGCTGGGTTTCACGGACTACGTATTTACCTCTGCCGCTCATGGCCGTGGCTTTGCCACTTTGGCAGACAAACTTAACCGCCACCTCAAATCATTGGGGGCCACTCCCATTAAGGCAGAGGCTGACCCCACGGCCACGCCGGAGGAAGAACCCGACCGTGAAGAGGTTTCCGCAGATTCCCCTATCCGCGTAGCTATCGTGGGGCGTCCCAATGCCGGCAAATCTTCTCTTGTAAACGCCATTCTTAATGATAAGCGCACCATCGTTTCCGATGTTGCCGGCACCACGCGAGATGCCATTGATATTCCTTATACACGCGATGAGCAGCCCTATGTACTGATTGATACGGCCGGTATGCGTCCGCGTTCCAAGCGTGATACTTCCGTAGAGGTGTTCTCAGCCATGCGTAGTGAAAAAGCTATCCGTCGCTCGGATATCTGCCTGCTGGTGATTGACATGGCTGCCGGTGTTACACAGCAAGACCGCCGCATCGGCTCCATCATTGCAAAAGAGAGTAAGCCCTGCATCATCATCGTCAATAAGTTTGACCTCTATTGCCCGGATGCTCCCCTCTCTGCCCGTAAAGACGCCGTTAAAGAGCATATCAAAGAAAACCTTTTCTTCTTGGATTATGCCCCCATTGCCATTGTCTCTGCCAAACTGGGGGAGGGAATGCCCTCTATCTTTAAGTCTATCGCGCGCGTGCGTCAGGAGGCTCTTAACATGCCCGGCACGGGTGAGCTCAACCGCCTTCTTCAGCGCGCTATGGAGATGAATCCCCCCGGCCAGCACCGCGTGCTCAAGAAGCGTCTCAAGCTCTTCTATGCCACTACGGCCGTTAATGAAAAGTACACCACCATCCCCGTGCCCACCTATGTGCTTTTCGTGAATGATAAGCGCTTGCTTGTGGATAGCTATGCCGCCTACCTGCGCAATACCATCCGCTCTCGCATTAAGGCGGCCGGTGTGCCTATTGTGCTTTCCCCGCGCTCTCGTGTCAGAAATTCTGACTAATTGTGTCATTTTGGGCTTTATGACGGGCATTTACCTTGGGTAAATGCCCGTTTTTTCTTTTTTTTGTTAATTTTTTTAGATAATTTTTCTTAAATTCTTGACATCACTCTAGCTAATTGTTACAATAATCTCACCAAAACTTAGAGTATGCTCTATTTTTTACGGATAGAGTGCCGAGTTAGGAAAACAAAAATAATCTACACATACAACATGAAAGTACGTAATCTACTGCTCGCAGCCCTTTTCGCTGCTCCGGCCATTGCCGGTACTCCGACCACTGCTACTACGGTGGATCCCCTCGCCAATGAGCCCGCTCTCTCCGCTAAGCGCCTTACCGGCAGCCTGACGGTGGGTTATGAGACTAACTACAGCGGTCGCGGTTATGTGGTATCTCACTCCGTTGCTCAGGGTGACAGCGTGTACTACACTGCCGCTAAACTCAACTATGATCTCGGCAAGCGCAGCAAGCTGTGGTCTCTTCACAGCACTATTGCTTACCATGCTCCCGCTTCCGGTCACACTCTCTACGGCAACCCGGATATGAGCCTTATTGGTGCATACCATGCCGGTGTTAATTCCGGCGCACTGACTGGACCTTATGCCAATATAACGGATCCGGCAACTCAGGCTACGATTGGTCAAGGTGTCATTAATCAGCGCGGCACCAGCAAGATTAAGCAAGCTAACATTGAGAACCAGTTCACCATTGTTACCGAGGCTAAGTACACCCGTCCCGAGTGGAACATTTCTTTCGGTCATGACTTTATTCACGGTGGCCTTCTCGGTGTAATGGCCAAGCACTATCGTGACCAAGGTGCTTCTGTTGTGAACGAGTTCTTCGTAGCTCCCGAGTGGACCCCGCAGGGCGACTGGCGCTGGCTGAGCACCGGTGTTAAGGTTAGCTACTCTTTCCAGGGTATCCAGGGTTGGTGGTTTGAGCCCTATGTAACGGCCAAGCTTCCCATCTACGGTGCTCCCGCTACTGAGGGTTCTGTGCTGGGTGTTGTAACACTTGCCATGAGTGCCTCTTACGATTACTTTGCTGACTCCTACCACGCTTGCGCCAATGGTACCCAGGCTGTATGGCTGAAGGTTTCCACCCCCTGGTTCGTCAAGGAGAACTTCATCGTAACTCCCTCCATCAGCTTCAACTGGTTGGGCGATGGTGGTATCAAGGCTAACAAGGGTTCTGAGTTCCGTGAATACACCCAGAACCCCACCATGATTCCCTTCCGTAACTTCGGCGTGGTATTCGGTATCAGCGCTACTTACACATTCTGATAAAAAACCGGATTTTTATCTGGTAAAACGCGAAAGAGCTGGTATAATATCATACAGCTCCTGAATGCGAAGGCAGGAGCCGCCCGCCGGGGCAACCGGAAGGGCGGCTCTTATGCATACAGAACAACTTACTTACACATTATCTCATTATGGCCGGTCTTATTGTACACGGAAAAGAAAATATCGTAACGCCGGGTTTCTACATGCCCAACCGCATCAGCATAGAGGCGGGCAAGGCATTGCACCACCTGCTTGACGGCAAGGTGTGCTACTTGGTAGACCCCACGTTCCCGCCCTCGGACGAGATTATGGATTTCCTCAAATCCAAATCCGTAGAGATTGAGTACTTTGACTTCCGTCACACCACCTCCCGTGCTGTGCGCGAGCAGATTCTTGCCCACATGAATGACGGGGTAAGCGTTGTGTTCTTGCCGGGGCAGGTGGCCAAATTCCGTGGTACCTACAGTGATGTTCCCTCTCCGTTCCTGCGTCATGTAGGCAGCCTGCACATTTCTCCCATTCCTCTGTTCTTGGGTCACTATGGTGATACCATTGATACCCTTTACCGTGAGCGTGAGGACCCCGCATGCCACGAGGAGTTCTGCATTCTGCCCAAGTTGGCAGCCGGTCCGCAAACCGGTGAGCGCCTGATGGCTGCTTGGTTAGAGAAGGGCGCAGAGCTTTTTGCTGCTCAGCCGTTCTTGGATGGCTCTCTTACCACTAATTTGGTAAAGTCCATGAAGGCCAATCCCAAGGTAGAGGTGGTAGACGGTATGACCGGCAGTGCGTTGCCCAACTTCAAGGCTTTGGGTGTGAGCATGGCCGTTGCCAAGATGCTGCGCAAGCGAGATGACAAGCGCATCGGCGTTATCTTGCCCCCCGGTGCCGGTGGTGTGATTGCTACCCTCAGCTGCTTGCTGGCCGGTATCACCCCGGTGATGATTAACTATGCATCCTCTGCCGCTGCGTTTGAGAGCACCGTGCGCCAAGCCGGGCTCAAGACCTTCATCACGGCACGCAAGTTCATGCAGAAGTTGCCCCAGTTCCCCTGGCCGCCCAAAGAGCAGCTTATTTTGGTGGAAGACCTGCTGGGTAAGACCTCCAAGCTCACCCTTATCTCCAATGTGTTGCAGGCCAAATTGACGCCGGCCTCTCTGATTTGCAACATGTTCAAGACAGACGCCCGCAAGGGCAATGATGAGGCAGTTATGCTCTTCACCTCCGGCTCCAGCGGTGAGCCCAAGGGTGTGGTGCTGACCCACCGCATGGTGTTGGCCAATGCCGCCCAGTGCGCCTGCCGTCTGGATTTGACAGACTGCCGCTTCTTGGCCAGCTTGCCCATTTTCCACAGCTTCGGTATGACGGTTACCATGATGCTGCCGCTGCTTACCGGTTGCATGGTGTGCTCCTACCCCAACCCGACGGATGCCCGTACCCTCAACGAGCTTATTGTCAAACAAAGACTCAACTTGGTGTGCGCTACACCCACCTTCGGCCGCGCTATGTTGCGCCGTGCAGATGCCGATACCTTCAAGAGCGTGCGCTACTTTGTGCTGGGGGCTGAGAAATTGCAGCCGGATTTGGAGCAAGAGTTCATTGATAAGTGCGGTATTCACCCGTTGGAGGGCTACGGCCTTACAGAAACATCTCCCGTTATCGCTGCCAACATGCCCAATGCAGAGGCCGTTAAGGGCTCCAAGTTCTTTGTGCCCGGCACGGTGCGCCCCGGTGTGGGTGCCATGTTGCCCGGTATCGCTATCCGCATTACAGATGTGGATGACGACACCAAGGAGCTGCCCCTTACCGAGCGCGGTATGATTTGGTTCAAGGGCGCCAACGTGTTCAATGGTTACATCGGCCGCGAGGACCTCAACAGCGAGATTTTCCGCGATGGTTGGTTCAAGACCGGCGATATCGGTAGCGTAGACCTCAACGGTTTCATCACCTTGGGTGGCCGTCTCTCCCGCTTCTGTAAGATCGGTGGTGAGATGGTACCGCACGAAGGTGTGGAGCTTGCCTTGTGCAAGGGCTTTGAGCTGAGTGCTGAAGATGGCGTGCAGATTGCCATTACCGGTGTGAGCGATCCGCAGAAGGGTGAGGCTCTCGTGCTGCTCTCTGCGTTGCCGCAGCACCAGCGTTCCTCTGAGGAAAAGGAGATTCTTACCTCCATCCGCACCATGCTGGCAGATATGTCCATGCCCACCCTGTGGGCTCCCAAGTATTTGGTGCCGGTTGAAGCCATTCCCGTGCTTGCTACCGGTAAGCTTGACCTGCGCGGTTGCAAGCTCCTTGCAGAAGAAGCTCTCAACATCCGCAGCTAAGCCCGTTATCGGCTTTTATAAACATGCGGTACTTGCTTGGCAAGTACCGCATGTTGTTTGTATGAAGAACGCCTGAGAAGATAGGCCCAACACAAAAACAGCCACAGTCTGTAAAGACTGTGGCCATTTTCTTGCGAGCTTCAGCTCGCCACTATTTATATTTTGTAAATGGTATATTGTACATTCCCATCACATGCACATGCCACCGTCACATACCAGAACTTGGCCGGTAATGTAACGAGCCTCATCGGAGGCGAGGAAGAGGGCACAGTTGGCAATGTCCTCAGGCTTGCCCATGTCGCGCAGGGGAATGCGGGAGAGCAGGGCCTCACGAGCAGCCTCGGGGATGGCATCGGTCATCTCCGTGGCAATAAAGCCGGGGGCAATGGCGTTGCAGGTAACCTTGCGGCTGGCCAGCTCTTGAGCCATAGACTTGGTGAAACCGATAACACCTGCCTTGGAGGCAGAGTAATTGGCTTGTCCCAAGTTGCCGGAAAGACCCACGATGGAGCTCATGTTGATGATGCGGCCTGCGCCACTCTTCATCAGAGTACGCTGCAAGGCTTTTACAAAGAGGAATACGCTCTTGAGGTTGGTATCCATTACGGCATCCCAATCGCTCTCTTTCATGCGCATCAGCAGCGTGTCTTTGGTGATGCCGGCGTTGTTTACCAGAATATCCACCGTGGGGTATTCTGCCAAAATCTCCTTAACGCAAGCCTCTACGGCTGCGGCATCTGACACATCACACGGGAAAGCTTTGCAGCTACCGGGGTAATCGGCATTAATCGCATCTGCTGCGCCCCCGCAGGAGGCCGGATTGCGTGAAATGAGTACTACCTTGGCTCCCTCCTCTGCAAATCGGCGGGCTACCGCATTGCCGATACCGCGACCGGCGCCTGTTACTATAGCAGTTTTTCCTGCGAGTCTGTTCATAACATCCGTATTCTACCCTAGAGTTCGCTCTAACGCAAGCAAAAAGCACTAATCTGCCTGCTTTTTGCTTGGCAAACACCCCGGGCAGGTAGATTGCCCGGGGTGAAAAGAATGCAACCGTATTGTGTCGGGTATCAGAATGTAACACCCACGCCCAGCATGATGGTGTGCCCACCGTAGATATCATCAATGGCTCCTCCCAGATAAGTGCGGCCGAACTCGTAGCCGGCGCGTACGTATACATCTTCAGAGCATTGGAACTTGAGGCCGGCACCAACGGACCACGTGAAGCCGCCTTCGTTTATATCGCCCCACGGTGCGTCTGCATGCCACCAGGCGTAACCGGCTTTGGCTCCCATATAGAAGAGCACGTTGTCGGTCAGTTCAATATTCAAATCATAGCCTGCCGTCACGGGCAGTGCCATGAAATCAACCTTATGCGCATCACCCCACTGCGGAGAGATATTGAGGTTGAACTGGTGGCGGAAAGTTGACTCCCCACTGTTGTACATATTGAAGCTGCCGCGCACACCCCACATATCGAGCTCTTTTGCATCCCCGTCTCCGAGGGTATAGAGTGCATCAATGGAGTATACCGGCTGTGCATCGTACGGGGTTAATTCACCACCGGCGGGCACTGCTGTATAATACGGCAATGCTGAAGCCGCGCCGCTGAGGGCGCCCAACAATGTCATGGTAGAAAGAAACTTTTTCATAACGCTACCCTATTAGCATGTTTTTCTCTGAAAATCAAGAAAAATCGGCTGCTTACAAACAAACAATCAGAGCCTTGTCTTAGCAGGCGCGGATGGTAAAGCTTTGCAGAAGTCGATACATTCAACATCAAACATCCGAACTTCAACATCCCCGTTGAAAGGGGGATTCATACCCCTTTTTTATCCCCCCACAGGGCAACGTGCAGGCGGTCGCCGAAGCGTACGCGGTGTTGCAGGCACATTTGCACCACGGCGGGGCGGGCGGTTTCCAGTTGCTCACGGGTGGTGGCGCAGGGCATCAGGATGATTTTTTCCTGCGGCAGAGCCAAGGCATCAATGGCGGCCCAATCTTCTTCTCCCTTTACTACAAACTTAAACCAAGCTTTTCCCGTTTCCTTGAATGTTCTCAATACTTGGGGGGCAATGGCTTTCTCACCGTTGCCGGCGTGTGCCAGCTTGGGGGATACATTCCATTGGTTGACTCGTTTTGCCAGTGCCGGGGTAGGTTCAATGGTGCCGTTGGTCTCTATTTCAACATAAAGCTCATCCGGCAGAATGGAAAGCAGCTGTTCTATGGCCGCTGCCTGCATCAGGGGCTCTCCCCCGGTAATGACAAGGCCGGGGCTGCCATAGCTCCTGATTTTTTCGGCCAGCTCTTGCTCGCTCATGGTAACGCCGTGTCCCCAGCTGTGTTTGGTATCACACCAGCTGCAATGAAGGTTGCACCCCGCCAAACGCAGAAACACCGCCGGGCTGCCGGCGCGTGCGCCTTCCCCTTGCAGTGAGTAAAAAATCTCCCCTCCCGTATTCAGCTGTGCGATATTCATGAGACCTTTTTTATACAGCAAAGTGCCTGATAAGTCAAATTTCAATTTGCCGCGGCAAATGGCCCATTTACCGCGGCCTGTGCGGCTCAAGTGTTTGTTTGGCTTCTTGCTCGCGGGTGCGTGCAGACTGTTGGGCCAGCTCTTGCAGATATTGTTGCATGGCAAAGGGCTTGGTGCGGGCAGGGGGCACTACTTGCGCGGAGGTGCCGTCCGGGCGTACCACATAAGCCTGTGCCGTATCATTAAAACAAGCCTCCAAGATACCCTGTATACGCTCTGCCAAATCGCGGTTCTCTATGGGTATCATCAGCTCCACACGGCGGTCCAGATTGCGGCTCATCCAGTCTGCACTGGCAATGTACACCAGCGGACTGCCTCCATTGGCAAAGCTGAAAATACGGGCATGCTCCAAGTATCTGTCTACAATGCTCACAATGCGCGTGCGCACTTGCCCTTGCGGGGTATCGGGCGTCCAACAACAAATGCCGCGGATATTCAGGTTGATACGCACCCCCGCTTGGGATGCCGCCTCCAGTGCCTGCATGACCTCTTTGTCATTCAGTGAGTTCATTTTGGCTTGAATGGCAGCGGGCTCTCCGCAGCGGGCTCGCTCCGTCTCCGCCGCTATCAGCTCCAGCAGACGCTTTTTCATCATTCCCGGGCTGGGGAACAGGCTGCGGAATCGCATCAACTTGGTCAACCCCGTGATGGAGTTGAAGAACTGAGAGGCGTCCGCCCCCAAATGCTCCTTGCAGGTCAGCAGGTTCAGGTCACTGTACAGCGCGGCCGTGGTCTCATTGTAATTACCCGTGCCAAAGTGGCAGTAGCGGCGCAGCGTACCGTTCTCCCTGCGCACCACCAGTGTTATCTTGGCATGTGTTTTGAATCCTTTGACCCCGTATACCACCTGTACGCCGGCCTTTTGCAGTTGCTCTGCCTGCATCAGGTTGCGGCTTTCATCAAAACGGGCTTTCAGCTCCACCAGCACAGTTACCTGCTTGCCCGCCTCTGCCGCACGGCACAATGCCGCAACAAAACGGGAGTTGCGCGCCGTGCGGTACAATACTTGCTTGATAGCCAGTACATCCGGATCCTTTGCCGCTTCTTCCACAAAGCGCACTACAGGCTCGTAGCTTTCAAAGGGATTGTGAATCAGAATATCTCCCTGTGCAATGTTTTCAAACATGCTCAACCCGGGGTCTACTGCGGCAGAGGGTACGGGAGTCCAAGCCTCCATCTTCAAATGCTCATTGCCGGGGTCAAAGGCCAAGCGCCCGAAGTCTACCAACTGCAGTGCCCCCTGTACCGGGTAGGTGCAAAACTCATCTGCACCTACCATGTCGGCTATGCGCCGTGCAAAATCCGCGGGCGTGCCGGCGGGCAGCTCCAACCTCACGCAGTCAGAGAATTTGCGTGCCACCAGCACCGCCTCCATCTCTTGGGCAAAGTCACCGCCCTCTTCTTCTGCCACGGCTATGTCACCGTTTCGCGTGACGCGGAACGGGCATATATGCACCAGCACCTCCTCGGGGAACAAGTGGCCTATGAACTCACTCACCAAGTCCTCCAGCAGTACGTAGCCATCTCTGCCCAGCGCGGCAGAGTGTACGCGTCTCGGCAGCGTATCGGGCAATACCACCGTTACCATGCGCGTGGCCTCGTTGTCAGCCTCCCTCAGCTCCAGCGCCAGGATAATGTGCAAATTGGGCAACAACGGCGGATGCTCCACCTCCATGGCCAGCGGCGTGAGCAACGGGGCTATATTGTTGAGAAAATGCTCCTCCAGCGCGGCGTATTGCGTCTCCGTCAGCTCACTGATGGGCAGGGGACTTATGCCTGCCTGCTGCATCAGCGGCATCAACTCGCGGTTCATCAGCATGTACTGGTCCGCCACCATGCCCGATGCCCTCAGGCGTATCAGCTCCAACTGCTCCGTGGGGGCCAAGCCCGTGCGGTCTGCCGCATACTTGCCGCTTTGGCGCAGCAGCATCAAGCCACCCACGCGCACTTGGAAAAACTCATCCAAATTGCTGGCACTTATCGATAAAAACTTTATCCTCTCCAAGAGCGGCAGCTCCCGCCGGTATGCTTGGTCCAGCACCCGTTGGTTAAACTCCAGCCATGATATCTCTCGGTTTATGTACATTGCCTCTTTTGTCCGTCCTCCATCTTACCATATCCTATTATCCCACTTCAAGCCCAAATCCTGCTCTATCCCCACAAATCACCATTTGTCGACGCTAAGCACCGAGCGGCGAAAGCCGCGAGATTTCACCGAGGTACTCGCCGCGCCCCCTGGGTGGGCGTAGAAAGCGAGCGAATGCGGGATGTAGAAGGTACTCGCCGCGCCCCCTGGGTGGGCGTAGAAAGCGAGCGAATGCGAGACTCGAAGCCCCCGGCGGCGCTGTCTACTTAATCTAAAAAAAAGGTAGGACGGAAGTCCCTCGCTCCGAAAGGAAAAAATCAAGGCCGTTACCCTTACGGATAACGGCCTCGAAAAAGTCTTGTGCCAATCGCGCTTTACTTGCGGCGACGGCTTGTCACGCAATGGCTTTAGCGACGGCGACGGCGTGCTGCCAAACCGGCCAAGGCAAGCAAGCTCAGCGTTGCCGTGGTGGGCTCGGGGATAGCGGCAATTTCCGTCATTAAGGTTCCAACCTCTGCTGCCGACAGACTATAATTGTGTACATACACCTGCTGAACAGCATTGTTTAGGTTGTTAATCTTTACGGTGTTGTATGTGCTTCCTCCGGATTTTAAGCTATTGTTTGAATAAAAAGCGGTAGCATTATTCACATACAGTCGCGCCCCTTCAGTTGACCCGTCATATCCACCTGTTACAAAAGTCAGAGTTATCGTGCCTGTAGACGGGAAATTGGCAATTTCCCATTGCTTTACATTATCTTTGATCCACTCACCCGTTCCCCACTGCCCAGATAATTTGCCACTGGAGTTCACGCCAAATCCCATGGCTCCATTCTGACTGTAGTACGCTGCTGCTAGAGAGGAAAAGTCTGAGACTGCACCAATCTTGGAGGCATCTAGTACCAGTGTGATGGAGAAGCAATCGCGGGTATTTGTAGTAGAAATAGCTGTATCAAAAGTCACGCCTGTGAGCGATGTGACAGAGCCGGTTGTGCTGATGGTAATGTCATCAACCATGGTACCATAATCGGCAACTTTGGTCGTTGCTGAGAAATCGGAAAAGCCTATGTAGGCTTTATCTAACACAGACTCGGGGGCTGCCGCAAGTGCCACCTCTCCTGCTGTAAAAAGAGCAATCGTAATAAATGTCTTTTTCATTTTTATCTTTTATTGTTTTCTATGATTCAGTAGCAATTAACCGGAACCATCCCGTCTCTTCGCGCGTAGGAGTGCCGAGGGCTCTGTTATATGCCGCTGGGCTCAGTTTATCTCATTTCAAATGAGATGCTCATTTTCCCTATGATAATGGTGATATTTTATCTCATTCGGTGGATTGATAAGTCTGATTTTTTTAATAACAAATACGCCCCTTATCTTCATAAAATAAGATTTTTGCATGCTTTTTAGCTGGACATCTCATTTGAAATCAGCAACACTTTTAAATTATGTTATACAACAGCGTCAAAAAGCTGCAATTACAATCATTTTGTGCCATTTAAATTCGAGCTTTTCCTTTCTGTGCTTTTTGTTATTTTTACAAATAATAGACTGCACACTTTATCGGAAAATAAGATAAAAAGAGCGACTCTCATTTGAAATGAGATAGACTGAGTCCAGCGACTTGGTTTGGGTAACTCAGCACTCCTACGCGCGAAGAGATGAGTTAAACCAAAGGGGCGTGACAATTATTATAAACAAAAATTACAATAAGACAATGAAAAAGGCAATAATTTCCATGATGATTCTTGGAGGATTGGCTATGGGCGCTGAGGAAACGTTTGAAAAGACATACATTTCAGCAACAGTATCCATTACCCTGAATGTGGACAAATTGAAAGATATATCGGATGTATCATTTGGTGGGGCGGGTGAGGCGTACGATTTCTTTACCTTGAATGGCACATGGGAAGATGGTAAAGTAGGAAGTATTGGAGTTGCAAATAATGGTTCTTCAACGCAAGACAAGACTGGATTTTATTCCAGTTATGTGTATGGTTATAAGGATAATGGCGACCCTAATGGCGGCCGCGGTGTAGGTTTGGGGCTTGCTGATGTATTTACTTCGTCTACTGATTGGTCAAACATAGAATCAGTAACATTATCATATACCTATGATAGCTCATTGACGGGTAATGTAACATTGGCAGGGGCTGAAGAGGGGAAAACGTTTGATGGTACTCAAACATCTGCAACGTTGGTTATCAGTTATAAAGATGGTTCTAATCCGCTGGTTAAAACTTCTACTCAAACCAACATGTATTTTTCTATAAAGGATGGGCAAGTTCCGGTTGATACAGTGAGTGTATTCCAGACCACAGGAATTACGGTGAATGATACTTATGTATCAAGTTACGAGTTTACCGGATTGAAAACTATCCCCGAGCCCACCACGGCTACACTTTCCCTGCTTGCCTTGGCCGGCTTGGCAGCACGTCGTCGCCGTCGCTAAAGCTATTGCGTGACAAGCCGCCGCCGCAAGTAATAAGGCACAATAGCAAACAAGATTAAATCTTAAAAAGCCGCTTTCCTCCGTAACGAGGGAAGCGGCTTTTTAAATTGAAAAACGTCTGCATTAGAAGCGGGCGGTAGCTGGGCTACGCAATATTCGACATTACAAATTCAACATCAAACATCCAATGGCACGCACCCAAGTACAGGCACTATGGCAGGGGCTTGTTCATGAGCCCGAACTTTGAGGGGGGCAGATAGAAGTGCTATAATGACACCGAACCGGCGATTGCATCGCCTACCGGATTGGCGTAGAGGTTCGACAACCTCTAAGCTCCCCGTATTGTAAGCAAATTGGAGCAGAATTTTTTATTATGGAGACTTTATGCTTGAAACGAGCATCTTGATTGCTATAATCTAGAGTAAGATTCATCTTACGTTCGGAATCCATTCCATTTCAATTTTCTTTACACATGAAAAAGACACTCTTCCTTGTAGCGTTGCTCGCGTCCGGAATATACGATGCCTCTGCATCAGTTACTTACACAGGGGACGATTTGCTTGCATCATTTCGAGATGGCGACAACAACATATACTACGATGGCAGTGGTTACTTCGCCGTAGCTTCACAGGCCAATACACAAGTTTCGCTGACCTTGAATTTGGACTCTTTGAACAGTTACGTCAACGCAAACGATTATACTGGCAGCTCTTATTTGTTGCTTTGGGAGAATAGCATTCAAAATTATGGTATAGGTGATTATGCCGACATTAAAGTCTCCTCCCCCAATAGAACACCGTCTTTGACCGGTTATGTCGGTGGGGCATGGAAACCTGCGGACGAGAATATAACATACTCAGAGCTTCAGGAATACGCTGATAGCAATAATAATGTAACCATAACGATTACCAACAGTATAACCGAGGGAGTAAAGGTAACGGCTACAAACACCAACGGCACCGGCACTCTGTATGAACATACAGACCTCAGATACGGCAGCATGAAAGCTGTTACGGGTTACCTCGTGAATATGAATTATGTGACAGGCGTGACATTTCATACAGAGTCGACGCTTGATGTAACCACTTATTTAGCAAAAGAGGATTACAGTGAACGCTTTGTAAGCAGCCGCACAGGTTCTGCAACACTGGGGGCAGATAGTATTGGGCGCGTAACATTCTTGGGTGATTCCATTACCCATGGTGTGGATGACCAAAGCTACCGTTGGCAGTTGTTCAAGATTCTGACCGATAACGGCATCGAAAATGAAATTGTAGGCCCCAGAGAAGGATATAACAGTAGCAAAGCCGATGGAATCGGCGAAACGCGAGATGCGGGTAGCAACTACGGCGGGGCAGATTTTGCCAATGTGCATTTAGCACAGGCATCAGGCCGTACCCGCAACATCATTTCAGGCAGAGCAGACAATGGCGGCGTTAACTATGGTGGACATTCTACAGCATCAACAGCCGAATCATTTGACAGCAATACTTGGATTTGCATGATGGGCACCAATGACCTGCTCTCTGATGGCGGCACAAGCACCGCCGATTACAGCACAAAAATGCAGAATATGCTGGGTGGTACAGTTGCTTATGATTCGGCTACAAATAGTTATAACTGGACCGCCGGGGAGTCTTGGGGCAACATGGGGACAATTGTCAATGACGTGTGCTCAGACGGCGATACATTTTACATGCTTTCCATAACCCCTTGGGCTACACACTCCAATAACCAGCATGACGATAACCGCCTTGCAGGGCTGGAGTTTAACCGAAACCTGGAGGCATGGACTCAAGCTTACTCAAAAGCAAGCGGTCATAATATCGTTTATGTGGATGTAACCCGTGGCATGGTGGATGTAACAAGCAGCAACATCTTCCGTGGACACGATGCTTTCTTTAATCGTCCGGGTACACAGGCTTATCCTACCAATGATGGCTTGCATCCCAATGAACAAGGGGCCCTCCTCATGGCCGGTAATCTGGCGCAGGCTATGGGTATCGGTGGCCGTACAGCCGGTTTGACAAGAGCGGAGAATGGCACGCAAGGCACCACTTGGTTCACCGGTAGTGTAGGCACGCTCTCTGCCGGTAATACTGTTTCTCTTGCAGAAAATGCGTTTTCTAAGACTAACGGCTATACCATAGACTTCAGTGCAAACTTCGGCGATGGTGCTATGGGTGAATGGTTGGATAGCACAAACGCACTGAGCATTACATTAGGTGATGGTACACAAAGTGGCACACTGAATGTAAGCGAGGGCTACATCATGTGGGGGAGCGATGTGCTTTTCTGCCGGGACAATTCAACACTGGCAGATGATGGTAACTTGCGCATTGCCTGGCACAACGGGAATACCGATGACAATGTGCTGAGCGGTTACTATGTATGGCTGGGCGATATGCTCATCGGTCAGGCATTGTCGGCCACCAGCAGTGCCCTCAATGGCATTACCTTTACAGCCGTTGGCGCAGATGCTCTGGTGGGGGACTTAACATGGGCCAATACAGCATACGCACCCACCACGAGCTTTATCACAAACAATAACTATGCGTATCTTGGCACTCAAGCTGTGGACTTCTCTAATGCGCAATCTGTTAGCTATCAAGCAAACGGCATCATCTCAATGAATCATGCCGGTAAGGATACCTTCAAGCATACCGGTACCATATCCAGTTTCCTAGGTTTAACGCGTAGTACCACTAAAGCCAATTACAGCTTGCAAGAGGCCGGAACAGTACCAACCATTTTTGGTACGATGGAACATGATGGGTCAATCGGCAACGCCGGTATTTTAACGGTAGAGGTTGTGGATGGAGCCAATCTGTCCGGCGGCACTTTTGGTTCGGTTAGCGGCGTCAGTATTGTAGGTGCATACCAGAAAGGCACAGCAGATGAATTCAATGTCATTGTTAAGGGCGGCACTGTAGGAGGTGCCAATTCTATCGTTGGCGGTGCCATTAACGGTGCCGGTGAGATTGGAAACGTCAATATTGACATCAAAGGTGGTTCCATCGCCGGTTCCGTTTACGGTGGCTCGTTCGGTAGCGGTGCAGCTGATGCCTCTGTGGGGCACGCCTCTATTACAGTATCGGGCGGCACCATTGGTGGTGGCATTGTTGCCGGTGGTACCTATGGTACCATCGGTTCTGTAGATATTACCATTAGCGGTGGTGTCATCAAAGGCGACATTACTGAAGGTGTAGAAACTAAGTCTACTGTCACCATCAAAGGTAGTGCGGCAGAAATCGGCAAAGCAGATGCAACAACCGGTACGTACCGTTATGGCTCTATCATGGCAGATCATGTTATCTTGCAAAAAGTTGCTCCCTCTGATACTCAGCATGGCATGGATAAATATGAGGGTACCATCTCGGCCAAGAAAATTACATTAGATACGATTAACACGAGCATTCGTGCCCATGTGGACAAGAGCAAACTCGAAGAGATTAATGTAATTAACAGCTCATATACCTCCTTGGTGTTGGGAGATGCCATTACGTTGAATACGCTCAAACTAGAGAGCAATACCGTTTTCTCCGCATACAAAGAAAGCGGTGCAACAACGAACACCTCTGCTCAAGAAACCACCATCACCGTGGGAAATCTTACAGCATACAAAGGTGCTACGTTGAATGCTAATCTTCATTTTACGGCAGATTCCACCCTCACCCTTACCGGCGGTGCTCTTGCTATGGGGAGTGATGTAGACCTTGCCACTGGAATGTGGTTAACGCTTTCTGAGGAAATGCTTAATATGCTTTACGGCGGTTATGTGGTTGAACTGTTCACCGGTGTAGACGCGCTTTCTCTTGACGGGAAAGCCCTGGTTGATGGTTCCCTTATTGAGGCTACGCGTATTTTCAATGGTTTGAACAAAGATTACACATACACCATGAGTCATACCTCAGGTGTTGTTGCTCTTACCATGAATATTCCCGAGCCCACGACGGCTACGCTTAGCTTGCTTGCCCTTGCCGGCTTGGCTGCTCGCCGCCGCCGTCGCTAAAGCTATTGCGTGACAAGCCGCCGCCGCAAGTAATAGGGCAGAATAGCAAAAAGTTCAAACCGCAAAAAAGCCGCTTTCCTCGGTACTGAGGGAAGCGGCTTTTTCAATCAGAAAAACGTTTGCTTTAACGCCGGGCGGTAGCAACACTACGCACTTTCAACATTCAACTTCAAACCTTCAACATTAATACGGTGTCGGTTTGCCGTTGCGGTCTTTAAGCCCTTGGCGCATATTTTCGCGCATGCGCTTGCCTTGTTTGGTATTTTGGGCAACGATATCATAACTGGGGATATGGCGGTTCCAGTCATCATCTGAGCGCACGGTAGCCCAGTGCTCAATGGGGTAGGCGTGGCCAACGGGGTAAACGGCATCAAGCCATTCCGTGGTGTCTGCGCGGTCTTCCCAGTTGTCGGTGTCGATATCATCCTGCGGGATGGTGAGTAGGCGGCCCCCCAAGCGCCAGGCATCCAGAATAATGCAATGGGGCCATGTATTGTCTGCCCCCGTCAGATAAACGCAGTTGTGCTCACTGCCTGTTTTTCTTTTATAAACGCAGCAACCCACGGTAAAGAATTTCAGGTGCAGGCGGCGCAGCTCGCGGTACATATCATGCTGATATTGCCAGCAGAGCCCACGCTCCAGCGCGCTGTCGCTCAGGCTGTTGACCAATTTATTATTGCGCCATGCCGGCCAGCGTCGGGGCTGATTGATACGCCCGATGGCGGCAGCTGCCTTGTAAGAGGTATCTGCCAATAATTGAGCCTCTTTAACCGCCTCGGGCAGGTTGCGTTGCGCCTCAGGCAAAAGCAAAAGGAGCTCATCTTTGAGTACACGGCGTTCTTCTACCACCTCGGGCAGGTTTTCATAGCCGATGGGCGGTGCCGTCTGGCAAGAGGGCAGGGTGCTCATGGCCATGGCGGCCGCAGCGAGAGAGAAGAGAATACGTTTCATGAATCAATAATTCGTGGGGGATTCGGGGTGCTCTTGTTGCCCCTTGATGATATTGCTCATCATATTGCGGTATTGCGGAGAAAACCATGTCTCCGGCCACCAGCAGTCCATATAGGTGGCGGGCATACCGAATATGGAGAGCTCGTACCACTTACGCTTGCTGCGGATGGAGAGCCAGTGCTCCATGGGGTAATCATGCCCTTCGGTATAAATCTCTGCCAAAAAATCGGTAATGCCTTCGCGGTCCTTCCATTGGTCGGGATCCAACTCCCACGCATTGAACACTTGCAGACGTCCGTTCCACGGCCAGGCGTCCAGCACCCACGCATGCGGCCAACCGCTGTGTTTGGGGCTTACATATACGCAATTGTGCTCTCTGCGGGTGGCTATATCTCTGCCGCAACAGCCTATGTTGAAGTAGGCCAGCGGGCGGCGGCGCAGTTCGCGGTACATATCGTGCTGGTAGTGCCAGCAAAGCCCGCGGTCCTGAATGCGTGAATTAATCAGGTAATTACCTGCCCAGCCGGGAAAGTTGGAATCATTGATACGCGCAATGCCGGCGGCGGCTTTGTAGGCGGTATCCGCAATCCATTGGGCTTCTTGCTTGGCCTCGGGTGTGTTGCGTAATTCCGGCGGCAGCATGAGCAGCAGATTCTCTTGCAGTGTGGCGCGGCGCTCTGTTACCATGGCGGTGGTAGCGTAGTTTGCCGATGGCGCATAACAACTGCCTAATGCCAAGGCTGCTGATGCATACATGGCTGTGTACAGAGTGAATCTTTTTGCTGCGGTTTTCATGCGGGCGCGCATTCTATCATAAGCGTTTGAGAATGGCAAGAGTATAGGGCCGGGCTGTGTGTCAGCATGCCACCATAAATGTTCGCGACCAGCGAACTCTTCATATACACGCGCAGCGCGCGTGTTCTTCATTCGAGCGATAGCGAGTCTTCATATACGCCGATAGGCGTTCTTCATTTACGAGCGCCAGCGAGTTCTTCATGCTCGATGCAATCGAGCTATGTCGGAAGTGCGGGCTTTGTTATCCATTTGCCCTTGCGGTCAAATGAAGGGGCTTCGAGTGTCGCTGCGCTCCCTTTCTACGCCCACTCAGGAGGTGAAACCTCGCTTGCGCTCGCCCAAAAAAAAGAGCCGCTGCAACATGCAGCGGCTCAGGTAAATTGCTGTTACTTAGCGAGGGGCTTAAGCCTCAGGAGCAACGTTGACGCGGCGACCTTCGCGATCGAAGAATACGCGGCCGTCAACCAAAGAGAAGATGGTGTAGTCGCGACCCATGCCCACGCCCTTGCCGGGATGGAACTTGGTGCCACGCTGACGAACGATGATGTTACCGGCGATTACGGACTGACCACCGAACTTCTTCACGCCGAGGCGCTTGCTGCGGGAATCGCGGCCGTTACGTACGGAACCTTGACCTTTCTTATGTGCCATGACTAGTAAGAATCTATTGGTTAATGGTTAATAATCAGGCGTTGATAGCGGTGATTTCTACTTTGGTAAGAGCGGCGCGGAAGCCCTTCTTCTTGTGGAAACCCTTGCGGCGCTTGAACTTGAAGGCGACGCCCTTGGCACCACGTGCCTCTGCGTCAAGAACCTTGGCCGTTACTGTTGCACCGGCAACCGTGGGGGTGCCTACCTTGGTAGCGTCGCCATCCTCAACCAGAAGAACCTGGTCAAAGGTGGTCTCGCCGTCGTTCACCAG
This sequence comes from Akkermansia sp., assembly GCA_045634945.1. Taxonomy (GTDB): domain Bacteria; phylum Verrucomicrobiota; class Verrucomicrobiia; order Verrucomicrobiales; family Akkermansiaceae; genus Akkermansia. The sequence continues at coordinate 3,270 of JAZRBG010000023.1, read as the reverse complement.
GCCGGAGATACGGTCTACGGTGAGCACGTCACCTACCGTTACTCGGTACTGCTTGTTGCCGGATGTGAAAACTGCGTATGCCATAATTTTCTGAATTTTTGGATTGCACCCGCTCATGCGGGCTGGCACATTATATACATGCCGCGCCTTTTGGCAAGTCTAAAATTAAAAATTTTTCAAAAATCTGCAAAATAATGCATAAAATTTTCAAAAATGGGTCTGTTTTGGTGAATTCTGAGGCTGCCATGGTAGCTTTGGGGCGAGAACTTGCCGCAACCCTGTGTGGGGGAGAGGTATTGGGTTTTGTGGGAGACCTCGGGGCAGGCAAGACTCACCTGATACAGGGGATACTGGAGGGGCTGGGGGCAGGCAACCCTGCGGCGAGCCCTACATTTTCACTCGTGCACGAGCACGCGGACGGGCGCGTACCCGTGGCACACTTTGATTTTTACCGAATGAAAAGCGCAGATGAGGCCTTGGGCATGGGGTGGGATGAGTATTTGAGCGGTGGCAGTGTGTTGCTGGTGGAGTGGGCAGACCGTTTTGACGGTTGCCTGATGCCGGAGGACACGCGCTGGCTGGTGCTCAAACACCTGAGCGCAACCGAGCGCAGCGTGACTTTGGCGGGTTAAATGCTGATTTAGCCCGCTGAATGGCGGAAATGTCTTGACTATGCGTGTATTTGTGGCATAAAGGGTGTATGCGAATTGTCATGATGGCCACCGGGGATATTGCGATTCCCTCCTTTAACATGCTTGCCGAGACCGGCGAGTTGGTGGGGCTTATTACGCAGCCGGACCGCCCCGTTGGGCGCCACCAGACGCTGACGCCCCCGCGCATTAAAGTATGTGCGCAGGAAGCCGGCATACCTGTTTTTCAGCCCGAGCGCATGAGAGATGCGGAGGCCGTGGAGCAATTGCGTGAGCTGCAACCTGATTTGGTGGTGGTGATGGCATACGGGCAGATTCTCTCTCAAGAGGTGATAGATGTACCCGCCATTGCCTGTATTAATGCGCATGCGTCTTTGCTGCCCCGACACCGCGGGGCTGCGTGTATTCAGGCTGCCATTGAAGCCGGTGATGATGAAACCGGCATCACCATCATGTACGTGGTGAAAAAGTTGGACGCAGGTGATGTGATTTGCCGCTCCACCATACCCTTGCGCGGTACGGAAACGGGAGAATCTCTGCACGATGACCTTGCGCTTTTGGCTCCCTCTACTCTGGCTGAGGCCGTAGAAATGCTGCGCGCCGGTACGGTAGATGCACAAGAGCAGGATGAAAGCGTGATGACCTACGCCCCCAAGCTGTTGCGTGCGCATGGCTGCATTGATTGGAGTGAGCCTGCGGTGCAGGTTTCCCGTAAAATACGTGCCTACCATTCTTGGCCCGGTACCTTTACCACCTATCCCTCCGTTAAGTCCGGCGGTGATAAACAGCTTAAGATTTTCCCGCCCATTGATTGTTTCCCCCGCTTGAAGAAGCCGGTGGATGCCGTGCCGGGCATGGTGCTGGAGGCCGGCCCGGATGGCATGCTGGTATCTTGCGGCGGGCCGCGCGGCGGCGCCGTGCGTATCTCTACCATGCAGCCGCCGGGTGCTCGCAAGATGAATGCAGAAAGTTTCTTTGCCGGGCATAAGATTATGCCGGGCACCATTTTGGGGCTCAGCACCGGGCAAGACACCTGAATCCCGCCTACGGCGTGGCATACAGACACACTTAGTATGTCTGTATGCGCATGAAGCCACGCATGCATCTTGACGCATGTGGGTGCATCTGCTAATTTGAAAGGCATGACATACGGTATTATTGCCATCTCGCTTCTTATTTTTGCCATTGTTTGGTTTGTGGTAACCGGGCGTGCCGATAAGCGGATTGAGGAGATGGAAACAGCCATTGAGCAGGGCGATGAAGAGCTTTTTACCGCTTTGCTGAAAGCGTCTCCCAAGGTGGTAGAGAATCTGAGCGACGTGACGTTTCTGTTGCTCAAAAGCATTATTGCCAATCGCGCCTCCATGGTGCAGGAGCTGCTGGATTTGGGGCACCCCGTGGCAGAGATTCAGGAATGCGCGGGGGAACACGGTGTGGATTTGTTGTCGGAGAGCATAGAATCGGCCGATGCCGATGTACTGCGTATTCTGTTGGCTGCCGGCATGAAAGAAACGGCTGAGGGCACGGCCCCTGTGTTGACCTGTTATGCCGCCGGTAAGCCCGAGCACCTCAAGGTGTTGAAAATTTTTGAAGCAACCGGTCTTACAGCCAAACAAAGTGAGCCCGGTTATACCCCCTTGCATGCCGCGGCCATGCGCTTTGCTGACAATGCAGAGACGATTTTGACCATGGTTAAACCGCTTTTGGAAAGCGGGGCAGATGTCAATGCGCTTACGGCTTGCGGTAATACGCCGTTGGATTATGCCATGGACCGCACCCACGAGGGCAGCGGCGGCACGGAGCCTTTGATTGATTTGTTGCGCTCTTACGGTGCCCGCCGTGGCCGCTGTTTGCGTGTGCCGGTGCCTGCCTATACGGGCCGCGTTTATTTTGCTGCGGAGCAGCCGGTGCTTGCTGTGCCGGAATTGCCGCAGGGGGTGGAGTTGTTGCCCCGTGCTCAGCAAACCGCGGAGATTGATGAAGCGCTTTTCCCCCAAGCTTTCTCTACCTCTGACGCAAATAAAGCGGCGGTGCGTGCACACCGCTCGTATGCAGATTTGCAGGTAAGAGGCAGCCAAGGGGATGACCCGCTGGAGGTTGCCGGACGCGGCCTTGCCGTGTTGGCTGCGCTGTCCAAGGCAGAGGGGGTGGTCGGCGTGCAGTTTGAGCAGACTCTTTTGCTGCCGTCTGAATATGTGGTGCAGTATGAAGACGGTTCTTTCAATCCCTTGCTGTATGCCGAGTTGAGCTCGGTGAGAACGCAGGATAAGACCATTTTGGTTGATACCTCCGGTCTCGCTCGCTTCGGCTTGTCTGAGGTTGAGCTGATTGTTGCATACAAAGCCATCAAAAAGAATGCCAATGAGCTGTTGAACGGCTTGGGATCCGATTTGCTCTCAGTAGTGTTGGCGGGTAATTCTGCGTGGGAGGCCGGGCACACCGCCTCTCTGCGCGGTATGTTCTGCCATATTGCCTACGGTAAGCACTCCATCACCGAGAACGAAGGCTTGGTTTTTGTGGTGGGCGAGGAGTGAGGTCCAAAGTGTTCGCGTCAGCGAACTTTTCATTTACCCGCGCGAATGCGCGGGTTCTTCATTCGAGCAACGCGAGTCTTCATATA
>JAZRBG010000022.1:0-52935 GCA_045634945.1 Akkermansia sp. | reverse complement strand
TGAGGAGCCTGCCGAGTTAAATCAGATGTGAAAATGCTGATCAGATCTGGCCGTAGAGGGTCTTGCCCTTGGTCAGAAGGTCATCACCGGCAACCTGAAGGTGCTCGCAGATACCCTGCTCACCCTTCTTCAGGTAGGAGCGGGGATCGTAAACCTTCTTGTTACCTACCTCACCGTCAACCTTGAGCATGCCGTCGATGTTCTGGCACATGTGGAGAACGATGGGCTTGGAGAAGGCGTACTGGGTGTCGGTGTCGATGTTCATCTTCACAACACCGTAGGAGATAGCCTCACGGATGTCGCAGAGGTCGGAACCGGAACCGCCGTGGAATACGAGGCGCATGTCGTTGCCGTGCTTCTCCTTAACAACGGCCTGACCGTCGCGAAGGATGGTGGGCTTGAGCTGAACGGCACCCGGCTTGTACACGCCGTGTACGTTGCCGAAGGTAGCGGCAAGCATGAACTCGCCTACGCCGTTAAGGGTCTCGTAGGTCTGAAGCATGTCAGCGGGGGAGGTGTAGAGCTTCTCAGCGGGAGCGCCGCTGGTGTCAACACCGTCTTCCTCACCACCTACAACACCGATCTCGATCTCGAGAACGATACCCAGCTCGGCGCACTCGGCAAGCAGCTGCTTGGAGAGCTCGAGGTTCTGAGCCATGGGCAGGGCGGAAGCGTCAAGCATGTGGGAGTTGAACAGGGGGCCTTTGCCCTCAGCGATGCGCTTGCGAGACTCGGCAAGCAGGGGGCGCAGGAAGCTGTCAACCTTGTCAGCCTGGCAGTGGTCGGTGTGCAGAGCAACGAATACGTTGTACTGCTCGGCAAGGCGATGTACGGCCTCAGCCAATACGATGGCGCCGATGGCGGAATCCTTCACGGCAGTGCCGGAAGCAAACTGGCCACCGCCCAGAGAAATCTGGATGATGCCGTCGGACTTAGCCTCGGCGAAAGCCTTGAGGGCGCCGTTGATGACCTCGATGGTGGTCACGTTGATGGCCGGGTAGGCATAGCCTTGCTCCTTGGCCGTGTCAAGCATCTTGATGTACTGTTCTTGTGTAGGTACAGGCATGGTACTTATGTGGTTTATCTGTTAATAGCGCGTACGCAATGGTACGTATTGCACGCGCGTATTTTACCCCCACAGCTCACTATTTGCAAGCAAAAAGTGATACACGGCTTAAATTCAGGGGCTGTTTCAAATCTGCTGGTAAAAATAGGTAAAATAGAGCATTCTTGAGAGTCTAGAGTAAGGATGGCTATGAAGTAGATATTTTCTATAACCCGCGAAGAACGAAAGCATAACCTATTGCTTGCATCTGCTTCAGAGAAGACCTTTTAAGCGCTATTTTAGAGTGCTTATAAATTTACACAAATGCAATTTTTATGACACCGTGTATTCTTGGTCTGACCTTCAATGACTTAACTCCATTGTATCGAGCCAAACCGGAAATAAACACCAGCAAATCTGAAACAGACCCTTTGCGAGACTGTATTTCGGAATAAGCTTGCAAAACTGTCCTAATACAGTTAATCTCTCCGAGGTGTTCTGGTTGGATTTTTTTCACACTCCGATTAGAGGTATAATTGACTTTCCAAAACGCCATTTTTGTCATCTGGTATTTTTGTTTGCTGCCCGGCTGTTTTCCCTATTCGATTCTATGGGATGGCAATGATATCGATAAATAAACTTTTGAGGCAATTTGGAATACACCCGCAATTTATTTCCAATTATCACCGACTGAAAAGAGAGTTCGATATACACATCTTTCATTTCTTCAGGCAACTTCATCACATGCATGTTGCAAGATGGTTCTATTGGTCGATTCGCCGGATGTGGAATAATTTTACCCTGAAGCCTATAAGTGCTCATAGGTGGAATATAAATATTGCTTTCGTGAATTATCACATATAACTCATTATTACATTCAAATATAGGTAGTATCACTTGTTCACAACCAGCAAGACTTTGACGAAGCAGAATTATTGGTGATTCGGAGCTGTTTTCAATATCGATGAGAACATCACTTACCAAATATTTATTGTTTATGCCGTCCGTCCAAACACTTTCACCTATATTTTGGAAGCCTTTAATCAGAACTTGGTTACTCACATCATCATGGGGTGTTCCCGTGCCCAGGATAACCCTTGGGAAGCTATACATCTTACCATCCTGCATCTCTAGCGAGTAATACATCTTAAGGCTCGCCGGTAGGTCTTCCAGCGAATCACATGTCACTATATAGAAATCGTCAGGATGTTCCGGAGAAGATAATCGTGCAATTATAGAATGAAACTCTGATAAATCTAACGCTTGAAGTATTCTATTAATTTTATCTCCGTATTGAACATCTTCCCTCCAATCATAAAAATGCACTTTCGATTCATTTGTTACAGTCTCATGTTCATTGTTATATTCTCCTGTATCCCCCAACGCTATAAAGGAAAACAAGGGTGCAAAAAACAACGCATTTCTCAATATCCCTACCATACCCACCATGGTAAATATGTTAAATTCATAAGTCAAGGATTTTCTTTATCATGCCAGGGCAGATGGGTCTGTTTCAGATTTGCTGGTGTTTTTATCTAGTGTAAACCGTTTTATAGGATTTAAGACATTGAATGTCAGCTTAGTAATACTCAGTGTCATAAAGATTGCATTTGTGCAAATTTATAAACGCTCTAATATAGCGTTTTAGAGGACTGTTCTGAAGAATATAAAAGCACTCGACTATGCATTCATTATCCACGAGTTACATAAAGTCGTCATTTTATTGCTACCCTTACCCTATACCTTCAAGAAAGCTCTATTTTGCCTATTTTACCAGCAGATTTGAAACAGACCCTAAATTCAGACTTTTGCCGAATGCCGCGGGAGCCAGAATGTTTCCGTTGCAGGCCATCAGCGTTTGGCGGGTAGGTTGAGCCGCCCCGGAAGCCCCACGCGCATGCGGAAGGGGATGCGGTGGCACTTGGTATCTGTTGCCACAGTGAGTTGAATGCGGGCCGGCGGTGTTGCAGAAATGAGCCGGAAACAGTAGCTGCCGTGTTTGGCGTCCGAATCAACCACGTATTCACCATCTTTGAACGGTGTGCCGTCTTCTCGTAGGGGGGTGACCTCTTGCACGGGGCTCAAGTTGTCTTGCGGGACTGTGATTTCAACTCGGTATGAAGGGGTAGGAATCAACTGCTCGTTCAGGTAGAGATGGCCGGGGTTGCCGGCGGAGCATCGTATTTGCATGCCGTTTTGGGTGAGGGTGCAACCATTTTCCCAGTCCGGTTGCAGGGTGGGCAGGGTGGTTGTTTTCTCCCAAAGGTAGAGATGTGCCGTGCCGCTGAGATAGATGCTGGTACCCTGCGGGTATTGCTTGGCGATAATGTCGTATTCATTATCGTAAGCGTTTTCGCTATCAAAGTGGGGTTGCAAGTCATTGCCTCGGGAATCCGTCACCCGCAAGTCTTCCATATAAATCTCTTGTTGGGATTCTCTTGAAATAGGAATACCTTGTACTGATAAGCGGAGGGTGAGTGGGGGGTGGATGGCGCTTCCTTGGTCTTGTAAAGCCGGCGGTGCCGGGTATTCGATGCGGAGGGCATTGAACTCAATTTCCGGGGCAGCCGAAAGCGGCAGGCTGAGCAGGGGCAGAAGAATGGTTTTTTTCATGCGGATAAGGTGGGGGTTAGGGTTGAACAGGTTCTGCTTTGTTGAGGGAGATATTGAAGTGGAACGGTATGCGTACAATTTCCCCCTTCGGCCAATACGTTACTTCCAGTGTGCAGGTGTTGACGGGGGTTTCTGTTGCAAGGGTGTTTTCCCTCGTATTCTGGCTATATTTGGCAGAAATCAAATCGCACGGGAACTCCTCTGCCACATCTGCGGCACTGCTGCCTTTTTTCCACCAGCGAAACCGTTGAATGCGAGAGGAGGTATCCGACTTGGCGGTGATGGAGATGGAATTGTATAAGGGGGCACCTTTTTGCTGCGGCAGGCGTTCATCACCGCAGATATAGAGCTCTTGTTCTCCCACGCGGTGCTTGGCGGGTTTATCCAACTGCACGGGGATATAGACGGTGACAAGTTCCTGAGCGGGTATGGTCTCCATCACCAGCGTGCCACTGACGCTGACGCGGGCTCCCTTGATACGATCCAAAATGTGCAGGTCAACACTTGTTGAATTGTCGGGAAGAATCTCGTCGATGTAGGAGTCGGAATACGAAACGTGGTTACCGGTGAGTACGTTGCCTTTGGAGTCGCGGATGACTAAATCCTCTACATCGCAGAGGTAAAGCTTGTTTTGGGCGACAGAGCCTATCGTCAACTCAAGGTAAGCATCATCTGCATAAACAGAGAGCCGGCTGACATAGGGGATGATGTCTTGCTGTGCGGTTTCTTGTGCCGCGCAGATGAGCGGTAGGCAAGACAGGGCGGTTGTTATAATGTGTTGTGGTTTCATGGGTTGTGTGTGGGGGTGGTTAAAAAGTTTCGGGGTGTTTTTACACCTGCTTGCGGCCTTCCAGCGCGCGCATCAGGGTAATGGCATCGGCATGGCTCAGGCCGGCACCTGCGGGCAGGCCTTGGGCAATGCGGGAGACGCGGCAATCCAACCGGCTCAATTTATCTGCCAGGTACAGGGCCGTGGCCTCGCCATCCACATCGCTGCTGACGGCCAGTATGACCTCGCACCCGGGGTGGGCGGCCACGCGCTCCAGTAGGCGGTCTATGCTCAGGTCCTCAGGCATAATGCCATCCAGAGCCGAGATTTTACCGCCCAAGCAATGGTACAGGCCGCGGAAGGAGCCGCTGCGCTCAATGGGGAGTACATCCGTCGGTTGCTCTACAACGCAGTACAGAGCCTTGTCTCTCAAGGAGTCTTGGCAGGCGGTGCACAGCTCGCCGTTGGCGGAGAAGAACCCGCATTGTGGGCAGTTACCCACGGAATCCGCCGCTTCTTGCAGGGCGGCAGCCAAGGCGCGGGCATCATGGCGCCCGTGTTGCAAAAACCACAGGGCAAAGCGCTCTGCCCCGCGTGTGCCCACACCGGGCATGCGTTTGAGGCGGGCAATCAGCTCCAGAACGGGTTGGGGGTAATCTTGTGCTTTCATGAGCCTTGTTTGGCGAAAAAGGGAATGCAGGCAGTGAGCAACCACGTGAACAGCAGGCAGCAAAGCAGGGGGATGGTGTGCAATACGGTGTCCCACAGTACGCAAAGTATACCGGGTAGGGCCAGCGCAGCCAAGGCAAGGGCGGTAAGCTCCGTACGGTGGCGCAGGTTTCGCTGGTGAATCATCACGGCAGCCCAATACAGGGTGAGGGGTACGCAGCAGGCAAAGGTGACAGCGGGGCTCAGTATGCTGCCGGCCTCTGCACCGGCCTCAGACAAACGGAACGGTGCCCCCTGCAACAGTGCGGTGTGCCATTGGTTCATGCCGTCCGTACAGCCGCTTGCCATCAATGCGACTGTGCAAAATAACACGCTTACACTCAGTACTACCCAGCGCAGCCAAAGTATATCCCCGCGGTTCAGGTGGTGCGGGTGGCGGGCGGTGCGGGTGAAAAGGGCTTTGAGGCTCATGCTCTTTCTCGGCGGGGGGTGTTGCGGGTTTGTAACAAGTACGCGCGGCGGTGGGTGTTGCCCGAGCCGCCACGCGTGTTGAAGAGTCGCTATTTTTGAAGAAAATTACTCGGCAAAGCGCTTCACGATGAGTGAGGCGTTGTGACCACCGAAGCCGAAAGAGTTGCTCAGGGCAACATCTACCTGCATGGAGCGGCCTACGTTGGGGCATACATCCAAGTCGCACTCGGGGTCTTGGTTGAATACGTTGATGGTGGGCGGTACGAAGTTGTCGCGGATGGCCATCACACAGGCCAGCAACTCAATAGCACCGGCTGCACCCAACAGGTGACCCGTCATGGACTTGGTGGAGCTTACCACCAAACCGTTCGTGGCATAATCGCCGAACGTGCGCTTAATGGCCTTGGTCTCGCAAATGTCACCCAGCGGGGTAGAGGTGCCGTGTGTGTTGATGTAGTTCACGTCCTCGGGCTTCATGCCGGCGTGCTCCAGAGCCATCTGCATGCAGCGGCTGGCGCCCTCGCCATCGGGCATGGGGGAGGTCAGGTGGTAGGCATCGGCGCTCAAGCCGTAGCCCACAAGCTCAGCCAAAATCTTGGCGCCGCGTGCCTGGGCGTGCTCCAGTGTCTCCAAAATGATTACACCGGCACCCTCGCTCATCACGAAACCGTCGCGGTCCACATCGTACGGGCGGGAGGAGGTGGCGGGGTCATCGTTGCGGGTGGAAAGAGCCTTCATGTTGGCGAAACCGGTGATGCCGATGGGCAGTACGGCTGCCTCTGCACCGCCGCAAATCATTACGTCGGCATCGCCGAACTTCATGATGCGCCAAGCCTCACCGATACAGTGGTTGGAGGTAGCGCAAGCGGTAGAAATGCTCATGTTGGGGCCACCGAAACCGTAGTCCATGCTCAGCATGCCGGAGGCCATGTTGGTAATCATGTACGGAATGCAGAAGGGGGATACGCGGCGCGGGCCGCTGGTAAGCATGGCCTCGCAGTTGGTGCTGAGGATGCCCAAACCGCCGATACCGGAGCCAATCATCACGCCCACGCGGTTCTTGTCCACCTTCTCGGGGTCAAGCCCGGCGTCCTCCATAGCCATAACGGCGGCACCCATGGCCAGCTGCTCAAAGCGGTCGCAGCGGCGTACGGCCTTCGGGTCCTTCTTGAAATAGGGGGCGGGGTCATAATTCTTCACTTCACCGGCAATGTGCACGGGGAAGGGAGTAGTGTCAATGCTATCAATAGTGGCGATGCCGGAGCGGCCCTCTTTCATAGCGGCCCACGTCTCTGCGGCCGAATTGCCCAGAGGTGATACGGCACCCATACCGGTGATTACGATGCGACGGTCTTTCATGGCTTGTGTCTTCAGATTAACTGATACTTCGAGTTAAGTCAAGAAAAATTCTCTTTTCCTATGCTTTTCCCGCTTTTTTTATTGGAATAACACTTTATTAGGAGAGGCTTGTTGCTTACGCGCGCATTTACGTCTTGCCATTAGGGGATATCTGCTGTATACTCCCACGCATGAAGCCACTCAACAAATTAGGTGAACAGAAGATGGAAGACGGCAGCGTATGGGAGCTGTGGGAGCGCGATGGTGAGTTGTCCCTGCAGCACGATGGCCTGCCCTGCGCTTCTTCTTTTACCCACGGCAGTGAAGAGTCTATGGCAGAAATGGCCACCGCCCCCATCACCCGTGCCGCCCAGCCGCAAATCATGATTGCCGGTGTGGGGCTTGGCTATGGTTTGGCTAAGGCTATGGACTGCCTGCGCCGTGAGAAAGCCCGATTCATCGTGGCAGAGCCCGTGGCTGCCGTGTTGGAGTGGAACCGCCTTTACAGCGAGAACGCCCCCCTGTGGGAAGACCCCCGCGTGCAGCCCGAGGTAGCACACGCTGCGGATCTGTGCCGCAAGCGCACGGGCTCATTGCATGCCATTTTGCTGCGCCATGTACACGCCCGTTGTGAGTTGAGCATGGGAGACGCCCAAGCCTATTTCAATGCCCTGAAAGGCGGCAGCCTGCTGGCTATCACCGTTGCCCGCCGTGATAAGAGACTGGAGTCCACCCTCATGCGCGCCGGGTTTGAGGTAAGCTCTACCTTGGTACCCGCTTCTTCCCGTGGCAAACAACAGCGCATGCACAGCCTGGTACTGGCACGCCGCGGGCGTTTTGTTCCCTTTGCCGAGCGCAATAAATAAAACAGCCTCCGCCCATGAACTTGTTTCGCCACGGTAGAGCATACAGCAGTTTGGATGACATAGAGAAGCGCCGCACCAAGCGCTCGGAGGGTATTCGCCGTATCCTTTGGGTATCGGGCGTTATTTTGGTGTGTTTCGTTGCGTTCATAGGCCTTACCGTGGCGCTTTTGCCCATGCTTGACCTGCGCGCCGCTCAGCAAGAGAGAGACCACCGTCTCCAAGAGCTGCAAGCCACGCTGGCAGAGGAAAAACGCCAGCGTGACATCTGCACTGCCCTGGAGCGTGACCCTGAGTTTAATGAGGCCATGGCGCGTGATAAAGGCCTTGCCCGCCCGGATGAAACCGTCATCCATATTCCCTCCAAACCCGCGCCGGCCAAGCCGGCTGCCACTTCTCCCGCCCTGCGGGATTAAACACGCAGCGGCAGAGAGTGCTCATCTCTGCCCCGTGTTTTTTTGCCTTAGCGGCCGCAGTGTAACACAATTGTAACACTTCCGCTCTTGCTGTTCTGCGGAAAACGTGTTATAGTGTCAACATAACCCTGAACAACACGTTACACTGCCATGAAATGCCTTTTACAATTAATGCTGCTGAGTTTGCTTGCGCCTTTGGCGTGGGCAGGGGAGTTGGTATTGCCTACCGATTATGAATCCTCCTCAACAAGAACGCGCTATGGCATTCAAAGTATTACCTGTGTGGGGCATAAGATTGTTTTTGAGGAGCCCGTCGTGCCGGATGATTACCTATACGGGGTCGATGCCGTTTCTGCGTCGGATTTGTTTGATATAACGGGCCCCGGCCCTTTGCCGAGGGCTAGGTGGAAGTCTGAAACGGAGCTGGAGCTGTACTTTCCCTCCGATGTGAAGCCCGGGGCGCGTTTTAAGCTGAGTTTTAAGAAGAATAAACGTAAATACCTGAGCGGTAACCCTATGCGCTGTGCCGAGTTTGAGTTTGAGGCACCGCCGTGTAAGTTAGAGGTGGCTCGCGAGGATGAGCACTACCTGTTGGCGGGGCGAGAGGAGGGGGAAGTGTTGCTGAAGTCTGCAAGCATGCTGTACCGAAATGCGGATTTGGTGTCTATGGACACCCGCTTTGAGTTTTTCTTATACCGCACGGGAGAAACGGTACCGGGGGTGGCTGTGCCGGCGCGGGTGAAAGATTTGCGCCCCAAAGCACTGCAAGAGAGATACCGAGATACCCCGCGCGAGCAGTTGGCCGCCCTTACTCCGGATACGATTGTACCCGGTTTCTTGCTGGTGCAGCCGGTACGCCCCATTGCAGAGTATTGGGAGTTGCGGGCGGTGGATGCCGCAGGCAAGAGCTGTTTGGCGAAAGAAAAGGCGATATTCGGTCGCTTTGAGACGTCATTGCGTGCGGAGCTGCATACCTCATTGGCTCAGCATCAAGGGAAACCCATGGTGTGTTTGGGGGTGTTGTTCAATGCCCCCATTGCTCGGGAGGCAGTGCCGCAGCTGTTTCGGGATACGGAGTTCCGCTGCGGGGATGCCGTAGCTGAGCATATTGAGGGTACACTTTCCAAGAAATTAGTATGGAAGGGTAAGGAGATTATCCTGTCTCTGCATGAGGAGGATGCCTATGGTGATAATAAGGCAGAGATACGCACCTGTTTTCCCAACCACGGGGTAGACCGTTTGGTGGTGCGCTTGGAAGGGGAGGCCGACCTGCCGCTGCCGTTGAGTGCCACGGTGCCTGCGGGTACGCGCGCCTTGTTCGGCTTGCGCATGCCGCAGGCGCAGACCTGTTCTACTGTGTTGCAGGTGTTAGCCCCCGCCTTGCCGGTGCAGGATAGCACCATCACCGTGCCGTTGCACGGTAAACACTGCTTGGATTTGCAATGCTTGGGGTGTCAGCGGGTACATGCTGAGTTAGCCTATTTGCCGCAGCCTGAGCTCAGGAAGATGCTGCTTGAGGATAAAGAATCCCGCCAAGAGGTGACGGAGACGTGGTTGAAAGTTCTGAAAAATGATTTCGGCCCCGAGCAGGTGTACAACGTGCAGCCCGACGGCCTGAACCCGTCCCCGCTCCGTCTGGACTTGGATGCTTTGTCTGCCGAGCCGTTGAAAGCCGGTTCTTACGTCTTGCATTTGCGTGCAGAACATGATGCCCCGCCCGCAGAGGGGGAAGAATATAGCGTGATTCCGTACACGGATGAGGTGGTGCTGTATTTGACGGTTACGGATATCGAGGTGCTGACGGCTTGTGACAAGTTGCTGGCTTACCGCTTGTCGGATGCTGCCCCGCTCCCGCAAGCTGAGGTACAGATTGAATGCTGCGACAGTTATTTTGCTGAAAAAGATGATTGGGAGGAGCTCTTGAATACCACCTTGAACCAAGGTGTGTTGAAATTGCCCCGCGATATCGGAGACACGTATTTAAGCCGTGTTCTGGTATCATGCGGGGATGATGTATCAGAAACGCTGTATCCGGAGCAGTGGATTCATTATCAAAAGTATGAGCCTGAGCCGTCCACGCAAATCCGCCTGCTGACGGATCGCTTCTTCTATAAACCCGGGGAAACGGTACACCTGTTCGGGACGGTGCGCAAGGTGAATGAGCAGCGGGCTTTGCACCTTGCGGAGTTTGAACGGGCTACCGTGCGTTTGGTTCTCGATTCTAAGGTGCTGGTAGAGCAAGAGGTGCAACTGAATGCCCATGGCGCGTTCTCTGCGGATATTGTTTTGCCGGCGGATGCCGTGGGTGATATGAGTGTACGGGTTACGTTGCCTGATGGTTCCGTTAAATCTGATATGGTCGTGGTACAGGAGCTGGAGCGAGACTCCTTTGCCCTGCGTTGCCGCACCGAGATGAAGCCCGTAAACCCGGATAAGCTGACGGTGTGGGTTGATGCTCAGGATTACAACGGCTCCCCCGTTGCCGGTACGGCAGAAATAAGTGTCAGCATTGATGGCGATGTGAGCAGGGAAATGTCTGCCACGGTAGAGTTGGATGCCACGGGAAAAGCCTGTTGCCCGTTCATTCTTACGGATTTGCCGAAGTTGGCGGAGGATTCCCATCGTTACGCAGAGGTGATGGTCTGCGTGACGAATCAACGGCAAGAGGTGGAGGAGCATGTGAGCGAGGTTTTCTTTTATAGTGCCGAGCATCAGGTATCAATAAAAGATAACCGCTTGTTCTGCCGAATCAGCGGTACGGAGCAGGCCGTTCCCTATGAGCAGCAGGTACAGGTGCGGGTGGATGCCTGCTGCAAGGTGAAAGAAATGCTCCCCTCCGGTATTCTTTATCCGGCTGATAAAGAATTATCAGTGAAAGAATTTACGGTAACGGTTCCTGCTGATTCTCAGGATGGTATACCCTTTGTCTCAGATGAAATAGAAAAAGAAATTCTGCAAGACCACCCCGAGCTTAGGGACGGTGATTGCTCTTTCTCTTATACTCTGCGCGCTACGGGGGCAGACGGTTGCACCGCTCAATGGAAAGTAAAGCATTTCCGGCAGAGTGATGCTGAAAAAGAGGCTCAAAACAAGCTTACGGCAACGGTGCAGGATGGCGAAATTCAATTGCTGTTGCCTGAGGATGTGGAGGGTAAGCTGCTGCTTGTATTGGAAACACCGGTCGGGCTGCGCATGGTAGCGGCAGAGCGCGCTGCCGGTCAGACCGCGGTGTGCGTACCTTTGTTGCCGCAAGAATATGGTCAGCCTTTGGGGGTGGCGGTGATACACATGGCCTTGAGCACTCAGGGTATCTATGAGCCGCAGCAGTGGTTGGAAACAGAATTGATGGTGCCGCCCGCAGAAGATAAATTGCAGGTACAGCTCCTTTTGCCGCAGCAAGCCGTTTTGCCCGGGCAGGTTGTAGAGCTCAGCGGCTGTGTGACCACGGCAGGCGGGGAGCCCGCCGCCCATGCCTTGGTGTGCTTGTTTGCCGTAGATAAAGGCCTGAAAGTGCTTGACCGTGAACCGCCTTTCAGCTTCACACTTTTCAATATCGACCATGCCTACGGTGATTTCATGTTGGCCCGTGAGCATTTTGAGCGCAGTAATTATTATGACTCGACACGCCGGTATCAACTGATGCATATGCTTGCCGGGCCGCAGGAATATCTGATTCACCGGCTTGTCCCTCAGCGTTGGGGGCAGTGGGATGAAGAGGGTGAGTTCTCATCGCGCGGTTACTCCCTGCATGACATGCACTACGGGCGTTTAACGCTGCATGAGCCTCAGCAACTTTGGTTGCATTTTAAAGATACGTGGGATGATGATTTCTCCTGGGGCAGCGGTGGTGGTCATGGTATGAGTCGGAGCGCCTATGCTTTGGGGGATGGTTTCGGGGCTGATGCTATGGGTGAAGAGGATTGTGCGTGGGCGATTGATGAGGAAGGGGATTTCCCGCGGGTGCGCCGAGATTTTACCGCCACTCCCATTTGGTTACCTGCGGTGTATACGGATGCGCAGGGGTGTTTCCGTGTGCAGGCTGCGGTGGCAGATACGCTTACCACCTACAAGGCGTATGCCGTAGCCCTGAGTGCGGATGGCCGCGGCAGTGGCTCGGCAGAGGGGGAATTCTTGGTCAATCAGCCTGTTATGATTACGGCGGGCGTGCCTTTCTTCATGAGTGTGGGGGATTCGCTGAGCCTGCCGCTTACCGTTACCAACAACACGGATACGGCCGCCACGTGGACGGTATCCCTGCAAGGGGCTCCTGCGCCGCAATGTGTTACCTTGCAGCCGCGTGAGTCCCGCACGCTGTATTTTGAGGTAACGGCCACCGCTGCGGGAGAACAATCCCTGCTGTGGCGGGCTGAGAGTGAGGCCGGCGGTGACGCGCTGGAGGAGCTTGTGCCGGTGCGTTTCCCCGCGCCCGAGCTGCGCGAGATTCGCTACCTGAGCTTGCAGGCGGGGGATGCCCCGCTGAACATCGCTTCCCTGTTGACGGATAACATGCAGGGGGCCAAGATAACGCTTGAGGCCTCTGCCCACCCCTTGTCCAACCTGAATGGCTTGGTAGATTTTGCTTTGAAATATCCGCACGGTTGCACGGAGCAGAAGAGCTCGGTGCTGATGCCGTGGCTGTTGCGGGATGCGCTTGCCCCGCTGTGCCCGGCTTTGGCGCAGAAAGATGCCGCAGAGGTAAGCCATACGGTGCAGTGCTGTGTGGAGGAGCTGCTGGAGCGTCAATCGGCGGATGGCGGGCTGGGGTATTGGGCCGGCGCGGATTCCTCTTGCCTGTGGGCATCTGCCCATGCTGCCATGGTGCTGGCTATTGCGCAAGAGCGCGGTTTTGACGTGCCGCAGCAGGAGTGGAATGCCCTGTGCAATTACCTGCGCAGGGAGTCTCAAGCCGGCAACTATGAAAAGCTGAGCCCCTTTACTCAGTATGCCATGGGTTACGCGCTGGGGGATGAAGCCGTGATGCAGGATGCCCTGAACCGTGCGCTGAGTTTCGGTAAACAGAGGTACGCTGATTACGCTTGGATGCACAGCCCCGTGGCTATGGGTTCCATGCGCATGCTGCATGCTTTGCACGGGGATAACCCGCATACTGCCGCGCAACCGTGGCTGCAAACACTGAACCGCCACAGCGGTTACCTCTCCTCTTGGGGGGCAGGTTGGGCATTCATGGCACTTCATGAGTATTTGCGTACCCTGCCGCAGCAGGACTACACCGCCACACTGCGCCTCAGCGATGGCAGCACCCTGCAACTGGGGCATGAGTGCGTGGAGTTGCCGGCGGAGTCTCTGCAATGCGTGCAGGGCTGTGCTTATCTCACCGTGCGCGCCTGTACCGTGCCGGAGCAATTGCAGGTTGCAGCTGTGGCAGATAAGGGGATTCACCTGCAACGCACGTATGAAAAACGCACGGCAGACGGCACCTGGGTGCCTGCCGTGGATTTTCAGGCGGGGGATGAGCTGCGCGTTACCGTGCAATGCGTGGTGCTGCCGCGCGGGGCTCAATACTTGGTGATTGAGGATTACTTGCCCTCCTGCTTCAAGCCTTATACCCGTGCCGATGGCTCTTGGAGCCATACCGATTTCTCGGGTGAGTGCATGCGTATTTACCGTGATTCCCCCGGTAATGATGTTATCACGTTGCAATACTACGCCCGCGCCGTTTACAGCGGCTCTGCCACGGCCCCGCCCGCCTCTGCTCAGTTGCTGTATGAGCCTCAGGTGTATGGGTTGTCAGATTCTCTGCATGTTCAGGTGGCTCCCTGCCCCTAACATGCGAGCGCAGCGAGCTATCACGTAAAACTATCATGCCCCGCTATCATGCGAACGCAGTGAGCTCTCATGCAAGCGGCGTTCAGCTGCGCGCAACCCCCGGAAACAGATGAGATGATAGGCCCCCCGGAGGGGTGGCATAAAGCGACGCAACAGATTGAAACAAAGCATTACACCACCCCGTTTGCACCGGGCTCAGAATTGCCGCTTGCCGTTATTACGGTGTAGGCTCCGTCTGCTCCAACGGGGGCGGTAGGTGGCAAAGCAGCTTGAGTATTTCCGCGGTATCCGGGCCGGATTTTTGCTCGGGTGGCGGTGGGGCTGCTTTGGCTTCTGCCTCTGCCTGCAACTGGGCAAGCTTGGTGTCTTCTGCCAGTGCTTTGAACTTGTCCGCCTGGCTGAACTCGCCGCTTTCATCTCTGAAGATAACGGCGAGCCAGTCACGCTTCTCCTCAATGCTCAGGTGGCGTTTTTTGCGCATGGGTTAACGGGGTGCGGGCAAAAATGAAAAGATGCTTGCCACCAGCTGCTTACCTTTGCCGGTGAGTCGGTAGTAGCACCAGTCGCCGCAAATATCCGTCACCAGCTCCTCTGCCTTGAGGCGGCGCAGGCAAACGGTGCATGTGCTGGTGGTAAGCCCTAAATGGCGCGCTATATCTGCGCTGCACTCCAGCCCGGCTGCCAGTCCCAGCAACACCCGCTGCATGGTTTCCGTGTGCGGTTCATCTGACAGATTTTTTAACAAATGACATGCAAAATCAATGGCTTTCATAAGAAAATTGTCAACTTATTCACAATTGTGAATAAGTGTTGTAAAATCTTGTTGCTTAATTTGTAAAATAACTTATTCCGATATTTATTCACAAGTTTGTTCACAAACGGGAATGTGAATTACCGCAGTTTTTCAACATGTTGCGTAAGGGGTGCGTATCATTGGAGTGGGATTGTACGGCATTGAAATGCGCGGCCTTGGGCAGCACAATGCGGTTATACTCTTCCATCAGCATTTGGCGGGCTGTGGTGCTGGCGGTGAGGGGTATGCACAGCTTACAGGCCAGCAGGGTGCAAAGGGCATCGGTAAACAGCGGGTCAAACAGGGTGGGGTCTTCCACATCGCTTATGTAGCGCAGGCGTATGGTCTTTTGCGGGCAATAAACACTGCGCCCGCGCAGCATCCACCCGTGGGATGATACCTCCAGCACGCGCAGGCAATCCATGGGCAGGGCATGGGGCAGGTGGCGTGGCAGGTCGGATGAGGCGGGGGAGGGTTCCTCCCCGCTGGTGATGGTGGTTTCAGCAATGGCAAAGCTCCAGCGGTTGCTCACCAGCACTTCTCTGCGGGAGGGGTGGTAGTGCATGTAGCAAAGTCTGGCGGCGGGCGGGCCGTTGAGGTCAATCTCATGCAGCGGGGCTTCACCCAGCTTGGCGAGTGCCAGATTGCAAATTTGCAGGGCGGACTGTACTTGTGGTTCTATGGTGTTCATGGTCATTTAATCAGAGGTTAAACTCAAATCATACAGAATGTTGCATGCCGCTTGAAAAAATGCAACCGAAAGCAAGCATCCGCAGGCACTTTTCATTTTTGATGCAGAGCCTGCGGGTGCTCAAAAAATCTTGCAGCGGTGCGGGGAGCGCGGTATTCTGCGCAGCAATGTACACGGATGCCATCACCACCGCACGGCGGTATTACACTTGGGCAGGCAGAGACCTGGCCGCAGATGCATGTGCCTTGGCGGGTAACCCGCGGGGCGTGTTCATGTATACCCCGCAGCTGGTGGTGCTGATGAAACCTGTAAGCAGCAGGCACCCGCAGGATTGGGAGCAGTTGGGGCACAGCCCGCAGCAGGCAGATGCCTGGTACGTACACCTGTTGGCAGGCAATTTTGCACTGGCATTGCAGCTGGCGCACACGCTGCCGCCTTACACTTGGGTGTGCTTTCAGCGCGGGCGGCGCAGTACCCGCCTTCACCGTCTCCCGTGGGCCCGCATCCTGTCTCAACATATTAACAACAACCAACACAGTAAACATACTATGGGATTCGCCGTAAAAACCCCGAAAGCCCCTGCCGTGAATACCGTGCCGCCCGTGGTGGCCGAAACGCAGGAGACCGATGCGCAAACCGACTACGAGCAGAAATCTGCCCGCCGCCGCGGCTTGCTCTCTACCATACTCACTCACAACGGTAAGCAGGGTAGTTTAGCCCCTGCTGCCCCTACCGCTCATAACAGCACCTTGGGTTGATAAGCCATGCATAAAGATACCATACTGAGTGCTTATCAAGCACTGTGCGCAGCCCGCAGCCCGTGGGAGAGCTGGTGGAATACCCTGCGCCGCTATGTGCTGCCCTCCCGATTGCATGAGGACCAAAGCGTGCCGGATGCCGCCAATGACGCCCAAGCACTGGGTGATACCACGGCGGTGGAGGCTTGCCAAAAGCTGGCAGGCGGCCACATGAGCTACCTTTGCCCCGGTAATGAAATGTGGTTCAAATGGAGCAGTCCGGAGCCGCAGGCCGGTGATGAGGCAGACTCTTGGTACGCCCGTTGCTCAGAGATTGCCAACCGTGAGCTTGCCCTGAGCAATTTTTATACCGAGCTGCATGAGTGTTTTCTGGACCGCGTGGGGCTGGGCACGGGCAGTTTGTTTTGCGGCAGTACGCGCAGTGGGCAGCTCTTGTTCCGCCATGTGCCCTGCGGGCAATTTGTGTGTGCGGAGAATGATGAGGGTGTTATAGATACCTACATGCGTGAGTTTACCTTCACCCCGCACCAAGCAGCGGCAAAGTTCGGCCTCAAAGCACTGGGGGCCCGCGCCCGCTCTTTGGCAGAAAATGCCCGCAGTGAGCATGAGGGCTGCCTGCGTTTTCTGCATGTGGTGCGCCCGCGTGAAAAGCGAGACCCCCGCAAAGATTCCGCCCGCCACATGCCGTGGGAGAGCATTTACTACAGCCTGGATGACAGCTGCGTGGTAGAGGAAGGCGGCTACCGAGAAATGCCCTACATGGTCACCCGTTTCCTCAAATGGGGGGATTCCCCCTACGGTTTGGCTCCTGCACGTTTGGTGTACCCGGATATTCGCCAGGCGCAGTTTCTCAACCGTATTCTCGATATGTTGGGTGAGGTAGCCGCTTTCCCCCGTATTCTGGAGCTGGCCAACCAAGTGGGAGAGGTGGATTTGCGCGCCGGTGGGCGCACCCTCATCAGCCCCGACAGTGCCAGCTTGGGATTTCCGCGTGAGTGGGCTACCCAAGGCAGGTATGATGTGGGTATGGACCGCCTGCGCTCTAAGCAAGACTCCATTAACCGTGCTTTCTTTATCCCCATGTTAGAGCTGTGGGGAGAGCGCAAAGCCCAAATGACCGCAGCAGAGATATACGCCCGTGAAAATGAGCGGGTGATGCAGTTCTCTCCCTCATTCACCCTGTTTACCTGCGATTTCAGGCCGCTGATGGAGCGCGTATTTGCGCAGTTGTGCCGCATGGGTAAGTTCCCCAAGCCGCCGGCAAGCGTGCTCAAGGCAGACCGCCGCGGGGAGCTCAGCGTGGCAGAGCCCCACGTGGTATACCAAGGCCGCATTGCCATGGTGCTGCGCCGCATGCGGGCAGAGGGTATAGAGCGTACCCTGCTGCGCCTGCAACAGATGTTGCCTTTGGATGCCGGATTGGCAGATCATCTTGATATGGATACAACATTCCGCCTGGCGGCACGTCTTGACGGTGTGCCCGAGGATGTGTTGCGCGCGGAGCATCGTGTGAAACGCATGCGCCGCGAGCGTGAGGAAGAAGCCGCTGCCGCCGCTGCCATGGCAGCCGGGGAGCCCCCTGCCGAACAGAAACCGGTGGGGGATGCCGGCCCACCGCCGGCTGATTTGCTCCCCGGGGCGGAGCTTGTGCCTGCCGCGCGTGCACCGCGCCGTGCCAAGCGACCCAAGTATGAGCAGGCAGATTTGCCCTTGGTCTGAAGAAGTTGAAACTTTAATCTTGAAATGCTCATGATATCAACTTCATCACAAGCCGTAGAGCGCGCCCGCGCAGAGCGTCGCCGCCTGCTGAGCCTGTTCGGCTCGGCAGAGGGGCAGCAGGTGCTGGCAGAGCTGGAGGCCCGCTTTGAAACAGACCTGCCCGTTTTTCAGGGCAAAGCCGGCAGCTATGACCCGCTGGATGCCATGCGCCGAGACGCCCACCGAGAGGTGTTTCTGGTGATTCACCGCCAGCTTGCCTTGGCCCGCAAAGAAGCAGAACCTCGCCCCGCAGAGGATTAATCCACCACCCACCCCACACTATTTCTTAACCATGAAAACAAAAAATAATACTGAACATGATACCGGTGCCGCAGAGCAAACCGCAGAAGAGCATGCCGCCACGGCTGCTGCCGAATCTACCGCGCAGCCCACGGCTCCCGACCCCGCCGCAGAGGCCGCAGCCCCGCCCGCGCCTGTACCCATTACGGATGCCGACGGCGCTTTCTCCCCGGAGTGGTACACCCGCTTTGAAGAGCTGCAACCCTATGCCGCTACCCTTGCCAAGTTCCGCCGCCCGGAGGCACTTGCCAAGAGCTACGCCAACCTTGAACGCCTGCGCGGTTACCCCGGCTCGCCGGATTCTCCCCGTATGGCGGCGTTCCGCCAAGCCGTGGGGTTGCCCGCCACGCCGCAAGAGTTTGCGCTGACCCGCCCGGCCGACACGCCGGATGAGATTTGGGATGACTCCTTGGCCTCCTCATTGGCTCAAGTGGCGTATGAGCACGGTGTGCCCGCCCCCGCCATGTCTGCCCTGTGTGAGCACTATGCCCAAGAGGGTCGCCTGGCCCTGCAAGCGGCCCAACTGGCACAGCAGGAGGCCGTGCAGCAGGCAGAAACCGAGCTGAGGCAGGATTGGGGCAGCCGCTTTGATGCCAACATGAACACCGTGGGTAATGTGTTGCGCACCCTGGGCTCTCGCGCCGGGGTAGATGTTGCCGCCCTGCTGGAGAATCCCGCCCTGCGAGCGGATGCGGATTTTGCCCGCCTTATGCTTGCGGCTGCCACCATGGTAGAAGAAGCCCCCATGCACAGCGGTGCTCCCATGGACTCTCAGGGAGAAGCCCACCGCATTGCGCATGACCCCACTCACCCGCTTCATGAGGCTTACATGCGTACCTCTCACCCGCGCCACAAATACGCCAATGAGATGTATGACCGCCTGGCTTTCGGGAGATAAATAAATAGATAAGTTGTGTGTTTGCATTTCCCCGTCGCAGTCTTACCATGGCTGCGGCGGGGTTGCATGCCTCAAGTGCCGCGGGCAACGGCACCGGTTAATCAGCACTTGTTTGCCGGCGGGCGGCGGGTGCCGATTGTCTGCATTTTTTTGCAGCCTTTTTCTTTTTGTTCGGCCCGCGCTTGCGCGGTTTGTCAAAATCTTCAAACCCCATTTCAGAGATGGGGGGCTCGCCGTCATACGGGGGTATAATGCGCCCGCCGCGCGCCTTGGCCTCGTTTAACAATAGTTGCAGGGCTTCTATGATAAAACGGGTGCGTGTCTTCCCCTGCCTACGCGCTGTCTGTGTTATTGTTTCCAATAACAGCGGCGGACAGCGGAATGACACTTTCTTAATCTCCATACCCATCATTTAGCATATCTCTGCCCGTAAGGCAATGAATTAATGTTGAAAGTTGAATTTTTAATGTTTAAAGTGAGAGCGATAGCGAACCCTTCATATACACGCGCACAGCGCGTGTTCTTCATGCTCGATGCAATCGAGCTCTTCATCTACGCCGATAGGCGTTCTTCATTGCGAGCTGAGCGAGTCTTCATATACGAGCCATCGGCTCGTTCTTCATGCTTGCTCCCCTTACGCCGTCAGGCGTCGAACCCAAACTTTGTAAATGGTAAATCGTACTTTGTAAATAAAACATCCGGTACTCTTGCGGAGTACCGGATGTTGGTGTGTAAGTTTTAGAGAGATGAGAGAAAATCAATATCAGGCCTGAGCCTCTTCGTCCTTCTTCTTGGGCATCTTGCCCGTGGTGAAGTACTGCTCAATCTCCTCAAGCGTGCGACCCTTGGTCTCAGGCATGAAGAAGGCAGCCGTGATGAAGTAGATGACGGTGAAGCCGGCCAGCCAGAAGAATACACCGGAGTAACCGCTGGAACCTACCCAAGGCAGGAAGGTACCGGCAATGGTGGTGGATACCAGCTGGTTGATGAGCAGGGCAATGGCCATGCCGTTGGCGCGGATGCGGTTGGGCATGAGCTCGGAGAGAGCCAGCCATACGCAAACGCCGGGGCCTGCTGCGTAGAAGGCGATGAATACCACGAAGAAGCCCGTTACAGCCCAACCGGTAAAGGCGGAGGGTTGCATACCCAGCTCAGCGCGGGCGATGGTAACCTCCTTGAGGGTGCCTACTGCGGGCTGGTCCTCCCAGAAGCACATGTTGTCAATGAAGTTGGGCTCGGCAGCAAAGTCGGGGGCAATGATAACGCGGTCGCTGTTCTGCTCCAGCTTCTGGATGGTGGCAATAACCTCGTCCTTCTTGCTCTCGTCTGCAAGGGTAAGCTCACCCGTGCGCAGTTTGTCGGAGAGGGAGAGGGTCTTATCTGCACCGGAGGAGGTCTGGGCCTTCAGGAAAGCCTCCTTAGCGGCGGCCAGGTCAACGGAGCCGGCAGTCAGTGCATTGTCGGTGTATACCAAGGGGGTAACATTGCCGTCCTTGTCTTTCAACTGTACACCCTCAAGCTTGGCAAGCTCTGCGGCGCGGTCATAGTACTCGGCAACCACCTGATTGTCAGAACCCTGATTGTAGGTTACGATGAGCTGTACACCGTCCAGCACCTTGCCGTCCTGAATAAGGCTCTCGTTATCGGCAGCGGCGTTCTTCACCACATCCTCAATGGAAACGGCGAGCTGAGCACCCTTATCATGAGCGGCGGTAAGCTGCTTGTTGAGCTGCTGGGTTACATAGGGGGTAACGTCTACACGGTTGTTTTCAACCATGAGGAACATGGAGCCCACACCGGCAAGACCCACGATGATGCCCAGTGTGCCCATCTTGAGCAGGAAGGTGCGGCCCTTCTTGTCTACCAGCGTCACGGCCACAATGGTCATGAGCATGTTCACAATCTTAATGGCAAGGTCAGCGTAGTTGGCGGTTTCGCCCTCAAGGCCGGCCTGCTGGAAAATCTTAACGGAGTAGTTAAGCACGGAGTTGATACCCGTAGCCTGCGTGCAGGCCAATACCACTACTGCCAGAAGGAAGGGGATGATGTACTTGCGCTGGAACAGGCTGTCGCCCTTGGAGGCCTCTGCCATAGCGGCCTTGTCGGCGGCTTCCTTGGCATCGGCGGCCTTCATTTCATCCAAAATCTCCTTGGCGGCGTCTTCGCCGTTGTTGGCGGCCAGAGCCAACAGAGCCTCGTCCTCACGGCCGTTGCGGTACAGCCAGCGCGGGGACTCCTTGAGCTTGAATGCGCCGAAGAAGAGGATGACGCCGGGGATGGAGGAGCACCAGAAGATAACCTGCCAGGCCACGGTCTTGGCGGTGTCGGTCACCATCACGTCATCGGCAGCACCCACACACATGGTGGTGATAAGGCCGATGAGGGCGGCGAATACCAAGCCTACCGTGAGCATGAACTGGAACATGCCGGTACCCTTACCGCGGGATTCGGCATCCAAGCACTCTGCCAGGTACATGGGCACTACCACACCTACCAAACCGGCGGAGGCACCCTGAAGAATGCGGCCGGCCATCAGCATGCCGAATAAACCGCCGGAGAAGCAGATAACCGGAATGCTCAGCGTGAAGAGCAAGGCAGAGATGATGATGACTTTCTTGCGTCCCAGCCACTCGGCCAACATGCCGGCAAACAGGGAGGAAAGCACTGAACCCGCCAGCACGGCAGCAACCACAAGGGAAATCTCCTGCGGTGTGTAGGTGGAGGTTTCTTCAATATACGGAAGGGCCGCAGCAATCACACCTACGTCAATGCCGTAGAGAAGACCGCCGAGACCTGCCATTACCATCAGGTAAAGGGCATATCGTTTTACCGAAGCGGGGAGCTCCGTTGTCGTTGCGTCTGTACTCATAACGGTTACATTATACCATTCTCATCCCACAGTGCAAGCCCGAAATACGTTTTTGAAGCCTACTCTACATTAAAATGTGGCTTCCGCGTGGGTAAAGCATGGATAAAATTCAATTTTGCCGGGAGTTGGCGAGTCCTCATTTCTCGGAGCGCGGGACTCAAAACCCGCGACAGCGGGGGACATACGTTAGCGACGGGACCGCCTCTGTCGCCCTCACGGGCTTTAAATTCCGCTCACCTTCGGTTCACATCTCTACGAACCTGCGAGCCAAATTTTAAACATTCAAAATCCAAACATTATCTCGGGTTCTAAAAACGGCGGCTACCATGCCGGTAGCCGCCGTATATATGTTTAACAAGTGGTGTTGATTCAGGCGTTTTCTTTCTTGCGGGGCAAGAAGAAGAAGATAAGACCGCAAACAATCATGAGCATACCGGCCACGCTCAGCGGCAGGCCCAAGCCCACATTGGCATCCTTAAGGTAGCCGCCCAACCAGCTGATGAGTGCACCGGCACCCACAGAGGTAAGGTTGAGCATGCCGTAACCCGTGGCGGCAAAACGCTCGTCAATCTGAGAGCGCAGCACCGGCATGAGGGTGGCATCCAAAGAGCCCTGTGCCACACCCTGCATGGCCACAAGTGTCAGCGTGGCCGTAAGGCCGAACTCAATGGGCAGCCCCAGTGCAGGCAACATGGCAATCACCACGCAGGGGCCGGCCAGGCAGAACCCGATGCCCGGCACAAAGGCGCGGCAGTTGGGGTTCTTGGTGCGGGCATACCAAGCGTCAGCAGCCACAGCAGCCAACAGCACGGCACCGTACTTGGCAAAGTTAATCCATGTGGTGGCTTGCGGGCCGGCTTCTGCCTCAGACAGGCCGAACATATCAATCAGCAAGCGCGGGTACCAACCCATGAGGAACCAGTTGGCAAAGCCGGCAATGGCATAAGCCACCAGCAGCATGATGAAAGCTCTGCCGGTGAAGAGGCTCTTAATCACCTCACCCACGCCGAATGTAGCCTCTGCGGCGGCGGGCTTGGTTTCCTCTGTCTTCTGCTCCTCTGCGGGGGCGGCAACGGCATCACCCTCGGGGTCACGCAAGAAGAAGATAACCACCAGACCATAGGCCACGCCGATGAAACCGAAGGTCTCGAAGGTAAGGCGCCAACCCAGCTGGCAGGGGTCGCCGGCCATCATGGCACCGTAACCGGCCATAATCTGGCCTGCATAAATACCGCTCATGTGCAAACCGGTTGCCATGGAGCGGGTCTTGCCGCGGTGGTAGTCCGTAATAAGAGCAAGGGCGGCGGGTATGTAAAAGGCCTCGCTCACACCCATGAGGGCGCGCCAGAAGATAAGCTCTTCAAAGCTGGAGGACATACCGGTCATGTAGGTTACAACGGACCACACCACCAAAGACATCAGAATGATGAACTTGCGGCTGAAACGGTCTGCCAGGTAACCGCCCACGGGGCTGAGGGCTGCATAAACAATGAGGAATGCAGAGGTAACGGTGCCGAACTGGCTTTGCGTCATGTTGATGGCATCGCTGCCCTCTGTGATGGATTGGTTGAGCACGGCCAGCAATTGGCGGTCAAAGTAGTTGAGCATCACCACCACCCACAGCACGGCCACGCAGGCCCATGCCCATTTGGTGGGCTTTTCGGAGATGTTCACCACTTTTTTGGCAAAACCGTTTTTGATGCCCAGCACAATGGCGGCAATGCCAATGCAGATGGACAGTACAACAGTGGTGGGGGCCATGCCGGAGCATGCGTGCAGAAAATCTACAAGCAGCTGTTGAAGCGGCCCGACTTGTTCGGTTGCGTCAGCAAGTGATATCATAGAACGAATCAGTTATTAATTTGGATGTTAGAGATAATCGGTGTGCGAACACCGGGATGGGTTTCGCCGGAGATGATGTATATGCTGTCATCCCACTGTACGGCGGGGCAGGTGGCAACGCCTGTGGCGTTTTCACCCTCCTTAACCCACTGGCCGGTGGCGGGGGTAAAGGAGTAGATGGTCTTGTTTTGACCGGGGTGGATAGCAGGGGCTTTGCCGGTGAGGGAGGCACGGTAGTAGTTACCGGGGTCTCCTGCAACGACATAAAGTTTACCGTTGACGGCAGGCAGCGGGTTGGCGGCACCCACCAGCGGCTCCGGCATGGGGGTGGTGCTGCTCCAGCTGTCCGTGGCGGGGTCATAGCACAAGGTGCTGTGCAGGTAGGTGCGCTCTGCGGCACCTGCGGCATCCGGGTGCAGGGAGCACCCGCCCGTCACGTAAATCTTGCCGTCAATCACGCCGGCGGCAGCCAGCATGCGGGCCTCGGGCATGCGGGCAAGCTCTTGCCAGCCCTTATGGGGCTCTGCCATATCCAGCACAAAGCTGCGGGACAGGCAGGTTACGGAGTCTGCCTTTTCTTGTCCGCCCATCACATACAGCTTGGTACCTATCACGGCAAATGCCGGGTAGGCCACGGTGGTGGGCAGCTCGGGCAGCATGGAGGTAGAGGCCTCATTGCCCTTCAGCTGAGTATAGGTTACGGCAGCCGTGTGGCCGTCTGCATTGCAGCCGCCGGCAATAACCATGCTCTTGCCGTGGGCGGCGTAGGCTGCATAGCCTATGGGGACGGGCAACTTGCCCACCGTGGCGGCCTGCGGGGTGGTGCAGCCTTGGCTCAAATCCAGAAAACTCACATCACCGTAAAATGCCTTGGCTCCGCGCTCTGCCGGGGTTTTGGCACCGGGCTTGGCATTGGGGAAATTGGCACCCCCGGTCATGAGGATTCCCTTGCTCTCCGGAATCAGTACGGCAGCCATACCGGCGCGCCCCACCTTATCTGCAATTTTAAGCCCGTTTTCAGACGCCACGGAGCTCACCTCCGCATGGAGCGCAGGGGCAGCCAGGCCGCACAGGGCTAATGTGGTAAAAAGTTTCTTCATTGCCATGCGGTATCAGTTCAATTTGGCACCCCAAACCTGGTTGGAACGTTTGCCGGGGCGTTGCTCGCCGTTGACGATAACAGCCATACCCTCCCACTCGGCACAGGGCAGTACGGCACGGGCCACGGCTATTTCGCCGGCGTCTTTCCACTCCCCGCAGGTAATGCAGTAGCACAGGCTGAAATTGTGGAAACCGGGGTGATTTTGCGGGGTAAAGCCCTTTACCGTGGCGTCATCACCACCCAACAGGTAGATACGCCCGTTAATCACGGGGGCGGGGGTGGGGCCTGCTGCGCAGAAGTGCGGCAAATCAGGCAACTGCTCCCAGCCGCCGAATTCGTTGTAGCTCCATGCCTCTGTGAGCATGTCGCGCACTTTGCGGCCGTCCTCGCCGTCTTTCAGGCCGATACCGCCCAATACATAAATCGTATCGGCAGAGGTAGCCATCTGCTGCAAGAAACGTCCGCGGGCAGGCAGGGCAGGGGCCTCGCTCCACACGGCGGCGGCGGGGTCATACACCCACATGCGGCTCTCGGCATCTTGCTCACCCGGGGCAATGCTGCCGCCCTGTACATATACCTTGCCACCCATTACCGTGGCTGCGTGGCCGGTAAGTGTGGTGGGCAGGGAGGGCAATTCACGGCAAGTTACCGTGCTGCCGTCCCAAGTAAGCAGGTAGCAGTCTGCAACGGCACCGCCGGCATTGCTGCCGCCAATCAGCATCACACCCTCGGGCAGGGTTGCCGTGGCACCATAACCCAGCGGCTTGGGCAGCGGGGCGCTCTCCACCCACGTATCACTGCCGGCAGGCAATACGAATACGCGGTCGGTCCAGCGCTTGGGACCACCCTCCCACAGCGGTTTTTCGGGGAAATTGGCACCGCCGGTGACAATAAGAGCACCGTTGTGCACACCGGCATAAGAACCGGCATAGCCCTCAGCATCCGGCAAATCTGCCAGCTGCTGCCATTCTAAAGAAAGTTTTTTGCATGTCATTACAGTATGTAATCTAGCAAAGAATGCCCCTCATGGCAAGCGGGAAAATGTTGAAAGTTGAATTTTTAATGTTTAAAGTGTGAGCGAAAGCGAACCCTTCATATACACGCGCTCAGCGCGTGTTCTTCATGCCCGATGCAATCGAGCCATATTGAATTTACAATTTACCATCTACAATTTACAAAGTGTTGAGTTAGCCGCCTATCGGCGTAGCAAACTTTGCCTCCCTTACCGCCCGCGCCTTGAGGGCGCAGAACCCAAGCGGCGCAAGCTACGCTCAGCCCGCGAGCGTCCGCGAGCCGAATTTAAAGCCCGTGATAACGGGCGAAATAGGGTAGCGAGGGGTGTAGAGAGCGATTAGCGAACGAAACCCCTTGTAGGATGGAAATAATATATAGGAACCCGTAGCACGGGTGACAGAGGCGGGGGCTACAACTTGGAGCGTTGCTTTCTGTCACCCGTTACCACGGGTTCTGTTTGTTTTTTATCCGATACGAGTGGTTCCGCTCACCATACGGTTCGCTTCACTACATCGCTATCCTATGTCGCCCGTTAGGAGTCTTCGCGTGTCGCTGTGCTCCCTTGCTACGCCCACCCGGGTCACGGGCTTTAGATTCCGCTCACCTGCGGCTCGCAACCTTCCAACATCAAACATTCAAAAGCCGACAGACAACCACAACGAGAAAAGCCCCGCGGCGCGTCCAACACCGAGGGGCTTGATTGAAGGAGTAGAAAGCAATGTTTTACTTCTTCCGAATTCCGCTTGAATTGTAGCTGCTTTGTGCCGGTCTGTCAATAGTAAAGAATAATTTTGAGCAAAAAAAGGAGCATCGGTGGACGGCCGATGCTCCTGAGCCCTGAGGGCTTTAGTTGCAAACTATGAATATGAGATAAATTACATATTCAATGACTTGCAGGGGAATTCGGAATAAGGCAAACATTACATGGTTCATCTCCTTCCTACGCCGTTTAGGCGGCCCCTGTTGGGGACGTGGGTATTGTGCAATCTTCTACGGCAACAATCAAGTAAAAAAGAGATGTTTTTTTGATGCTCGCCGTCCGCTTTCGCTAAAGCTTCAGCGTGACAAGCGTGCCAAATTTCCCTCCGTGTTCGCGACCCCGGGCGTTCTTCATTGCGAGCCCTTGGGCTCGCTCTTCATGCTCGATGCAATCGAGCTATATTAGACCCCGTAGCAGCGGGTTCCTAACCTTCTCACCGAGCATCACCGTCGTGAAATTTCACCTCATTTGCCCTTTAAGTCAAATGGACATCAAATTTCGCACACTCCGTGTGCCGATATTTTTTATGAATAGTTCGATTGCATCGGGCATGAAGAACGAGCCGCTGGCTCGTATATGAAGACTCGCTTTGCTCGCAATGAAGAACGCCCGTGGGGCGTATATGAAGAATTCGCGTTGCTCGTAAATGAAAAGTTCGCTATCGCTCACACTGAATCCCCATTTACCAGGCAAATGGGGATTCAATTCATCTTACCAGCAACATATCCGGGTTTTCTGCCTTAATGGTATCCCACCCGCCCTGTAATACATATACGGGAGCATCCAGCCCGCCCTCATCGCGCAGGTAGGCAGATATTTCATCGGACGCCGTGCAGGAAGCCGTGCAAAACACCACAATGCACTCCCCTCGTTCCGTAGCGTTAAACAGTCGCTCCTCCACATTCAGAAAGAACTCATCTCTCTGCACACCCGGGCGTATGGGGTAGGCATTTGTGCCGGCAAGGCGGTTTTTCTCATAATCTGCCTCACTGCGTGCGTCTATCCATATAATCTTGTCGGGTGCGTAGCGTTGCATCAGGGTATGCCAGCAAATATGCCCCTTACCCTCCGCATCCAGCTTGTCTTGCTCGCACACAATGCGTGCCGGCGCAAACCAGGTGCACTCTACCCAATACAGCACCATGCCTAACGTGAGTATCAATAGCCCGAGGCGGATGAATTGAGTAAAGGTATCTTTCATGCGCCCTCTGTTTTAGCACGCCTCCGCCCGGTTGTCAATCCCTCGTTTCCGTGTTCGCTATAGCGAACCCTTCATATACGCGCGCAACGCGCGTGTTCTTCATTGCGAGCAGCGCGAGCTCTTCATGCTCGATTCCATCGAGCCATGTTGCTTGAATAGCCTGCGAGCGACAGCGAGCCTAATTTAATACTTTCAAAATTCAAAATTCAACATCCAAAATTCAAATTTCTCCTCCAAAATGATAGAAATTTGCTTGACTTGAGGGGAGGGTTTGATAGGATGATAAGGTATCATAAAGAGGTGGACTGTATCCACCTTGCTTACATCTTACACTAACTCACACATAAATATGAAATTACACTTACCTAAGGGATTACGGAACGCCGTCATGGCTTGCATGGCAGCGCTTACCTCACTCTCCACAACTGTTGGTACCGGTATTATTGCCGGCGGTGCGGTGACCTGCGTCTTTATTGCGCCTGAGGCTGCGGCTGAATCGAAATGGAGTCCTACAGATAAAATTACTACAGACGCAAGTGATACGGTAGGGTTTTATGCAGACCCGAATACCGGAACCCCCATCGAAGTCAATAAGGCTGATATCACAGATGAGTCCCTGCGTAACCGCCCGATTGTGCAGATTGCTCCTGAAACAGATCAGCAAACGACGAATGTTAATGTTACGTTGTATAATGGGGATACATTGCGGGTGATTCAAAATCCGTGGACCGTGCAGATTCGTAATTATGGCCTTTTGTCCGTAAAACAGTTAACTGTTGGCGGAGGAGCAACGAGTGATGTTGTTAATATAGATGTAGATGCCGACCAAGGGGCTGAGATTATTAATGTTGCCGGTTCTATCGGCACGATTGTCAACGATGGTGTATTGGCGTTGGGCAGCAGCTCAGCTGCTTCTTCCATTAACATCGGTGGTGCTGTGACCAATAACGGTACCTTGACCCTCCGCGGAACTTTGGTGAATACCGGTTCTCTGACCTTGGGCGGTACTGTTGAAATCAGCAAAGAATGGGGTGCTCTTGCCGGATATTCCGAAGGAGCTAATGGCTATATTGGTTATGCCGGAGGTGAGATTACTGTCATTCAAGGCGGTTATAGTGGTGATGTAACCTTTGTGCGTGATGGTGAAACGGTAACATTGACAGAGGGCAAGTTGCAGGTAGATGCTTATACTGATTCTACTGTATATTACTTAAATTCCGGTACCGGTACAGCCACCAAAACCAAGACTTTCACACCCACGGGTGTTGTTGTGCAGGAGTCCGGCTCAGCAATAGAGCTGGTAGGCTTGAAAGATGCCGACCTGACGGATAAAGTAGCCGTTAATGTCAACTCTACCCTTGTTATCGGAGATGGCAGTGATTTGACGGATGCTGTGGTGCAGAAGGGGTGTGATACCCTGAGCCTTACCGTGAATAAGGGCGGT
Source organism: Akkermansia sp. (assembly GCA_045634945.1). Taxonomy (GTDB): domain Bacteria; phylum Verrucomicrobiota; class Verrucomicrobiia; order Verrucomicrobiales; family Akkermansiaceae; genus Akkermansia. Next base: position 23,534 of record JAZRBG010000022.1, on the reverse strand, counting down.
AAGTTTACGATTAACTCCGGTGACAATGCTTCTACTCCATACAACGGTGATATTACGGTGAATGGAGGGGGCGTTCTCTTGCTGAATACCGTTGATACATTGGGATGGGGTAACTTTGGCGGTACTATTCCTTCTTCTATTAATTTGAAAGGTTCTGATGGTAGTCTTGCTAAGTTGCAGATGACTGCTCGTACCACCATGTCCAGCCCCATTAACATGCAGGGATATGCCGTTATTGAAAATCCCACCGGTGCAGAATTAGCTCAGCATGCCGGATTGGATGGTTACCAGTTTACCGTTAAGGCAACCGGTACGAATAACGTCATTTCCTGTCCTGTGATGGGTACGGCATATGAGGGTGATGTAATCGTTAATGTTGAGGGTGAAAGCGATTCTCTCGAGATTACCGGTAAAATTTATAACCGCAATGGTGTAATAGACTTTACCAAGCAGGGTGCAGGTACTTTGTTGCTCAGCAATGCTGAATCTGTGGTAGACGGCATGTTCACCATGGAGGGTGGCGTAACTCAAGTTACAGAAAACCTGAAGTTGAGCGGTGGCCTTACCATGCTTGCTACTGCCGGTGCTACAATTGGTGGCGATGCAACCGTAACCGTAAGCGGTGGTACCATTACCTTGGCTGCGGCTAACAACTTCGGTGCCGGTACGCTTCACTTTGAGAATATCATTACGCTTGATGTTTCCGCCTTTACGGATTTTGACCCGACTGTAGCCGGTGCTCAGTTGACATTGGGGCAGGTTGGTAAGCTTACCATGGCTGACAATGTGTCCTTGCTGTTAACCACGCCTATTGATAATAGCTTGGCTCCTGTAATCTCGTTGGATGATAGTGGCAATATTGTTCTCACCATTCAACCGAAAGCTCTCAGTTGGAACACCACGGAAACTGCTGCAATCTTGAATACCAATGGTCTCAGCGTCACCGTAAATTATCAGGATGGCCAATACGTGGCCGTTTATGAAGGTGGCACTGCGGTTTCTACACCCATTGCTGATGGCACCGGCCAGATCCAGGTGATGCCGACTAAGGTAATGTTGTCAGATTCTGCTACCATTTCCTTAGAGAGTGGTACCTATGCAGGTGTGTCCTTTATGCAGGTTGGCGGCGATTTGCACGGTACTCTCGGTAGTGCAACCGATCAGAAAAAGTTAACGCTTAACATTACCGGTGATGCATCTGTCACCAACTTTATCGGTGGTGGTCAGGGTGTTCTCGGTTGGTGTAACGTCAACGCCGATGTTTCCCTCTATTCTGACATCGAATTTAACGTTAATACAACCGGTACAGTTGCCGGTATCGTGTTAACCGGTGAGGATAACTCCGGCTCCAAGATTAAAGTTTATGGTGATATCACGGCCAATATAGAGGCCGGTACCATTAAGGCTGTAATGAATGGGGGTAATGTATATGATTCTAATACCGGGGCTGCTTTGGCTGCCGGTTCTAAGGGTATGTACATTGAAGGTGATATCACTTACAACTTGGGTAACGTCGGCAATGATGACTCCGCTTTGGTTATCGAGGGTAACGTGGTTGGTACCATTTCTCAGATGAATGGCGGTGCAAAGGGTGCTTCTGTAGGTGATGTGGTCATCAATGTCAACAGTGGTACATATCAATCCATTTATGGTACAGGTAACACAACAGCCCACACCGGTAACGTAACCATCAACTACAATGGTGGTATTATTAACGGTGTATTCAAGGGCTCTGCCGGTGCTACCGTAAGCGGCGACAAAGTGCTTAATATGGCTGCATCTTTGGATGCCTCTAAGGTAGACCTTAGCACCTTTACTGCAGTTAACGTTCTTGGGGAGTCCGTGCTTTCCGTAACGACCGGTGGCTATGCATACGATAGCCAGAAGGTGGTATTTGACAGTACGGCAACTCTGTTTGTTGATGAAAACGGTGGCGTTGTTTGTGCCGATCAATTGGTTGTTGATGGTAATTTAACCATTAACGGCTCTGTCGATATCACCGGTACCGTTGATGCAGAGGGGGCCAAGTACTCCGATAATAATACGGACGGTTACCTGGTATCCCAAAAAACATTGGTATCAGCCGACGGTGATTTGGTAATTGGTGACAATGCTGCATTCTCTTTCAATGGTGCTGCTCTGGATGAGTATACGGTAAATCAGGGTACGGTTACTGCCGGTGTAGTAGATAAGAGCGTATATTATGTCAATAGCGCTGATTACGAATACTCCGCCACGAAGATTGACACTACCTGCGAGATTCAAATTGCCGCTGAAGGGTCTTTGGTAGTGAAAACTTCCGGTAACCAGCTTGGTGCCATTAACGGTGAAGGTACACTTGTTGTTGCTCCCGGTACCACTGCCACTTTGGCTGAGGTTATCGGCACGGGTAATGCAATTGGTTGCCCTGTGGTAGAAATAAGTGGTGAAAATACTGATTTGACCATTGATAACAGACTTGATAGTAAGGTTGTTGTCATTGATGGTGCGACTGTGCAGTCCGGCGGTGCATATTTTGCCAAAGATGTAACATTGGATAATAAGGCTGTGATGGTAGCCAGTGGACAAACAGAATTGTTCAATTGGGGACAAAATCAGAAAATTTCGATTCTGAATGACTCTGAACTTCAGTTGGGCAATGTTCGTATCTCTCTTGAGGGTACGGATGAACTGGTGCTGAATAATGGTAAAATTACCGGTGCCGGTGATGGGTCTGCTGCTGTCGATATTTGTAAAACTGCCATTAAGGTCAGCTCTCAGGGTACAAGCTCCATCAGTGGGCCGATTCGTATTACCGGTGGGCAAACCGCAAATCTTAACGTTATTGACGGTACGTTGACCGTTGGAGAGGTAAAAGGCAGAGGCAATTCGTATCTGTCCAAAACAGGTACGGGTGTTTTGGAGTTGAACGGAAACCTCGATAATCTCTCCGGTGTAACAATCAATCAAGGAACGCTTTCAGTAGGTGCTACGGGCTCTTTCGGCTCCTCTACGGTTACGATTGGCGCCAATGCCTCGCTTGCTCTCGGTACAACAGCCATGACCATGGCAGACGCTACCTTGGCCTTGAAGAACGGCTCCATTCTCAGCATGGCTGCTCTTTCTGCAGATGCTACCCCGCTGACGCTGAAGGCTATTACGCTGGATACTGCTGCAGGTTCCGTATACATCGATGCTAAGGCTGAGGATTTGGTGCCGGGTACTTACAACATCATTGCCGGTACAGGGTTGGATATCTCTAAGTTTGCGTTGTATGGCGCAGCTGCCGGTAAGTATTCTACCATCTTCTCCGTAGATGAGAATAATGTTCTCAAGATGACCTTGGCAGTCAATGATAAAGCTCTTTACTGGACCGGTGATACCGAGGACAATGTGTGGAGTGGTACGGCTGACAATACACCTTGGGAGAAGGTGGACGGTACGGCCGTGGCTTTCGCTGATTCTGCTATTGTCAACTTCACTACCGATACGCCCGCAGAGGAGCGCGCCGTGACCATTAGCGGCACAGTTGCTCCCGCCGGTGCATACGTAACGGGTGAGGGCTGGGAGTGGTCCGGTGACGGTGCTATCAACAGTACCGGTAGCTTGGTTATAGGTGATGGTACGGCCACTTCTCTTACCATTGCTAACACCGGTGCCAAGACCTTTACCGGTGGCGTGCTGGTGGATGAAGGTGCTACCTTGGTGATTGAAAATGTACTCAATTGGACCGGTAAGGTTTCCGGTCAGGGTACGTTAGAATTGGCTCATACCGGTTTGTTTACCTTAAATGGTAATAGTGGAATTATTTATACCCTCATTGATAGTACGGCAAACGGTGCTAGATTGGGCTGCCTCAGACTTTCCAATGGTATTATTTTGAATGGTAACGGCTCTAATGGTAATCAGACGTGTTTTTCTAATATCGACAAAGTGCAGGTAGTAGATGGTGCTTGTTTTGCAACGAGTGCTCCCCTGTTTGCTGAAGGTTCAAAAACTGTCATGCACATTGCCGGCGATGGCATAGGAGCTGAAGCCGCTGGTAGTGATATCTGGAAGGCTTCGGCTATTTCTCTCGGAAACTTGTTTGCCGCTGATAATAAAGCCGTAACTCTTCATTCAGCAGTAGTGTTAGATGATGATGCTACGGTTTATGTAGGGTCCAGTACAAATGAGCATAGTATCGATGGTATCTTCGGTTCTACGTTTACTTTCCAAGGTAATACTCTTACCAAGATTGGTACAGGTCGAATGGCCGTTTGCTATGCTCTCACAGACGCATTCGACTTCAACATTGCTCAAGGTACGTTGCTTTTCGATGGTAGTGCAGTAACCGGTACCGGTTCTGCAACCATTGCCGATGGGGCAACGTTCCAAATTAAGGGACGTACCGGCGGCAACTGGAAGGAGATTACTCTGACCGAGGTAACAATGTTCGGAGGTTCTACGTTGAATCTATATGATTATCAAGATCAGAAGATTGGACAGTTGTCGATGAGCGGTGGTGCTAAGGTTATTTTTGACGGCAGTTCTAATGCGAACGCAGCGGCAGCCGACATTGATGTGTTGTCTGTTTCTGAGGCTACGGACGTGGCTGCTTCTATCGTAATTGCTTGCCCGAACACCAGCAATAAGACCATCAATATACACAGTGTAACCGGTAGTGGTACAATTGAGTTGACTCGTGATAATGAGACTCGCGGTAATACTCAGCTGGTAGTATTGGATGGCGCCAATGAGTTCAGTGGTAACTGGCATGTGACCATGTTCAATACCCTGAAGGTAACGCACGAGGACGCCTTGGCTAATGCAACGGTAGAGCTTGATTATCGCAGTGCTGATAATGCAGACCGCGAGGCTATGCTTCAGTTGGGCTGTGAAACGGTTAAGATAAAGGGCTTGCAGGGTAATACGGGCGAAGTTACTATGGCTGCCCCTGCCACCTACGAGCTGCAATTCAACACCGCCGGTGGTGATTACAGCTATGGTGGTAATTTCGATGTCGCCGACTTTGTTGACATTGTGAAGAATGGGGCAGGTTCTCAAAGCTTCACAAACACCACTAATTTCAATTTCGCCGGTAACATTACGGTGAATGAGGGTACGCTGAATCTGAGCACGGCACAGAGCAGTGCCGGGCGAGAGATCAGCATTGCCGGTGGTGCTACCTTGGGCACGGCACTGACGCTTAACGGCGGTACCCTCAGCTTGGATACAACAGCTACAACCGCAGCCTCTTTGGGTAACCATTCTCTGACGCTGAGTGTCGGCACTACACTGAATCTGACGCTTGCGGGCACAGAGGTAACCGGCGCTCAGATTACCTTGCTGGGTGGTATCTCTGATATGAAGAATGTCATCCTCGGTGAGAACGGTGCTTTGGGCCTGCTGGGTGATTGCTTCACCTTGGGCGTGATTACCGACAAGAGCGTATCTGCTGATACACCTGCTCTTACTGATGCAACCGGCGTGGATGCTTGGGCAGACCGTCTTGGCCGCTCTGAGTTGTTCTACGATGAGGTAAATGACCTGTTGTACATCACCTTGGCTTCCAACATTTTGGCTGCTGACCCGCTGTACTGGGATCCTGCCGATGCTGCCGGCAATGGCAGCTGGCTGGGCACAAACTGGTCTGAGGAAGACAAGCTGGGTGTAGACCCGGGCGTAATGCAGAACCCCTGGCAGGGCGACAAGCCTGTGAGCGTGGTATTTGACGGTGACACTGCTGCAGAGGTAACCATTGATACCGATGCCGTAGTAACAGACCTGACGGTGAAGAACGGTGTTTACACCTACGTGAAGGACGGTGAGACGGGCACGCTGACCATTGAAGGCAAGTTGACGGTTGAGGGCACCGGTACGGCTGATATCACGGCCATGGGTGCTGTAACAGCCGGTAGCTTGGATGTGGACGGCACCTTGACTGCTGACGACCTGACCGTGAACGGCGCTGCTGCCGTAGATGGTTCTGTAACAGCTGATACCCTCACGATTACCGGTGATGCAACCGTAGACGGCGGTACCGTGGGTGCAACCACCTTGGGTGCAGGCTCCCTGACTGCAAGCAATGGTGCTACCGTGAATGCAACGAACATTGTGATTGGCGGTAAGGCAGAGATTACCGGTTCTACCGTAGATGCCGCCGGCTTGCTGTCTGCCGCAGAGGTAGTCATCAGCGGTGATGCAGCCGTGGTAGAGGCCGCGCAACTCAAAGTGGGCGAGGGTGGCCTGAGCATGAGCGCAGGTACGCTGAATGCCGGCTCCCTGTTCAGTAATGATGGCGTAACTGCCAAGGCAGAGATTACCGGTGGTACTGTTACCATTGGTGGCTCTACCCTGAGCTCTACTACCGTAACCGGTGCAGAGTTCGTGGGCGAAAGCACACTTGCCGGTGCAGCGGATAAGGCTGTTACCGTGGGTAACATCACGGTAGACGGTGCAGCTGAGTTGGAGGTAAGCAATGCTACGTTGACCGGCCAGATTACCGTGGAAGACGGCGGTACGTTGGCTCTCAATGGTGACATGTACTTGGATACTTCTGCCAGCGACTTCGGCTTGGAGAACAAGTCTACCTACGCTGCCACGGCAGATGCCTCCGACCTCGGTAAGGAGATTGCTGACGGTGGTAATGGTTTCGTTTCCCGTAATGAAATCTACACCGTGGTTACAGGCTCGCTGACCGATGTCACCTCATCTGACTCCACTTGGACCGTGGGTGCAGATGCCCGCGAGGGTGAATACGCCAACGGCAAGGTCACTATTTCCGAGTCTAAGGATACCACGGCATATTGGGTAAACAGCAATGTGACCCTCAGCAATGTATCCGGCAACTTTGTGGAGGATACTGCTACCATTAAGTTGAATGGCGGTATGCTGCAGATGAACGAGAATACCGACTTGGCCATTGCTACCAACAACGAGAACCCGAATGGCACGGAGTCTACGATTGCCTTGCAGAATGGTGTGACCTTGGATGCCGAGAAGCTCACCATTGCTGACGGCACCACGGTGGTGCTCCGCGGCCAGACCGGTACAACCTTGGATCTGGGCACTGAGGCCGGTGTGGACTCCGCGCTCAAGGGCTTGGGTGATGATACCTGGATGGGCAAGGTAACCACGGCTGCCACGGATATTACGGATGTGGCTGCTCTGGGTAACGCTGCCTCTGAGGTAGAGCTGACAGGTGCTGTAGACAGTGGCGTGATTGCTCTTGGCGATGTAGGCAAGGTACACGCTACCGATAGCCTGACGGCAGAGAGCATCAGCGGCACGGGTGCCCTTGAGGTAGACGGCTTGACCACCCTCAAGAAGGGTACCAGCAGCTTGGGCGATGCCGCATTTGACGGTGGCTTGGTATTGGGTGGCGACGAAGCCGCTGCTCTTACCGGTGCTGACCTTACGGCTGCAAGCGTAGAGCTGGCTAAGGGTAGCATTGAGGCTGATACGCTCATCGTGGGTGGTGCCTTGACCATTAATGATGGTTCCCTGAATGTGGCTGGCTTGGAGGTAGAAGGCACAACTACGGTTGGCGGTGCTGCCAAGTCTTCCATCATCGTGGATGGTGATGCCTATATGACCGGCGGTGTAGAGCTTGGCAAGGGCAGCAGCTTGGATGTTGAAGGTGCACTTGTATTGGATGGCTCTGCCATTAAGTACAATGACCTGGACAGCAAGGTAACGGCCGGCACCTACGATGACGAGAAACTGGCTTTGGTAGTGGATACCGAGCAGCTCAAGGATGCCGTAGACGCCGGTAAGGATGTAACGCTGTTTACGCTGACTGAGGGTACCTCTGAGGCTGCTATTAGCCTGAACGGTGGTTCTAATGTGCTGAGCGCATTCGGTGAGAAGTATTCTTACTCTCTCGATTGGGATGACGCCGGCCAGAACGTAACCTTGGATTCCGTGGCCAATGCAAACTACATGAAGGAGAAGTACAGTGAGGGCTCTGCCAACGCTAAGGCCGGTGCCACCATCATGGACGATGCCTTTGCCGCCGGTGCTACCAATGCCGATGGCGACCTGAAGAAGATTCTGGCTGCTGTGGACAACGGTGCCATGACGGAAGACGGTTTGGCCTCTGTGGCCGGCTCCTCTACCGCTGCGCTGGGTATGGCCTTTGCGGGCGATGTGGACCGCCAGCTGCGCGCCATCCGCAACCGCACCACTACCATGGGCGTGAACCAGTGCGTGGTGAACGAGGGTATGCCCTACTTCAACGCATGGGTCAATGCAGAGGGTAACCTGGGCGAGCTGGACAAGGACGGCACCTTTGCCGGCTACCAGCTGGACAGCTGGGGCGGTACCATCGGCTTCGATGTTGATGTGAACCCGAACCTGACGCTCGGCTTGGCAGTAACCGCTATGTACGGTGACCTTACCGTGGATGGCCCGGACAAGCTGGACGGCGACCTTGACACCATGTATGTGAGCGCCTTTGCCCGCTACTCTGCCCGCGCATGGACACACACCTTTGTGGGTACCGTGGGTATGATGGACAGCAGCTACAAGCGCACCGTATCTTACGGGCAGGGCGAGAGCTACAAGACCGAGGGTGATACCGACGGCATGGCCTTTGGCTTGATGTACGAGGTAGGCCGCGTGATTGCGCTGACCGAGAGCGGTTCCGCTTGCTTGCAGCCCGTATTCAATGTAGCCTACCGCCACACCTCCGTGGGCGGCTACAATGAAAAGGGTGGCGACGCTGCTCTTAAGGTAGACGACCAGACGCTGGATACCGTCACCTTCGGTGCCGGTGCCCGCATGCAGGCCGTTGTGGGTGAGAACCTGTACAACCGCACCTCTCTGCTTGAGCTTCGCGCCCTTGCTAAGTTGGATGTGGGTGACCGATCCTCTGAGGCAGATGTAGCCTTCATCGGCGGTGGTCGCAAAGCCACCGTAGAGAGCGCAGAGCTGGGTGCCTTCGGCGTAGAGCTCGGTGCCGGTCTGTCCATCCCCATGGGCGATGAGGACTCCGGTACGCTGTTCTTCGACGTATCTGCCGAGCTGAGAAGCGGCTACACCAACCTGAACGGTACGGTAGGCTATCGCATCAACTTCTGATGATGCCAAACAGCTACTGAGCTGATTTCAAAGCCCTCACTCTTATCATGAGAGTGAGGGCTTTTTGGGAGGTTGAAAGTTTAAAGTTGAATGTTGAAAGTGTGGGTGAAACCACCGTGTGAGCGGACGCGAACCCTTCATTTACACGCCCCTCGGGGCGTGTAGATGAAAAGTTCGCTAGCGCGAACATGGTTAGGACACCGTTACCCACGTGCGGGTGGTGGCGGAGAGGGTGCGGCGCAGCCAGGTTTGCATTTGGGGGTGGGTGATGGCGGCGAGGCGGGCGGGCAGGGTGTCTGCATAGTCTGCGGGCAGTCCCAGCACGGCATTGACGGCGGTAGCGGCGCAGGTTTTGGAGCCTGATTGCTCGTTGAGCAAACGCTGGGTGAGCATGGTGGAGCGCGTGCGCTCCAGCGCATCTGCGGGCATGCCGTCTTGGGCGAGTTGGGTGAGCAGCTGCTCTAGGGCCTCTCGTGCTTGGGGGAGCATTTGCGGGGCGGTACCCAAATAGAAGTAAATGCAGCCGGCATCCGTACCCGGCAGGTCTGCGGCAGCGGCGTAGTAGGCCAAGCCGCGTTTCTCTCTTATCTCGCTGAACATGGGGCCGGCCATGTCTCTGCACCACTCGGTAAAGATATTTTGCAGCAACAAGTCATCATCCGTAGCCGTGAGACCGGGTATGGCGAGTACGAGCACGGCTTGTTCTTTGCCGCTGTCTACGGTGAGGTCTGCGGGCATCTGCTGCGGGGTAGGGGCACAGGCGGCGGGCTGCCCGGTGGGCATATCGGCAAACAGGCGGCCGGCAGCTTGTGCCATGGCGGTGGGGTCAAAGTCTCCCGTGATGACGAGCACGGCATTGCGGGCGCAGGCTACGCGTGCATGCTGTTGCACCACGTGTTCGCGGGTGAGACTTTGCACGCTTTCCACCGTGCCGTCCGGGTGGTTGCCGTAGGTGGCAGTGCCGAAACACGCGCTGCGCACGTTGCGGAATGCGAGGGCGGCGGGGTCTTCCAAAGAGTCCAGCACATCGGCCACCATGTCCTCACGCGCCATAGCCACGGCGTCCTCAGGGAAGCAGGGGTGCAGGGCGGTGTCTGCCATGAGCTCCAGCATGGTTGTGGCATCTTCTGCCAAAGCGCGGGTGGAGAGCACCAGCGTGTTGTTGCCGGCAGAGCAGTTGATATGCCCGCCCAGGTTTTCTACGGCGTCTGCCAGCTGAGCGGCACTGCGGGTGGCGGTGCCTTTGAGCATGCACTCTGCCAACAGACTGTTGATACCGGCGGTGGCGGCGGTCTCTGTTCGGCTGCCGGCTACCATGGCCAGGCGGGTGTATACCATGGGTACGCGCTTATCTACACGCATGATGAGGCGCATGCCGTTGGGCAGGGTGCTCTCTATGGGGGCAGGCAAGCCGTGCGCGGTGGTGCTTGCCTCTTGTGCGGGATTGCTGCCCGTGGGATCCACACTTACCTCGGTAAGTCGCTGCGGGCGCAAGTAGGTGTTGCACACGCGTGCCAGGTCTGCCGGTGTCACGCGGTGCAGAGCCTCTGCCCACTCTGTATCTGCCTGCAAGTTGCGGGTGCGGTGCCAGCAGGTGGCGGTGAGGGCGGCTTGGCCCTGCACGGTGGCCAAGGTGCGCAGGCGTTGGGCGGTGATTTGGCGCAGGGCGCGTTGCACACCGGTGCCGAAGTCTGCCTGCGGCAGCTCTGCCACGTAGTCGAGTATGGCATCTCTCAGCGTATCACGGTCTGCACGCTCGGCATCTGCCTCTATCAGGAAAGTGCCTTCTCCCTGTTTATCGGGCATAATGCTTACGGATATATCATGCGCCTGTGCGGTTTCATCGTGAAACTTTTTGTACAGCCATGCGGCGCGGCCGTCTCCCAACACAGAGGCCAGCACGGCCAGCGGTGCGGCGTCCGGGTGTTGGGCGTGGGGAATACGCCAGCCCAGCATCAGTGTGCTGGTGGGCTGGGTAAACTCTGTGCGGTATAAGCGGCTGCCCCACTGGCGCGGCTCTGTCACGGGGGGCACCGTTGCTGCGGCGCGGGCCGGTATGGCGGCCACGGCTTCTTCTACCATGCGGAACACCTCTGCGGGCTCAACGTCTCCCGCTATGCACACAAACATGTTGCCGGGGGTGTAGCGGTTGCGGTGGTAGTTTACCATGTCCGCATGCGTGAGAGAATCAAACAACTTTTGCGTGCCGATAACGGGCAGACGCTTGGGGTGCACCTTGTATAGCGTGCCGATGAGGGCGCGGTAGGCGGCATCCCGCGGGTCATCGTTATACATGGCCATTTCGCGGCGTATCACCTCTCGCTCTTTTTCAAACTCATCTTCAGGGAAGGTGGGGTGGTAGACCAATTGCAGCAGAATCTCCGTAAAACGCGCGCAGTTGGCGGCAGGGCCGTCTATGTGGTATACCGTGCGGTCTGTGGAGGTGTAGGCGTTCCATATACCGCCCAGTGCCGCTACCTCTTCATTGAGCTGTTGGGCATTGAGGGTTTGCGTGCCTTTGAATACCATGTGCTCTATCAGGTGAGATAAGCCGGCACCGGCGTGCTCCCCCTCGTGCTCTGAGCCCGTGCCTACCCACACCTGTACCGATACCACGGGAAAAGCCGTTTGTTGATTCACGATAACCGTCAGACCGTTTTTGCATGTATAAACCTCACCTTGCATGCCCTGCATTGTAGCCCATGGCGCCCGTGAGAGCAAGAGTAATGTTGAAGGTTTAAAGTTGAAAGTTGGAAGTTGAATGTTGAAAGTGAGGGTGAAGCCTCCGTGTGAGCGAGTGCGAACCCTTCATCTACACGCCCCAAGGGGCGTGTTCTTCATGCTCGATGCAATCGAGCTCTTCATGTGACGCAAGTCACTTTTCATGCTTGCGCAGCAAGCGTTTCATCAGAGACTGGAACACGATGCAACGCTTTCTGCCGACCGCTTCGCGGGCTTAAATGAAGAACGCCCGAGGGCGTAAATGAAGGGTTCGCGTCCTCTCACACGGAAACTTTCAACATTCAACTTCCAACTTTCAACTTTTCATCACCTCACCGTTACCCACGTGCGGGTGGGTTTGGAGGATAAAATACAACGCAGAGCTCGTAAGATAACATGCGGGGCGGGGGTGCGTCAATCATAAACCATGTTGAAATTGCAAAATTTATGCAAATTTAAGAAATTCGGGGTTGCCAAAACAGGTTTTTGGGTGTAGAATACCGCGCTTTTTTCTCGCAAAAAGCTTTTTTAACAAAATAACACACAAACAGACAGATGGACCCCAATACATTATTCTGGATCGTTCCTGTTGCCTCCGTGCTTGTGCTGGCATTTGCCGCCAAGTTCTTCTTCGACATGAAGAAGGCCGACGAAGGTAACGACCGCATGAAGGAGATTGCGGGCTACGTGCGCGAAGGCGCCATGGCCTACCTTAAGCAGCAGTACAAAGTTGTTGCCATCTTCTTCGTTATCATTGCCATTGCGTTCGCAATCATGGCCTGGTACGGCCTGCAGAACCACATTGTACCCGTTGCCTTCCTTACCGGTGGTATTTTCTCCGGTCTTGCCGGTTTCATCGGCATGAAGACGGCTACCTATGCCTCCGGTCGTGTGGCTCAGGCTTGCCGTGACAAAGAGGACGGTCTTAACAAGGGTCTCCAGCTTGCTTTCCGCTCCGGTGCCGTACTCGGCCTGACGGTAGTAGGCTTCGGTCTGCTTGATATCTCTGCCTGGTATCTCATTTTGGAGCACACCTCCCTGCTGGGCGACTACACCGGCGTGAACAAGCTGGTGCACATCACCACGGTGATGCTTACCTTCGGTATGGGTGCTTCTTTGCAGGCTCTCTTCGCCCGTGTGGGCGGTGGTATTTACACCAAGGCTGCCGACGTAGGTGCTGACCTTGTAGGTAAGACCGAGTATCACTTCAACGAGGACGATCCTCGTAACCCCGCCACCATCGCCGACAACGTGGGCGACAACGTAGGTGACGTAGCCGGCATGGGTGCTGACCTTTATGAGTCTTACGCCGGTTCCATTCTTGCTACGGCTGCTTTGGGTGCTGCCGTTGCCGCTGCTGCCGGCAGCTATGACATGGGCCTCAAGCTTGTGATGGCTCCCATGATTATCGGTGCCGTCGGTGCTATTCTTTCCATCCTCGGTGTGTACATGGTACGCACTCAGCCCGGTGCCAATCAGACCCAGCTCATGGCTGCTCTGAACAAGGGTATCAACTTCTCCGGCGTGCTTATCGCCGTATTCTCCGCCCTCATCCTCTGGGCTCTCAACATTGAGAACTGGCTCGGTATCTGGGGCTCCATCATGATCGGTCTCGTGGTCGGTATCGCCATCGGTAAGGTGACGGAGTACTACACCTCTTTCGAGTTCAAGCCGGTTAAGTTCATTGCTGAGAACGCCACCACCGGTCCTGCCACCGTTATCATCTCCGGTATCGGCGTGGGTATGATTTCTACCTGCTGGCCCGTACTCTTCATCGTGCTCGGCACCATCGGCGCTTACCTTTGCGCTGCCGGCGAGTGGGCTTTCACCGCTCAGAACATGTCCTCCGGTCTCTACGGTATCGGTATCGCTGCCGTGGGTATGCTTTCCACCTTGGGTCTGACTCTGGCTACCGACGCCTACGGCCCCATCTCTGACAACGCCGGCGGTAACGCCGAGATGAGCTCTCTGGGTGATGACGTGCGTTCCCGCACGGACGCTCTGGATGCTCTGGGTAACACCACCGCTGCAACCGGTAAGGGCTTCGCCATCGGCTCCGCCGCTCTTACGGCTCTGGCTCTTCTTGCCTCTTACATTGAGGAGCTCAAGATTGCTGCCGCTCGCTTGGGTGATCAGGTTATCACCATCAGCAACTGGGGCAGCGAGGTAGGCACCGGTAACGAGGTTGCCAAGATGAGCATTGCTGAGTTCATGTCTGCCTTTGAGGTAACCCTCATGAACCCCAAGGTTCTGCTCGGTATCTTCATCGGTGCTATGCTTTCCTTCCTGTTCTGCGGTCTTACCATGAACGCCGTGGGCCGTGCCGCCAAGAGCATGGTAGAGGAGGTGCGTCGCCAGCTGAGCGATAAGGACGTATTCGAGGGCCGCAAGAAGGCCGACTACGCTCGCTGCGTAGGCATCTCCACTCAGGGTGCCCAGCGCGAGATGATTGTTCCCTCCCTCATCGCCGTGGTAGTTCCCGTTGCTACGGGCCTCATCATGGGTGTTGCCGGTGTGTTCGGCTTGCTTGCCGGTGGTCTTGCCGGTGGTTTCGTGCTCGCCGTATTCATGGCCAACTCCGGTGGTGCATGGGACAATGCTAAGAAGTACATCGAGACGGGTGACGCCGACTTCTGCGGCAAGCACACTGCCATTCATGACGCCTCCGTTGTGGGTGACACCGTGGGCGACCCCTTCAAGGATACTTCCGGCCCCTCTCTTAACATTCTCATCAAGCTCATGAGCATGGTGTCCATCGTGACCGCCGGTCTCAATGTAGCTTTCTCCCTGCTGTAATTAACCCTTACAGAGGAACCAAAAAGCCCTCACTCTTATCTTGAGAGTGAGTGCTTTTTGTATGTTGAATTTTGAATGTTTGATGTTGAAAGTTTTGAATAGCCCGCGAGCTTTAGCGAGCCTAAGTCTGAACCCGTGATAAAGGTGACATACGTTAGCGAGTGCGCAAGTCGCGTTAGCGATGCAGCCACTCGACCATGAGAAAAACAAATTTGGAACCCGTAGCACGGGTGACAGAAAACCATGCTTCAAGTTGTAGCCCCCGCCTCTGTCACCCGTGCTACGGGTTCAGTTTGTTTTTTTTGTCCGGTACGAGTGGTTACGCCGTCCGCTGCTATCGCATCGGCTCGGCTCCACTACTTCGCTAACCTATTTCACCCGCTATCGCGGGTTCAAAAATTTGGCTCGCCAAGGCTCGCAGGCTGAGCATAGCTTGGGTTCCGAGCCCCCAAGGCGCGTGCGGTAAGTGAGGTAAAGCATTGCTGCGCATGACGGCGATAGGTGGCTAACTCAACACTTTGTAGATTGTACATGGCAGTGTGAATCTTATCTCTTACGCTTGACTGTTATGGGAGGGTGTGGTAGACTTGAACGCACGATTGTTATTGATGGCTCTGCGGGGCCGGAGGCCGCTGCTGAGCAGGGGCACAGAAATGCCTTGCAAACCCTCGAATATATGACGGAATAGTAAATGTTATGAGCCTCTTTCTTACCCCTAAGCGTGTATGGCAAAGGTTGCTTTTGTGGCAGCTTGTGGGGAGTCTGCTGTATGCGGTGCTGCTGATTTCCGTATGCCGTATGGTGGATGCATTTGAATCCCCGCCGGAGCATGAGGGCTTACGGATATGGTTTTCAACCGGGCTCTATATTTTTGTATGGGGGATTTTGATATATCCTTTTCTGCTTCTTTGCGCTTGGGTAGGGGCGTTGTTATGCCCGCATCGTCATGTGCTCGCTGCGGGTGATTATGTCGGCTTGGTGGTGAGTTTTTTGTTTATTGCGGTTACTGCTTTTTTGATAGGTGGTTTTATTTTGTATAACTGATGATGCTCGCTGAAGTCTGCTATGCAACTTTTCAGCGTATGATTTTTGCTTTTTCCAAGAAAGCCTCCGGTCTGGCAAAGTATACCTCAATGAAGTGTTTGAGTTGCGCTTGCTCTTGCGGGGGAATATAATCAACGGACTGTTGCATGAGCTCGCGGGCGCGATGTACATCTTGCAAGGTTTGGGCATGCCGTGCCAGGTGCAGGGCGTATTCTCGCATGACTTCTCCCTTGCGGGTGCGTAAATAGGGCTCATTGCCGGGGCAGGCTCGGTTTAAGGTGGCCTCTACACAAAGAAAGCGCCCCTCCGGGGAGCCGGCGGTCAGCAGGCGGCGTTCCATTTGGCGGATTTGCCGTTGCTGCTCGTATGCCGGTACCAATCCGGTGGTGTTTTGCGGGTCGGCCTCGGCAATAAGACGCAGCAGCGGGAAAGCCCGTACCCTCTCTTCTTGGGGAATGGCGTTGTAGATGGCGCAAAGCCCGGCTGCGCGTTCCGTGCCGGTTTTGCGGAGCGTTTGTTCCAATTGTTGTGCAAGCGGCAGGGCTTTTTCAAGCTCGCAGATGGCGGCTTGCGCCGTGGTGAGGGCACCGCTGTATCCGCCCACATCTACCAAATCAGCCGTCATGATTCTCAGGGTAGGGAAGCGGTATATGCCATATTCCTCACATATTCTGCGATTGAGAATTTTTTGCATTTCGCTGCCAACGCGGGCGGCATCATTGGGCACATCAATCTCTACCGCAATGCAGTGTTGCTCTGCCCATGCTTCAAACGCAGCGTCAGACAATACCTTCTTTTTCTGCAACAGGCAGGCGCGGCACCAATCCGACCCCGTAAACTCTACCAGCAACAGTTTGCCCTCAGCCTCTGCGCGCTTCCCGGCAGCTTCCAAATCCGTCATCCACTCCTGCGGGGCGGCTACTGCACTCATCACCAGTAATACGGCGCCTATCAGTTTACCTATCATCACCTGAACATTCTACCCCAAATGACACACGCATGCAAGTCTGCAATCTCATGATGGGCACTTTCGGGGGGCGGCGTATGAAAAATCCTGCTGTCGCGCATGCGTATTTACTGTACACCCGCCATGGTATGTGTTAAAGTTGGTGTATGAAAGTGAAACACATTTTTATGGTGCCTGCGGCACTTGCCGTAACTGTTGGTATGACCTCCTGTGATAAAGTGGTGGATGAATCACTCAACTACATCACCAATCTTTTTGTGCCTAAGTTTGACGCCGCCAAGCCGGAGGAAAGCATCAAAGCAATGGCTGCGGATATGGATGAAACGCAAAAGAAAAAGCTTATGGCTGCCATGGCGGCTATTACTCTGGCCAAGGGTGTGGAGGGTTCCCGCGAGGCCATGGACGGTAAAACCGCAGAAGAAATCTTGGAAATGGCTAAAGAATACACCAAAAGTGTAATTAATCAACTCTTTTGAGTTTGAGGGGCTTTACATTTGCCCTTTTTTATGTTATACAGACCGCGCGCGGGTATTACATGCCGTAATGCCCGCAGCTTTTATACAAACATGAACAAGTATTTGTACATCTCCCTGATGTCCGCCGGGCTTATTTCTTTGAGCTCTTGTGGTGATAACGCTGAGAAAACCGCTGAGCAACCTGCTGCAAAGCCCGCTGCACCTGCTGAGCCTGCGTTCTCCGTTGAGAATCCCGATGTAAGCCTGGAGGCTATGATGAAAGATTTGTCTGAGGAAGACCAAATGGCATTCGGCCTTTCTCTCTTGGTTATTGTTGAATCCTGTGGCGGTGATGATGCTGCCGCCATGAATACCATAGACGGCAAAACGGTCAAAGAAATTATGGCCTATGCCCAGCAGGTGGCTCCCGCTACTCCCTCTGAAGAAGAGGAGGAAGAGCCCGTTGCCGATGAGGAACCCGCTGAGGTAGAGGAGGAAGAGCCTGTTGCCGATGAGGAACCCGCCGAGGTAGAGGAGGAAGAGCCCGTTGCCGATGAGGAGCCCGCCGAGGTAGAGGAGGAAGAGCCCGTTGCCGATGAGGAACCTGCCGAGGTAGAGGAAGAAGAACCCGTTGCCGACGAGGAGATTCTTGAGGATGACGAGACGGAGCTTGAGCTCTGATTCTTCTCAAATTCCCGTTCATCTGCATTAAGTTTGAGCCCTGTTGCCGCAAAGCAGCAGGGCTTTTTTGCCCCTGAAATGGCGGAATTGCCACAATATGATTGACATTAGGGGAATAAGGGGCTATACTGGCGCGCGTATGAGCACACCTGCAAAGAGCTATAAAGACACCATCTTCCTGCCGGACACCACGTTCCCCATGCGTGGTGATCTCACCACCAAGGAGCCGGCTCGTCTTGAAAAATGGGAAAACGAAAAGCTGTACGAGCGAATTACCGGCCGCCGCAAAGCTCAGGGTGCACCTACATTCATATTGCACGATGGCCCTCCCTTTGCTAACGGTGACGTGCACATGGGCACCGGCCTCAACAAAATTCTCAAAGATTTCATCGTTAAGAGCAAGACCATGAGCGGCTACTATGCGCCGTTCATTCCCGGTTGGGACTGCCACGGTCTGCCCATTGAGGCCAAAGTGGTTAAAGAGCACCAAGGGTTGGAGCCCGCCGAGATTCGCCGCCGTTGCACGGAGTTCGCCCTCGGGTACCTTGACCAGCAGCGTCAGTCTTTCCGCCGCCTCGGTGTGTTCGGTGACTGGTTCAACCCGTATGTGACCATGTACCCCAAGTATGAGGCCGGTATTCTGCGCGTATTCGCCAAGTTGGTAGAGAGCGGCGCGGTGTATCAGTCCATGAAGCCCGTGCAGTGGAGCTATGCTCACCACACCGCCCTTGCAGAGGCTGAGGTGGAGTACATGGAGGACACCTCCACCGCCATTTATGTAGGCTTTAAGCTGGATGGTGATGTGAAGGGCATTGAGGATTGTGAGATGGTCATCTGGACCACGACTCCCTGGACCCTGCCCAGCAACTTGGCCATTGCGCTTAACCCCGATTTCACCTACGTTGTAGGCCGCTACGCCAAGGACGGCGCAGAGCGCAAGTTCATTGTAGTGCGTGAGCTTATCGAGACCTTCACTGCCAAGACCGGTTGGGTATTGCAGGAGGAGCTGGCTACCTTCATCGGCAGCGAGCTGGAGAAGCGCACCGCCCGCCACCCCTTCCTTGACCGTGAGTCACTTATCATCAATGCCGCTTATGTAACGACAGATGCCGGTACGGGTGCCGTGCACATTGCTCCCGGCCACGGTGCGGATGACTACATTGCCGGTATGGCCTATGGCCTGCCCGTGCTCTCCCCTGTGGATGATGATGGCAACTACACCGCAGAATGCGGTCTGCCCCACTTGGTAGGCAAGCACGTATTCAAGTGCAATGAGGACATCATCACCCTGCTGGTAGAGGGCAACCGCCTGTTGGGCCGTGAGGAGTTTACTCACCAATACCCGCACTGCTGGCGCTCCAAGACCCCCATCATTTTCCGTGCCGTTAAGCAGTTCTTCATCAGCATGGAGAAGCTGCGCGGCCAAGCTCTTGAGCAGATTGACAAGACTGAGTGGCTGCCTGCCTGGGGCCGCAACCGTATTTACAGCACCGTAGAGGCCCGCCCGGACTGGTGTATCTCTCGCCAGCGCACCTGGGGTGTACCGCTGCCCGTATTCTTTGATGAGAATGACAAGCCCGTTCTCTCTGCTGAGATTGTCAACAAGGTTGCAGACCTTGTGGCCGAGCACGGCACCAACATTTGGTTTGAGCTTACAGATGCTCAGCTCTGCGAGAAGCTCGGCCTGCCCACCAACCTCAAGAAGGGTAAGGACACGCTGGACGTATGGATTGACTCCGGTTGCTCCCACGTATCCGTGCTGGAGGAGCACCCCGAGCTGCACGCCCCCTGCGATGTATACTTGGAGGCTACCGACCAGCACCGCGGCTGGTTCCAGAGCTCCCTCATGCTCTCTTGCGCCTGGCGCGGCGTGGCACCGTACAAGAAGGTGCTCACCCACGCATTCGTGGTGAATCAGGACCGCTCCAAGCTCTCCAAGAGTGCTCAGGGTACCTACACCAAGCCCACCAACGCCAAGTATTTCTATGAGAAGTACGGTGCAGATATCGTGCGCCTTTGGGTAAGCTCCGTAGACTGGCAGAACGAGGTGCCCTTCGGTGAAGACCTCTTCAAGCAGATTACCGACCCCTACCGCCGCCTGCGCAACACCCTGCGCATTCTGTTGGCTAACCTCAAGGGCTATAACGGCGAGCAGCCTGAGACTCTTGATGCGTTGGACGGGTGGATTCTGGAGCGCAGCAACGCCCTCATCAATGAGGTGCGCGCCGCTTACGATGCTTATGAGTTCCGTAAGGTGTTCATGGCTATCAATCAATTCTGCACCAATGATTTGTCTGCTCTTTACATCGACATCACCAAGGACAGCCTGTATTGCGATGCCGCCGACAGCAACCGCCGCTTGAGCCGCCAGTTTGCCATCAGCCGCGTGTTTGATGTGCTGGTGCGCTTGCTTGCCCCCATTCTTGCCTACACGGCAGAAGAAGCTTGGGAGCACGCCGGCCACACGGACTCCGTGCACGAGCAGGACTTCCCCACGGCTGATGCCGCTTATGATAAGGGCTACACCGCCACCTTTGCCCGCTTGCAGCAGATTAAAGGTGCCATTCAGATTGCCATTGAGGCTCAGATTAAGGCCAAGGCTTTCAATAAGAACAATGAGGCTGTGGTGACCCTCACCCTGCCGCAGGATGAAGCGGCCGAGGTGGTAGCCCTGCTGGAGGATGCTGAGTTTGCCAAGACCTTCTTCATTGTTTCCGGTCTCAATGTGGTGCGCGGTGCAGAGCTTGCCGCCACGGCAGAGAAGACCACGCATGCCATGTGCCCGCGCTGCCGCCGCTATGAGCCCGCCGTGAATGAGGACGGCCTCTGCGAGCGTTGCGCCGAGGTATGCCGCTGATGCATTTTCTCCCCGCCCGTGTTGCACGGGCGGGGAGCTTTTATCTTTTTTTACCATGACGAAAAACCGTACCACCCTGATTCTGATTTTTTTGGTCGTCCTCCTTTATGTGTTGGATCAAGTGACCAAATGGAGCATTGTGTTCAATTTTGAAGAGCCGCACATCTTTTTTATGGATATCGTGCCCGTTGTGACGGATTGCTCTTTGTTTCACTTCAATTTGGTGCGTGCTCACAATCAAGGTGTTGCTTTCGGCATGGGGGATGGAACGGTGTGGGCTCCCTTTGTGTTCCTGTGCGTGCAGATTGCCGCATTGGTGGCACTGATTGTGTTTTTCCGCCGTGGCTTTTTCTGCACGCGCCTGCTCAAGGCCGCATGGGTGTGCATTATGGCCGGTGTGCTCGGTAACATGACGGACCGCCTTTTGCAGGGCTTTTGGCTCAAAGGGGCAGAATCCCTCAGCTTCTTTGAGAACTTTGCCAACGGCTACGTGGTGGACTTCCTGGACTTCTCTTTCCCCTGGCTTCAAACGCAGATGTTCCCCAACGGCTATCACTGGCCTGCGTTCAATGTGGCAGACTCCTGTGTGTGCATAGCAGCCGGTCTTTTCCTCATTGCTTCATTCTTTGAGCCTGAAAAGACACTCAAAAACACTGATAAGTAATATGAAAGCAGGTCTCATCACTGCTCTGGTTTTCGCCTTAGCCGGCCCCGCCTTGGCCGGTTTTGCTCAGCCCACGCAGGCTGTTAAGCTCAGCTACGGCCAGCAGCAAACAACGCTTGTGTTTGAGGCAGATAGTGCCATCACCAAGGCTAAGCCCCATTGTGACTGCACCACGGTTTCCTTCAGCGGCAATAAGCTTACGGCGGTGGTTGATACCTCTGATTTTGATGCCTCGGTAGACAAAACCATTTCTGTCACTACGGCAGACGGCAAGCAAACCACCCTTACCATGAAGTTTGATGTGCCCCAAGCCGTCATCTTCTCCCCCGCCTCTCTGATTTGGAAAGTGGGCGAATCCCCCACGCCCAAGGTGTTGCGCATTACCGTGCCGGCCGGGTCTCCCGTAAAATCCCTCAAAGAAGCCGGGCTGGTGGGCGATGATTTTATCTATGATGCCGCCAAAGGTAAGCGCAAGGGTGAATATACGGTTACCGTTACTCCCAAGTCTACCGCCAAGCGTCTCCGCAACCGTTTGGTCATTAAAATGGACTCCTCAGACCCCCGCTTCTCCCAGCGCATCATCCTTGTGCGGGTGAATAAATAGTCCCGCAACACTTATCTTTTCCCCCTTTCAGCCCTGCCTCCGCAGGGCTTTTTTATACACCGAATTTCAACATTCCCTCAAGTTTTGTGCAATTTTGCACCGATATTCCCTCAAGTTTTGTGCAAATTTGCACCGATATTCCCTCAAGTTTTGTGTAAAAAAGCTTGATTAATCTTTGAAAATGAGTATAATTTGCAAGAGATGGTAAAATCATGAAGCGGTTACTTACAGAAGAGCTGAAAAAATGGAAGCATAGCGCAGCCAGAAAGCCTTTATTGTTGTTGGGGGCTCGCCAAGTAGGAAAGACTTGGCTGCTGATGGATTTTGCTGCCTCTCATTATAAAAACAAGGTGTATGTACGGTTTGACCGAAACGTACGCATGAAAGAAGTGTTCGAGACTTGCAATTATGAAATGGATGTCATTTTGGAGCAATTGCAAATGCTGTCCGACGAAAAAATTACTCCGGGAGAGACACTCATTATCTTGGATGAGATACAAGAATGCCCTGCAGCTTTGACCTCTTTGAAGTATTTTTGTGAAGACCTACCGGAGTATCATGTGGTGGCAGCGGGGTCTTTGTTGGGTGTGTATGACCATTACGGAACCGGATTTCCCGTTGGTAAAGTGAACACCATGACGCTTTACCCGTTCTCGTACTGTGAATTCCTTTATGCGTTGGGGTATGAGCTGGATGTTGAGATGATGGAGAATCAACGCTGGGATGTCATCAACAATTTTTCTGATAGGTACATACGGTTGCTGAAGTTGTACTATTATGTGGGCGGCATGCCGGCTGTCATCAATACGTATCTGGAAACTAAAGATTTTACCGCCGTTCGCGCTGTTCAGAAATCCATTTTATCCGATTATGAAAAGGATTTCAGCAAGCATGTTCCCAAAGCTCTGGCTGCCAAATTATTCATGATTTGGGAGTCGATACCCGAGCAATTAGCTAAGGAGAATAAGCGATTTGTGTATGGTGAAGTAAAAAAAGGTTTGCGCTCTCGCGATTTGGAAGAAGCGTTGGATTGGTTGAAACGTGCCGGCTTGGTAGAAAGAGTAAACCGAATCAATTCCCCCTCCTTGCCAATATCTGCGTACAAAGACGGTGCGTTTAAACTGTATTTTGTGGACATAGGCTTACTGGCGGCCAAAGTTGATTTGGCTCCTCGTGTTTTATTGGAAAAATCTGCCGTATTTACAGAATTTAAAGGTGCTTTGACAGAGCAATATGTCCAACAGCAATTACGCGCACAATGTAATATTGCACCTTTATATTGGCGTTCTGAAAGTTTTCAGGCAGAAGTGGATTTTGCTTTCCAAGCTGATATGACAGTGGTTCCGGTGGAGGTTAAGGCAGAAAATAATACCAAGGCAAAAAGCTTGTTGAGCTATTGCCGTAAATATACCCCGGAGGTTGCGGTTCGCTGTTCCATGAATGACTACAATCGCCAAATGTTGCCCACGGTTGATGATAAGCAGACGGTATTGTTGGATATTCCTCTTTATGCGGTGTTCTTGGTGGAAAAATTATGTAAACAAGAACTGCCATCGGATACCTTTGAGTTTGATATTCCATAATGGATGTTTCGGATGTGCTTGAGTTTTGCACCTCACTTTAATAGTTAGCCGAAAAAATTGACGTGAGTAGGGGTGGGATGGTTATAATGGGCGGGTATGAAACTACATCTGCCCTTATCT
>JAZRBG010000021.1:0-3110 GCA_045634945.1 Akkermansia sp. | reverse complement strand
TGTGTGGCCCAACTGAACCGCTGCGCTATCCCCTCGCACCCGCCTTACCTGCGCTGCTTTGGGAGTGTGCTCACTCGCAACAAAATAATGGTTTTGTTTCGTTCGGCTGCTGCTCCTTTCCTATCGATGTCCGGGCAGTTTTAAGATACACTATCCCGCCCGGCTTGTCAACTGCTTTCTCAAACCTTCGGCCGACCAGGCGCAGACCTTCTGCGCTTGGTCTTGCTCTCAAGCTGCTGGTCAGCCAGCGCATAGATCACCGTAACCGCATAGCTGGAATGGTTCAAGGCTCTCCGCACACGCTCAATATCTCCATATTTCTGCAACAGTTCCACCGCAAAAACCTTCCGTGCGCTGTGTGGGCCAATGTTCCGCTTTAATCGCAAAGCCTTTGCGGCTCGTTTTACATCCTTCCACACCGCCTGACGAGTTCGGGGCCGACCCGGGGTTTTTCCCTGAAAAACCCACACCTCCCCCGCGTTTTTCTTCAGGTCATCCAACAGCGGCTGCGGTAAACCAACCTGCCTACGCTTTTGGGTCTTGCTTTCAGTTACCCAAAAACGCGGTGCGAGCTGTTCGGTTTTCAGGCTCAAAACATCCCCGATTCTCAACCCCGTGTGCAGAGCTGTGCGCATGGCCAGAGCGTTGCCCGGTGTCAACATTGAAAGAACATTGTCAACCTCCCTATGTATCAGGTATTCAGTCTTCAATTTCTTCTTCCTCCTCCACACCGATAAAAACAATCGGTACCTCGGAAATAACTTCTTCGCTTAAAATCTTCTCCATTTCTTCCTCCTTTTGTACTTGTTCACGTACATTCTGCACCACTGCCAACCGGCGCAGCGGTACATTGAACGCGTAACATTTATCTCCAAACATTTCTTGCAGTTCCACTGGAGAAATGTTTGCATACATAGTTTCAGGCTGCCGCAGCTCACCCCCTGAATAATACCAGCGGCCGGCCGGCTTTTCCCCTTGCTTGCCTATGTATTTACACACATAGCCCACCGCTTTATGGTAATCATCATATAACGCAATCGCAGTAGAAAAGCCAAGCCGCCACTCTGGTAAATTCATTATGGGGTGGCCGCTGGCATCCTTGTGGCCGCTATCCACCATTTCCACAACATTATTCACAAAGCCGTGGAAATGAATCGCACCATCCTTATGCCTTTCCGGCACAAGGATGTATTTCAAACCCTTCCGCTGAACCATATTGCTGCACCAGGCATTGAGTTTTCGCACGATCTGAGCAGGATCATAACGATCAACCTTCGATTTGTCCAGCGTCAAGGTCACAAAATGAGAAAAGTCGTTGCTCAAGGCCAAGCGGCGCAACTGCGCCTTTGCCCTTCGCATAGATCTTTCCATACTATCAGGGCTTGTAGATCTATCCGCTTTTGATTTTTTATCAACAAAAGGCTGTGCAAATGCGTAATTCTCCGCATTTTCCCAACCTTTTGGACCAAAATCAGGGGCAGTGCTTGCGATAATATCCATAGTCCCATCAGGATATGTATATATTTTTGCAAAGTGTTTCACACTTTGAAGGTCTGAACGGATGGCCATTCTCCCAATCGAAATGATGGAATAATGTCCTATTATCAAGTATAGAAGGGGGTGCGTCACGCGCTACGCGCACGCTCGCGCTGGCTCGCGTTTGCGCCTTCGGCGCAGCGCTTCGCCCCTGCTCGCTTGGGGGCTGCGGCCCCCCGGCGCTTCGCTCCGCTGCGCGGGCTCGCGTCGTCCCCCGGAGGCTCCGTGGCAAGGTCCGGGGCTTTCCTCGCCCTCCGGGGCTGCGCTCTGGGCGCAAGTATGGCCCCCCTTCGGGCGTTCGCCCCGTCCCTTTGCCCCGGCTGGGCCCAGCCCAGACCCCGGAGGTAGTGCGGCCCTGCGGGGCGGGCCTCGTGCCGTCGGCTTTTCCGCCCCGCTCTTTGCGCCCTCCGCGTTCTGCCGCGCCGCTCCGCTGCGCTCATCCGCTCCGGCGCGGGCCGCCCGGCCGCCGCTCTCGCGGCCCCGGTCCGTCGTTTTCTCCCTCGCTGCGCTCGCCGGGGCCGGGCCCCGGCCGTTCCCCCCGGCTCTCCCGCTCGGCCTGTGTGCGGGCTTTCGCCCTCCGTGGCGCTCGCTGGCCCCGCTCCCTTGTGCGCGCCGCTCCGTCTTTCGCGGGGTTGCGCTTTGCCGGGCCTTTGGCCCGCCCCCGCTGCCGCTCCGCGTCTTCCCCCGGTCGCGTGGCCCCGCCGGGTCCCCCCTTGGCCGTCCCTTCGGGCTTCGGGCCCGGCGGCCTCCGCCTCGGGGGCTTTGGCGGCCGTTGGCCGCCTTTTCCCCCCTTTGCCCCCTCGGCTTTTTCTTTGCTCGCGTCCGCCTGCGGCCGCTGCGCTCTTTTTCTGCGGGGGTTTCTCCCCTGCGCCCTCCCCGCTCCCGCCGCCCCCGCTGGGGGCTCCGGGAGAGCGCGGTGCATTGCTGCAGGGGCTGCGCCCCCCCACGGCCTTTGGCCGCGGCTCCCCCGGGGTTTTTTGCCTTCGCCTTGCGCCTTCTCATTGTAGCGCACCGGCAAGGCTGCCCTTCGGCTGCCGGCCTTGCCTTGCTGCGCTCCACTTTTTTTGGCGCGAAGGCTTGACAAAATCGAACATTCGCGCTATTATAAGTGTGCGGTGCATGTGCCGGTCCTTCGGGGCCCTTTCCATCCGGAGAGTCCGTGGCGCTGCAATAAGTCCGGTCCTTCGGGGCCGGGCTTTTTTTATGCAGTCTGCGCCCAGCTTTTCGCGGATCACTCGCATTCGCGAGTAAGCCGCTCCCCTTGGGGCTCTAAGATTTTTTTCTGTGTTTACTTTCCCTAAAATGTCAACTTGATTTGTAGAACAAAAAATCTGCCGAGGATCCCCGGCAGATTTTCTCTCATTGCCGGGCAAGCCCACCCCGGCTCCATCACCGCCCAACGCAACAAAACCTCTGTCATTTTGTTGCGTTCATGTGTGGCCCAACTGAACCGCTGCGCTATCCCCTCGCACCCGCCTTACCTGCGCTGCTTTGGGAGTGTGCTCACTCGCAACAAAATAATGGTTTTGTTTCGTTCGGCTGCTGCTCCTTTCCTATCGATGTCCGGGCAGTTT
>JAZRBG010000020.1:0-47661 GCA_045634945.1 Akkermansia sp. | reverse complement strand
TCATTCGAGCAACGCGAGTCTTCATATACGACTCTTGAGTCATTCTTCATTGCGAGCCTTGGCTCGCTCTTCATGCTCGATGCAATCGAGCTATAGTTGAATATCCTCTGCGAGCCTAGCCTCGCAGAATTCTGAGCCCGTGGAACGGGCGGCATATGGTAGCGACGGAGTGGAGACCGACAAGCGATAGCGCAGGCGGACGGAACTCCTCG
The DNA here is from genome assembly GCA_045634945.1 of Akkermansia sp. Taxonomy (GTDB): domain Bacteria; phylum Verrucomicrobiota; class Verrucomicrobiia; order Verrucomicrobiales; family Akkermansiaceae; genus Akkermansia. Next base: position 47,449 of record JAZRBG010000020.1, on the reverse strand, counting down.
TAGGATGAAAAAAATATGGGAACCCGTAGCACGGGTGACAGAGGCGGCGGCTTTAATTCGGATCGTTACTTTTTGCCGCCCGCGGGTGGGTGGATATAGGGCGCGATTGCATCGAGCATGAAGAACGAGCCGATGGCTCGTATATGAAGAACTCGCTATCGCTCGTAATGAAGAACGCCTGGGGGCGTATATGAAGACTCGCTATCGCTCGAATGAAGAACACGCGCGTTGCGCGTGTATGTAAAGTGTTCGCTGACGCGAACACTTTTTACAATTTCGTGGCATATCGTCTCAGGGCATGTTGCAGTCCTTCTGCGGTGAGGGGGGCAAAGCGTATGGGGGGGAGTTGGCCTTTCAATTTAATACCGGCATTGTAGCGTATGCGCTCTTTTAATTTGCTGTGCCACTCAGGTGTGTGCAGGCAGATGCGTGTGGGGGATAAAATGCAGGTGAGAATACGCAGCATGTTTGCCACGGTTTCTTCCAGCATGGCGCGGTCTGTGTGCGGTACGGATTGCCATTCTCGGGGCAGGGGCAGCAGGGAGAGGTCTCCGCACTCCTGTATATGCCCATGGCGGCATACGGCACAGCTTGCGGCACTGCCCTGCGGTAAACTCAGTGTCAGTTCTCCTTCTCGCCGCTCGCTGAGTACGGCTGCGGTGCCGGGTGCCTGCACGCGGCAGGCGTATCGTTTTTTCAGGTGCGCTATCATCTCGGCAGAGGGTGCCTCACTCTCGGTATACAGGGTTATGCCGTGTAAGGCATGGCGGCGCGTCAGGGCATCAAGCCAGCCGTCAAAACTTTCCGTGTCCAAATAGGCAAAGTGACCGGTCATGCTTTTTACGGTACGCCCGCTCAGGTCAATTTCTTCTATCTGCCCTTTCAAAATGTTGCCCTCTCTCGCCACTTGTATCAGCGCATGCAGTTTGCTGCCGCTGTTGAATTTGTAGCGTTTGGCCGGTCTGCCCCCGCCGGATGGTGATTCCCCGGCCGGGCTGACAACCCCGCTCCTGCACAGCTCTGCCATCACCTGATTCACCATCACCAAGCTCAACCCCGTGGCTGCGGCCAGCTGCGGGCGCGTGGCCTCTCCACGTGCTTGCAGCTCTCTTAAAATTCGCTTTTCCGCGCTCGCCATAATGTCTACTTAGTAAAGTAACTTAATAAAGTATAGAAAAATTTCCGCGGATTGCAAGTAAAAAATGTAATGCTAACAGTACAAAAGGGTAACAGGTAGGCAATGGGGGCTTAATAACAGATGCGTGAAGAAGTGTTCTTGTCAAAAGCTCGACAAGAGCTTGAACAACTGCTAAGATGTGGCTAACATAAAACCTCAGAACAATCATGAAATACATTTTCGTAACAGGCGGCGTTGTATCCTCTCTCGGTAAAGGCCTTGCCGCAGCCTCCATCGGTACACTTCTTGAGCATTGCGGTTTGGATGTCACCATGCAGAAGTTTGACCCGTATCTGAACATTGACCCCGGCACCATGAGCCCCTACCAGCACGGTGAGGTATACGTGCTCAATGACGGTGCCGAGACCGACCTTGACTTGGGGCACTATGAGCGTTTCATTCATTGCGAGCTTTCCCGCCTCAACAACCTGACCAGCGGTAAGGTGTTTGAGCAGGTGCTGGAGAAAGAGCGCCGCGGTGACTACCTGGGCAAAACGGTGCAGTACATCCCCCACGTTACCAACGAGATTAAGCAGCGTCTTTATGACCTGACGGAGAAGAACAAAGAGTGTGATGTCATCATCACTGAAATCGGTGGTACGGTAGGTGATATTGAGGGCTACCTCTTCTTGGAGGCTCTGCGCCAGTTTGCGCTGGAGGTAGGCCGCCACAACTGCTGCTTTATCCACGTAACCCTGTTGCCCTACATCAAGGCTGCCGGTGAGACCAAGACCAAGCCCACCCAGCAGAGTGTGGCTAAGCTGCGTGAAATCGGTATCCAGCCGGATATCATTGTATGCCGTACCGAGATGGACAACCTCACCGAGGAAGAGAAGACCAAGATCGGTATGTTCTGCAATGTTCCCCCGCGCAACGTAGTGGCTTTCTGCGACGTGAAGCACAGCATTTACGAGTGCCCGCTTGATTTGGGGCGCGACCGCGTAGACCGCATTGTGACAGAAGTGCTGGGCATCACCGTACCCAAGCCCAAGATGGACGAGTGGCAGAAGTTTGTGGGCCGCGTGATTCATCCTTCCCACAGCGTGCGTATTGCCGTGGTGGGCAAGTACATCTCCCTGCAAGACGCTTACAAGTCCATTTATGAAAGCTTCACCCACGCCGGTGCAGCCAATGACTGCCGCGTAGAGATAGTACGTGTGGATGCCGAGGCTCTGGAGAAGAGCAACTGCGCTGAGATGATCGGGGCGGTAGACGGTATCTTGGTTCCCGGTGGTTTCGGTGAGCGTGGTGTAGAGGGCAAGATTATGGCCGTGCAGTATGCCCGTGAGAACAATATCCCGTTCTTCGGTATCTGCCTCGGTATGCAGGTTGCCGTGATTGAGTTTGCCCGCAATGTGCTGGGCCTTAAAGATGCTAACTCTACCGAGTTTGATAAAGAGACCTCCGCTCCCGTTATCTGCTTGCAGGAGGAGCAGAAAACCATCACCAATATGGGTGCCACCATGCGCTTGGGTGCATACCCCGCCCATATTCAGAAGAACACCTTGTGCAGCAAACTCTATGACGGTGCAGAGGTTATCTCCGAGCGTCACCGCCACCGCTATGAGTTCAATGCAGACTACCGCGAGGCTTGTGAGAAAGCCGGCTTGGTCATCTCTGCAGTGAATGATGAGCACGGTTTGGTAGAGGTTGTAGAGCTGCCCGGGCATCCCTACTTCATTGCCTGCCAGTATCACCCCGAGTTCCAGAGCCGCCCCACCAAGTCTCACCCCCTCTTCTGCGGGTTGGTAGCTGCCGCTCTTGAGAAGAAGCAGGGCTAAGAGAAAGTACAATTTACAAGGTACAAAGTACAAAGTTGATTTTCGCTTTGCACTTTGTACCTTGTTTTTTCAATCCGTCGGTCTTTTTTTCTGATAGCATATATGTGGGATTTTATTGTTGTTGCGCTGTATTTTATAGCCATTATCAGCATCGGTTTGTATGCCGGGCGTAAACAGGCCAGTTTGGAGGACTACGCCCTGGGCGGCCGCTCCATGCCTTGGTGGGCTATTCTGGCTTCCATTATTGCGGCAGAGATAAGTGCCGCCACTTTCCTCGGTACCCCCGGTGAGGGCTTTGTGTTGCGCAATTTTGCGTATGCACAGTTGTGCATAGGTGCCGTGTTGGGGCGCATTATCGTGGGTAAACTGTTCCTGAAACCGTATTATGACTACAAGGTAGTTTCCATTTACGAGTACCTGCAAAAGCGTTTCGGCATCACCACGCGCCGTTGGGCAAGCGTCACGTTCCTCATCAGCCGCGTGTTGGCCAGTGGCGTGCGCCTGTACTTTGCCGGTATTTTGCTGGTAATTGCTTACATGTTCATTGTGGGGCAAGATACCGCCTCTCCCATGGAGACGGTGCTTATCTACATAGGTGCGCTTACGCTCATCACCGTGCTTACCGCCATTTACACCACCTTGGGTGGGCTTAAAGCCGTGGTGTGGACGGATGTGTTGCAGGCCTCCATCCTCATTATTGCCGTGGGTACTACCATTTTACTGCTTTTCTTCACCATTAAAGGTGATGCAACCTTCGGCGAGGCTTGGAATACGGTGATTGCCACCGTGGGCGATACCGCCAACAACCCCTGCGGTGTAGAGAACCTGCAACCCGGTAAGGTGTTTGACTTAGGTTTCACCGGTGAGGGCTTTGCGGCAGATGTGCGTAATATCCTCAGCAGTGAATACACGCTGTGGACTGCGTTTTTGGGTGCCACCTTCCTGGCAATGGCCACCCATGGTACGGACCAGGATATGGTACAGCGTATGTTGGCCGCCAAAGACAGCAAAACCGGTACCCGTGCCGTCATTCTTTCCGGTTTGGTAGATATCCCCGTGGTGCTCATTTTCCTTATCTGCGGTATGCTGGTGTTTGTGTATTACAGCAAGGTAGGAATGGAGTTGCCCATGACTGCCGATGGGCAGATTGAGCAAATGAAGGTGTTCCCCTACTTCATCATTCATCATTTGCCCGTGGGTGTTCGCGGCTTGTTGGTAGCGGCCTTGTTGGCCACGGCCATGGGCTCACTCTCCACCGCGCTCAACGCCTTGGCCACCACGGCCACGCGTGACTGGTACCGCGATGTGTTCAAGCCTGCTGCCACGGAAAAGCAGTTGCTGAGTGCCGTGCGTTGGCTCACCGTGCTCTTTGCCGCCTTGCTTATTGCCGTGGGTGCCGTGTCTGCCTGGTATGTGGTGATGAACCCCTCCGCCCGTATTCTTCCGATTGCGTTAGGTATCTTCGGCTACACCTACGGCTCCTTGTTGGGCGTGTTCCTGCTGGGGATGCTGACGCGCTCCCGTGGTAATGATGCGGGCAATGTGTTGGCCATGCTGGCGGGTTTTGCCGTGGTCATTACGTTGGAAATACTCGGCTCCCGTGATATGATTACACACATAGCATTCCCGTGGCGTGTGACAATCGGCACCATTGCAACCTTTGCGGTGGGTTGTTGCTTCCGCACACCTGCGCATTGCCTGTCAAAGCGCGGTGATGCTTAAAAACGGAATCCCGCCATCAGAACCTTTCTTGTGAAAAAAATCCCCCGTGCCGATACTTGTCGGCACGGGGAGATTTTTTAATGGGGAAGGGTAGTTACTTGAGGAAACGTGGCCTCAATACGGGCCGGTAAATGCTTACCGCGACTTTCAGGCTGTGACACCTGCCGATGTTGTGTGTTGTGTTGATATTTTGCCGGTAGAGAACTCTTCAAAACTGGGTAAACCGGCATTTTTACCCAATTGCTCCAGCTCATTGATAAGCTGTATGAGGTTCTCTTGAGCCAATTGTTCTCCGTCTTCTGTAAATGTGTGGCTTCGCTGGGCTGTAATGGGGTTTAAGGATTTATCCGTAACAGCGGCGCAGCCGTATTGCAGAGAAAATAAGTAGAGAGACAATTTCAGCACGCTTGCCATATCCAGTTGCAGTCTTTTGCAAATGCTTTTTAAGATGGGTTGCATGACTTTGTTGCTGCGTACGCTGCATGCGCCGGCTTTGCTCTCTTCTTGCCGGGAATCCTCGCGGGGTGTTGTATTGAATCCCGGTTTCAATCCTGCGGGGTACAATTTAAGCGGCTGGGGTCTGTTTTTCGTCAGTATCTCTATGGCCTGCTCCGGGTGTTGCTCTAATTCTTGCAAAACCATATCCCGAAAGTTAATGGCTTGCTGCAAGGCTATATCCGGGGTTTCATATTGCCTGTCGGAAAAATAACGCGTCAGGGTGTGTCCTTGGCGGCGTATGGCTACTCGCCAGCCCTGAAAGTTCGTGAACGTATACGTAAATCTCGTGATGTGGCGCAGATTCATATATTGCTGTGCTTTGTATTTGAAGTACGGCTTGTATACAAACTAAATTAGTTGAAAACAGCTGACTTCAGCACATAGTTGCCCCCTTTCGTTGGGCGTGTTGGTTATTGGTACATCGTCATTTGCGGGCAGGGCTTTTATCCTTACCGTACCGTTGTGAATCGTACTATCATGACGGTTCATCTTTGTGTCTGCGTGTATGTTTTATCGGTTGCGTGTGGCGGGAGTCCCAATGGATTTTCCGCTTCGCGGCGGTATTCTAATTTCCTTTTTTTGCTGCGTCAAGCGTATTTTATTAAATTACTATAAAAATTATCAGGAATTAGGTGTATACAACAAACATTATGCCCGCTATTGCACGTTTTGTCAGTTTATGGTACAATAATCGCGTGATTTGCGGTGAAAAAAAGACAATAGAAGTGGTAGCGGCAATCATTTTTGATGCTGCCGAACGCGTTTTGGCTACCCAATGCCCGCCCCATAAACACCATGGCGGCTGGGAGTTTCCCGGCGGCAAGATAGAACCGGCAGAATCCCCGCAAGACGCCGTGGTGCGTGAGATTCATGAGGAGCTTGGCATTACCGTGTCCGTGGGGCAGTTGCTGCATACCGTAGAGTGGGATTACCCTACTTTTCACCTGCGCATGTTTTGCTATGCTTGCCGCATGGTGCAGGGTACCTTGCAACTGCGTGAGCACACCGCCTACCGCTGGCTTACGGCAGATACCTTGCGGAGCGTAGACTGGCTGCCGGCAGATGTTGAAGTGTTACCTTTTGTGTTTGCCGAATAAAAAAACAGGCCACCCGCTTTGTTGTGCGGATGACCTGCTGAAACGGTGTTTCATCGGATGACAATGGCACCATTCTCTGCCTGCACATGAATGGTTGCCCCCTCCGGGTATTTACCCGCCAGAATGGCCATGCTGAGGGGATCCAAAATGTCATGCTGAATGGCGCGCTTGAGGGGGCGCGCGCCGTATACGGGGTCATAACCGTGTTGTGCTACCAGCGCGGCAGCTTCATCACTGAGCTCCATCTTGAGGCCGCGCGCGGCCAATCTCTTGCTCACACGCTCCAACTGAATGCGGATGATTTGCTTGAGGTCCTCTGCCTGCAAACGGTCAAAGATGATGATTTCATCAATGCGGTTCAGGAACTCGGGGCGGAAGTGCCCGCGCAGAGCATCTAATGCTTTTTCATTGCGCGCAAGGGCATCTTGCTCATTCAAAATGAATTGAGAGCCGATGTTGCTGGTCATGATGAGCACGGTGTTGGTAAAGTCTACCGTGCGGCCTTGACCATCTGTAATGCGGCCGTCATCCAACACTTGCAGCAGTACGTTGAAGACATCCGGGTGGGCTTTTTCGATTTCATCGAACAGCACAACACTGTACGGGCGGCGGCGTACGGCTTCGGTAAGCTGCCCACCTTCATCATACCCCACGTATCCCGGAGGTGCGCCGATAAGGCGAGACACGCTGTGCTTCTCCATGTACTCTGACATGTCAATGCGTACCATGGCCGTCTCGTCATCAAAGAGGAACTCTGCCAGAGCCTTGGCCAGCTCCGTTTTACCCACGCCGGTGGGGCCCAGGAAGATGAATGAGCCCAGCGGGCGGTTTTCATCTTGCAGGCCTGCGCGGGAGCGGCGCACGGCATCTGCCACGGATTTGACGGCTTGTTTCTGCCCGATAAGGCGGGCACCCAAGCGCTCTTCCATGTGCAGCAGTTTTTCTCGCTCACCCTCAGCCAAGCGGGTGGCGGGAATGCCGGTCCACGTGGAAACCACCTTGGCAATGTCGCTCTCCGTGACCTCTTCTTTGAGCAGCCCCTCACCGCTGCTTTGCAGCTTGCTCAGAGCCGCGCGGGCTTCTTTGGCTGCGTTTTCGGCAGCGGGGATTTCGCCGTAGAGAATCTCTGAGGCACGGCCCAAGTCACCGCGGCGTTGAGCCTGCTCGGCTTCCGTACGCAGGGTATCGATTTTTTGCTGGGCATCTCGGGCGCGGGTGACCACCTCTTTTTCACTCTTCCACTGGGCAATCATGGCATCTACCTTTTCTTTGGTATCAGCCAGCTCGCGCGTGATTTTTTCCAAGCGTTGTTTGGAGTCATTGTCCTTTTCTTTGGCAAGGGCTTGGCGCTCCATCTCCAACTGCATGGCGGTGCGGTTGAGCTCATCAATCTCGGCTGGCATGCTGTCCAGCTCAATCTTGAGGCGGGCGGCGGCTTCGTCTACCAAGTCCACAGCCTTGTCAGGCAAGAAGCGGTCTGTGATATAGCGGTTGCTCAGGGTGGCTGCGGCCACCAAGGCACTGTCGGTAATATGCACGCCGTGGTGTACCTCATAGCGTTCCTTCAAACCGCGCAGAATGGCAATGGTGTCTTCCACGCTTGGCTCTGCCACATAGACGGGCTGGAAACGACGCTCCAGTGCGGCGTCTTTTTCAATGTATTTGCGGTATTCATCCAGCGTGGTGGCACCGATGGTACGCAGCTCACCGCGAGCCAGAGCAGGTTTGAGCAGGTTGGCGGCATCCATGCTGCCGTCTCCGCCGGCACCGGCTCCCACAAGGGTGTGCAGCTCATCAATAAAGAGAATGATTTCACCGTTGGACGAGGTGACTTCTTTGATGAATGCTTTGAGTCGCTCTTCAAACTCGCCACGGTATTTGGCACCGGCCACCATAGAACCTATGTTGAGGCTTACCAGCCGCTTGCCTTTCATGCTCTCCGGCACGTCTCCGTCCACAATGCGGCGGGCAAGTCCCTCTGCAATGGCCGTTTTACCCACGCCGGGTTCACCGATGAGTACGGGGTTGTTCTTGGTACGGCGGGAGAGAATTTGCAGCACGCGGCGAATCTCGCCGTCACGCCCGATGACGGGGTCTATCTTGCCTTGTCTGGCTCGGGCGGTGAGGTCTGTGCCGTATTTCTCCAATGTTTCGAATTTACCCTCGGGGTCTTGGTCTGTCACGCGCTGGTTGCCGCGCACTTCTTTGAGTGCCGCCAAGTATTTTGCTTGTGTGAGACCGCAGCTCTCCATGGTGCGGCGCAGCTCGGCATCTGCCTCAAGCATGCCCAGCACCACGTGCTCTACGCTCAGGTAGTCATCTTTCATGCGGGCGCGCTGTTTCTCGGCCTCGGTCAGGCAGCGGTCCAGCTCCGGCCCTATGCCCGGGCTTTGCGCTACGGCCCCCGTTTGGCGCGGCTTGCGCTCCAGCTCACGTTGTAATGCTGCTGCCATTTGGGCAGGCTCTACCCCCGCTTTTTTCAACACGGAGGCCAGTACGCCCCCCTCTTGCTCTACAAGCGCCAACAAAAGCTCAGCAGGATATATTTGGGCTCTCCCCCCGCTTTGGGCTTTCTTCTGCGCCGCTTGCAGTGCTTCCATCAGTTTTGTGGTAAGATTATTGTTCATTATGCAGGTATGACACGTGTGTTATGCGAAGTGTTCAAAAATAATTATGCGAAGTTGTGAAACCGAGGAAAATTTCTCAATTTTTATGGTAAATGCCCCATGTCATGGGGAAGGGGACACAATATTGAGGGGGTAATAAGTGTTGAGAAACTGCTCTGCCTGCTCCTTGGTCCATATGCCCGTGCTCAGGTACATGTCTATGTAGGGCATGGCAGATTCTCTGTCGGTGGAGAGATTGGAGAGACTGCGCAGGGGGATTTTGCGGCTTACCCCGTTATTGATGAGGTAGGTGAGCACCGCTAAGGAGCGGGCATCGCAACTGCTGGGGTAAAACTCATCATCAAAGGTGTATTCACCCTCGTGCAGGTTGCCGCCGGCAACGTGCAGGAGTTTCAGGCAATCCAAGTGGTCATGAGAGATGGCAAGGTCTACCCCATATGGGTGGGCACCGTGGCGCAGCAGAATCTCAAGCGCGGCGGTTTGCCCGTTTTTAGCGGCCAGTGCGGTGGCGCTGAGGTCATTGCCGCTGAATAAGCAAGTGTTGCCGGGCTCGGGGCGGTTGAGAGCTGCGGGGTAATTCAGCTCTGCCCCGCGGGCAATGAGCTCGGTTAAAAACGCAACATCTCCCACGGCTGCGGCATGGGCAAGGGCGGGCAGGCCGAAGGAATCTGCAGTGTTGACGGGGAGCCCGTTTGCTATATGCTGCTTGAATGCACGCAGGGCTGCGGTATGGTTAATGGTGGGATAGTACAACTCCACGGCACCGTCTTTTGTGGCACGGCTGCGAGCACTCAACTCAGTGACGATATCTCCCTCCTGCGCCGTTATGTCAGCACCCGTCATCGGATAGTCCGGGGGCAGGCTGTTTTGCCATATACAGGAGCTCAAGAGCAATAAAGGGGCCAAGATAAGGGTGGTTGTTTTCATGGGTGGGGGTAAGGTTACCAATCAAGTTTCCAGTCTACATCAACGCGGATGGTGTTGCCTTTTTTATCAACATAGTTGACATAACCGTTCTCTGCGCCGAATTTGAAAACCTCCATGGTTACTTTAACGTCAAAACAGCAGTAGCGGGCAATGTCCAGCATCTTCTGCGGGTCGCCGTCTTTTTCATACTCTGCCCACCATTTGAGGGCATCCAGACCCTCTGCCGTTTTGGAGTTGCCGAGGGTGACGGAGGCCACGGAGTCCAGCTTGAGGCGGTGGCCGATGCGGGAGGTGAGATCCGTGCAGATGTCAAGATTGTTGGTAACATCTGCCAGAGTCCAGAAGGTGAAAGCTTGCAGCACTTGGTAGTCGAACCCGATGTGATTGTACCCCACCACGAGGTCTGCCATGCGCAGCTCTTCAATGAGTTGCTCTACTTGGTCTTCTGTATAAATGTGGTATGCGTTGTCTTTGGTAGAGTAGGTCACCCCCACGGACATGCCCATTTTAGAGGCCTCATGCCAGCCGCCTACCTGAGCGGCAGAGCGGCGGGTTTCCAAATCAAAGTAGACGATGTTTTTCATAACGCATCAGGGGATAAAGTGCGGCGCAGCCCTTCATACAGCATGATGGCTACACTGGTAGAAAGATTGAGAGAGCGGGCGTGTTCTCCCGGCATGGGGATACGCAGGGCGGTGTCGGGGTGGGCATCAATCCACCGCTCGGGCAGCCCCTTGGATTCCGGCCCGAACACCAGGTAATCGCCATCTTGCAGGGGCAGGGTGGGCTCCCAAATGGAGTGTGTGGCCTTGGTGGAAAGATACCAGAACCGTGCGCCGGGGGCAGCGGCGGCTTCCAACTCCTCCAAGTTGTTCCAAAGGTGCAAATCCACATGCGGCCAGTAATCCAGACCGGTACGGCGCACGTGCTTTTCATCCAGCGAGAATCCCAAGGGTTTAATCAGGTGCAGGCGTGAGTTGGTGGCAACTGCCAAACGCCCGGCGGCGCCGGTGTTGTGCGGAATCTCCGGATGAAACAATACAATGTGAAACATGGTGCTGGTTTATTTGGCGCCTTTACCGAAAAGAACGGCGGGAATGGTGAGCAGAATCAGCTTGAAATCTACCCAAAGACTCCAGTTGTCAATGTACTTGAGGTCTTTGTTCACCATGAAATCAAAGCTTTCCGTGTTGCTGCGTCCCTCTACCTGCCAGTAGCAGGTAAGACCCGGTTTTACACTCAAACGGCGGCGTTGTGAATACTCGGGGAACTCTTTGGTCTCATACACGGGCAGGGGGCGCGGACCCACAATGCTCATGTCGCCCATCAAAATGTTAATCAGCTGGGGCAGCTCGTCTATGGAGAACTTGCGGATGAAATGCCCGAACTTGAAGATGCGCGGGTCATTGGTAAGCTTGAAGATGGGGCCATCCATCTCGTTGCCGTATTTTTCTTTCACCTCTGCCAAACGAGCTTCGGCATCAGCGTACATGGAGCGGAATTTCCACATGGCAAAGGGCTTGCCGTACAAGCCGGAGCGTTGCTGTTTGAAGAAAATGGGGCCTTTGGGGTCGCTGAGCTTGATGCCGATGGCGGCCAACAGCCAAAGCGGAGAACTCAGGATAATGCCCAACAGAGCCATAACGCGGTCAAACACGCTCTTGAACAGGCGAGCCCATGAGTACACGGGGGTAGAGGTGAGAATGAGCACGCGGTGGTCGGCAATATCGCTCACATCGGCGCGCATGTTAACCGGGTGGCTGTCTTTAAGGTGAATGTAAATGTCAATGCCTTGCAGCTCGCAACGGTTGATGGTTTCTTCATGCGCATGGTAGGCAGCCATGCCCCCCATGAGGATGAGGCGGTCCACATGGTTTTCTTCAATCATTTGCTGCACCTCCTCTTGGGTGGTGTCAGGCGTTACTTTGCCCACAACGGAGAGACTGCGCTTCCAGAACTCCGGCAGTGTTTGCCAGTTGGCCTCAATGCTTTCAGGGGTGCCGGCAATCAGAACGGAGCGCAGATAACGGCGCCCCACGGGCGTGTTCATTTGCAACAGGCGCACCAAATAGTAGCGTATGAATACCACCACCGGAATCAGAATGATACTTACCAGTATCAGGTGATTCATGTAGGTTGAAATCTCATCCGTCACCACGAGCATGTAGATGCCCAGCATGCACAGGTAATAGACAACAAAAGTAAACAACTGGCGCAGTGCCGTAGAGATTCTCTGCAAATTGCCGCGGTGGTAAAAACCCACCATGCGCAGTAAAATAGGCACCACCGCCACGGCTGCGCCTGCCATGAAGGGGCTTGAGGTAAAGGCGTTGAACCCTTCTTGCGTATGCCAGCCTGTATAAGGAGCCAAGGTATTGACAACCCATGGTGAAACATAGGCACAGGTAAGCGCCGACAATAAGTCTACGATGGGAAGAATCAGTTTGATGAGCTTTCTGCTGCGCGTCATGTCCGTTCGATTATAGCTGAATGACCGTTCTGTTTCAAGTGCAAATTAATTGCCCGCCATGCTGCGGATTCTGGCACGCTCAAAGTCTGCGGGGCAAACCGTGCACAACACTTTGTCTCCGGGGGTAATGACAGAGAGCAGGTGTTCCTCCTTTTTTTGAACAAAAGCTACGGTCTGTTTGCCGTTGGGCATGATGGCCCGGTATGCCGTGGGTGCAAAACGCTCCACAATGGTGCAAACACAGTCAATGTATTGAGAGGGGTAAGAGGTATTCATGGATGATTAAAAGAAAGGAATGGCTTTAATGCCTGTGTTGATAATGTCATCTGCCGCATCGGTTGCGGTGTCAATCAAGCTTTTGCTGCCGGGACTCTCGGTGTCCGTTTGCTCTGCTTCAGGCTCTTCGGGGGTATCTTGCCCCATGCCGGGCAGCAGATTCAACCCGCTTTTAACGGTGTCTGCCGCAGTGTTCAGCAAAATCTCCGGCCCCAACTCGCGTATGATTTCTTGCACACGCACGCTGAAGTCTTGGCGCGGTTCATCGCCGGAGCCGCTCAGGTTAATGTTAATCCAGCGGAATCCTTCATCTCCCGTGGCGTTGAACAGGCGGGGAATACAGGCACTGATAACGGTGCGGAACGGCTCCGTGGTGAGCTCAAGAAACTCGTTGATGTTTTTCTCATTGATACCCACGCGTATGGAGCCGTGCATTTTGTTGTCTTGCTCCATAATCACGTGCCCCTGTACGCGTACTTCATCATTCTTGGTGCGAATGTTGATGTTGTCAAACAGCCAGGCATCGGTGATATTGCGGGCTTTATCCGTGTGGGGGAAACGGATGTCGCAGTCTGCCGTGTTGATTTCAATGAGCTTGAACGTGTTTTCCAGATAATCCGTAGCGGCTTGCTGGCCGGGAATGCGCAGGGCGTAGTCGGAACGGTCATCGCTGCTTATGTAGCGCATCACGAAACTCAGCGCACGGAATCTGCCCTTACGCAGGCTGAACGTGCCGTCTGCCGTGTGTATCACTCTTCTCTTGCCGGCCATTTTCAGGTTGCCGGAGAACTCACCGGTGAGAATCTCTTGCCAGCTGTCACTCAGCAGTCGCTCTACATCGGCATTGCCCACGCCTATATTCAGGCTCCAGTCCTTGTTTTTTGTGTGGAATGAGCCCGTGGCATCCATATTGCCTTTGGTAAGTGCCAACTGGCATTCCGTGAGGTTAACCGTGTTGTCCGCATAGCTGAGCAGGGCTTGGCGTATGCTGCTTTTGGCAAGATAACTGTGAGATGTGGTGAGCGTGCCGTTGCGCAATTTGACTTGCCAGGCATTCTCTTTGCCGATAAGGGGGGTGGCTGTAAAACTGCTGCCCTTGAGGGTATAGCGGTTGGGCTTTTTCTTGGCGTCCGAGCGTCGGAACGTGAGGGTTGCCGCCGTGTTGCTGCATTCTACACGGTCCGCGGTATAAGTGAGCGGGGTGAAGCTTCTGAAGAACCCGTCCTCTTCTTCGGGGTAGGTTTTAAGGGTTTCTTTTTTAGTGTCCATGTTCACGCTCAGCTCGTTCAGGCTGATGAGCGTGGCGTGCAGGCGTCTGTCCAACAGCTCGCCGCGGTTGATTTGTGTGCTGATGCCTTTTACCTCCGCTTTCTTGAGAAAATCTTTGCTTTCCCAAGAGGCTGCGGTCAGTTTAACCGTGTCGCCATCTATTTGCAGCGGGGCAGGGATGGTGATGTCTGCCTTCATCTTGTTGCTGAGCGTTTCTTCCAGGGTGCTGCGGAAACCGTCTCCCTGTAACCAGCTCAGGAGCCAAAAATAACTCAGGGGTATAAGGGCAAGCAATATGCCTGCGCAGCATGCAGCCCCAATCAAAATCTTGCGTTTCCGCTTGCCGGCAGCTGTTTTATTTGCCTTGCGGAACATATCACCCCTTTTGCGTCTTCTTGCCATGACCGCCGCGATTATGCCATGCGCACGCGCGTATTTCAAGAAAATAATGCCGAGTGATACGCTCTTGTTATGCCGAAATGGATAAAAATTGCCTGTTCCTGAAATAAAGTGTTGACTAATTTGAATAAATTTGTTTTACTGAGTGCGATAACTTCATACGACATTTTTCTTATGAAAGCCACCACTCTCATTCTTGCAATGGCCTGCGCAGTAGGTTTCAGCTCCTGCTGCTGCCAGTCTCAGTCTATGCCCCCGCTGCGTCCTATGCCCACCGGTGAGTGCTGCAATCAGGATCAGCCGCAGAACACGCCCACTCAGGCTCCTGTAACGGCTCCCGTTAAGCAGCTTCCCGTTGCTCCCGGTAAGTAAGACTGTTGGACAGGGCGGCGCTCCTTGCAGAGAGTGTCGGCCTGATGAATCATTTTCAAGGTCGTTCCCCTTGCGGAACGGCCTTTTTTGCTTGTCGCGGTTCGGCTTGCCTGCTATACTGATGCCATGAAACTGTTATTCGGTTTGTTGGCGTTGATGGGCGCAGTTTGCGCGGCAGAAGTAGGCAAAATGCAGTCTGTGGCAAATTTGCCGCAACATGAGCCGGCGGATGCACCTGCTGCATTACGGGCAGTGCAGGCAAAACCGCGCAATATCATTCTGATGATAGGGGATGGTATGAGCTCTGAACATGTGTGGGCTGCTTGGGTTTGCAATGGCGGTAAGCTCAATATCACGCAATTGCCGGTTACGGGCTTTTCCCGTACCTTTTCTGCCGACAAATTGGTAACGGATTCCGCCGCCGGCGGTACGGCTTTGGCTTGCGGTGAGAAAACGAACAACGGTATGCTGGGGCAGGCTCCCTCCGGGAAAATGCTGAGCTCTCTGGCTGCCGTCTTTGCTACGGCACCGTACCATAAGAAAACGGGGTTGGTGGTTACCAAAGCTATTACGGATGCCACCCCCGCTGCCTTTTATGCCCATGTTGCCAGCCGCAAAAATACCGCAGAAATTGCGCGCTATCTCTGTGAAAGCGGGGTGGATGTGGTGGTAGGCGGTGGCTCTGCTGCCTTTTCCGAGCAGCAAATGCAGCAGTTAAAGAGTAAGGCCGGCTCTTTTGTTCTGTTGGCGGCAGAGGGAGATTGCGCCTATGCTGCACAGCGCGGGGATTTCTTGCCTGACAACACGCGCAAGGCTCTGGAGTTGCTGGAGTCTGCGCCGAATGGGTTTTTCCTGATGATTGAGGGCTCTGAAATTGACTCTGCCTCTCATGAGGCAGACCTGCGCCGCGCCGTAGAAGAAACGCTGGATTTTGACCGCGCCTTGGGAGAAGTGCTGAAGTGGATGCAGCACCACCCCGATACGCTCTTAGTAGTAACGGCTGATCACCAAACCGGCGGCCTTGTCATTCATGACGGCTCAGTGAAAAAAGGTAAGGTGAAAGGCACGTTTGCCACAACCTCCCACAGCGGTGTGGCGGTGCCGGTTTATGCGGCGGGCTGTGGGGCAGGGAACTTTACAGGTGTGCAGGATAATACGCAGATTCCTCACAAAATTTTGCAGCTTGTTCGAGAATAATCTGAAAAATATACCACAATTTGAAAAACAAGCTTGCCAAACGGCTCATTTTAGGGTAAATAATAGACGTTAATTCTGCATAAACAGCATTTTTACTATTATGAAATCAACGATCACTCGTTTCGGTATTCGTGCTCTCTCCTTCGGAGCTGTAGCTATGGCCTCCATGTCAACGGTATTTGCCGCTGAAGAAGCAAAAGCCCCCAAGACCGCTCTTGATAAGTGGGTTATTGATGGTGGTTGGACGATGATTCCCCTCGTCATCCTTCTCGCTATCGCTATCTTCTTGGTTGTATACTGCTGCATGTCTATCAGCAAGAACAAGTTCTGCCCCGATGACCTCCGCGGTCAGCTCGTAGCCCTCATGGGTGAGTGCCGCGTGCGTTCCGCCATTGAGCTTGCTACCACCAGCCCCACCTACCTCGGCCGCTTGGTTGCTTATGCTCTGCCCAACATCGATGCTACCCGCCCCGAAGACCTCGGTAAGGACGGCATTGAGGACGCCATCGCCGACTTCACCAACAATGAGCGTCCCAAGCTGATGTTCTGCGTTGACATTCTCGCCCTCGTAGGTTCCATTGCTCCTTCCATCGGTCTGTTCGGTACGATTCAGGGTATGGTGGGCGCCTTCGGTACCTTGGCTGAAGCCGGTCAGGCTGACCCCTCCGCTCTTGCAAGCGATATTTCCGTGGCACTTCTTACCACTTTCTGGGGTCTGATTATCTCCATTCTTGCTATCCCTGCATTCTTCTTCCTTAAGAAGCACGCTCAGAAGCTGGAGTCCGACTCCGTGAACGCTATCTCTGAGATGGTGAACACCTCCATCAACGTAATCAACGCTGAGGCTCAGCTTGCCCGTATCCCCGAGGGTCTCGGTGGTGACGAGGAGTACGCTGAGGAAGGCGCTGAAGGCGAGTACTACGAGGAGGAAGCTCAGGCCTGATGCCTGATGCCACTTTCGGGCCTGCCGGTGCCCGTTCATCGACCCCGGCAGGCATGAATCCCTAACTTTTGATTCCCCATGGGTAAAAAGGAAAGAAAACAAGACGAGTCCGAATGCAAGCCGAACATGTCGCCCATGATCGACTGCTGCTTCCTGTTGCTCATCTTCTTCGTGGTAAACGCTACGGCTCTGACCGTGTCTAAGGACCCCAGCGTTACCATGCCTCAGGCTACCAAGCCGACGGATTTGGAAGATGCCAAAGGTTGTATCGTCATCAACGTGTTTGCTCCGGATAAGATGATGGAGCTCGCCCGTTCCGGCAGCGACCAGGAAAAGCGCGGTGAAGAGGCTCGTATCAAGAAGCTTCAGGAATCCTATAAGCAGGCAGATGTCTCCCGCATTCACTACGGTGTAAAGACCGGTAAGGGTGAAATGCAGGCTATCACTGATGAGGGTGCCGCCGCTACCATCAAGAAGCTTGAGGAGTTCATCAAGGCTGAGAAGAAAGGCTTAGAATCCACCAAGATTAACAAGGAGCAGATTCGCGTATACATCCGTGCAGACGCCCGCGCAGATTGGAGACGTACCTACTACGTCATCACTGCCGCCAACAATGCCGATGTTCCCGATATCGTATTCGGCTCCCTTCCTGCTAAGAAGTAAACAAGTAACCTCAACATAACGTCAGATTATGGCAAGACATAAACAGATTCAGACCGAGGAGCAAGAGGATCCTGATATGGAGATTTCCTCCATGATTGACTGCTGCTTCCTGTTGCTTATTTACTTCTTGGTTGCAACGTCTCTCGTGAGTGAGAAGAAGTTCGATATGGCACTCCCTGCCGGTCAGTCCTCTTCTTCTTCCAGTGACAGCAAGCCCTTCAACATCAAAATCACCTCTGAGAATGCCGTGTACTACGAGGACCAGAGTGGTAAGAAGTTCAGCATGGGCCCTGCTACTGATTTCAAACTTAAACCCGGTCAGGCGGGATATTATGAGGAGCGCGACCTCACAGAGCTCGTAACGCGCCTCAAGTCCCTCAATAATGACCCCAAGAACCCCAAACCGCTTATTCTGACCGCTGATCCCGGTTCCAAGCATCAGCGTGTGATGGACGTGATGTCCGCCCTCACACAGGCTGATATTAAGGCCGTGGCCGTGAAGTGTGAAGCCGTGAATTAATGGTGTAAACCGGCAGAATTAGCCAAAAACCAACCTAAAAATGATATAGGGGGGAGGCGGGGCGGCAAGAGTCGCTGCCCTCCCCCCTAAACAATCCGACAGCTTTCTTCTTTTCGTTTCACCGAAAACATCGGTAAAATAAATCAGATTTCAACCAAAAACAAACATATGAACAGATATTCCACAGCCTTATCCGTCATTGCGCTTGCAGCCGTGAGCGCTCCGTACGTTTGCCAGGCTCAGGACCCTGCCGGTAAGTTCAAGCGCATTACGGCGCTGCAACAGAGCGGCAAGGTTGATGAAGCCATCAAAATGTGCGACGAGATGCTCAAGTACTTTGCCGGCAAGTCTCGCACCGTTCAACAGTACGGTTTCTATGAGCCGTTCTTCGTATTCAAGAAGGGCGAGTTGCTCATGTCTGCCAAAAAGTATGATGAAGCCTACGAGGCATACAAAAATCTCAGCACGAATACAAAGTTCCAGGCCAAGGAAATGCGCGAGCGCGCCAAGCGCAAGAAGCTGAACAACGGCCAGGGCTATGACCCCTATTTGACCGCAGCCCAGTATTACATGGGCCTTGCCATGTACCAGAAGGGCGTGGGTGATGCCAAGAAGGGCTTGGCACCCGACCCTGCTGCCTTTGATAAAGCCATTCCCGTGCTCAAGGAGTACTTGGACCTTTACCAGGGCGGTAAAGTATCCAAGCTGGAGAAAGACTTGAAGCTTGACGGCCAGATTTGCTTCATGCTCATGCAGGCATACATTTTGCAGCCCACGCCGGACTTCAAGACCGCCGGCTCCTATCTGGAGCGTGGCCGTAAGTCCAAGGGTGCCATTCCTGATGAGATGGCCATGGCCGGTCTCTCCACCATCATCAACGTGGCCATGAAGAACCCTGAGGCTATCAGCTGGGTTCGTGATATCATTGTTTCCAATCCCCAGAGCTACTCCCTCGGTCCGGTGCGCATGGCTCGCCACGGCTCCTCATTCTTCGGCCCTGCTCAGAACTGCCAGAAGATGTTTGCCGAGGCCATGAAGAGCGGTGATGAGAAGAAAGCTAATGACAGTGCTCGCTCCGCCATTGCTTTGATGAGCATGGTTCCCAATGTGGGTGAAACCATCAATGCTCTTCAGCAGATGACCAAGGTTATCGGCACGGCCAAGATTAACGTGCAGGATTTGGACGGTGCCGTGTACAACGGTGCCAACTGCAAAACTCTTATTGATAACTACACCAAGAGTGAGGAAAGCAACAAGCAGTTGGATGCTTTCGCCGTGCAGCTCACCTCCTCCATTGCTCTTGACTACGGTTGCCACCGCATGGCTAAGGCCGGTTACGGTATCTTGGTAGACCGTTATCCTGAGCTTCAGACCACTGATAAGGATGGCAAGGCTCAGCCCCTTGGCCCGAAACTCAAGCAGGGTTATGCTCAGCTGTGCCGCACCACCGGTGATGAAGAAAAGGCCTTGGCCATTGAAGGTACAATTGACGCCAAGGACGTTGGCGACGGTGCTCTTTCTCTTATCCTGAACCGCATGGTGCAGGCTCAGAAAGACGAGCGTTGGGAAGATGTGATTAAGCTTTCCGGTGATGCATTGGGTGATGCTACCATGGTGCCCAACTCTGCCGCCTATGTACAGTGCCTTATCTCCAAGATTACTGCTCTTAAGTCTCTGAAACGTGAGACTGAGGCCATTGCCGAGATTGAGAAGATGCTGGCTGATGATGTGCTCGGTAAATCTACGGAGACCACGGAGGAGAACCGCATCACGGTTGACAAGCAGCTGCGCTTCCAGCTTTGCGCCAGCTTCTACACCCTCATGCGTGAGGGCGGTGCCGTGAACTCCGAGTACGTGGAGAAGATTCAACAGACCGTGCGTGATTATGAGCTGAAGTACCCCAATGAGGCAGACCGCAAGGGTGACCAGTTCTTGCCGCACGTGTACTTCTATGCGCTGAACTCTCTGTTGCTGCGCAGCGGTAAGGAGGACTTCAAGCCCGCCGCAGAGCTCTGCGACAAGTTCATTGCTCACTTCAAGGGCCATGAGTACTACGCCTCCGTGCTGACGGTTAAGGCCAATATCATCATTACCAACAAGGATAAGGCCAACTTTGAAATTGCCATCCGCAGCTTGGAAGAAGCCGTGCAAGTCGGCTTGGCTCGCCCGGACGGTAAGGGTAAACCCAATGCAGGTGAGGCTCTCAACAAGCTTGCCATTAACGGCCGCCTTGTCAACCTTACCAAGGAAGACGGTTCCACCAAGGAAACGGATGAAGAGAAGAATGCCCGCCACCTCGGTTACTTCAAGACCTTCTGGGAGCAGGTGGATGCCGGCTCCGACACCAACCGCTTTGCCTTGCAGATGTCTCGTCTCTACCTCAGTGCCGTTAAGGCTGATGATGCCGCCTACCCGGATGGCATCAAGCGCATGGAGGACACCATCGTGCGTGAGGCTGCATATGCTCACGGCCAGCAGAAACTCAACCCCGAGGTATCCAAGACCATTGCTACGTTGGTAACCACCAAGATTGAGAAAGAATCTCTCGCTCTTGATGCTGTCAAGGCCTACATTAATACGCTCTCCGGTAAGATTTCCAAGGATGACAAGTCTACTCAGGCTTCCCTCGTGATGGAGGTGCTCAGTGCTCTCTCCAACGAGCGTGAGAAGTTCTTGGGTGATGATACCAAGAAGTCCGAGCTTGCCGCCATTGATGCACAGATTGAGGATACCCTCGGTACCTTGTCTCGTGATTACAAGCCGGCTCAGCTTACCAATGACATCTGCTACACCATCGGTGAATACCTGCGCATGCGCGCCCCGATTGACAGCGGTGATGTAGGCGCTATCACCAAGGCCGTAGACCGTGCCGTGCCTTACTATGAGGAGGCTATCAAGCGCGGCGGCGATATGGTTGCCGAGAACAAGTGCGGCCTTGCAGATGCCCTTGCCGTTACCGGTGATAAGGGTAAGTTGGACCAGGCTGACAAGCTGTACGAGGACGTCATGAAGTCCGGTGCTGATTATGAGGTTGTGAACCGCGCCCGCCTGGGTAAAGCCAACGGTATGCTTGCCGCCGGTGATTACAATGGCGTGCTGGAACTCACCAAGGCATACTTGGAGCAGGACTCCGAGTCTGATGACGCATTGCGTATGCGCACCATGCAGGCCAACGCCTACGAGAAGCTCGGCAAGGTTGAGGAGGCCATCAATATCCACTACGCTATCGTGCGTGACTACACCGGTGCCGTGGGCGTATCTGCTCCTGCTTGTGAGAAGATGATGCGCTTGCTCTGGGAGCGTGGCAAGGGTACTTATGCCGATAACCGCGACGGTACCTTTGAGCATACCGACAAGTGGGTGGCTTGGAACCGTGGTGAGAACTACGTGAAGATGATTCAGCCCATGTTTGAGGATGCTGCCTCAAGTGCCCAGATTCCCAAGGTAGAGCGTGATGCATTTGCCCGCGTACGTAACTTGGTTGACACCTACGGCGACAATGCTGCCGTGCGTGAGGAAACCCGCCGCGAGCAGGCAGACCGTGCTAAGTATAACTAAAGCCATTATCATTAACTCTAAAACTTTACGAAAATGAAATTCCGCAATATAGTAACACTTGCGCTGGCTGCTACCGTGGGTCTTGCTGTTCAAGCAGACGCTCAGGACAAAAAGCCCACTCTTACCGCCCGCGTAGTTAAGAAGGCTAAGGAAGGCGGCAAGGCCGGCAAATTGGCCAATGTGGGCATTGTGTCCTCTCATAAGCCCGGTGTCTTCACTTACCAGAAAGATGCTGACACCACGCCTGAGATGAACATCGAGAAGAACTTCTCGACCTTCTACGTGCTCACGCCCCCCGCTTTGGTAGAGGCTCTGCGCGCTTATGCCGCAGAGGACTTTGCCGCTGCTCGCCCCGCGCTTCACAAGGTGCGTAAGCAGCTGGAGAACTGGCGTGGCATACCTGAGGGCCCCTTCCTGCGTGCATACCGCGCAGAGGTAGAGAGCGCCGTACGCCAGCTGGACTTTGCCGGTGCTGCCGGTGTGGTGGGTGAGTTCCCGAGCGATGTGGAGAAGCTGCTCACCGCGCAGGATAAGGTAACGGCCAACGCCGTGAAGCTTCTGGCCGCCGCTACTCGTGAGGGTGGTTTTGATCCTGCCAAGATTGAGGAAAATGTTAAGACCATCGTTTCCAAGCAGGGTAAAGCCGTTACTCCCGCCCAGTACGGTTGGCTGCACTTTGCCATCGGTGCCGCTTATCAGTCCACCATCCCCGCAGATCAGCTTGCCTCCAACAACATTGCCGCAGAGCTCAAGGTAAATGCCAGCAAGGCCATTGATGCCTACTGCACTGCCGGTATCAGCACTCACGGTGCTCAGATGGAGATTCCCGTGGAGGCTATGAAGCGTGCTCAGCTTCTGCTGTGGTCCATGCCCGGTGTGCAGGCTGAGGTTAAGGCTTTCGGCCAGCCCACCCCCTCTAAGTTCAAGAAAGCTTCTCAGAACTTCCAGGATGCCGTGACGCTTGCTTACATGCTCATCAATGTGTACGGAGTTGAGGCTGATGCCAACTCTACCATTGCCAAGGCAGCCAAGTTGTTCCAGAACACGAAGGTGAAGAAGAAGTAATTGAATCTTTAACTCTCGGGCGGAGGTGCAGGTAACTGAGCCTCCGCCCCTTTTTTTAACACTGATTTTCATTTATCATTATGCAAGACATGTTTGTCAGACTCTTCGACCTGCCCGATGGCGCACCGCTGCGTGCTTCTTTGGCAGAGAAAGGGATTCGTATTCGCCGTTGCAACCCGTTTGAAGCTCATATTCTGGAGGATTGGATAGGCACCCATTTCAGCCCCCGTTGGGTGTGTGAGAGCCGTGTGGCCATGGCTCATCAGCCCTCCGGCTGCTTTATTGCCACCAAAGATTCCGCCATTCTCGGTTTTGTGTGTATAGATGCCACGGCCCGCGGGTTTATCGGCCCCATGGGGGTGAGCGAGGCCGCCCGCGGTCTCGGTATCGGCAAAGCTCTCATGATTACAGGGCTTGAGCAGATGTACCACCTAGGCTACGCCTACGCCATCATCGGTGGTGCCGGCCCGGTGGACCTCTATAAACGCTGGGTCAATGCCACGCCCATTGAGAATACCTCCATGGGTATTTACGAGGATATTCTCCCCAACCCTTCATAAAACGCACCCCTATCTTATGAAATGGACATTTTACCTGCTGTTGTGCAGCCTTGCTGCATGTTGCCGCGGTGTTGCGGCAGCCGATGAAGCATCCCCGTCGATTCTGAGTGTACCTGAGGAATCTATGGTGGTGATACAGGTGTTTGCGCCGGAGAAATTGGCAGAGATGGCCGCCGACCCCGCTCACCCCCCGCTGCAACGGGCTGCGCAAAACAGGCTCCGCTGGTTACAGCTTGTCTACAAGTGCAGTGACCCTACGCTGGTTCACTACGCCGTAAAAAATGCTCAGGGTGAACGTGCGTTTCTGACGGAGACCACCCCGGCTGATACGATTGAGCAGCTGGAGCTTTATTTGCGTGCAGAGCGGCAGCGTATGGTGGCAAAAGGGGTGGCACCGGAGGACATGCATCTGTATATTCGCAGCGATTTCAGCGCGCCATGGCGGAGGGTGGCTCTTTTGACGGAGGCTGCCACCCGAGCCGGGTTTGAACATATCATGATGAATCATGCTCCTCGCGTGCTGGGTGAGTAATTTAACAACTCTCAATCTGTGAGAAAAAAGCTCGTAAAACGGATGCCATTTCTCCCCTTAAATGCCCCGATTTGACTTATATGTGCGCTCAATCTTCATTTTTTTTGAGAATCGGCACACTTTACCTTGACATGCGGGGTAAATCCTGCTAATTTTGAATTGTAGTATATCTTATTTCCTCCATGAAACAGTTTCTCCTCATTCCGACAAGTGCTCTTGTGGCAGCGGTTGCATTGACCTCCTGCCAGAAGGAAGAGCTTTCTTGCACCCAGCTTGCAACAGAACTTACCACGTTGCTTCAGAACGTAACCGATTTTGATTCAGCAGAAGCCGCTGCTCCCCGTGCCGAGGCACTCATGAAGCGTTTGGTTGCTGCCATGGGTCGCCCCGTAGACGGTGATGGCTCCGCCCTTCATGCCAGTGCTGCTGATGAGGGTAAGGCTTTGATTGAGGCTCTTGATAAATTGGGTGAGCAGATGGCTCGTGTTGCTGCCAGTTATCCTGCCCTTACTCATGATGGTGAGGTTGATGTAGAGCGCCTTAAGCGTGCCGTGGGTGCCGCCGGTGCTACCAAGCGTGCCGAGGCCGAGGCCGAGGTGAAGAAGGGCGAGGCCTACATTGCCAAGTACATGAAGAAGAATGTCTCCTTTGATAAGGACGCCAACAACGGTGTGAACGGCTTTGCTCCCTGCTACGGCAGTGCCAAGCTTAAGGAGGCTCTCGACTTCCGCGCTGACCCCGAGGCTTCTGTATGGAAGTTTGACGGCGAGGCCGATGTAGTGACCACGCCCGAGTATACCGAGCCCGCCGGTGGTGAGGCTGCTGCTCCGGCTGAGGAAGGTGATACCCCTGCCGAGGATGGCGAGGAGCCTGCCGCTGATGAGACTGCCGATGATACCGATGAGCCCGCTGCCGATGACAGCGAAGAACCCGCTGAAGAGGATACTGCCTCTGATGATTCCGGCTTGGATCTCGATGTAGATGTTGATATCTCCACGGATGAGGAAACGACCGATGAGGAGCCTGCCGTTGAGGAGGAAACCACCGATGAGGAACCTGCCGTAGAGGAAGAGACTACGGATGAGGAGCCCGTTGTGGAGGAAGAGACCACGGACGAGGAGCCTGCCGCTGAGGAAGAAACCACAGACGAAGAGCCCGTGGAAGAGGTGGAGGAAGAAGAGGAGTCTTCTGACGACATCAGCCTTGACGTTGATCTCGACCTCTGATTCGCGGTACGTTTGCCGATATCATTTCCGGGGCCGCAACACCGCTGGGGTTGCGGCTCCTTTTTATGCCGATACAGCTATGCCGAGACTACATTTTACATGTGCATATGACGGTACGCCCTGGCAGGGGTGGCAGAGCCAGGCCGGCGGCCTTACCATACAAGACACCTTGGAAGCCGCCTTTGCCGCCATATTGCGGGTGCCGTTGCGTATTGCAGCCTCCGGGCGCACGGATGCGGGCGTGCATGCGCGGGCACAGCATTTTCATGCGGACATTCCCGATGCTTGCCGCATGAGTACCGCAAATTGGGTTGCTGCGCTCAATGCGCATCTGCCGGCAAGTATACGTATACTCTCTGCATGTGAGGCAGAGCAGGGGTTTCATGCGCGTTTCAGTGCCGTGGGTAAGGTGTATGAGTATCTTATCAGCACGGCACCGGTATTAAGCCCGTTTGAGCACAACCGCGTGTGGTATTGCCCGCACGGTGTGTGTGTGGAGTCTTTGGCTGCTGCCCTTAACGTGTATGAGGGGGAGCATGATTTCAGGCGTTTTGCCGCCAAGCGCGGTAATGAGCCGGCTGAGCCGCCTGCCGATTATTTTGTGCGCACCATATACAATGCCGGTGTGTCCGTAGAGCAGGGCGGGCAATTGTTGCGTTTACGCTACCACGGCAATGGCTTTATGTACCGTATGGTGCGCTTGCTTACCGGTACTGCGCAAAAAGTGGCTGCGGGTAAAATGTCTGTGGCAGAGTTGCGTGAGATGCTGGAAAACCCCATGGGGGATAAAACACGCCACTGTGCCCCGGCCGGTGGGTTGTATTTGCAGAGAGTGGATTACTCCGTGTAAAATTCATGTAAAAAGCACGCGGCTCTGAGCTCAGAGCCGCGTGCTGCATGATGCAACCCCTCAGGGGTTACATTTTCTGACCATCGGCAGAAGGAGCTTCTGCCTTATCGCTCTTCTCTTTCTGAGCTTTCATCAGTTCTTTGCAGCGGTTCATCATCTCCTTGGCTTTGGCTTCGTCTTTCTCTACACCCTTGCCGTTGGCGTACATATTGGCAAGTGCGCAGCAGGCGGAGGCATCACCGTCGGCAGCCGCTTTTTCAAGCCCCGGTACGGCTTTGGTATACATTTCTTTGGCTTTTTCGGGGTCCTGGGGCACATTGTTCATGCCGGTATCCGTAAGCCATGCAATGGTGTACTGGGCAATGGGGTCGCCGTTAGCGGCCTCAATGGTAATGGTTTCAACATCCAACCAGCATTCTTCATCACAATTCTGTGTATCGTTTGCGCAACAGGCTTGTGCTTGGTCTGCCGGGGGCGGGGTTGTGGCGGTTTCGTCTGCACCGTATGCGGCTGCGCCGCTCAGTGCTACTATGCTCAATAATGCGAATTTCTTCATAGGCACATACTTTGCACCTACCTTTTGAAATTTTCAACATCAAAATCTATCTTTTAGCTCGTCTGATTATCAGGTAGTTATAAAATTATTGAAAAAAATATGAAAAAAATCGTGAATAAAGCTTGACTCGCGATTCAAAATTTAGTAAACTGTCCTTGCTTTACGCCCCCTTGCGGGGCATCTGGAGCCCAAAACGCTTCTGTAGCTCAGGGGTAGAGCGCATCCTTGGTAAGGATGAGGTCGCGGGTTCAAATCCCGCCAGAAGCTTGTTTCCGGCTCATGCAAGAATAAGCAGCCCAAACTAATCATTATTTTTTATTATGGCCAAAGAATCATTCCAGCGCACCAAACCCCACGTGAACGTGGGTACTATCGGTCACGTTGACCATGGCAAGACCTCCCTTACCGCTGCAATTACCAAAGTTCTTGCAGAGCAGGGTAAGGCCGAGTTCAAGGCTTACGATCAGATTGACGGCGCCCCCGAGGAGCGCGAGCGTGGTATCACTATTTCCACCGCTCACGTTGAGTACGAGACTGAGAATCGTCACTATGCTCACGTTGACTGCCCCGGTCACGCCGACTATGTTAAGAACATGATTACCGGTGCCGCTCAGATGGACGGCGCTATCCTTGTAGTTTCCGCCGCTGACGGCCCCATGCCGCAGACTCGTGAGCACATCTTGCTTGCTCGTCAGGTAGGCGTTCCCTACATCGTTGTATTCATGAACAAGATGGACCTCGCTGACCCCGAGCTCGCTGAGCTTGTGGAGATGGAGATTCGTGAGCTCCTCAGCTCCTACGAGTTCCCCGGCGACGATCTGCCCATCGTAATGGGTTCCGCTGTTAAGGCTCTTGAGGGTGACGCTGAGTACAGCGCCAAGATCCTTGAGCTCATGGATGCCGTTGACAGCTACATCCCCACTCCTGAGCGTCCCACCGAGAAGCCCTTCCTCATGCCCGTTGAAGACGTATTCTCTATCTCCGGTCGTGGTACGGTTGCTACCGGTCGTATCGAGCGCGGTATCATCAACAAGATGGAGGAAGTTGAAATCGTGGGTATCCGCGAGACTCAGAAGACCTCTGTGACCGACATCGAAATGTTCCGCAAGCTCCTCGACAAGGGTGAGGCCGGTGACAACGTAGGTCTGCTCCTTCGCGGTATCAAGAAGGAAGACATCGTTCGCGGTCAGGTTATCGCCAAGCCGGGTTCCGTAACTCCCCACACCGAGTTCGAGGCTGCCGTTTACGTGCTGTCCAAGGAGGAAGGTGGCCGTCACACCCCGTTCTTCACCAAGTATCGTCCCCAGTTCTACTTCCGTACGACTGACGTGACCGGTACCGTAACTCTCCAGGAGGGTGTTGAAATGGTGATGCCCGGTGACAATGTTACCATCGACGTGGAGCTCATCACCCCCGTAGCTATGGAAGAGGGTATGCGCTTCGCTATCCGTGAGGGTGGTCGCACCGTTGGCGCCGGTAAGGTTGCCAAGATCAAGGCCTGATAGCCTTCTGAAAAACTTATCAAACCCGGTGCGCCGCCTCCCCGGCGGTGCGCCAAAAGCCGAGAAGGGGTGCCTGTGATAAAGGCAGGCACCCCTTGGAGGCTCAAAAATAGAGCAAGGTAAAAGGGTATTAGCTCAATTGGTAGAGCAGCGGTCTCCAAAACCGCGTGTTGGGAGTTCGAGTCTCTCATACCCTGTGAACCTTCCTCTTTTTTTGTCTCTCAAAATAACCATAACTCATCCAGCTCATGTTCCGTAAGATTTCCCAATTCATTTCCAACATCAAAGGCGAGCTCAAGAAGTGCTCCTGGCCTTGGGAAAGTGACCCCAAAGTGACCGGGTTTAAGAAATACCGCGAGTTATGGACCTCCACCCTTACCGTACTGATTGCAATGGTACTTTTGGGTGGTTATGTTGCATTCTTTGACTTCATTATGGCAGAGGTAGTAGCTACGCTCATCAGCGCTCTTTCCTGATTTCAGCTCCTTCAGCCCGTTAATTTTCCCTACCGGTTCACGCACTATGTCCCGTCCGTACGAAAGAAAGTCCTCTCGCGCCCGCGTAACCCCTGATGCCAAGGATCAGTGGTATGCTCTTCATGTTCTCTCCAACAAAGAGCGTCGCGCTGTAGAAAATCTCAAGCGTCTCTTCATGGAAGATGAGGAGATGGCAGCTCTCAACCAGAGCGAGCCCCTTGTTCCGACCGAAAAGGTGGAGGAAGTGCGCAATGGTAAGAAGTATGTGCAGGAGCGCAAGCTTTACCCCGGCTACGTTTATCTTAACTTTGCTCTCCGCCGCCCGGATGGCACCCTTAATAATGATGCCTGGTACAAGATTCAGGCAGTAGACGGTGTTATCAGCTTTGCCTGTGGTCGCGGTAAAGAGCCCCTTCCCATGTCTCCCAAGGATGTGCGCGAGCTCATGAGTGAGATTGCCCGCCGCAGTGAAGGGCCGCGTCAGAAGATTGTATTCAACGTCAAGGACGAGGTTGTTGTGCTTGACGGCGCCTTCCAGGGCGAGCACGGTATTGTGGAAGAAGTGGATGCCGAGCGCGGTCGCCTGCGCGTAGGTGTTACCATGTTCGGCCGCTCCAACCCGCTTGATTTGGACTACACCCAAGTTCAGCTTGTACCTGAGGAAGAGCGCGGTAAAGTAAACCTCGGTTAATCCCGGATTATTGTAAAGATTTCGCCGTACCGGAATGCAAGGTGCTTGCCGATACGGTAACCCCAAAAAAACAAAACCATGGCAAAAGAAGTAGTAAAAGTAATTAAGCTGCAGATTCCTGCCGGTGCTGCGAACCCCTCGCCGCCCGTTGGTCCTGCACTTGGTCAGGCCGGTGTTAACATCATGGGCTTCTGCAAAGAGTTCAACGCAAGAACTCAGAAGCAGGCCGGCGATGTTCTCCCCGTCGTGATTACCGTATACAAGGATAAGTCCTTCGACTTCATCACCAAGCAGCCCCCCGCAGCTAACCTCATCAAGAAGGTTGCCGGTATCAAGTCCGGTTCCGGCGAGCCCAACAAGAAGAAGGTTGGCAAGCTCACCAAGGCTCAGGTTATGGAGATCGTCAACACCAAGATGCCCGACCTTAACACCAAGGACCCCGAGGCCGCTTGCCGCATCATTGCCGGTCAGGCTCGTCAGATGGGTATCGAGGTTGAGCTCTAATCCCCTTCTGCAGGAGGGATAATCATATATAAACCCGAAAGTACTGCTAATAATATGTCCAAAACACGCTCAAAGCGCTATAACGAGGCAGCTAAGTTGGTGGATGCCACCAAGAATTACGCTGTCGATGAAGCTGTGGAGCTCATGAAGAGCTTCCCCGCTCCGAAATTTGACCCCACGGTCACAGTTTCGTTCCGCCTTACGGTGGATCCCCGCAAGTCTGACCAGATGGTTCGTGGTTCCGTATCACTGCCCCACGGTACAGGTAAGAATGTTCGCGTAATCGTCTTCGCCCAGGGTGAGGCTGCTGCCGCTGCCCTTGAAGCCGGTGCAGAGAAGGTAGGTCTTGAAGATCTCATTAAGGAGATTCAGGGCGGTTACCTCGATTTCGACAGCGCAATCGCCACCCCGGACGCCATGGCCCAGGTGCGTAAGATTGCCCGTGTGCTCGGCCCGCGCGGCCTTATGCCCAACCCCAAGACCGGTACCGTAACGGATGACACCGCCAAGGCCGTTCGCGAGGTGAAGGCCGGCCGTGTTGACTTCAAGGTCGACAAGAACGCCAACATCTCTGCCGCAGTCGGCAAGCTCTCCTTCGACAGCGAGAAGCTTGTGGAGAACGCCCGTGCCCTCATCAACGCCGTTGTTAAGGCTCGTCCCTCCGGCGCCAAGGGTGCTTACATTGCAGGAGCTACCATCGCTTCCTCCATGAACCCCGGCCTCTCCCTTACCCCGGTTGAGTACTCCAAGTAATAAATCAAAACCTCTGATACAACAATGAGTACTGTAAAGAAAGTGAACGCTGATAAGACGATCATCATCGATGACCTCAAGGCCAAGGTGGATGCCTCCCCCTTCGTGCTGGTTATCGACTACACGGGCGTAACTGTTCCCGAATTCACCACGCTTCGTGCTGACCTTGCCGCTGCCGGTGCTTCTTGCGTAGTTGCCAAGAACACCTTCATGGCCAAGGCTATCACTGAGGCCGGTCTGCCTGACATCACCGCCGCCCTCAAGGGCCAGACGGCTTATGTCATGGGCAACAGCGACGTTTGCGCTGCTGCTAAGGCCATCAACAACTTCGCTAAGAAGTCCAAGAAGGCTGCCTACAAGGCCGGTATCTTGGACGGTGCTGAGCTCTCCCCCGAGAAGATTAAGGCTCTCGGTGATCTGCCCAGCCGCGAGGTTCTCCTTGCTACCTTGCTTGGTACCATCAACGGCGCAGGTTCTGCCCTCGCCCGCGTTATCCAGGCTTACGTGGACAAGGAAAATGGTGGTGCAGAGCAAGAAAATGCGTCTGCTGAGTAAAAAAACACTTGACCAGAAGGCGGCGGTGTGGTACACCCTCTCCGCCGCCTGAAAAAATTAGGCTCTTTGTCGGCTCTACGGCCGGTAAGAACTTAAATGGATGGGGAGCCCCCATCCGCGACTTAGAACCAAATTAAACACATAGAATACTACAATGGCTGATCTCAATACAATCGCTGAGGAACTTGGCAAGCTTACCATCCTGGAGGCTGCTGAACTGGTAAAAATGCTCGAAGAGAAGTGGGGTGTTTCCGCTGCTGCTCCCGTAGCCGCTGCCGGCCCCGTTGCCGCTGCTGAGCCCGTTGAAGAGAAGACTGACTTCGACGTCGAACTGACCGACGCCGGTGCCAGCAAGATCAACGTAATTAAGGCTGTTCGTGGCGTTAAGGCCGGTCTCGGTCTGGCTGACGCCAAGAAGCTCGTCGAGAGCGCTCCCGCCGTTATCCTTGAAGGTGTCTCCAAGGAGGAGGCCGAGAAGGCTAAGAAGGAGCTCGAGGCTGCCGGCGCCAAGGTCACTATCAAGTAACCTGCCGATTTTCGCAAGCGCAGGGGAGGATTTTACGCCTCCCCTGCATTCGCGTCTTTACATGTTAAGGGGTATTGCTTATAATCTCTTAACGCTTAATAATAAACAACTAAAACAATTAGCGTATCGCGTGAGCCCGACCCGGGTGCGTACCATGACACTGTAAGCTGACACCGTACACATCCCGGTCGGTTTTACCGGACGTAAACCGATCCGCACCCGGACATGGGTGCAAAACATCATCTCCGCCAACTCCATGTCAAAGCCCAAGCAAGAGCGAATCAGTTTCGGCAAGATCAAAGAGGTTATGGATCCCCCTAACCTCATTGAGATTCAGACAAAGTCATACGAGGAATTCCTGCAGCGTTTCTGCGAGCCCGACAAGAGGCTCAAGATCGGTCTGCAAGCAGTTCTTTCTGAACATTTCCCCATCGAAAGTTACGACGGGCAAATTCGTTTGGAGTACGACTCTTACGAGATATCACCCCCCAAGACCTCCGATTTCGCGGCTATCCGCGCCGGTGAGACATACAGTGCCTCGCTGTATGTGAAGTTCCGCCTGAAGTGCGGTGACTACACCGCCGATGAGAACGTGTACATGGGTGAAATCCCCATGATTACTGACCGTGGTACCTTTGTTATCAACGGTGCAGAGCGCGTTATCGTAGCCCAGCTTCACCGTTCTCCCGGTATCTGCTTTGAGAAGACCCGCCACGCTAACGGCAAGGATATCTTCTCTTTCCGCATTATCCCCGACCGCGGTTCTTGGCTTGAGGTACAGTTCGATACGAGCGACCTCATGTACGTATTCCTGGATCGCCGCCGCCGCCGCCGCAAGTTCTTGGCCACCACGTTCCTGCGCTATCTCGGCTTTGAAAGCGACCGCGCTATCGTTGAGCAGTTCTACACCATTCAGACCCTTAAGTTGGCAGATGCCACCGGCGACGAGCTTGAGTACCTCATTCCCTTTGAGGATGTGAAGCACGGCGACAAGGGCACCATTATTGCCAAGGCTTACGAGCCCCTCAGCCTTTCCACCATCAAGAAGATGCTGGAGCTGGGCATTAAGGACATTGAGGTTATTGACCAGCGCGAGGAGGAGACCCTCGTTAAGACCCTCAAGAAGGACCTCTCTCATGACCGTGAGACCGCCCTCAAGGAGATTTTCCGCAAGTTCCGCCCGGGTGACCCCTCTTCCGTACAGCAGGCTGCCACGGCTTTGGACCGCCTCTTCAAGGAGGAGAAGAAGTATGACCTTACCCGCGTAGGCCGTTACAAGATTAACCAGAAGCTCGGTTTGGACGTTTCTGAGGATATCCGCCTCATCCAGCCCATCGATTTCCTTACCGCCCTCAAGTACCTGCTGCGTCTTAAGCACGGTGAAGGGCAGGTGGATGATATCGACCACCTCGGCAACCGCCGCGTGCGCGCCGTGGGTGAGCTTATTGCCAACCAGTGCCGCGTGGGTCTTGCCCGTACGGAGCGTCTCGTTAAGGAGCGCATGACCCTGTGCGATACCACCCGCACCGACATCACCCCCAGCAAGCTCATCAACCCGAAGGCTCTCAGTGCCGTTGTGCGTGACTTCTTCGGCCGCAGCCAGCTCTCCCAGTTCATGGACCAGATTAACCCGCTGGCCGAGCTGACTCACAAGCGCCGTTTGTCCGCTTTGGGCCCGGGCGGTCTTAATCGTGACCGCGCAGGTTTCGAGGTTCGAGACGTGCATCCCTCTCACTACGGCCGTATCTGCCCCATTGAGACCCCTGAAGGTCCCAATATCGGTCTTATCAACTCTCTTTGCACCTATGCCCGTATTGATGAGTACGGCTTCATTGAGACTCCCTTCCGCCGCGTTAAGAAGGTAGAGAAGAAGGACAAGGACGGCAACGTGATTGATACCGAGGTTATTGTTACCAACGAGGTAGAGTACCTTACCGCCAACAAGGAGGAGTACCACCTGATTGCTCAGGCTAACAACCCCATTGACAATGACAACGGCAGCGGCCACTTTGTACGCAACCGCGTAACGGCTCGTGAGCACGGTGAGTTCATTGAGGTGGATCCCGCCAAGGTAGAGTACATGGACGTGTCTCCCAAGCAGATTATCTCCATTGCTGCCGGTCTTATTCCCTTCCTTGAGCACGACGACGCCAACCGCGCACTCATGGGTGCAAACATGCAGCGCCAGGGTGTGCCGTTGATGGTGAACCAAGCCCCGCTCGTGGGTACCGGTATTGAGGCCAAGTGCGCCCGCGACAGTTGCGCCGTTGTGGTGGCTCAGGCTCCCGGTATTGTGGCCTCTGCCACGGCAGAGTACATTGTTACCACGCATGACGGTCAGCTTCCCATCTCTGCTCAGCGTTGGTTGAGCGACCCCGAAAGCCTTCGTACCGATGCCGAGAAGGGCATCTATGTATACCAGCTGCGCAAGTTCATGCGCTCTAACGCCTCCACCTGCATCAACCAGAAACCCATCGTTTCCCGTGGTGATGTGGTGAATGCCGGCGATGTGCTGGCCGACGGTCCCTGTACCGATGGCGGTGAGCTCGCCTTGGGCCGCAACGTGCTGGTGGCTTACATGTCTTGGTACGGTTACAACTTCGAAGACGCCATCATCATCTCCGAGCGTTTGGTGCAGGAGGATGCCTATACCTCCATCCACATCGAGGAGTTCGAGGAGAAGGCTCGCGATACCAAGCTCGGCCCGGAGGAAATCACCCGCGATATCCCCAACGTGGGCGATGAGGCCCTCAAGAACCTCGGCAGCGATGGCGTTGTTCGCATCGGTGCAGAGGTGAAGCCCGGCGATATCCTCGTAGGTAAGATTACTCCCAAGAGCGAGACCGACCTTGCCCCCGAAGAGCGACTTCTGCGCGCCATCTTCGGTGAGAAGGCTGCCGATGTTAAGGATACCTCTCTGCGCGTGCCCCCGGGTACACAGGGTGTGGTAATGGATGTTCGCATCGTGCGCTCCTCCGCTCCCGGTGCTCCCACCGTAGACGTGGAGAAGGAAAGCCAGAAGCAGCGCAAGAAGGTAGACACCGAGTATGACCGCGATAAGGATGCTCTTATCGAGCAGCTCACCAGCAAGCTCTCTGACCGCCTCTTGGGCGAGAAGATTCCGCTGGAGGTGACCCGCGCCGGCTCCAACGAGGTGATTATCCCCGCCAACCGCAAGATTACCAAGACTCTGTTGCGCAAGCTCGCCGTGCATCATGACCAGATTGAGATGAACGAGAGTCCCGTGCGTAACCAGATTTTCGAAATCATCAACGCCTATGCTCCCCGATTCGAGGACCTCGATGAGGAGCGTGACCGCAAGCTCGACCAGATTGAGGCCGGTGCAGAGATGGATCCCGGTGTGGTTACCGAGGTGAAGGTATACATTGCCAACAAGCGCAAGCTCGGTGTTGGTGATAAGATGGCAGGTCGTCACGGTAACAAGGGTGTATGCTCCCGCGTGCTTCCCATTGAAGACATGCCCTACCTTGAGGACGGTACCCCCGTTGACATCATTCTTAACCCCCTCGGCGTGCCCTCACGCATGAACGTGGGTCAGGTGCTTGAAGCTCACTTGGGCGTTGCTGCCAAGGCTCTCGGCTTCAAGGTTGCTACCCCCGTGTTCGACGGTATCGAGGAGTCCAAGATTTGGGACTACATGAGCCAGGCCAAGCAAGTACCCGGTTTCACTTGGGTGGGCGATGGCAAGGATGGTTCCGTTGCCGGTAAGAGCCGCCTGATTGACGGCCTCACGGGTGAGTACTTCCACTACCCCGTGGTGGTAGGCTACACCTACATGCTCAAACTTAACCACCTTGTTGCCGATAAGGTGCACGCCCGTGCCGTGGGTACATACTCCCTTGTTACTCAGCAGCCGCTGGGTGGTAAGGCTCAGCACGGTGGTCAGCGCTTCGGTGAAATGGAAGTGTGGGCCATGGAGGCTTACGGTGCCGCTTACACGCTGCAGGAAATCCTTACCGTTAAGTCTGACGACGTTCAGGGCCGTACCCGCATTTACGAGAACATCGTCAAGGGTGACAACTCCCTTGAGGCCGGTACCCCCGAGTCCTTCAACGTGCTCATCAAAGAAATGCAGGCTCTCTGCCTCAATGTGCAGCCGCTTGAGAAGAAGGACCGCGAGAACGTACCGCAGACTACGGACGATCTCTTCCAGCTGCTGGCTGAAGGTGATGACGAGGAGCTTTTCGGTGAAGAATCCGATGACATCGATTTCGACGACTTCGATGACGATGACATGGATGACGAGGAGCGTGATGAGGAGTCTGACGACGACGAGGAAGACTCTGAGATGTAAACCTGTAACCGCCACCCGCACAACAGGGCGGGTGGCACCCAAACTTTCAAAAACTTATTAATATGCCTTACATTGACCTTAACAACGAGAAGCCTAAAAACTTCGACCAGGTTTGCATCACCGTTGCCAGCCCGGAGGACATCCTTCGCTGGTCCAGCGGCGAGGTCAAGAACCCTGAGACTATTAACTACCGCACGTTCAAGCCGGAGAAGGGTGGCCTTTTCTGCGAGCGTATCTTCGGGCCCACCCGCGACATGGAGTGCTCCTGCGGCCGCTACAAGCGCGCCAAGAACAAGGGCATGATCTGTGACCGCTGCGGTGTAGAGGTTACCTCTGCCCGTGTTCGCCGTGAGCGTATGGGCCACATTGAGCTGGCCGTGCCCGTAACGCACATCTGGTTCTACAAGTGCATGCCCAGCCGCATCGGCCTCATGCTCGACCTCACCGCCCGTGACTTGGAGCGCGTGATTTACTACGAAGACTACATCGTTGTAGACCCCCACGGCGTCAACGGTGTGGAGCGTGGCATGATTCTCACCGAGGAGGAGTACGAGGACATGCAGGAGGACTATGGCGATGACGCCCCTGAGGCCGCCATGGGTGCTGCTGCCATTCAGCGTTTGCTGGCCACTATCGATTTGGATGCCCTCATTGACCAGCTGCGTCAGGAGATGGAGAAGACCAACTCCAAGCAGAACAAGCGCAAGATTGCCAAGCGTCTTCAGCTTGCCCAGGGCTTCAAGACCAGCGGTACTCACCCCGAATGGATGGTGCTCACCATCCTTCCCGTGATTCCGCCCGACCTGCGCCCGCTCGTTCCGCTGCCCGGTGGTCGCTTCGCTACCTCCGACCTTAACGATTTGTACCGTCGCGTCATCAACCGTAACAACCGTCTTAAAGAGCTCGCCGCTCTTCAGACCCCGGAGGTGATTAAGCGCAACGAAATGCGCATGCTGCAAGAGGCTGTGGACGCCCTCTTCGACAACGGCCGCCATGGCCGCCACGTCACGGGTGCCGGCAACCGCCCGCTCAAGTCTCTGTCTGACATGCTCAAGGGTAAGAGCGGCCGCTTCCGTCAGAACCTGCTCGGTAAGCGTGTTGACTACTCCGGCCGTTCCGTAATCGTGATCGGTCCGCACCTCAAGATGAACCAGTGCGGTCTGCCCAAGAAGATGGCTTTGGCTCTGTTTGAGCCTTTCATCATCCACCGCCTCAAGGAGCTCGGCTACGTGCACACCGTGCGCTCTGCCAAGAAGATGATTGACCGCAAGGAGGCCATTGTATGGGATATTCTTGAGGAAGTGACCAAGGGTCACCCCGTGTTCCTGAACCGTGCTCCTACGCTGCACCGTCTTTCCATTCAGGCTTTCGAGCCCGTGCTGATTGAGGGTAGCGCCATTCGTCTGCACCCGCTCGTATGTACCGGTTATAACGCCGACTTCGACGGTGACCAGATGGCCGTGCACGTACCGCTGAGCGTGGAGGCTCAGTTGGAGGCCCGCTTGCTCATGCTTGCTCCCAACAACATCTTCTCCCCCGCTTCCGGTAAGCCCATCAGTACTCCCACGCAGGATATTATTCTTGGTTCCTACTACCTCACGCACACCCGTGCCAAGACGGTTAAGGAGAACGAGGATAACCAGCACCTGCTGCCCCTCTTCGAGTCCATCTCCGAAGTGGAGTTCGCCATTGCTTCCCGCAAGATTGGTTACCACGATTGGATTCGCCTCAAGAACCCCGATTACGGCAAGACCGGTCGCGCCTTTGATCGTCTCTCCTACAACCAGGAGAACGTGGGCAAGAAGACCATCGTTACCACTGCCGGCCGCGTACGCTTCAATGAAATCTGGCCGGATGACATCGGTTACATCAACTGCAACGTGCGCAAGAAGGAGCTCGGCGACATCATTTGGCGCTGCTACCAGACCTGCGGCCAGGCTAAGACCGTTGAGACCCTTGATGACCTCAAGTCCCTCGGTTATAAGGAGGCTACCCGCTCCGGTTGCTCCATCGGTATCGTAGACATGGTTGAGCCCGAGCATAAGGACAAGCTCATTGCTGAGGCTTATGATGAGGTAACCAAGGTAACGGAGCAGTACGAGGAAGGTCTTATCACCAACGGCGAGCGCTATGAAAAGGTGGTTAACATCTGGTCCTCTACTACGGATGCCATCCAGAAGGAACTCTATACCAAGCTTGAGTACAATGACGGTTCTGCCGTTGCCAACCCCCTCTTCATGATGGTTGACTCCGGTGCTCGTGGTAACAAGGCTCAGATTAAGCAGCTCTCCGGTATGCGCGGTCTTATGGCTAAGCCCTCCGGTGAAATTATCGAGCGCCCCATTACCTCCAACTTCCGTGAGGGTCTGAGCGTGCTTGAGTACTTCATCTCCACCCACGGTGCCCGTAAGGGTCTTGCCGATACCGCTCTTAAGACCGCTGACTCCGGTTACATGACCCGTAAGCTGGTTGACGTGGCTCAGGACGTTATCGTTCGCGATGAAGACTGCGGCACGGAGAACGGCATCACCATGACCGCCATTTATGACGGTGATGATGAAATTGCCAGCCTCTCCATGCGTATCTATGGCCGCGTAACCTGTGAGGACATCTATGACCCCTCCACCAAGGAGCTCATCGTTGCCAAGAACGAGATTATCACAGACGAGTTTGCCAAGCGCATCGAGCATGCCGGCATTGAGAAGGTGAAGGTTCGCTCCGTACTCACCTGTGACCTTACCAAGGGTTGCTGCGCCAAGTGCTACGGCCTTAACCTTGCCACCGGCAAGTCCGTTAAGGTGGGTGAGGCTGTGGGTATCATCGCTGCTCAGTCCATCGGTGAGCCCGGTACTCAGCTTACCATGCGTACCTTCCACGTCGGTGGTACGGCTTCCGCTTCTGCCAGCCGCCCCGAGTACCTCGCCAAGACAGACGGTCAGGTCATCTATGATGAGAACCTCCGCGGTCGCTGCGTAGAGGACGAGAACGGCAACATGGTTGTTACCTGTAAGAACGGCAGCGTCAAGATTTACGATGCCGAGGGCAAGGAGCAGGAGTCTTACCAGCTCACCCTGGGTGCCGTGCTGCACGTTAAGGATGGTGACACCATCTCTGCCGGTTCTCTCATCGCAGAGTGGGATCCCTTCGCCATTCCCGTGATTGCCACCGAGGGCGGTACCGTAGAGTTCGCAGACATGATTGAGGGTATTACCTGCCGCACGGAGGCAGGCCGCGGTACCACCGCTATCATCGATCACCGTCAGGACCTCGCCCCCCGTATCATCGTGAAGTCCGGTAAGGGTGATAAGGCTCGTGTATCCACTTATCCCATCCCCACCGGTGCTTACCTTGCCGTCAGCAACAAGCAGAAGATTTCTGCCGGTACCACCCTCGCCAAGACGCCCCGTAAGGTGCAGAAGACGAACGATATTACCGGTGGTCTTCCCCGCGTTGCCGAGCTCTTCGAAGCTCGCCGACCCAAGGATACCTGCACACTTGCCGAGATGGACGGTATCGTCGCTATCGATGACGCCATGATTCGCGGTAAGAAGGTTGTGACCATTTATCGCGATGCCGCCGCCAAGGAGGCTGCCGGCAAGCGCTCCCGCCGTTCCACCAAGCTTGAAGAGCGTGATGAGAATGAGGGCGCTATCTCCTGCAAGCACCTTGTGCCCATGGACCGCCACATCATCGTTCACGATGGTGACTTCGTACGCGCTGGTGAGCCCCTCTCCGACGGTACTGAGGCTTCCGATGAAATCCTCCGCATTTGCGGTAAGGAGGCTCTCCAGGAGCACCTCGTAAACAAGGTTCAGCAGGTATACCGTGTGCAGGGTGTAGAAATTAATGACAAGCACGTTGAAATCATCGTTTCTCAGATGCTTCGCAAGGTGCGCGTCAAGAACCCCGGCGATACCGGCCTCCTTTGGGGCGACGAGGTGGACCGCACCACCCTCGACCGCATCAACAAGGAGACTGTCAGCATGAACGGCCGCCCGGCTGACTCCGAGCCCATCCTGCTCGGTATCACCAAGGCCTCCCTCAAGACCGATTCCTTCATCTCCGCCGCTTCCTTCCAGGACACCACCCGTGTTCTTACAGAGGCTGCTACCCTCGGCAAGGTTGATATCCTTGAGGGCTTCAAGGAAAACGTCATCTTGGGTCACCTCATCCCCGCCGGTACCGGTTTCGACAAGTACCGCAACATCGTGGTGGAAGGCGCACCGGGTGCTACTCCCATCCCCCGTGCCACCTACGAGGACGAGGAGGAGTTCATGCCTGAGGATGATACCCTCACCGTAGGTGAAGAGGGTTAATCCGCGGCACAAAGCTTAACAATTTCACAGCCCGATTGCAAGAAGCAATCGGGCTGTTTATCTGATGCAGAAAAGCGCTGTTGTGGCTGTTTGGGTATTTGGGTAAACCAACCTCCGCAGGCGGTTTGCGCGCGCCTTCAGGGGGCGAAAATGGGGGTTATCACCTGAGGCTCCGGTTAAGGGGTACAAAGGTCATTACTTCGTAAACCACGGTAAT
This sequence comes from Akkermansia sp., assembly GCA_045634945.1. Lineage (GTDB taxonomy): Bacteria > Verrucomicrobiota > Verrucomicrobiia > Verrucomicrobiales > Akkermansiaceae > Akkermansia. The sequence goes on along the minus strand of JAZRBG010000020.1, from coordinate 7,309 downwards.
GCTGTAAGGTTTCATATTGCCGGATGCATAGCCCTCTAATTTTTTCCATTGTACACAGATGTCGGGTTTGCTGATGATATCGCCATCCACCACAGTGGTGAGAAACTTTTTGACATTATCTTGCAGCTCGTTCATGTAAGCATCCATGGCGGCTTCTTTTTGCTGCGGTATCATGACGAACCAGTGTTGCTTAAACCCGTTTGCCGTTTTGTTCATGTTAGAGTTTGGGTTGCAATCTCCGTCCAGCTCCATCACTTTACCGCGTATGGCTTTGTCTATCGTTTCTGACACCAAATAGCTGTTGGTGCGGGTGATATATGTTTTTTCCATTTCGCTTTGCTGATAGAGCGAGTATGCCCACGCCGCGAGACCGAGGCTCAGGAGGATTAACAGGCATACGCCCATGGCTATGAGGGTTTCTTTTTTCATAGATATAATTAATTGTTATGCCGGTATCATAACAACTTGCTTTGAAAAGTCAATTGATATGTCCCGTTAAGGGTAAAAAAAAGCCCCGTGCCGCAGTATCGGCACGGGGCATGATATTTTTTTACGGAGCAGGGGGCTTACTTTGTTGCAGGTATCACCACCACGGGCACCTTAACCTCAGGCAGACCCTCTGCCTTGATGGTAACGGTAGCCGTGCCGGTCTCCCCGCGCTTGCTGCGTACCACCGCCACAATACGGCCGTTGAAGAAGCACTGTTGCAGGTCTTGCAGGGATGTATGGTCAATGGGGTTGCCGTTGCAGAAACCGGCAAGCACGGCCGGGCCTTCAATGCTGAACTCCACCTTGCGGCAATCGGTGGGTACCACGTTGCCGTCCTTATCCTTGAGGGCAATTTCAATGTATGAGAGGTCATGCCCGTCATTGGCAATGGCCTGGCGGTCTACCTCGGGGGCTACACTTGTGGCCTCACCGGTGGTAACGCGCTTGGCGGTAGCCCAAGGCTTGCCGTCCTTCTTCACCACCACCTCAACGGTGCCGGGTTCATACACCACATCTTCCCAAGTAAAGCGGTACTGATTCTTGCTCACATCAAGGTAAGGTACCTTGTTGTTTGCGGAGTCCTTACCCTTCTGGCGGAACGTGCCGCCCTCGCCGCGCTTGCGTACGCCTTGGCTCTTGCCGTTGACAAACAGCTCTGCCTCATCGCCGGAGGTAAAGACCATAACGGGGGTCTTCTGGCCCTCTCTGCCGGCCCAATTCCAGTGCGGCAAAATGTGGGCTTGTGCAAGCTCCGGGTTCCATTGGCTCTGGTACAGGTAATAAATATCCTTCGGGAAACCGGCCAAGTCAATAATACCGAAGTAGGAGGAACGGCTGGGAGCCTTGTTGCCCATGGCCTCATACTGCTTCATGATGGCCTCACGCTCTGCGGCGGGCAGGTGCTTCACATTATTCTCAATGGAGGAGTCCTGGTTGAACGGAGTCGGCTCGCCGATGTAGTCAAAGCCTGTCCATACATATTCACCGGCCAAATCCGGGGCAAGGGTATGGGAGTGCAACTCAATATCAGCGCAGTATCCCCAGTGAGGGGCAGCCAAACCGTATGCACTGACTTGGAATGCCGGTACTGTCACACCCTGATAGCCACCCTGTACATCCCACTTGAGCGGGAAAGCATACGTATCACGCGTGCCAACGCAAGAGCAGGTCTCAGAGGCGTAATAGGGCTTATCCGGGTGCATGGTGCGGAACATGGCGTATAGATGCGGCTTGTAGTTGAAGCCGTACACATCCATGGTGTCAATAAAGTTGTTGCGGAAAGCATTCTGGTCATTGCAGCCAACAGTGTAGGGGCGCGTGGTGTCATATTTGCGCACCTCATCACGCAGAGCCGTGGCAATGGCAAGGTTCTCATGGTGGCGCTTTACATTGGTGCCGGCACTTTGCTCCGGTACCTCATTACCGCCGCTCCAAGCAATGATAGAGGGGTGATTGCGGTCACGCAGCATGAAGTTGCGCACATCCTTCTGCATCCACTTATCCCAGTAGATGTGGTAGCCGTTCACCTTCTCATATTTCTGGCGCTTCCAAATGTCAAAGAGCTCGTCAATCACCAAAATACCGTGCTTGTCACACAAATCCAACACCTCGGGGGCAGGGGGATTATGCGTCATGCGTATGGAGTTGCAGCCCATGGCTTTGAGCTTTTCAATCTTGCGCTCGTAACCGCGTGCATGGAATGCCGCGCCGAGCGCGCCCAAGTCATGGTGCTCACACACGCCCTTGAGGCGTACCTTTTCACCGTTGAGGTAGAAACCGTCCTTTTTCCATTCAGCCGTGCGTACGCCGAACTTCGTTTCCTTGCTGTCAATGAGCTTGCCGTTGTGCAGTACGGTGGTCTCCATTGTGTAAAGCTCGGGGGACTCACAGCTCCAAAGCTTGGGATCAACAAGGTGAATCTCCTGCTCTACCACGCCCTCCGTACCGGGGGCCAAGGTAATTGTAGCGGGTGTTGCCTGAATACCGGCAACCTGCTGCTGCACCACGATTTCGGCAGACTCTACGCCGTTGTTGGTAACGGTGGTTTGCACCTTAACGGTAGCGGCATGCTCGCTTACAACCGGTGTGGTAATGTAGGTGGGCCACTGGGCAAGGTGAACGGGGCCCGTTTTCTCCAGCCATACATGGCGGTAAATGCCTGCACCGGGGTACCAACGGGTGGACAACGGCAGGTTACTGGCCATGACGGCTACCAAATTCTTTTGCCCGGCTTTCAGGTGCGGGGTAATGTCAACGCGGAACGAGTTATAACCGTAGGACCACTCGCCGGCGTATTGCCCGTTCACGTACACCTTCGGGTTAGACATCACACCGTCAAAGTCAAGGTAGTAGCGGTCTTTCTCGGCAGAGAAATCTGCCGGCACGTCAAAATGCTTGCGGTACCAGCCCCAGCCGTTCCAGGGGAGCTTGCCGGTCTCATTCGGCTCATCTGCCAAGAAGGGGCTTTCCACAGCCCAGTCATGGGGCAGCTGAACTTCCTTATAGCCCTTTTCAGAGGCATCGGGCAGGGCGTGAATCAGTGCGCCGGCACCGTTCTTTACCTGAATGGGGCGATTATCCACCCCTGTGAAAATGACTTCTTTCACACTGGCCCACTGTGTGCGGGAGGTGCCGCCATCCACACTGATGAGCACGGACTCAATCGGCTGCGGGTCATCAGCCATCATCACGAATGCTGCGGCCTGACCACCGGCATTGAATTTCTCTACCAACTTTTTGCCGTTTTTGCACTTTACGGTTACGGTTACGTCAAAGTTACATGCCTTTTCCCAATAGATGAAGAACAGCTTGACCGGGTCATCAAAGTTAGGGTGAATCATCAGCTTGTGCCCACCCAGCGGGTCAGGGGCGCACCAGCGTGTGTTCATGTCATTATCCACGGCATGAGATGCCGGGTGACCGCCTTGATATTTAGACGCCGTTGCGGACGAGCCGGCCAATGCCGGATCATACCCGCCGAAGTACTTGAACTTCCAGTCAAAATCAAAGCATTCACGCTCACCGGCCATAGCCAGAGTGGTGGTGAATGCCATCATGGGGAATAGGAGTTTTGCGCTCATAACTAATATCAGTATGCGGTTTTGAACCTGTATCTTTGTCTACTCTACCATAAATCAAACCGCATGACAAGCCAAAAAAACGCCGCGAACACAGCGGCGTTTCCGTCGTCCCCATCGGGGGCTTATTTCATTTCCGCCATGGCCTGCACGCAGCGGCGGCACACCTCCTGCCATGTCGGGAACTGCGGGCATGTAAACGGGGCTGTGCCGTCATAAGCCGCATGGGCTTTGGTTATAAAGTCTGCCTCAGCCGCATTGTTAAAGAGGTATTGAGCCGGTATGTTCTCCCGTATGGGCGGTATGTCGGATGCCACACACGGCACCCCATTCAGCAGGCATTCCACCGGCGGCATGCCATAGCTCTCATAATCTGAAAAATACACGGCCATTCGGCACTTGTCTCTCAGCAGGGCGCGCAGCTCTGCAAAGGGAATACGTGCGTGGTGAATCCAGCGTTCATCCGGCAATTGCATGCCTTCCGGCATACTGCCCACCACATGAATCCGTATATCATGGCCATCTGCGCGGGTATTGAGCCATGCCGAGATTCGCTCCAGGGTAAGCGGAGTACACTTGTGCGGAAACGTAGAGGCATAGGTGAGCACGTCTTTTTTGCTCCCCGCTTCCGTTGCGGCAGGCGGGGTATCATCAAAACCTATGCCCACACGCGCAATGCGCGCCCGCGGCACATAGTGCAGAATACGGTCCGCATTGAACTGTGTATGCGTCAGCACCAAGTCGGATATCTTCATGGCACGCAGAGATAAGTTGCGGAAATACAGCAGCTCATGCCAAGGGAAGGGGCCTTTGCGGTCCGTGGCAGAGCGCTGCGCGTAGTGCTCCCACATTACATCATGCACATAGCACGCCATTTTTGCTTTGCCGAAACAGGGGAAAAACGGCGGCACGCCTTTGGGCAGTATCACCCAGTCCGGGTTGATTTTGCGCACGGCGGCACACAGGCCGAACTGGTCCCACCACACGCGGGCAAATCGGCGCGGCACGGGCTTATCCGTAAGGTGCAGGTGCACGTGCGGCGGGCAATCCTTAAAAGCATCCCCGCATTCATCATTGCCCAAAATATGCAGCTCCGTTACCTCGGGGCAGTGCATCAACCCCTTTGCCAACCCCATGGATACATTGAAGATACCCATGGATTTGGTGCGTTGAAAACTTTGGTCAGTCAGTGCAATGGCTACTTTCATGCTGTGCGTATTTATGTTGAGCAGCCTAGCATATTGCGCCGCGTTGTCAAGTTGATTCTGCCTGTATTTCTGCCCGTTCAGCGTGCTAACGGTTAAAAACTTTGTCATTACTCACTCTCGGCTTGCCAAAAGTGCGGTGTTATGATAGAATCTCCCAACTTTTTCTGCAATTTTCAAACCTCAAGAATTATGGAAATTACCATCAACAAGACAAGCGATTGCCAGGTGGAGCTCAAGGCTACCGTACCGGCAGCTGATGTAACCGCCGTTCAGGACGGTATTATCAAGTCCATTGCCGGCAGCGCCCGTATCCCCGGTTTCCGCCCTGGTAAGGCTCCCAAGAGCGTTATCCTTAAGCGCTATGCCTCCGATATCAAGGATGAGCTCGACGCTCGCCTTCGCTCCGACATCCAAGAAAAGTGCTTGGATGAGAACCCCGAGCTTAAGGTGCTCGACTTCGGCGATATCCAGAGCGGCGTGCAGGAGGACGGCTCTTACACCCTTACCTCCAAGCTGACGGTAGTTCCCGAGTTCGAGTTGCCCGAGTACATGGGTATCGAGGTCACCATCCCCGGCACCGATGTGACCGAGGCTGAGATTGACGAGACCCTCGCCAAGTATGCTGAGTCCTCCGCCCGCCACGAGGTGACGGAGCGCGCCTCCGCCAAGGGCGATGTTGTGGTGATTGACTTCAAGACCACCGTAGAGGGCCAGCCCACCGCTGAGTACTGCGGCAAGCCCGTCGGCTTCATGGAGGGCCGTGAGGACTACTGGGTAACGCTGGAGGAGGACCGCTTCATGCCCGAGCTTTCCGAGGGTCTGGTAGGCGTAAGCGCCGGCGAGTCCAAGGACATCACCGCCTCCCTCAAGGAGGACTTCCCCATCTCTGACCTTGCCGGTAAGGAGGTTGTGTTCCACTGCACCGTTAAGGAGGTGCGTGAGAAGCAGGTGCCCGAGGTGAACGAGGAGCTCTTCGCTACCGCTCTGCCCGGCAAGACCATGGCTGAGATTCGCGACATGGTGCGCGACAACCTCAAGGGCAACAAGGAGCGCAGCAACGATGAGGCCAAGGCCGAGCAAATCTCCGAGAAGCTTGCCGACCAGCTCAACTTCGCTCTTCCCACCGAGCTCGTAGAGCGCGAGAACGAGAACACCGTACAGCGCAAGGTGTACGCCGCCATTCAGGGCGGTGACTATGAGGCTGCCAAGAACATGGACGCCCTGCGTGAGGAGGCCATGAAGGAGACCGAGCGCAACCTGCGCGTCTACTTCGCCCTGCAAGAGATTGCTCACCGCGAGCACGTAACGGCTACGGACCAGGAGATGCTTGAGGCTATCTCCAACATGGCCAAGCAGGCTCGTGAGAACAACCTCAAGAACTTCATCCGCAAGCTGCAGCGTGAGGGTCGCATGACGGGTGTTCGTCTGTCCATCATCACCTCCAAGGTGCTTGACCTTCTGGCCCGCAACGCCAAGGTTACCATCGCTGAGTAAAACCTGCTCTCCGCGTGATTTTTTCAAAGCCCGGTGCCGTGTTCGGTGCCGGGCTTTTTATGTGCCGCAAGCTAAAAGTTATGCTAACTTCTTGCCTGCTCCCTGTGGGTAGGGTACAACAGCAGGCATGGTGTATATCATCTCTTTGACCTTATTGGTGGCATTGGCCGCGTGGGTAGTGGCGTCTTACCTGCGCTTGTTCCATTTGTATGAGAGAGTGCAGGGGGCTTGGCTGCAATGGCACCGTGCCACCCAACACCGCAATGAGTGCCTGCAAGACTTCGTGAGCCTTTTTGCCGCTTACCTGCCGGAGGGCGATATGCTGCCGCGAGACTTACGCCGCTGGACAGAGGATTCCGGCCGCGCGCTCAAAGCCACCCCCACCGCACCGCGGGAGGGTAACTTAGGCAGCATCACCACGGCAGAGCGCTACCTGCGCCGCGCCGTGAGCTACTCCGTGCATACGCTTGAAACCACCCAACACATGCGGCAAGATGCTCAGCTGCTTTCCCTGTGCTCTGCCATGTCAGACTCCCTTTACCGGCAGGATGAGCAAATGATGAGCTACAAACGCAGTGCCTCAGAGTACAACTTGGCACTCCATTCCCCGGGCGCGGGCATTGTTGCCGGGCTTTTCGGCTTTGCACCCGTAGCCATTGGCAAATAACCAACCGAGCGTCAACGCCGCGAGGTTTCACCCCATTTGCCATCTGCGGCAAATGGGCATAGATTTCCCCACCCTGTGGGCGGTACGCCCGCCATTATTCCTCATTCAGTGTTCGCCTCAGCGAACCCTTCATATACACGCAACGCGTGTTCTTCATTCGAGCAACGCGAGTCTTCATATATGCCGTCAGGCGTTCTTCATTACGAGCGATAGAGAGTTCTTCATGCTCGATACCCATCGAGCTATGTTTTCTCCTCCCTGTGGGCGGTACTCCCGCCATTATTCCTCAGTCAGTGTTCGCCTCAGCGAACCCTTCATTTACACGCAACGCGTGTTCTTCATTCGAGCAACGCGAGTCTTCATATATGCCGTCA
>JAZRBG010000019.1:0-1048 GCA_045634945.1 Akkermansia sp. | reverse complement strand
AGGTTGGCGATTACTTCTTGCCAGCCTTGGGGCGCTTTGCACCGTACTTGGAGCGGGACTGCATCCGGCCCTGCACGCCCTGGGTATCCAGAGTGCCGCGGATGATGTGGTAACGAACGCCGGGCAGGTCCTTGACACGGCCGCCGCGGATCAGCACCACGGAGTGCTCCTGCAGGTTATGGCCAACACCGGGGATATAAGCGGAAACTTCCATACCGTTGGTCAGACGCACACGGGCGATCTTACGCAGTGCGGAGTTGGGCTTCTTGGGGCTGGTGGTACGGACAGCGGTACATACGCCACGCTTCTGGGGGGAAGGCAGGTTGGTAGCCTTGTTCTCCAGGGTGTTCAGACCTCTCTGCAGAGCAGGTGCGGTGGACTTGTAGGTAGCCTGCTGACGGCCGTTTCTCACGAGCTGATTAAAAGTAGGCATGTTAGTTCTCCTTTCTTTGGTTCTCGCTTTGGAAGCGGTTATATATTCCACGGGAAGACCCGATAGAATCAACGTACTGCGGCCGCAGCCGCAGCCCCCACCTCTATACCGCACGCTTTACCCAGATCCAGCATATTCGGGACCCAGGCACATTCGATATTAAGACGGAGGCACATAGCCTCAATAGGCTCGGTGATGGCAGGATCGGCATTTCTTGCCAGGTATACCCTGGTAGCACGGCCGCCCTGAACAGCTTTTTTCAGCTGTTTGGCACCCACTACCATCTTGCTTCGGTGAACCTGCGCAAGGGCTGCGGAGCCTGCATTTGTATCAACTTTTTGCGTTTCCATACGGTTTAATATTATACGCTCTTTTCCGAAAAAGTCAACAAGAATTCTGAGAAAATTCTATGTTTTTTCCAAAATCGGTATGTGCTTTTCAGCAAAAATGACCACTGCCCGTGAGCAGTGGTCATTTGTGTTTATCAGTCAGCAGAGGCCTCAGAAACCTCGGCATTCAGCCGGGATTCGGGGGTTACACCGGGCTGATAATCCCGGTAGGCCATAAGGCCGGAACCTGCGGGAATCAGCTTACCGATAATAACATTCTCCTTCA
>JAZRBG010000018.1:0-1067 GCA_045634945.1 Akkermansia sp. | reverse complement strand
GGGAGCGCGCTTGATGAACTTCTGGGTGCCGAAGGGCTTGCCGTACTCCAGCAGGCCGATCTCAGCCATTTCGTGAGCCAGAGCGTAGATGTCCTTGCCCTCGGTCTCAACGCCCCATTCCTTAGCGATGCGGATCAGCTTTTCGGGGTCCTTGACCTGATAGTTGCCGCCCTCGCGGGTCTGGTGCAGGGTGTGCATGATCTCACGGCCGTGGTCAGAGTGGGTAGCGGTGCCGCCGGCGGTGAAACGCAGGTAGTTACGGGCAACGATGCCGTGAACGTCACAGCCGCAGATACCGCGGGGTGCCTTCTTGGTGATACGGCAGGGGCCCATGGAGCAGATACGGCAGCAGGTGCCGCCTTCGCCAAAGCCACAGTGAGGAGTCTGGTTCTTAACACGCTGCTGCCAGGTGTCAGCGCCAACCTTCTGCGCGGTTTCCAGCAGAGAATTGGTGGCAGCTTCCATCTCCTCGATGGTTGTGGTAAATGCCCAATCCTTCAAAGTGATTTCCTCCTAATTTTCATTACTTGGTAAAACAACGGAACTACTCTATGCATTTACATAGTGTATCGATAATATTCTACTAATATAGTTGCAGAAAGTCAATCGGTACTTTCACCACAATTTGAGAGGTTTTTTTAATCCCCCCAGGGGGGTTTTGTTGAAAACATACAACTAAAATGTTTTTTAGACGCTTTTCCTGTGTGCAGTTATGCGGGGAATTGACTTTATGGGAGGAATCCTGTAAAATATAACCAACAAGCCCATACCCACTGCGGGTCCGGGCAAACCTTTGTCAGGAGGAAAATTACCATGAAAAAGTATCTTGCGTTACTTCTCAGCTTTGTTATGATTGCCTGTCTGTTGGCGGGCTGCGGCGAAAAGCCTGCCCAGGGCGGCGAAAGCGAACTGACCCTGGCCCTGGTGGTGGCCGGCAACTTCGGCGACCGATCCTTCTACGACTCCTCCAACGCCGGCGCTACCCGGCTGGAAGCCGAGGGCGTTACCGTCAAGCGCATTGAGTGCGGCAACGATAAGCACACCGAGCAGATCTACAACGCTGCCGA
>JAZRBG010000017.1:0-15544 GCA_045634945.1 Akkermansia sp. | reverse complement strand
TATCCCTGTCTCAGGGGCAGATGACTCACGTGTTACTCACCCGTGCGCCACTAAGTGACCGAAGCCACTTCGTTCGACTTGCATGTCTTATCCACGCCGCCAGCGTTCGTTCTGAGCCAGAATCAAACTCTCCATAATATAATATTTAGAAATTGCTGGACCAATGAACTTTTTTTCAAGTTCATCAGTACCGTGTAACCATCGCTCCGAAACCCCACAGGGTTTCATCTCGGCGTAGGCCACGGCACGCGTCACGACCTTTTCCTTCCCTCTCTTTATCCTCTCCGATGCTCCACCCGGAAGGTTGTATCCGGTGGCGAGTTTCTCAACTCAGCCTCAGCATCTCAGAAAGTCAGTAAACTTGAAAACTGCCTCGCTCGGCCTGCTTCGCGTTGCTCATTCGAGCCGCTCAACCTTTCGAGCTTCACCGTGTCGGTGTGCCGAGGATTTTACCAGAAACAGAATCGAACGTCAAGCCAATTTTTCTAAAAAATTGCACTTTTTTGTCACATTTTTTGTAAGCCACTGAAAATACAACGGAAAAATTTTGCAATTTTCTACACAAAAATACGTATTTTCCGAAAATAGGTAGAAAATGCGCAAGAAAAGTGAAGAAAAAAGTTGAAAATTGATGAATTGAGGGTAACCACAAACTACTGCACCCGACGAAGATGAAATAAGGGCTTGAAGAGAAAGCATGAAGAACACGCGCGGGGCGCGTGTAAATGAAGACAATGCCCATTTGCCTTTAAAGGGCAAATGGGGTGAAATTTCGTTACACTCAGTGAAATTTCACATGCGTTCAGTGAAATCTTTCGCCCGTTGGGCGCGCGGTGAAATCTCGCGGCAGAGCCGCTCGGTAGAGGAGGTTAGGCACGCCGTCCGTTTTCTCAAAAGCTTCAGCGTGACGAGCGTGCGGAATTTCATTCCTTGTGATTTCATGCTCGATACAATCGAGCTACGAATATGAGCCCACGAACGTGGGCGACAGATAATTAGCCCCCGGTGCAGGCGCACCAGCGCCGGAACCGGGGGTAAGGCATTATGAAAATCCAAGCCCCGAGGCGCAGCCGAGGGCCGACAGACAGCCGCGAGGAGTGAAGCGTATGCGCAACTCTGAGCATGAAGCGCAGAATTATCATTGACGCAACAACATGGGGAAAGCGGCTGTTCTATCACCGCCCTTACGGGCTTGTTGGATAATGGCGGGCGTTCTCCCGCGGTAGGATGGGGGGATTTATCCATTTGTTTGCAACAAATGGAGTGAAACCTCGCTTGCACTCGGTGAAATTTCGTTGAACTCAGTGAAACCTCTCTTTGTTCGGTGAAATCTCGCGGCGGTGCCGCTCGGTGAGGAGGTTAGGCACGCAAAGCGTTCTTTTTTTTCACTTTCTCAATACAACATAGGCTTGCTGCGCAAGCATGAAGAGCTCGCTTTGCTCGCAATGAAGAACGCCCGTTGGGCGTATGTGAAGACTCGCTGTCGCGAGAATGAAGAACACGCGCGTTGCGCGTGTAAATGAAGACAGGGCCAAGTTACCGTATCGGCAACTTGGCCCTGCGGTGAGAGGGGGGTGTGAGATTAGGGTTACTTCCACCCGCCACCCAACTGGGTGTACAGGGTGGGCACGCAGGCGGCGTACTGGTAACGGTAAGAAACGAGCTGCTTTTGTGCGGGGAAGAGGCGGAGCTGGTTGTCAAGCACCTCAAAGTAGGCGGAGAGGCCTTCTTTGAAGCGCTGTTTGGCGAGCTTGACGCTTTCCTCATAGGCGGCTACGGCTTCCTCTTGCTTGGCGATGACTTCGCGGAGTTTCTCACGCTCTACGAGAGTGGATGAAATCTCTGCAAGGGCGGAGAGGACGGCATCCTCGTAATCTGCCTTGGCGGCTAAGAAGGCATCTTTCTTAGCAAGCTCATTGGCACGGAGCTGACCGGCTTGGAAGAGCGGGCCCGTGAGGTTGGCACCGATACCCCAACCGGACTTATGAGCATAGCCGGAGGTCGTCTTGCGCAGGTCTGCCGTGGCATAACCGGCAGCACCGGTAAGGCTGATGGAGGGGAAATAGGAGGCAATGGCCACGCCTACCTCTGCATTGGCGGCGCGCAGGGATTGCTCTGCAGCGCGGATGTCCGGGCGGCGAGCGATGACATCTGCAGGGATACCGGCAGATACCTTGCTGCGACTTACGAACTGTTGCAAGGAGCCACCGCGGGCAATGCTGCCGGGCATGCGGCCGGCAAGGGAGCTGAGGGTGTTCTCCATGGAGGCAATCTGCATTTCAAGCGCGGGGATTTCGGCCTCTGCGGCGGCAAGGGCAGCCTTGGCACTGGCTACCTGCAAGCCATCTGCAATACCGGTACCGAACTGGTCGGTGAAGAGTTTGAGGGAGTCACGGTAAGACTCGGCAGATTCACGGGTGATGCGCAACTGCTCGTCAAGCATGAGCAACTGGAGATAACCGGTGGCTACTTGGCGCAGCAGGGAGGCGCGCAGGTTGTGGAGCTGCTCTTGAGCCTCCTGTGCGGAGGCGTCTGCACTCTCTACACCGCGGCGGGTTTTGCCCCAGATATCAAGCTCCCAAGAGGCGCTGGCGGCAATGGAGCCGGGGTTGGTGGTAACACCGCCCGTTTGGGCGATATTGGCACCGCCCTGGGCGTTCATACCCTTGCTGGTGGAGGCACCGTAGCCGAACCAGGGGAACATGGGAGCACGGGCTATGGTGACGTATTGACGAGCCGCATCAACATTGTGCTGCATGGCCTCCAGCGAGCGGTTGTTGTTGAAAACATCCGTCAGGAGCGCGATGAGATTTTTATCTTTAATCACGCTTTGCCAGGGGGTATCTGCCATAGTACCACCACCGACGCTGTCACCGCGGAAAGCGGCGGGCACCTCCATGTTGGGTGCAGACCAGTCCGGCCCCACTTTGCAGCTGGCTGCAAGTACGGCAACACCGGCGAGTATCAGGATTGTGCTTTTGTTCATACTTTTTGGTTATGTTTTTGGTTGTTTAAGATAAGAAAAATCAATCTACATCATTGGCATGCTCTACAAGGTACTTGCGAGCACCGACTTCATCCGGGTCTTCATCCAGCGTCTTTTTATCGAACGTGATGCGGAAGAGACGCATGATGGCCACATAGGAGCACGGGATGAGGAACACACCCACAAAGGTAGCCACGCCCATGCCCACTACCACCACAATGCCGATGGCGTTGCGAGCCAAAGCACCGGAACCGGAGGAAAGCACCAGCGGAATACAGCCCAGAATGAAGGCGAGAGAAGTCATGATAATGGGTCGCAGACGCAGGCGGGCGGCAATCATGGTAGCCTCCATGAGCGATTTGCCGCGCTCCATCTCCAGATTGGCGAACTCCACAATGAGAATGGCGTTTTTGGCCGCCAAGCCCACCAGCATGACCAGACCCACCTGTGCATACAAGTCGAGGTTGAGCTGCATGCAATACAGGCCGAAGTAGGCACCCAACACGGCGATGGGCACCGTCATGAATACGGAGATAGGCAGGGTCCATTTCTCATACAAAGCCGCCAGAATCAGGAAGGCGAAGAAGCCGGACATAAGGAAGATGGTACCCAGACCGGTGCTGTTACGCACCTTGTTTTCTTGGAAAGACATATCTTGGTAATCCATACCCACCTTATTTTTGTCCATGGTCTTCTCATAAACGTCCTCCATGGCATCCATAAGCTGCTGCGTAGAGACGCCGGGCTTGGGCATGATATTAATTTTGGCAGCGTTGTAGCCGTTGTGGTGCATCACGAACTCGGTTTCTGCAATATCGCTGATGCTGACAATGGCATCCATGGGCACTTTTTCACCCTTGTTATTGATGACAAAGAAACCGGACATTTGGTCCAAGCTCACGCGGTCTGCTCCGCGGGCCTGCATGTAAACCTGCCATTGCTGGCCGAATGCGTTGAAAAAGTTGACAAAGGATGAGCCGTAGTAAGAGGCAAGCACGCCGTAGGCATCGCTGATATTGACACCGAACTTCTGGCACTTGGCGCGGTCCAACTTAATGTATTTTTGCGGCACATCTGCCATCATCATATCACGGCAGCTTTCCACCTCTTTACGGGTAGAGGCCTCTTGGTTAAACTTCTGCACCTGTTGGTACAAGAAATCGACACCCTGCCCTTCCAAATCAGTGAGCACAAAGGTAACACCATTGGCGGTACCCACACCGGGAATTGCCGGCGGAATCAACACCATGGAGATGCCGTCCAACCCGGCCATTTGGCAGCGCATATTAAGGCGTTGCTGCACTTCTGCTGCGGTTTCGGAGCGCTCGCTCCAGTCTTTAAGCTGCACGAAGGCAATGGCAGCACCCGGGGTTTGCACCATGTTGAGGATATTGATACCCACCACGGAGGTGATATTTTTGATAGCGGGGTCCGGGTTATCTGCCGGGCCGGCAAGGGCGTCCTCCAGCTTCTTGTTCTCAACCATGGCGCGTTGCAGGGAGGTCTCGGGCTTCATAACGAGAGCTGCCAGCAAGAAGCCTTGGTCTTCATCCGGCAAGAAAGCACCGGGCACTTTGTTGCTCACGGGGCCGATGGACAGCCAGAACAGCAACAGCAAGGGCATAGAGATAATCAACTTGCGAGCCAAACCACCGCAAATGCGGGTGTAGATACCGGCTGTGGTATCATAGCACTTGTTAAACACGCGGAAGAACGGTTTAACCGTGTATTGGCGAATCTTGAAGATAAGCCTGCCGAGCCAAGATGCGGGCACGCGCTCCTCATCAGACTTAGACTTGAGCATCAAGGCACACAGGGCGGGAGAAAGTGTCAGGGCGTTGAACGCCGATATGAGCATGGAGATAGCAATGGTAATGGCAAACTGCTTGAAGAGCGTACCGGTAATACCCTCCAGCATAAGGGCGGGCAAGAACACGGCAGCCAATACCAAGGCAATGGCAATAACGGGGCCGCTTACCTCTTGCATAGCAGCAAAGGCTGCCATGCGCGGGTTAAGCCCCTTATCAATATGGTGCTGCACGGCTTCTACCACCACAATGGCGTCATCCACCACCAAGCCGATAGCCAGCACCATACCCAGCAGAGAAATGGTGTTAAGCGTAAAGCCCAGCAAGGGGAACACACAGAAGGTGGAGATAAGAGACACCGGCACCGCAATAAGCGGAATAACAGTGGCACGCCAGCTCTGCAAGAACAAGAACACCACCAAGGCCACCAACACAACAGCCTCAATAAAGGTCTTTTTAATCTCATCTATCGAGTAACGCACGGAGGTGGTGGTATCCAAAGACACATCACCCTCAATACCGGGGGGCAAGGGTTTGGAGGCCAAGAGGGCAGACACACGGTCTACCGTCTCAATGGCATTGGAGCCCGGAGCCTGGAAAATAACGATACTGGCAGAGGTTTGGCGGTTAAGACGGCCGGTGGCAGAGTAGTTCTCCGACCCCAGCTCCAGGGTGGCAATATCTTTAAGGAACACCACCTCATCACCACGCTGGCGCACAATGATGTTCTCAAACTGCTCCGGGGAGGTAAGGCGCCCCTCCGTACGGATGGTGATGGTGGTTTCTTGCCCGTTGGGCACGGGGTCCGCACCCACTTTACCGCCGGGGTTGGTCACATTTTGCTGGCGCACAGCCCCCTGCACCTCATTAAGAGAGATGCCGAAGTGGGCCATTTTGACGGTATCCAACCAAATGCGGATGGCATAACGCCCTGCACCATACACCGTAACCTCACCCACGCCCGGCACGCGTTTAATTTCATCCAGCAACTTCACCTGCGCAAAGTTGGCCAGGTCCACGGCGTCATAGGTACCGTCGGGGGAGGTGAGGGAGTACAGCATCAAGGGCAAACCCGGCTGCTGGCGGATGGTGATACCCGCGTTGAGCACCTCGGTAGGCACCTGAGACTGGGCCTGTCCGTAGCGCATGTTGGTAAGCACTTGGTCAATATCCGTGTCGGAGTCCGGCTCGAACACCACTTGCAGATTGTACACACCGTTGTTGGACGACACGGATGTCATGTAGTCCATGTGCTGAATACCATTCATCTGGCGCTCAATGGGGGTACCCACGGAGTCTGCCACAGCCTGGGCATCTGCCCCGGGGTACATGGCCGTCAGGTTAATGGTACGCGGCGTAATCTCCGGGTACTGCGCAATCGGCAGATTCATCAGGCACACCACACCCAGCACCGTAGTCAACACGGCGATAACGGTGGCAATAACCGGATGTTTAATAAAATAAGCACTCATGCAGGCTCCTTATTTTTGCGCTGCCTCGGCAGCGGGGTTAGCCGTGACAGAGGGGGTTGTGGTGACCGGCGGCGTGTAGACGAAGGGGCGGGTTCGCTGCGGGTCTACAATACCGAACCCGGCAGGTATGCCTTTCTTCTTCATACCCATGTTGGCCGTGGCGTAAATTTGAGCCATCTGACCACCGGACACAATCACCGGGGCATCCAGCGGGTTATCGTAACCGAGGTCGGCAAGAATCTCCTCCAGCGAGGCACGGGGCGCGCCCTCTGCATTGGAGCCGGGGCGAGCCATTACCACCTGCATGGGCATTTTAACGGTGGTGCCATCGCCATTGGGCATATCAAGCTCAGCCTCGGGGCCCAGCACCACATCTATACCGTAGGGCTGGTTATCCTTACCCACAACATAAATAAAGCGGTGGTTCATGGAGGAAAGGATGGCGCTCTTGGGCACCACAAAGGCGTCTTTAACTTCTGTAATTTTGGCGCGCACCTGCACCGATGCTCCGGAGCGCAAGCGCAGCTCTGCATTGGGGATTTCGCCAATGAAGCTCACCGTACCGGTGGAGGGGTTTACCTCACTATCCATCGTTTTGATTTTACCCAACACGGGTGCAACATTACCGGCCTCATCTTTGGCGGTGTACACCGTACCGTCCTCCAAAATGACCTCAAAAGAGGTAAAGGGAGCCGCCATATCATTGCCGGCGGAGAAACTGGTTTGTTTCACGATGTCGAGCACATGCTTACCGGTTACCATGAAATCCACACGAATGGGGTTAATGGCACTCATGCGGGTGAGGGACTTAGCCCCCGGGGCCACATAATCACCCACGCTGACGGTTGCGGCAGAGGCATAGCCCTTGAAAGGAGCCTTAATAACGCAGCGCTTCAAATTAATCTCTGCGTTGGTCATGGCAGCCTCTGCCTGCAAGGCATTTGCCGTGGCAGCGGCCAACAAGGCAGCACTGCGCTTTTTGGCATGCTGAGCATCCAAATATGTTTTTTCAGACACAGAACCCGTGCCCACCAAAGAGGCATAGCGGTCTACATCTTGCTGGGCCTGCTCATCTGCAATTTTTGCTTGCGCTTCTGTGGCCTTTGCTGCTGCAAAATTGGCAGCGGCCATGTCATAGGCAGCTTTGTAGGTCTCGTCATCTATGTGGAACAAGGGCTCTCCTTTCTCACAGGGGGAGCCGTCTATATAGTCCTGGCTCACAATGCGGCCTGCAACCTCGGGCTTGATATCTGCCTGCTCCGTACCGCGCAACTGGCCAAACCAAGTGGCATAAATAGGCACGGTAACTTGCTGCAAGTTCATGGTGCTTACACCACCCAGCGGGGGCATCATTTTCATTTCCTGTTGCGGGGTCTCACCAAGAATCGGAGCAATGAAGTCTGCGTAAAAACGCTCAAAGAAGCTGGGCTTCCCGTCCTCTTGCTCGGCGCAGCCGGTCAACCCCGCGGTCGCCAAACTGCCCAGTACCATTGTTGTTATGTACTTCGCTTTCATTTCTGAGTAAAAAATCATTTAATATTGCCGTAAATACGGCGTAATAATTCAAATAATAGGGTTTCCTCCTCGGGGCTTATGCCCTGCATCATTTGGTCCGTCAAGGTGCGTATATCCTCCATCAGCTCATCTCTGCTGTGGTGTGCCAACTCTGTCAGGTACACATTCTTCACGCGTCGGTCGGGGCTGTCGAAGGCGGTGCGCACAAAGCCTTTTTCCTCCAGCCGTTGCAGCAAGCCCTTGGCTGTGGTGTGAGACACGTTCAAATACTGCTCAATCTCTCGCTGAGATACCGGCCCACCTCTCCGCGCCTCCAAATACATCACCACGCGGCTTTGCGCGGCTGTAAGCGGCACATCCACCTTAAGCGCAAACAAAGTTGATACACGGTCGGTTATCAACTTCATCAAAAACGATATGGCTTGGCGGTTATGCATGATGATTTTGCTTTTTTTTCGGCAATATGAAGCTAGCTTCATATCAACGCGAAGAGTATACCAATTTCGGCACTCAAGTCAAGAAAAATCGGGCTATTTTCCACCTGTTTTTCTGTATACGCCATACGCATCAGGGCTCAAGCTCTACACGGCGAAACTCATTGAACAGCGTTTTATAATCTGCCTCGCCCCGCTCCATGGCCTTCAACATCATATCACGCAGTTTTCGTGCCGCCTCCAGCGATTTCTCCGGCCCGCCCAACTTCAAATCAGAAAAATATCTGACAAACCGCTCTCCCTTACGTGTAATACAAAGTCGCCACCCCACAAATGTATACCCCTGCCCCTTGGATGCCTCGTATCGTGTTATGTATTTTTCCTTCATGGTATTGAAATTCTCTGAGCTGATTTTATGAAGCATGCTTCATTTTGTCAAGTGTTATTTATCAAAAAGTAACTTTTAGAAATGTTAAATTTTTAACATTTGACAAACAAGATAAATCTTTGCTATAACAGAGACAATGACACCTAATACCCCCTACATATCAACAAGCGACCATGAATATGACCGCCACCGCCAAGCCGGCTTGAGCGAAACGGAAAAAAGCATACTGAACCTGCTGAAAGAGCAACCCGAACCCGGCGTGGCAGACAAAAATTTAGCGCAGCTAGCCAGAGAACTGCACTGCAACTGCGGTGACCTGCGCAGCAGCATACGCCACTTGATCAGTATAGGACTGCTGCAACAAACCGAAGCCCTGCATTATAAGCTTACACGCGCCGGCAAGCGTTTGGAGTGATGAAATGAAATACTCGCTGCGCTCGCAGAGAAGAATGCGCAGAGCGCATAGCGAAGAACGGCCAAGCCGTAGTGAAGAATGCACTGCGTGCATAGAGAAGAGCGACTGACGTCGCAGATAGGGGGGGCATAGAAAGAGCCTGCTATGCGGCAACGCACAGCAGGCTCAAATCAGAAACAACCAAGGAAAAAGGTTTGGTGTGGAGAGGCTTAGGCCTTAGCAGCGCGAGCCTTCTTGATCATGGAAGCGACAGTCTCGGAGGGCTGAGCGCCATTGCTGATCCACTTTTCAACCTTCTCCAGGTCAAGGGTGTAGTTCTCACCCTCAGCCATGGGGTTGTAGGTACCCACCTGTTCAATGAAGTCGCCATCACGGCGAGCGCGGCTGTCAACGACAACAATCTTGTAATAAGGACGGTCCTTGGACCCCTGACGGTTGAGACGAATTGCTACCATATTGTAAAATGATTAGATTTGGTTGTTTCCACCTCGGCGGTTCGCATCACGTTTCCGGCGAACCCGGCAACAAGGCGGTGCAGCAAATTACCACATCATGATATCAAAGTCAAGCATAAAGGCAGTTTTTTTTTATTTTTCTCTGAAAAGATGGATTTTTTCCTGACTTTCTTCACTCTTTACAAAAGGGAAACGCCTGTGGTAGAATGCAGGCATGAACCACCGTTTTCTCATATTAGGCAGTGTAGTTGCCCTTTGCGCCTGTGCAGCGCAACCCACACCGCAGCGCGGGTACCGCCCCACCGCCAAGGCTGCGGCAGCACCCAATTTCAGCGGCATAGACCTCACCACACTGGGGCAGCGCATTTGGAAAAACGAATGCGCAGGCAGCGTACAGGGGCTGGTGAGCTGGAATGCGGGGGAGGACTTCCCCTCCCTGGGTATCGGGCATTTTATATGGTACCCCGCAGGGTACAGCGGGCCGTTTGATGAGAGTTTTCCCAAGTTTGTAGCCTACGCCAAGCGCCGCGGTGTGCAGGTGCCGGCCTATTTTAACGGTGCAGCACCCTGGCCTGATAAAAAGGCATTTTTATCAGACCGCAGCGGCAAGGCAGATGCCATGCGCCAATGGCTGGCAGCCCATGTAGCCCTGCAAACGGAGTTCATTATTCTGCGCTCTCGCGCTGCCCTGCCCCGCATGATGCAGGCCGCCGCCAACCCGGCAGCCGTGCAAGCACGTTACCAAGCCTTGGCCGCCACCACGCAAGGCATGTATTGCTTGGTAGACTACGTAAACTTCAAGGGCGAGGGGCTTAAAGAAACGGAGCGCTACAAGGGCCAAGGCTGGGGGCTGTTGCAGGTGTTGGAAGAAATGAGGGGCACGCCGCAGGGGAGTGCCGCCACGGCAGAGTTCTCCCGCGCGGCCTCAGTGGTCATGACGCGCCGTGTGGCCAACTCCCCCGCGGCACGCAATGAGAAAAAATGGTTACCCGGCTGGCTCAACCGTTGTAATACCTATAAATAAACAAAGAGCGGCAGGCATCCCCTCTGCATATACACCGAGCGGCTTTGCCGCGAGATTTCACCGAACCGATGGTGAGGTTTCATTGAACAACGTGAAGTTTCACCGAGCGTAAGCGAGGTTTCACTCCATTTGTTGCAAACAAATGGAAAACATCATTACAAATCCCTTAAAACCGTACCAAGACAAAAAGCACTGCGGTAGTTGCCGCAGTGCTTTTTGTGTGTAAGTGAGTATCAATACTTACTTCTTTTTAGGGGGAGAAAAGAGCTTGAGCTCTGCCACTGATGAGCCGCTGCCATCCAACGCCGCAGTAGAGAAGAAGCGAACGTAGCGTGCCTTTTGCGGCTCGAAAGAGATTTGTTGCTCTACGGGGTTGGCGCGCAGGTTGCCGAACTCGCCCTCAGAAACAGTCTTCCAGGTCTTGCCGTCTTGACTGATTTCAAAACGGTAACGAGAGGTCATACCCTCCGTTTTGCCATCTTGGCGGGGCAAATAGGCAAAACCGCTGAGCGTGCGCGTTTTCTTCATGTCCACACGAATGTGGGCGGGTGTTTTACCATGCTGCCACATGGTATCGGGCTTGCCGTCAAAAGCAAGGTGAGCCTGCTCTTTTGAAAAACCGCCGAAGGTCCACTCCTTGCTGCTGAGCACGCGGTCGCCGTCCTCCGTGGTCACGGTGGCAGATTCCTCCGCCGCAGGCATACGCAGCAGAGAGAACTCTGAGATACACGGGCATGCCTTGGCGCGCGTGATGGTAAGGCGCACTTTATCCGTGGTAACGGGCTCCGGCAGCCAGCGCATGACTTGGTGCCCAATGGTGTGGCCCTTGCCACCGCGCAAGCCGTCAAAACCGGTTTCAGACTCACCGGGGTTACCGGGCTGCACAATTGTTTTCCACTCGCCGTCCACAAAAGCCTCCACTTGGAAAGCCTCCACACGCTGCCCGAGGCGAATTTGCTCGCGCAGGCGCACTACGTCAAAGGTGACGGGGGTCTCCAGTTGCAACACGGCAGAGGGAGTGGTGGTACCATCCTCTGGGTACCAGTAGCTTTCAATATCGCCATCCGTCAGCTGAGAGCCATTATACTTCTTGCCGCGGGATTCAGAGGTTTCCACCTGTGCATTGAGGGCATAATCTTTGGCCAACAACTTACGGCGCATCTTGCCGAATGCCTCCAGAGACGCCACGTCTGCGGGGTCCAAACGCCCGTCTCTATCGGGTGCAAGGTTAAGAATAAGGTTAGCACCGCGCCCCACGCTGGTCATGTACACCTCCATGAGATGCTCCGGCGTTTTTACCGCAGAGCCCTGTCCCGGGTGCCAGAACCAACCGCGCTTGTTGATGGGTGTATCAGCCTCCAGAGAAAGCCACTTATCCCCTTGAGCATTCCACAGCGGATAATTCTTGGCAAATCCTTTTTCTGAGCCGGCCCAGGTTACATCACCGCGCCCGGCCGCGCCCCAAATAATGCAATCCGGTTGCAACTTGCGGATGTTTTTTACAACCTGCTCGTAATTGTAATAGGTGTCTGCCTTGCCGATGTTGCGGTTTTGGCGTGCGCCGCCATAATAGCCATCGCCACCCATGGCACCGTCAAACCAAATTTCAAAAATGGGGCCGTATTTAGTCAGCAATTCTTCTATCTGCTTGTAGTATACATCCAAATAGCCGGGCTGCCCGTACTCTGCGCAGTTGCGATCCCACGGGGACAAATACGTACCGAAGGGGAATTGATGCTTTTTGCAGGCCTTGGCAAAAGCTTTCACCACGTCACCCTTACCTTTTTTCCACGGAGATTTGGTAATGTTGTGCCCGGTAGATTTTGTGGGCCAGGTGCAGAAACCGTCATGGTGCTTGGCGGTGTAAATCATGCCGTTCATACCGGCACCTTTGAAGGTTTTCACAATAGCCTCCGCATCAAAATGAGCGGGGTTAAACATCGTGGGAGATTCATCCCCGTAGCCCCATTCTTTATCGGTATAGGTATTAAGGCCGAAGTGTACAAACGCGTACCACTCCATGCGGAGCCACTTCACCTGCTGCTCTGTGGGCACAGGTCCGTACGGAGCCGGCGCCTCGGCTGCCTGCAATACATTCATTGCACTCAACAACCCCAAACACGCGGCTTTCAGTAATTTCTTGCTGAACATACCTGCAATCTACACTAATACGGCAGGCTTTGCAAGAAAAAAGTTATGGCTACAGTGCATGGGGAGCAATTAGAATGTTTAGTCTACTTTGAACGCAAAATCGCTGTTTTTGGGGGGATGCCGCATTGAGGAGCGACAGCTGCGCTGACTCTCTGAATTTAAGAATAGTGGCGGCTGTCGCCGCAAAAGAGATGACGTTTGTAATAACTTTGCCTTTGCGGACAAAGTTAGTGAAACTTTCCTTTGGTCAATGAAACTTCCTGCCGGCGGCAGTCAATGAAACTTCATCCGCAAGCGGATTCAATTAAACTTCGTCCACCTGCGGTGGACTCAATGTTTACCCCCTTACACCGTGAATTTTATCTGATTGCCCCCACGCGAATGCCCGCAGTGTATAGCGGTAGGCGCAGGCGCGGCTCAACGGCGCGGCAAGGTGTGTGCACTGCTTGCCGGGCGGGCAGCACTTGCAGGGCGCGGCCCGGGAGACACGCGTATGGGGTGCGGACGCGTTGCCGGGCGTGCCGGGCGCGGCTTGGCAGGCGGCGGGCAAGTAACGGGGCGGGGTTTGCGCACATGCCCCACACACGTAGGGCCAACATAAGTGGGCACATACACGGGGTTATCCACCACCACCGTTGTGTTGGTAGAGCGCGTTTCTGCACGGCCCAGCTCTTTATTAAGCTTGGCAACCTCTGCACGCAGGGCGGCAATTTCATCATTTTTGCGTTTAATGGTATCCGCCTGCTCCTGCACCTTGGCACGCTTGTCACTGAGCTCAGAGCGCAGCGTGGCCAGCTCTTTGCGCTCGCGCTCAAAATCCGGCTTCAGGGAGTCTGCCTCTTCCGTAAACCGCTGTGTGTCCACCCCCAAATTAAGGCGCAACGCCTCGCGGCGGTTCCACTCGGCAGCCAAAAACTCGGCGGCGCGGGCCTCCAGCGTGAGCATGCTGCTGCACAGCTGAATCACATCTGCCCCGCTGATATAGCGTGCATGCTTGCCGGCTGACTCAAGCGCAGCCAAGCGCGCCTCTTGGTTCTCCCGCAGCACGCGCTCTTTCTCAGCCTTGGCCGCCTCCTTTTCGCGTTGTTTTTCTGCGGCGGCATCACTTACGGCTTTGCGGCGCGCCTCTACGTCCTGCGGCGTCAGCTCATAACGCTTTTGCAGCTCTGCGCTCAGCTCCGTGTAAGAGAACTTCTCTATACCGCCCGCGTGGCGAATCTGCAATTCCTCTGCCCCTTTACGCAGCACCTCCGCATCTTTCAACACGGTACCGTCGGCAAGGGTAAAATCCTCTGCCATGCAGCAGAACGGCAACAACAACAGTGAACATAAGCGTTTCATCAACATACAGGGTGGTCAAGGGTTTATTGAAGAGCTGCATCCATTTTTTCGGAGCGGGAATAACTGGCCGGCTCGCGGCCATCGGGGTCGGCAGCAGTGGGGCTTGCCCCGGCCTCACGCAAAAGCTTCACCACACGCGTATTGCCGCTGATAACGGCATTAGAGAGCGGGGAAACACCGGTTTCATCTGCCAGCAAAGCATTGGCACCGTGCTCCAGCAACAGCTCCACCGCAGCATGATTACCATAAGCAGCAGCAGCACACAGCAGCGTAGTGCCCCCCGTTGCAGAATCGGCAGCCACACCGGCCTCCAGCAACATTTGCAGCTCCGGCACACGGTTGGTAATAATGGCACGCATGGCAGCCTGCGGCAACTGCTCGGCAGTCAAATCACTGTTACCCAGCAGCGTACGCACCACGTTCTCCTTGCCGCACTCCACAGCCAACAGCAGCAGCGTATCACCGTTCTCATTGCGGGCATTCACATCCGCACCCTCGCGGTACTGCGCATACATGGTGCGGTAGGCATCCAAATCCTCCGTCTCAACACCTTGATTGGCAGTAGCCATTACCCACGTGCTGCACCCCACCAACAAAAACACCATAGCCCACACCACACACATCACAGAGGGACGTTGCGTAAGTGCCCTGGCCAACGCCAACGCGCCATCCAACACAAAACCCGTGGCACATATCACCATCACCCACACCTCCAAACTGCCGGCATCACCCACGTGGCTGATACGGCAAGACAGCAGCACCACCACTAACAACAATAACAGGGGGTTGTAAAAATCTCTACTCATCACACCCCTTATATCAAAGCCTCACCGCCCTGACAAGCAAAAAAGTACGCTTCAGGCATGCATTGCGCTTGCATTGCCGCAAAAGTGTTGTATCATAATGCCATGAGTCGCCTCTCCATCCCGCAATATGTCATGGCTTTGGCCCACGTGGCCGCCCTGAGATCCGAAGACCCCTACCGCAAGGTCGGCGCCGCCGCGTTGGATAAAGATAACCGCGTCATCGGCACCGCCTACAATGGGCTTTTCCCCGGCTTTACCGCCCCGGAGGGCTTCTGGGCTTCCCGTGAGGAACGCCAAAAATTCATGCTGCATGCAGAAATTAACCTGTGCAGCCTCTTCAAACGCGGCGAGGCCAAAATTGTAGCCTGCACCACCATGCCCTGCACCTCCTGCATGCAGGCACTCTGCGCCCACGGCGTCAAAACCATTTACTACGGTGAGGACTACGCAGAATCCCGCGCCCCCCAAATCGCCGCCATGTACGGCGTAGAGCTCATCCATGTGCCGGATTACCCCCTCTCCTCCAGTTTCCCCCTGGTAAATTAACATCTATGGCGTCAGCCATTCTTCTCTACGCCTCCTTGGTGGCGTTCTTCTCTACTCGCCCCTCTCGGAGCGCGGGACTCTATTGAAATTTTGTGGTATCTTATCCCTGTTCGATGTACAATCGAGCTTACGGAGAAGGAACAATGGGGTAGCTACCCATTATTCCTGAAGAAGGGAATGCCCGTGCGCGGGAGGGGGCTGGA